>NZ_CP044011.1:3907500-4528967 GCF_016864555.1 Sinorhizobium sp. BG8 | reverse complement strand
GTCCAGCTTGTGCAAAGCGCCGGAGACGCGCGGGGGCGCGAAGGTTCGACCGGCGCACCCGCAAGAACTGAACATCCAGGAGCAAAGCAATGAAGAAACTCATTCTCGCGGCGTCGCTGGCGCTCGCCTTCGCAACGGGCGCTGCCCACGCCGAAACGATCAAGATGGGCGTCACGCCCGGTCCGCACGCGCAGATCATGGAAAAGGTCAAGGAAGTCGCGGCAACCAAGGGCCTCGACATCGAAGTGCTCGAGTTTTCCGACTATGTCGTGCCTAACCAGGCTCTGGCGGATGGGGAACTCAATGCCAATTCCTTCCAGCACAAGCCCTATCTCGACAATCAGGTCGCCGACCGCGCTTCGACCTCGTCGACATCGCCTACACGGTCAACTTCCCGATGGGCGTCTACTCCAGGAAGGTCAAGAGCCTCGAGGAGCTTGCCGATGGCGCAACGGTCGCAATTCCCAACGATCCGACCAATGGCGGCGCGTGCCCTGCTGGTGCTCGCAGATGCCGGCCTGATCAAGCTCAAGGAAGGCGCTGGCCTCAAGGTCGGTCCGGCTGATGTTGCCGAGAACCCCAAGAACCTCACCTTCGCTGAGCTCGACGCCGCCCAGCTGCCGCGCTCGCTGGACGATGTCGACGCTGCCGTGATCAACACGAACTATGCGCTTGAAGCAGGTCTCGATCCGGCAAAGGATCCGATCGCCCGCGAAGGCGAGAAGGCGCCCTACGTCAACGTCATCGCAATCAACGCCAAGGACAAGGACGCCGCCTGGGTCAAGACGCTGGTCGAGTCCTACCACAGCGACGCTGTGAAGGCCTTCGTGAACGACACCTTCAAGGGTTCGGTCATCCCCAGCTGGTAAGACCCACCGGACCTGATTTCTCATCGCGCGCCGCAAACACGGCGCGCGATTTGCATTTTCGGATAGGGGCGAATCGTCGAATATCTACTGCCGGCGCCTAGAAACGAGGTGCCGTTACGTCAGGCCGGCGCGAGAGATGAACTAATGTCGGCGAAATCGTGATGTTTCGGGTAAACAACGGTTGCGACGCCCAGGAATTTTGTCTCTCCATATCTCTCAATATTGCCAAGCGTTGCTGCGTGGCGCCGCGTATCCGGTGCGCAATTCATTGCGAAACAGAAACAAATGCAATCCTGTTTCCTTGAATTGCTGTTTTTTCGAAAGACGGCGCAAAGAAAGTGCCCTTACTCGCGGAAAAATCCGAACGGATTTGCGTGAGCCAACCGGCCTCCATTCTCCCCGTGCGCGGGTGACAAGATCTGACCCCTTATAAATCGCCTTTTCCGCAACCCGGCAAGCAGGGAAGAGTTCCCATGCCCCGGCCTATGCCGGGGCATTGTGAAGAAGAAGTAGAGGACGAAAAGATGGTTAGCGCCATTTCAAGTTCATCGGTATCGCTTCTCTCGAGCACGAGTTCGACGAGCAGTTCTGGGAGTTCGCTAAGCTCGCAGATCGCTCAGCTCGAATCTCAAATTTCGGCCAAGGAAGCGGAACTGGAAGATGCCCAGTCCGACGAAGAAAAGGCCGAGATTGAAGAGGCAGTCGCAGCCTTGAAGGCCCAGCTCGCTTCACTTGAAGCGCAGCAGGCCAGCAAGTCTGGGGAAGCGCAGAACGGACAGGATGCCAAGGCCGCACAGGCCACGCAATCGTCCTCGGACGAAAGCAAGAGCAATATCGGAACGACGAATTTCGATGATTCCACGCCGTTCGGCGAGCGTACCGCATGGGTCTGACGAAGAGACGGCATTCCTGTCCAGGCGGTGATCGTCAGGTCCACCCCCTGGGCATGCCGTTTCTGTGAACCGCCTCTGTTGGCGCCGGCCTCGCCGTGGCCGGTTTGGCATGATGCCACTTCATGACGGTCCCGGCGGACAAGCCATCCGCCGGGATTGTCATTTCAGGGTTGGCGCCCCACGCCCCGCGTTTAGGGCGCGATTGCTGCCTCGCGGTCGTGTGGCTATTCTTGGTGCTCCATCAACGAGGGGACGATCATGGCCCGCTTCCAGTTGCCGCTTTCCGGAGATGTGACGCAGACGATCAACCCCTGGACCTGGGTGTTCAGCCCCGGCAACACGAGCTTCAGTCTCTTCAGCTTCGATCTCGGCCCGTCGTCCAACCCGGAGGTCGAAGGCGAGATCCTGCGCGACGTCGCGAGCTATGGCCGGCAGATCGGCCGGATCGAGGATGCGCTTGCGGTACTGCTGACCCGCTTCGGGCGTCCCGAGGATCTTTCGCAGGAGGAGCAGGAGGCGCTCGAGGATTTCGACGCGCTGATGCGTGAAATCCAGGCCGTCAAGCGGCGACATCGCCGGTCTTCGGCGGGCGGTGCACAAGCGACAGCTGTTGCCTGACTGAAGTCGCCCCGAGCGCGTCGCGATCACCGGACCGGCTGTCGACGCATGTGCTCGTTGTTCTTGCGCATCCCGCAATCGGGAACCGCCGAGCACTTCCGGGTGATCCGCCTTACTTGCCGAGGTGTTTCTGTCCGCGCTTGCGGGCGAGATCCATCTGCTTCTGCCGCTGGCGGAAGCGGAGGCGGTCGTCATCGCTTCGTTCCGTGTGGCAATGGGGGCACGAGACGCCCGCCTCGTAGACCGGGACGCGATCTCCTCGGCGGTCAGCGGATGCCGGCAGGCCCTGCACAGCTTGTGTTCGCCTTCCTTCAGTCCGTGGGTCACGGAGACGCGTTCGTCGAATACAAAGCAGGCACCTTCCAGAGGCTCTCGTCCGCGGGGACTTCCTCGAGATACTTCAGAATGCCGCCCTCGAGATGGTAGACCTCGTCGAAACCCTCCTGCTTCATGAAGGCGGTCGCCTTCTCGCAGCGGATGCCGCCGGTGCAGTACATGGCGATCTTGGGCTTGTTGTGCAGCCCCTCGTTCTGCCGGACCCATTCCGGAAATTCTCGGAACGTCTTGGTCTTCGGATCGACGGCGTTGCGGAATACGCCGATGGCGGTCTCGTAGTCGTTGCGCGTGTCGATGACGATCGTGTCCGGATCGGAGATCAGGGCGTTCCAGTCCTTCGGCGCGACATAGGTGCCGACGATCCTGTTGGGGTCGATGTCCTCGACGCCCATCGTGACGATTTCCTTCTTCAGCCGCGCCTTCATGCGCAGGAACGGCATCTTGGAGGCACGGCTCTCCTTGTGCTGCAGCGACGCGAATTCGGGTTGCGCGCGCAGATAGGCAAGCACGGTTCGCACGCCTTCTTCGGGTCCGGCGATCGTGCCGTTGATGCCCTCGTGGGCGAGCAGCAGCGTGCCGCGCACGCCGTGTTCCTCGCACAGCGCCTGAAGCGGTTCGCGCAGGTCGGCGAACCGTGGCACGGAGACGAAGTGATAGAGCGCGGCCACAAGGAACTGGCCGTCGGCCTCGGGGCGGGGAATGGAGAGTTCGCTGGTCATGGCTGCCAAATACAGCTTTGCGGCTTTTCAGGCAATTGCCGCGCGCGCTCGCGACATTTTGTCTACCGGCGCACCTTGCAGGCGTACCGCCAGAGGAGCTCGACGCGTTCGCCCTCCCGCTCGGGACGTCCGGCAAAGATGGCGTCGGCAAGCGGAAGCGCCTCGGCTCGCATCCGGGTGCTCTCCGCGATCATGACCGAGAGAAGGTGGGCGACGTCGCCGAACGAGCCGAGATCGGCGGCATGCGTATCGATGAAGTTGCCGAGCAGAGCGATATCCTGATTGACGCCGAGAAGCTGCACGAGCCGCTTTGACCTGGCCGAGCTCGCGAAGAAGGCGGACGGCCAGGCCTCCGCCAGGAAGCCGCTCTGCATCCACCGGTCCTGCGCACGCTTGCGCAAGGCGTGGAAGCTTTCGGCATCGCCGCCATTCCTGGCGTTCTCGATAGCCTTGGCGGCCCTGTCGCTGGTACGCATCCATCCCCGGCCGAAGGTCCGCGATGTCGCCCGCGCCGAATCCGGCGCCGAGAACGTGTCGAGGGCCTTGGCTTCGTGGCAGGTGGCGATCGTGCGGGCCTGCAGCGCCGCCATCTCCTCGCCGCTGGGGGCATGCTCCTTGCGCCACTCCACCAGGCGGTCGCAGATGCGGATGATGGCCATGTGCTCGTCGGCGGTCGATGCCGAGACGGCGAGGTGGCGGGCGCATTCGATGCGGGACGTCGCATCCCTGACGGCGGCGAGGGCGCGCATGGCCTCCCCGATCCGCGTATTCTCCTTCTCGCGGAACTCCTTGTCCGCTGACTGCACAAGGCGGTAGAGGCCGCGCATGCGCTTGAACTGCTTTCGCGTCGTATGGATGGCTTCTTCGTCGCCGGGGGGCTGCCCTCGAGCGTGGTAATCGCCTTCTCGATATAGCCGCCGGCGATGCGGCGGATTTCCTTGTCCAGCGGCTTGTCAGGCCTGAAGATGAACTGCATGTGTCAGTCCCGCAGACTGGCCGAGCGCCATCACCTGGTTGGAATAGCGGCTCTCGCCGGTCACTTCCCGCCCACCCACGGCGGCAGGTCCGGATCATCATGGATGCTCGCAAGTTCCACCTCGGCGATCACCAGCCCCGTGTGGATGCCGCCGTAGACGTCGATTTCCCAGACGTGGGAGCCATGGCGTACCTTGTATCGGGTCTTCTCGATGATCGTCCCGATCGCCTGGCGCATCATGTCCCTGGCCTCGTCGGGATCGATGTCGAATTCATACTCGTCGCGCACCAGGGCGGATTGCCGATCTTGATCGTGAGCTGCGCCCGACCGTCGCCATAGGTGCGAACCCGCACCGACCGGTCGTCGGTCGTGATGATGTAGGACTGACGAATCCTGACGCCTGCATCGGCGGTCTGGCGCCAGCGACTTCCCGAAACCAGAAATTTTCTTTCGATTTCCTTGGCCATGCTTTCCGCCCTGAATGGTTGCGGACCGTAGGTGCGAGCGAGACTACATTATAGCACTCTGATGGCAAGCGCTCAGTATGGGCTTGCATGAAGTTTGAGCCCTACCGTGCGGTTTTGTCTCGACATCAACGGACAAGCGCTATATTCCACGGGAAATTCAATCGTTTTAAGGGCCGATGCCATGCGCGAGAAAAACGAAAAGCTCCTCTCCGTCCTCAAGCTGCAGCCCGTCGTACCGGTCCTCATCATCGAGGATGCCAAAACTGCGGTTCCGCTTGCGCGCGCGCTGGTGGCGGGCGGGCTCAAGGCGATCGAGATCACGCTGCGCACGCCGGCCGCACTCGACGCGATCCGCGCCGTTGCCGACGAGGTCGAGGGTGCCGTTCCGGGTGCGGGAACGATCCTCAACGCCGCCCAGTTCGAGCAGGCGGTCACCGCAGGTTCGCAGTTCATCGTCAGCCCCGGATCCACACCGTCGCTTCTCGATGCGGCGGAGGATTTCGAGGTTCCGCTGCTTCCCGGCGCGGCGACTGCAAGCGAGGTGATGGCACTGCGCGACGAGGGCTATGAGGTTCTCAAGTTCTTCCCGGCCGAGCAGGCGGGCGGCGCATCCTACCTCAAGTCTCTGGCATCGCCGCTTGCCGGCACGCTCTTCTGCCCGACCGGAGGCATCTCGCTTTCGAATGCGAAGGACTATCTTTCGCTGCCGAACATCGTCTGCGTCGGCGGTTCGTGGGTCGCTCCGAAGGAGCTCATCGTCAAGGGTGACTGGGCGGGAATCACCAAGCTTGCCGCCGAAGCATTCGCACTGAAGGGCTGAGCAAGGCCGGGCCCAAGCGAGCGCGCCGCGCATGCGGCGCTTTCGCCTGTTTGTAATTCGCATATGGCAATCCTATCTTCCGTTGCAGTCGGCACAAGAAACGGAGAGCCAAGATGTTCGATGCGAAGAAATTGCTGGATCAGTTCCTCGGATCGCAGGTGCCTGGCGCGGGAGGGACCGTGCGGGACAGGGCCGGGCAAGTGACCCAGCTCGCCAAGGACAACCCTCTCGCCTCGATCGCGATCGCCGGCGTGCTGCTCGGCACCGGCGCTGGCCGGCAGGTGACCGGCAGCGCTCTCAAGCTCGGCAGCCTGGCCGCAATCGCCGGCCTCGGCTACAAGGCGTACCAGGCCTACAAGGCAGGGCAGGCGCCGCAGGACGCTGCCGCGGGGACGACCCCGGAACTGCTTCCCCCTCCGACCAATTCCGGCTTCGAGACGGAAGCGGTATCCGCCGATTTCGCACTGGTGCTGGTGCGCGCCATGATCGCCGCCTCGCGCGCCGACGGCCATATCGATGCGGCCGAGCGGGAACGCATCATCGACAAGCTCAAGGTATCCGGCCTCGGCGACGACGCCACGGCATTCCTCGATAGCGAGCTCGCCAATCCGATCGACATGGACGCGATCGTTGCGGCCGCCAAAAGCGAGGAGCAGAAGGTCGAGCTCTATACAGCGTCGCGGCTGACAATCGAGCCTGACAGCCGGGCGGAGCGTGGTTATCTCGACCTGCTGGCGGGAAGGCTCGGGCTTGCGGACGCGCTCGTAGACCATATCGAGGCGACCGTATCCGCCGCCAAGACGCCGGCCGGCACGGCCGTGTGATCGATCGATCACCACTTTCCATTTGTGCCGGGGCATCCCCTGAATTATGGCAATATGCGTTGCGGGCTCGACCCGCAACGCCGCCTGCAGCACGTTGATGCCGCCGGCGCGATGTCGCGGACCAGGGAGTGACTTATGGCTGATCTTGCAAATTGGACTGCACGTCCGGCGCCCGCGCCGGTAACGCTGGAGGGCTGTTATGTTCGTATCGAGCCATACGATCGCGAGACGCACCTGCAGGCGCTCTGGGATGCCTTCGGCGGCCTGGCGATCAACCCGCTGCTGCTCTATTTCACCCAGGACGACTTCAAGGGCATCGAGGATTTCGATGCGTGGCTGAGCGCCGTGCAGAAGGGCGGCTGGGTCACCGAAGTGTTCCGCGACCGCGCAACCGGCACGGTCGTCGGCATGGCCAACTACATGCGGCCGGATCCGGCAAACGGCGTCGTCGAGATCGGCGGTATAGCACACGGGCCGGCAATGGCGCGTTCACCTCTATCTACCGAAGCGCAGTATCTGCTGGCAAAGCATGCCTTCGAGGACCTCGGCTATCGTCGCTACGAATGGAAATGCAACGACGAGAACGAGCCGAGCAAGCGAACGGCTGCCCGCCTCGGCTTCCAGTACGAGGCGCGTCTTCCGCCAACACATGCTGTCCAAGCGCAAGAACCGGGACACGGCCTGGTTTTCGATCATCGACGGTGAATGGCCGGTGGTCGCCCGGGCTTTCGAACTGTGGCTCGACCCGGAAAACTTCGATGCGGCGGGAAGCCAGAAGCGTCGTCTGGAGGATATCCGTGCTCAGCTCCTGAAGGAAAAGGCATGAGCGTGGAGCCCGAAAGAAAGGGAACGTCGCCTGCCGTCGCCGCCGCCGTGATTCTGGTCGTGACGGGGCTTGCCTTCTTCTTCCTTCCGAAGGTGATGATTGCCCTCGGGGGATTTCTCCCTGGCTCGCGGGCGTCTTCGGCACGGCGGTCGTGCTGGCTTTCTTCCTGCTGTTCTGGCTGCTGGGCACGCTACCAGCGCGGACACGACAAGTAGCAGGCATTTCGCCCGTCTCAGTCACCATTTCTGCGGATTGCCGTCAGCGCGACGGTCGGCCTCGTCGCAATTTGCGGCAGGTCTACCCCTCAAGAGGCGTGCAGCGGGTTCGTGTCCGCAGCAGCGTCAAACAAGGGTTTGAGCGCTCTCGCTAGCCCGAGAGAAGCGGAATTGCTCTAGGCCTGGAGCGACGCGCCGAGGAGCACGAGCCCGAGAACCATGACCAGCAAAGCCCCCACGATCTCGATTGCACTGCCGAGGCGCAGCGCCGCCGATCCGTCGCCGGCATAGCGCATCGCCGCGTTCTTGGCGGTCACGGCAAGCGTGGCGAGGATCGAAACGGTGATGGCCGTGCCGATCGACATGGCGAAGACCGAAAGAATTCCGCCGAGATAAAGCCCGTTCAGCAGCGCGAAGGTGAGCACGATCAGCGCGCCCGAGCATGGACGCAGACCGACGGCCACGATTGCCGACCATGCCTCCCTCAGCCTGAAGCGCTCACCCTTCAGGAGTTGCGGATCGGGTGCGTGGGCATGGCCGCACGTCGCGCAGATCTCGCCGGGCCCATGGTGGTGGCCGTGGTCATTTGCATGGCCGTGGTGGTGATGATCGTGGTGGTGCGGCTCGTGAGACGTGGCGCTGACCTGCGCGCTCAGGGCGGCCCTTTCTGGGACCGCCCCGGAGCTTGCGATAGAGCAACCAGGCGCCGAAGGCGGCGATCAGGGCATAGCTCGCGACTTCCAGAGCATGGGTGGCGCGTGTCATGGAGATCGTGGTTCCGCGCAGCACGAGGTAGGCCGCGCCGACGAGCAGGATCGCGACCGCGCCCTGGAGCATGGAGGACAGGAACGACAGCACGACGCCGCGCTTCAGTTCCACCTCGTTCGCCAGCATGTAGGACGAGATGACCGCCTTGCCATGGCCGGGCCCGGCGGCGTGGAGGACGCCGTAGGCGAAGGACAGTCCGACGAGGGTCGAGGCCGCCCAGGGATTGTCGCGCATCTGCTTCAGCGCGCCCGTCAGCATGCGATAGAAGCCCTGCTGCTCACTGTTGACCCAGGCGAAGAAGCTGCCGAAGGGACCGGTCGTGTTGAATGCCGGTTCTGCGGTACCGATGCCGAGCGGCGACTGGGCGTGGGCGTAGCCCAGTCCCGCGAGGACCAGGATTGCGACGGCCGGGGCGAGCCGCACGAGCCTGCCATTCAGCATGTGATTTCGATCCTCGTGGCGAAGAGCTTGGACATGTCGGTGCCCGTCGGATCGTTCCAGAAGGCATCGGTGAGGGTTGACTGGTTTTCCGCGAGAACCTCGTCCGGGTCCGGCCGGACGACCTTGTGCGTGCAGGCGTCGAACTTGTCGCCGAGGACCGTCATGTCGTCGTCATTGGCAAAGTCCATCGCGGCATACATCGTCGGATCGTAGACGCCGAAGGTAAGCTTGCCCTTCAGGGGCATCGGTTCCGCAGGCTTGACGCTGAAGAACATCAGGAGCTGCCCATCCTTGAAGTCGACGTTTATCACGTCCGGCTTTGCGACCTTGATGTCTTTCCCGTCCTCGGTGATCGAGGTGTAGTAGTTGAACTCCTCCAGCGACTCGAGAACCGTCTGGCCGACCTCTGCGAGCTCGTCCGGATCGAGCTTCGCATTGCTGTTCTTGTCGAAATCGAGAATCACGCTCGAGGAGAACATGTCGTCGAACCGCCAGACGTTGCGCAGTTCGGAAATCGTCCCGTCCTCGCCTGCGACGATCTCGAGCCGGGCTTCGGCGAAGATATGCGGGTGGGCGAGGGCGGCCACCGGAGCAAGCCAGGCGAGCCCGGCAAGAGCATGGTACGATGGTTCATGCGTTCGCTGACGCCCTTTGATCGAAGTGGAAACAAGTCAATGGAATGTATCTCAATTGGGACGGAATTGGGACCCGTCGCGGTTGTCGGATTGTCGCAGTCAGCCGCCGGTGGAAGGGAAACGGCGAAACCAGCCGTGAAGGAAATCGACGAAGGTGCGGACCTTGGCCGGCAGGTAGCGGCGGTGCGGGTAGATCGCGTAGATGCCGCGATCGGTGGGCAGGAAGTCCTCGAGCAGGGACACCACAGAACCTGACGCAAGCCGGCTCGATGCGATGAATTCCGGCACCTGGGCTACGCCGAGGCCGCTTTCGGCGGCGCGGATCGCCGTCATCGGGCTGTTGACCTCGATGTGGCCGCTGACCGGAACGCTGAAGCCGGCGCCCTTCTCGTCGACGAAGCGCCAATTGCTGTAGGAGCGCCCATTGGTGTCGAGAATGCAGGGAAGGCGCGCCAGATCGTTCGGGTGGGTGATCGCGCCGGTCCGTTCGATGAAATCGGGCGAGGCGCAGATCTTCAGGTGGAAGTCACCGAGCTTGCGGGCAATCAGCGCCGAATCTTCCAGCCGGGTGATGCGCACCGCCACGTCGAAGCCTTCCTCGACCAGATCGACGAAGCGGTCCTCGGCGACAATCTCGAGCGACAGTTCCGGGTGCGCCCGCCCGAAATCGACGAGCGACTGGCCGATGTCGGCATCGACGAAGGTGCGCGGCGCCGAGATCTTCAGCGTCCCCTTGAGGTCCGTGTTCTTCTCCCGCACGAGGTCGGCGAGGTTGTCTATTTCCTTCAGGATCTCGGACGCGGTGCGGTAGTAGGTATGGCCCGCCTCGGTCAGCGAGAACTGGCGTGTCGTGCGGTTCAGAAGCAGCGCACCGAGGTCGTCCTCGAGTTCCCGGACGTACTTGGAAAGGAGCGCCTTCGAGCGGCCCATCTTGCGCGAGGCGGCTGAAAACCCCTCGGCGTCCACGACATCGATGAAGGCCCGAATGCGGGTCAAGGTATCCATCTGAAAAGACTTTCCAATTTGGCGGCGCCGCGTAAGCGGCGAGCGCAGCTGAAATCCTGAAACATGTCTGTCTGCGCCGATCTCGCCGCCCGATCGCCCCGGGTGGATCTTTTGCTCCAAATCCTTGATTCTTCGAGCGGCTTGGGTCGAATTTCGCCGATGGGGAAGAATTTTCAATAGCGGGGGGCAAAAAACTCTTGATTGCGACAGGGAATCTCCTTATCTCCCGTGCTGCCCAAAGTCGCACGTGCCTGTGGGTGTCCGCCGACCCTCGATTAGGTGAGGTCATCGGTAAGGTACCTGGAACTAACCCCTCCAGTCGCTATTCCGGCCAACCGGGAAATGCGAGGACATCTTGAAGCAACGACGGTGCGGGCCTTTCTGGTGTCTGCCGGCTTTCCATCAGCCGGGGTTACTGAAGAGGCACACCTTCATTGCCGGAAGTGCGGTTGGGTTATTCCCCTCCAATCCATGGCAGACAAAGCCGAATTGAAGCCTAGGCGGGCTTCAGTTCATCGTTCGCGCATCGTGCGCATGCTTGGTTCCGGGGTCTCCACCGGCTGGTTCCATCGCATGTTCGCGTATGCCCTTTGTCCTCCGGATTTCCGGAGCCAATTGATCATGGGGAATGGCAAGATGACCACCGCACGTATTATCGATTTCCTGAACACCCGACGTCCCGACGGTCCGTGCCTTGTTGTCGACCTCGATGTCGTGCGCGACAATTTCAAGGCTTTCCGTCATGCCCTGCCGGATAGCTCGATCTACTATGCCGTCAAGGCCAATCCGGCTCCGGAAATCCTGCGCCTGCTCGCCAGCATGGGTTCCAATTTCGACTGCGCGTCCGTCGCGGAAATCGAAATGGCGCTCGATGCCGGTGCGACGCCCGCCCGCATCTCGTTCGGCAACACGATCAAGAAGGAGCGCGACATTGCCCGCGCCCACGCGCTTGGTGTGAGCCTGTTTGCCGTCGACAGCCACGAGGAAGTCGAGAAGATCTCCCGTGCTGCCCCGGGCGGCCGCGTATTCTGCCGCGTCCTGACGGACGGCGAAGGTGCGGAATGGCCGCTATCGCGCAAGTTCGGCTGCGTACCGCAGATGGCGGTCGACGTGCTCGTCTATGCGCACCAGCTCGGCCTGGTGTCCTACGGTGTCTCGTTCCATGTCGGCTCGCAGATGACGAAGCTCGATGCCTGGGATTCTGCGCTCGCCGATGCCAAGCGCGTCTTCGTCCAGCTTGCCAAGCAGGGCATCGAGCTGAAGATGGTCAACATGGGCGGTGGTTTCCCGACCAAGTACCTGCGTGACGTTCCCTCCGCCGAGGCCTATGGCCAGGCGATCTTCGGGGCGCTGCGCAAGCACTTCGGCAACCACATCCCGGAAACCATCATCGAGCCGGGCCGCGGCATGGTCGGCAACGCCGGCGTGATCAAGGCGGAAGTCGTCCTCATCTCGAAGAAGTCTGACAACGACAACCATCGCTGGGTGTTCCTCGACATCGGCAAGTTCGGCGGCCTCGCCGAAACCATGGACGAGGCGATCCGCTACCCGATCCGCACGGTTCGCGATGCCGACGAGATGGAGCCCTGCGTGCTTGCAGGCCCGACCTGCGACTCGGCCGACGTGATGTACGAGAAGAACATGTATCCGCTGCCGATCTCTCTTTCGATCGGCGACGAGGTTCTGATCGAGGGCACCGGGGCCTATACGACGACCTACTCGGCCGTCGCCTTCAACGGCTTCGAGCCCCTGAAGGCCTATGTCATCTGATCCGGCAGCTCCCGCATTTGCGCGGGAGCGCCTTTCACAACTCTGTCTGATGCCCGCTTGTGGCGGCAATTGAAGTTCGGGAGGCCGGGATGGCCACTGTTCTTGACTCTGTCCGCGCGTTTTTCGCGCAATCCGCATTCGCAATCGACTCGGAGAATGCCGGCGACGTCGTCGCGCGTGAACGCCTCCTCGACCGCGCCATGGGCGAGGGCCGCTTCCGCAAGTCCTCGGAGAAGCTTCGCCACGGCCGGGTTCCGGCAGAAGGTCTCGCCCTCGTCGCCCGAGATCGGGACGGACACATGATCGGCACAGTGCGGCTGTGGAACGTCGAGGCCGGTATCGACGCCTCGGGCGCTCCCGTTCCCGCGCTTCTGCTCGGTCCGCTTGCTGTCGACCCCGATCACGAAGGCAAGGGCATCGGCTCCGCGCTGATGCGGGCAGCGCTGACCGAAGCCCGCAACCTGGGGCATGGTGCAGTCCTGCTGGTCGGCGACGCACCCTATTACGAGCGCTTCGGCTTCTTTGCGGAAAAGGCCTGCCATCTGGTCATGCCCGGCCCGTTCGAGCGCCATCGTTTCCTGGCGCTGGAGTTGAAAGAGGGCTGGCTCGAGGGCACCGCCGGCGTCCTCGTCGCCTCCGGCCGCCGGCTGGGTCGGCCGGAGTTCAACAAGGCGGCCTGATCGGGCGGCCTGCGGTTGAACTGCGGCTGGCGCGACAATCTCCCCGCCCGATGTTACGATCGGGCGGCGGTGCCGGCGGGCACCGCCTCAAAACGGGGGAATAATCATGCGTAAACTGGACGACGCCTATATTGGCTGCGGGCTGCTCTGGCTCGCGTTCGGCATGGCATTCGGGATCTGGATGGGGGTCGCGATGCAGTTGAACTTCTCCAATTCCCATGCCCACGCCAATCTTTTGGGATTTGTCTCTTCGATCCTCTTCGGGCTCATACTGCGCGCCTACCCATCCATGCGCGAATCCCGGCTCGCCCTGCCGCAGTTCGTCGTCTATCAACTCGGCGCCGTGCTGCTCGTCATCGGCAAGATGCAGATCGATGCCGGCGGAGAGCCGACACTCGCCAAGATCGGCGCGCTCATCATCCTGCTCGGTGCGCTCGGCATGCTCTGTCTGTTCGCGCTTCGGCGGAACGCCCCGGTGAGACTCGAGGGCAGGGCCGGTCGCCCGGCCTGAGGCAGGCTTCGCCGCTCCCGGACAGAAACCGGTAGCGATCCGGACCGTCGTTGAAACCTTCGCTGCCTGTCGCAGCGAGGGCGGTGCGCCGCCTTGCCGGAAGGGAGGGCGGCCTTCCTGGAAAGATAGCCACCGGCGCATACATCTCCGCATTGCAATGCGTGGCATAAGTGCAACGCTTGTCCAAACCGGCAAAGACCTGCACAGCAGTTGCTAAAGTATTGATCCAGCTCAACTCTCTCATGTCGGATCGGCGGATAGTCGCCGCATCGCAGCGGCGATTCCGCTGCTCATGACCGATGAAGGAGAGAATGATGCTGAACACCCTGACCCGTCCCATGGGGCTTTTTGCGATCGCAGTCGCCGCCACCCTGGGGCAGGTGGCCTCGGCGGCGGACCTGACGCCCATAACCGAGCCGGCGCCAGGGGCGGCGGAACTTGCGGCGTCGAGCCCGTGGCAGGTCCGCGTGCGCGGCCTGGGTGTCGTGACCAATGATTCGGGCCATGTGAACGGCATTGCAGGCTCCGACCTGTCGTACAGCGATACGATCGTTCCGGAGCTCGATATCTCCTATTTCTTCACTGACAACATCGCTGCGGAACTGATCCTCGGCGCCACCTATGCCAACATCGATGCAGCAGGTTCGATCGCCGGGCTGGGCAAGGTCGGAAAGACATGGCTGCTACCGCCGACGCTGACGCTGCAATACCATTTCACCGATTTCGGTGCCTTCAAGCCCTATGTCGGGGCTGGCGTCAACTACACCATCTTCTTCGATCAGTCCGGCAGCGGCGACTTTTCCAACCTCGACGTGAAGAACAAGTTCGGCGCGGCGCTTCAGGTCGGCTTCGATTACATGATCGACGACCACTGGGGTGTCAACTTCGACGTGAAGAAGCTGTTCCTGGAGCCGGAGTGGAAGGTCGACTTCGGCGGCACGTCGCTCTCGGGCAAGGCCAAGCTTGACCCCTGGCTGATCGGCACGGGCTTCACCTATCGTTTCTAGGTTATGTGTGCGAATCCGGAGCGGGGAAACTTTCCCCGTTTTCCCCGCCCGCGAAGGGTATGTCATTCTAAGGCGGTCCTTCGGGAAGGGAGCCGGGTTCGCGAACCGGCCGCCTCACCGGCGCAACCCGGGCAAGAAGGATGGTTTCTCCGGTTGAGGCCTTCGCCGTCAGGGTGGGGTCTCCGGGGCGAGGGTGTTGCGGCGCTGACAGCGTCACAATCCCTTCGTCTTCGCAAGACCTGCAGGAACCGGGCAGGCGGAAAGCCTGACATGAAATACCAATGCAACCGAGCCGCCTGCCTGCCTCCCGAGCAGAACCGGCACGGACGGTTTCGACCGCCGTCCGTGCCGGGGTTTCGGCGTGCGTTTTTTCGGCTTCGCGGATCCCGTCGCGGGCTGGTTTGACAGCTGGCCCACCTCGCGATAAAAACCTGGCCGACGGGTGAGAGCCCCGGCCGTCCGCGAGCGCAAGCTTTGGTGAAGTCTCTCTGATACGACACGGTTTTCCAGCATCATAGCATGCGGACCGGTGGCAATGCGGACCCCTCCGACACGGCGCATGCAGACACTGGAGAAAACCATGCGTCTATCGACGCCGCTTCCTTCCCTGGAGAGCCTGAAGGGTCAGGCCAAACGTCTGAGGATCCGGCTTGCCGCCGAAGACCAGCCAATCGGCCATTCCCGCGCGCTCGAACTCGTTGCCGCGCAATACGGCTTTCGCGACTGGAACACCCTTCACGGGGCTCTCGGCAATCGCCCGCCATTCGATCCCTGGCAACTCGGCTCGCGAGTGCGCGGCCACTATCTCGGACAGCCCTTCGACGCGACGGTGCTCGCGGTCCAGGCGATTACGTCCAGCCCCGGCCACTATCGCCTGACGCTCCATTTTGACGAACCCGTCGACGTGGTGACCTTCGAGAGCTTCTCCGCCTTCCGGCAGCGCGTGAGCTGCACCGTCGACGAAACGGGGCGAACCGCTTCGAAGACATCGGACGGCAGGCCGCACGTGGAGCTGGAGTGGTAGGCCGGATCTGGTTCGTCGTGGGTGCCCACGCGCAATCCACCCCGCTCCCGTGGCGGGGCGGATTGCGAAGCCCGGCGTGCACGCTTCGCACATCACCAATCTTCAAGAACGCGTGAAGCGTGGCGGGGCGCCGCGATTTCGGCCGGACGATGCCCTACCTCACTCCCATGACCAGAAAAGTCCTCATCCTCTTCCTTTGCCTGGCGCTCCCGTTGGCGCCGGGATCGCTGCAGGCGCAAGCGCTGGAAGGGTCAGCGGAACCGGCATCGGCGACCCGCAGTGGCGGGCTTTCGCGTGTTCTCGACGAAGCGTCGGCGTTTCCGGCCCTCAGGACGGTCATCGTTGCACGCAACGGTGAGATCATCGCGGAGCGCGGCTATCGCGGACATTCGACGAGCGAGAGCACCAATATCAAGTCCGCATCGAAGAGTATCGTCTCGGCGCTGGTCGGGATCGCCATCGAAAAGGGCCTGCTGGAGGGAACCGACCAGCCGATCGCACCGATCCTTCGCGCCGACCTGCCGGCTGACCCCGATCCGAGACTCGCACAGGTGACGATCGGCAATCTGCTGTCGATGCAGGCGGGACTGGAGCGGATGTCCGGTGCGAACTACGGGCGCTGGGTGTCGAGCCGCAACTGGGTGCGCACGGCACTTGCTGCGCCGTTCGTGGAAGAGCCGGGCGGTGCGATGCTCTATTCTACGGCGTCGACGCATCTGCTTTCGGCGATTCTCACCAGGGTCGGCGGCAAGCCCACGCTGGCGCTGGCGCGCGAGTGGCTCGGGCCGCTCGAGGATTTCCATATCGGCGCGTGGGAGCGCGATCCGCAGGGCATCTATCTCGGTGGCAACCAGATGGCGATGAGCGCTCGCTCGCTTCTGGCGTTCGGCGAGCTCTACCGCAACGGCGGCCGCACGCGGGACGGCAGGCAGCTGGTGCCGGAGGAATGGGTCCGGCAATCCTGGGAGGTGCGCACCAATTCCCGCTTCTCAAATGACGGCTATGGCTACGGCTGGTTCGAGCGCGTCATCGGCGGCAAGACCGTGCATTTCGCCTGGGGTTTCGGTGGCCAGATGCTCTATATCGTGCCCGAACTCGGCCTGACCGTCGCCATGACGTCCGACGAAAGCGGACCATCGGCGCGCACGGGATACCGGGACGCGCTCCACGGCCTGCTCGCGGAAATCATCGGGACGGCAGAGAGCTGAGCCTCAGAGGATCGTCTGGTCCATGCTCGCGGACGGGATCTCGTCGGCGCGGTGGATGCGAACGACAGATGCCGGCACACCGGCAACCGTGCAGTGAGACGGAACCGCCTTCAGGACCACGCTTCCGGCTGCGATCTTGCTGAAGGCTCCCACCTCGATGTTGCCAAGGATCTTGGCGCCCGCACCGATCATTACGCCCCGCCTGACCTTCGGATGGCGGTCGCCGGTCTGCTTGCCGGTGCCGCCGAGCGTCACGTCCTGCAGGATCGAGACATCGTCCTCGATCACGGCGGTTTCGCCGATCACGATGCCGGATCCATGATCGAGCATCACCGCTGACCCGATCGTGGCCGCCGGATGGATATCCACGCCGAAGACCAGCGAGGCGAGGTTGGAAAGCCAGTTTGCCGCCTCGCGCCGCCCGGAATGCCAGAGGCTGTGCGCCGCCCGGTAGGTCTCCAGCGCGTGGAAGCCCTTGAGGTTGGCGAGCACATGAAGGAAGCTCTCGCAGGCGGGGTCGCGCTCGCGCACGGCCCTGAGATCCAGTTCCACCCTTGCAAGGATGTAGGGCTCTGCGGAAAAGACCTCCGTCAGGAGTTGCCCGATCGTCCGGCGCTCGGCCTCGTCGGCCGCCAGCCGCGTGGCAAGCACGCCGGAAAGCAGCGCAGCATCGCTTTCGGCCGCGAGGAGGCGCTCGAGACTTGCCCGCAGGACCGGCTCGCGTTCGGCGAGATCGCGGGCCTCCGCGCGGACGATCGTCCAGATCTCGCTGTCTGCCGGGTGCGGGCGCAGGCTCGGCGCCGGCGTCTTGTCAGCGATCTGCGGAGAGAGTGCGGTTTTCGAAGGCATGCGCCATTCTCCTATCCGGCGATGTCGATCACGCCGCAGTCGCCGGTTTCCGATGCGAAGGCCAGGAGCTTGCCGTTGCGGCTCCAATCCATCGAGGTGATCGCACCTTTGCCCGGCCGGCGCAACAGCACTTCGCGCGCATCCGCGAAGCGGGCGGCGAGAACCATGCCGTCGGAATAGCCTATGGCGACGACATCCTCGACCGGATGGCAGCTGACGGCCGTCACCATCACGTCGGCGCGCGTACCGAGTTCCAGCGGTGCCTTGCCCATCGGGCCGTCCTTGGCCGCAAAGGGCCAGACGATGGCTGCCGGCGCGCCGGAGGAAGCAAGCCACTTGCCCTTGGCCGACCAGGAGAGAGATTTTACCTTGGCCGGATAGCCCGTCATGCGCATGTGGCGCGTGTCGGCGCCCGCCTTGCCGTCGAGCTTCCAGCCGTGGAGAGCGTTCTCCTGCATCGACGTCACCACGAAGCGCCCGTCTGGCGAAAAGATCACACCCGTATGGGCGCCCTTCCACTCAAGGTCGACGGGCGGGGCATTGGTGGCCACCCAGTGCATCGAAACGCCGTTGTAGCGCGCGATGCCGATCCTCAACCCTTTGGGCGCGAAGGCGACGCCCTCGACGGTGCGGGTCTCGGCGAATTCCTTCACCGTGCCGTCCGGCAGGCGCACGCGGGCCGTTCTGCCTTCTGCAAAGGCGACCGCCCCCTGGGGGCCCGGCGCCACGACGGAAATCCACTTGCGCGGCACTTCCGCAAGGGTGGTGCTGGTGCCCTCGGAACTGATGCGCAGGACCTTGCCGTCCTCGCCGCCCGTCACAAGCGTGTCGTTCGCCGCGTCCCGTACGCAGGCAAGCAGTCCCTGATGGGCCTGCGTCACCTTGTGTCCGTTGTCCAGGCGATGGATCTCCCCGGAGGCGGACGCGAAGAACGGTACGTCACCGAGGAAAACGGCCGCGACGACGTGGCCGTCGAGATCGAGAGGTGCGACTGTCGGCATCAGTTCGGCTGAGCCTCGCAGGCCTTGAACGTGCGTTCGATCTTCTCGCGGTCGAGGTCGCGACCGATGAAGACGAGGCGGCTCTCGCGCTTCTCGCCGTCCTTCCAGGCCCGCTGGTGGTCTCCCTCGACGATCATGTGCACGCCCTGCACGACGTAGCGCTCGTCGTCGCCGGCAAAGGCAATGATACCCTTCAGGCGGAGGATGTTGGGCCCGTCGGTCTGGGTGATCTTCTGGATCCAGGGGAAGAACCGGTCGGGGTTCATCTCGCCGCCGCGCAGCGAGATCGACTGGACCGTCACGTCATGGATCGGGGACGGGCCATGATCGTGGTGATGATGGCCATGATCATGGTCGTGATCGTGGTCGTGATCGTGGTCATGATGATGATGGTCGTGGTCATGATCGTGGTGGTGGTGATCCTGGTCGCAATCGGGACCGCAGACATGGTCCTCGTGATCGTGATCGAGGAAATGCGGATCGTTCTCGAGCGCGCGCTCCAGGTTGAAGGCGCCCTGGTCGAGGACCTTGGAAAGGTCGATGTCGGAGCGCGTGGTGCGGTAGATGCGTGCGGAGGGGTTGATTACCCGCACGGTGGCCTCGACCCGTGCGAGCTCTTCCGGCGTTACCAGGTCGGTCTTGTTCAGGAGAACGACGTCGGCAAAGGCGATCTGGTCCTCGGCCTCCCGCGAATCCTTGAGGCGCAACGGCAGATGCTTCGCATCGACGAGGGCGACGACGGCATCGAGCTCGGTCTTGGAGCGAACGTCGTCGTCCATGAAGAAGGTCTGCGCCACCGGAACGGGGTCGGCAAGACCGGTGGTCTCGACGATGATGGCGTCGAAGCGCCCGGGGCGGCGCATCAGGCCCTCGACGACCCGGATCAGGTCGCCGCGCACGGTGCAGCAGATGCAGCCGTTGTTCATCTCGTAGATTTCCTCGTCGGACTCCACGATCAGGTCGTTGTCGATGCCGATCTCCCCGAACTCGTTGACGATGACGGCGTATTTCTTGCCATGGTTGTCGGTCAGGATGCGGTTGAGCAGCGTGGTCTTGCCCGCGCCGAGATAGCCGGTGAGAACGGTGACGGGGATGGGCTTCTGCGTGGCGGTGTCGGTCATGGTAGCCTCGGAGCTGGCGTTCTGCCGCGTTTGTCGGATTGTCGCCCTCATATAGGAGATGAGGGAGCCAAGAGCAAAGGTCTTGGGCGCGGAATTCTTGTCCCGGACCGGGCGGGCCGGCGACGCACTCGGGCTAGTCCAGATCAGACATGTCGAATGCGTCGACGTCCCTCAGCAATTCAATGATGCCGGCGACCGCGTGGTCGAGGAGCTGCTCGCCGCGCTCGGCCGTGGCGTTGGCGGCATTGCCGGCCACGCCCTTCCGATTGAGATCGGACATCTTCCAGCCGAAGGCATGCGGCCCATAGGCGCGCAGGTGCGTGAAGCGCTCGGCAAACTCTGTCTGGCGAGACGAAAAATCCTCTGCCTTGCCGATCTCCACCAGATCCGGGTCGAGCGCCAGCATGACGGAAGTCTCGATGTCCCCGCCATGGATGTCGATCGCCTTGCGTTCCGGCGAGATCCAGCCTTCGGGCTGGCCGAAGCGGGTCCAGCTGGTTGCGACCGCAAGCATTCCGAAGCGGATGCGTGCCTCGGTCGCAACGATGGTCATCAGGGGGGAATTGCCGCCATGGGCATTCAGCATGACGAATTTGCGGAGCCCGAGATGAAACAGTTCGCCGGCGACCGCGAGCCAGCGCTCGATGGCTTCATCATATTCCAGCGACTTGGTGCCGTGGACGTCGAGGTGCTCCGGCGAGTAGCCGACCGGTTCGACCGGAAGGAAGCTCACCGGCAGGTCTGCGGGCAGGGCGGCGATCAGGCGCTTGACGATGCCTTCCGCAATCAGCGTGTCCGTGTCGAGGGGCAGATGGGGGCCATGGCCCTCGTGAGCACCGAGCGGGAGGACGGCGATCCATCGCGCGCGTTCGGCCGGAGCGAGTCTTGCGTCATTGTCACTCCAGCGTCGCGCCGGTCGCACCATCGCCCATCCCCTGATCTTGTCTTGCCGCAAGCAGTTGCAATGAGTCATACAGGGAGGACCATACGATGCAAGATTTTTGCAGCCGAGAAGCAACCACAGAACAATCCGCGTCAGGTGGAAACGATGGGCAAGAAACACAAGGACGGCAAAAAGGGTAAATCCGGCAAAAAGAAGGGCCAGGAGGAGGCGGGGATTCCGCCGCTCGGCGGCAGCATAGTCCAGGCCGCGCGCTCCATGCGCACGGTGCTGTCGCGGAACCTCTTGTCTGCCGGTCTCTATGCCGGGCAGGACGGGGTCATCATGGCACTGGCGGAGGAGGGCGGACTGACCGCGGGCTCGCTCGCCGCGCGCCTCGGCGTCAAGGCGCCGACCATGACCCGCACCATAGGCAGGCTCGAGGCGCAGGGCTTCGTGGAGAGGCGACCGGATGAGGATGACGGGCGCCTCACCGTCGTTCACCTAACCGATGCCGGGAGGAGTTCGCTCTCCGTCATCGGAGAGGCTGTACGGGTCAGCGAAGGCCAGGCTGTCGAGGGGCTGTCGGAGAAGGAGATCCGCACACTTTCCAAGCTCCTGAGAGCTGTCGACGACAATTTGCGCGGGGTGATCGAAGGCCGCTCGGAGCCCGCTGAGAAGGATGTTGCGGAGGAGATTTAAAGCGTTTAAATAAATCTTTTAAGGGGCGCCGCACAGTTCAGGAGCGCTTCCGCGGGGGAGCGCGTCGTGGCACAAAAGATCAAGCTTTCGACCATTGCCGAGACGCTCGGCGTTTCGACGGCAACAGTTTCGCTGGCCCTCAGAGACAGCCCCCTGGTCGCCTCGAGCACCCGCGATCGCATCAAGGAGCAGGCGAGGGCACTCGGCTACATCTACAACCGGCGCGCCGCCAGTCTCCGGACCTCGCGATCGGGTATCATCGGCGTCGTGGTTCACGACATCATGAATCCCTTCTATGCCGAAATCCTCAAGGCAATCGAGAGCGAACTCGACCGAAACCAGCAGACATTCATCCTGTCGAACCACTACGACTCGGTGGAAAAGCAGCGCACCTTCGTGGAGACGCTGCTGCAGCTTGGCGGCGACGGGGTGATCATGTCGCCGGCGATCGGAACACCGGCGGAGGACATCCAGCTCGCGGAGGACAATGGCATGCCGGCCATCCTCATCGCGCGCTCGATCGACGGGCTCGACGTGCCGATCTTCCGGGGAGACGATACCTACGGGATTTCGCTTGCCACCAACCACCTGATCGGGCTCGGCCACCGGGTCATCGCGATGGTCGGCGGCACCGACCAGACCTCGACAGGCCGCGACCGTTACCAAGGTTACGTCAACGCCTTGCGCAAGGCCAATATCGAGGTCGACCCCGCGCTGCGCATCCCGGGGCCCCGCTCGAAGCAGGGCGGGTTCGAGGCGGCGGTCAACTTCCTGTCACTGCCGCAGAAGCCTACGGCCGCCGTCTGCTGGAACGACCTCGTGGCGATCGGCCTGATGAACGGCATCGCCCGTGCCGGGCTGGTTCCCGGCCGCGACGTCTCGGTCACGGGGTATGACGATCTCGAGGAGGCGTCCATCGCGACCCCTTCGCTCACAACCGTTTGGAACGGCCAGTCGGAGGTCGGGCGCAGCGCCGCCCGGGCGCTCCTCGACAAGCTTTCCGGAAATCACGATCCTGACGGCATTCACCTCATCAAGCCTGAAATGCGAATCCGCCAGTCGACAGGGCCCCTGCGCCATCACATCGAGAGCTGACGCGGCATTTCCACGCATGCGCAATACAGGACAACCATGAGCGACATCCGACCCAAAATCCTCATTCCCGGCCAGATCCGCGAACGCGTCATCCTCAGGCTTCAGGAAAAGTGTGACATCGTGCGGATCGAGCGCGCGGATCCCGACCTCATCGATCCCGAGCTTGCTCCGGAAATTACGGGTGCGGCCGTATCAGGCAGGTTCAGCGCCGAGCTCATGGAGCGCTTGCCGGCACTGCGGATCATCGCGAGCTTCGGCGTCGGATATGATGGAGTGGACGTCGGTGCGGCGGCGGCACGCGGTATCGTGGTGACGAACACGCCGGATGTGCTTAACGAGGAAGTGGCGGATACGACGCTTGCGCTTCTCCTCAACACTGTCCGGCGTTACCCGCAAGCCGAGGCATGGCTGCGGGAAGGACGCTGGGAGCGCGACGGCCAGTTCCCGCTGACGCCGCTCACGCTCAGAGGGCGCAAGATCGGCATCTATGGTCTGGGCCGCATCGGCATGGCGATCGCCCGCCGCCTTGAAGGCTTCGGCGTGGAGATCAGCTATCACACCCGTACGCCGAGGCCGGGTGTAGCCTATACCTATCATTCGACGTTGCTGGGGCTTGCCTCGGCGGTGGATACGCTCATCGCCATCGTGCCGAAGACGCCGGACACCTACAAGACGATCAACGCCGAGGTTCTCGGCGCGCTCGGGGCAAACGGCGTTCTCATCAATGTCGGCCGTGGCTGGACCGTGGACGAGGACGATCTTGCGCGCGCTCTTCGGGATGGCACGATAGCGGCGGCGGGCCTTGACGTTTTCCAGGACGAACCGCACGTGCCGCGGGCTTTCCTCGACATGCCGAACATGTCGCTCTTGCCGCATGTCGCATCGGCTTCCGTCGCCACCCGTGACGCCATGGCCGATCTGGTCGCGGACAATCTGCTTGGCTGGTTCTTCAACGGCGCGCCGCTGACCCCTGTCGCGGAGACCCCTTACCCGCACTGAGGGAATGCAGAGGCACGGATGCCGCCGCTCCGGCTGGGGAAGGGGGCGGCAACGGTTTCGTGCTGCGGTCCTCGTTCCGGCAGCATTTTAGCGATCAAGAAAATCCTTTAGTAAGCCTTTCGCAAGCTTGGGCGCGTAGCGTGATCTTCCAGATACCCGCTGCGGCGCGCCTCGCGCCGCGTCTCATGCGGGACCAAGCTTGAGGGAAGCGTCCATGAAGATGCTTATGATTGCGAGCATGGCAGCCATCGTCGCGTCCGGACTGTGGGCCTTCGCGAGCCGGCAGGTACAGGACGGGCCGGACCCGATCGTCGTTGCGTCGATCGCCAAACCGAATCCGCAGAAGACCTATTCGATTGCGAATGCCGCCGAGCACACGAGCTGTCTTGCGCAGCGCGGCGAGAAGCTTTCAAACCGCAGCCTGCGTTTCAGCGCCGGGCCCGATTGCGACCTCGTCTGGCCGGGCCTGTCGAAGGCCCGAACCTGGATCGAGACCGGGGACGGGATGGTCGTTGTCGGCAATGCCAAGGGTGAGGCGATCATCACCATCGCGGAGGGTGACGGGCTTGCCTATGAGGCGATCGAACCGTCGGACGCGCTGCTGACGATGGCCGTGGTCGACTGACGGCCTGGTTCAGGCCGCTCCGGCCTTCTCGGAGGTGTGCTGCTTGCGGGCGGCATAGTCGCGCACCGCATCGCCAAAAGCCTTGAACAGCTTGTTCGAGGTTCCGTCCGTTCCCACCCAGTATTCCGGATGCCATTGGACGCCGACGGCGAAGGCCTTGGAGTCGATCACCGAAACGGCCTCGATCGTGCCGTCCTCGGCAAGCGCCTCGACCGCAAGGCGCGGCGCGGTGCGCGAGATCGCCTGACGATGCAGGGAGTTGACCTGGATCTCACCCGGGCCCACCGCCGCCGCAAGGCAGCTGCCCTCCTTGACGATCACGTTCTGCCGGATGCCATAGGCCTCGTCGAGTTCCGGCACGTCGGGCTTGCGGTGATCCCAGATGCCCGGTGTGTCCTGGATGTCGTTGGCGAGCGTACCGCCGAGCGCCACGTTCAGTTCCTGAATCCCACGGCAGATCGCCAGCAGCGGAATGCCGCGTTCGATCGCGCGGCGGATGAGCGGCAGGGTCGTGGCATCGCGCGCGGGGTCGAACGGGCCGTCGGCTTCCGTCGCCTGAGCGCCATAGAGCGATGGGTGCACGTTGGTGCGCGAGCCGCTGACAAGCAACCCGTCCACCCTGTCGAGGATGCCGTCGAAATCGTGGCCGTTTTCCTGTGCGGGAACGAGGAACACCATGACGTCGGCGCCTTTGACAGCGGCACGCACGTACTGATTGGGGGTAGCCTGCCAGACGTTGCCTTCGATCTCGCGGATGTCGCAGGGAATGGCAACCAAGGGTACGGACATGAACGGAACTCCGGTATCAGGGGATGAAATAGGCATCGCAGTCAATTCGGGGGCAGTCAATCGCCAAATTGGGGACAAACGGCACGCGATCCGAGAGTCTTTCCGGACTTCCCGCCATCTGTTTCGTTCAGAATCCGGCGAAATGTCGACATTTCTTCCAGAATGAGGAGATCGGCGTGAGTACGTTGTTAACCAGACTTGCATCAAGCTGCCAGTCATGGTGGATTGCGCTGGCCTATCCTGTGGCCGAATCTCGCAAAGATTCGAATTGAAACGGGCCCGCCTATGCCAAGTTGTACTTTGCGGATCCGTTGAACCTGGCGCAATAGAAAGTTGAAATCGGCAGTTGGTTGGACACATTTAACTGGAATAGCCGACAATACCTGTTCGATATTGCCGCATGGACGAAATCATTCCTTAAATTTTCAGGGGTAAGCCTCTCCTGTCACTGGGAGCTCCGCATCCATGAAGGATAAGGGTCAGAGTTCGCTGCCGATGGACGTGTATCTGTCCTTTGTCAGTTCGCTCTACGGGAATCGTCAAACGCTGTTCGTCGGCATGATCTCGCATGTCGTGACGTTCTCGTTCGTCTATGCGAAAACTGCGGACCCCTTCTATCTTCTTTGCAGCGCTCTCGTCGTGGTGATCTGGTCGCTGCGCGCCTTTGGAATGCGCCGGTTCGACCGCGTCGACTCGCAGTCGCTGACCATGGACGGCATTCGCTACTGGGAGAACTGGTACAATGCCGGCGCGGTCGGCACGACACTGGTTCTGGGGTCGGCCTGCGGCTACAGCCTCCTCGTCAGTCGTGACAGTTTCGCCGAGCTCGCCTGTATCTCGGTGACGCTCGCCACCATGGTTTCCGTCGTGGGGCGCAACTACGGCTCCCGCCGGGCGGTGGACTACATTACCCTTTCTGCCTGCATTCCGATGGTCGCGGGCTTCCTGGGGCTGCAGGATTTCTATCATGCGGTGCTGGCGGTCTTGATCCTGCCCTTCATCCTGACGACGCGGATGATGGCAAACGGCGTCCGGGCGTTCCTCTATAGAAACGTGCTTGCCGCGCGCGAGATCGCCACGATCGCCGAGCGCTTCGATACCGCGCTCAACAACATGCCTCACGGCCTGTTCATGCTCGATGCCGATCACCGCATCCTCGTCGCCAACCGGCGGGCATGCGAGCTCCTGCATCTCGGCCACCAGGATCGGCTGAAGGATTGTCACCTCGACGTGGTGCTTCGCTTCGGGGTCCGCAACACATTCCTCAATGCCGAGCAGAGCAAATCCGTCCTTCGCCAGCTCGACGAGCTTCTGAGGGGCGAGCGTTCAAGGACCCTGGTGCAGGTCAATGACGACCTCTATCTCGAATTCACCGCAAGTCCGCGCGACAGCGGCGGCACGGTCCTGATCTTCGAGGATGTCACCGCGCGCATGAGGGCCGAGAACAAGATTCTCCACATGGTCCGCTACGACAGTCTCACGGGCCTCCCGAACCGCGCCTATTTCGGCGAGCTGGTACAGGCAGCACTTGCCGAGCGCAAGCGCGCCGGCACCGTTGGCTTCATGGTTCTCGACGTCGACGACTTCAAGCACGTCAACGACATGAAGGGCCATGTCACCGGCGACCGTCTGCTGTGCATGATCGCGGAACGCATCCGCAAGCTCGGCGGCGACCGGGCGATCGCGGCCCATCTCATGGGCGATGAATTCATGCTGTTCTTCCCGAACGAGACAAACCGCCGGGATCTCGAAGACCGCATGCGCCGCCTGCATGACCAGATTCGCGGAACGTACCAGTTCGACGGCATGACCTTCCAGGTCTCCCTCAGCGTCGGATGCGTTCTCGTATCAAGCGACGATTTCAGGCTCGAAGACCTGCAGATCAAGGCCGACCTCGCGCTGTTCGAGACGAAATCGCGCAACAAGGGCGGGTTCACGGCCTTCGAAGAAGAGATGGACGCGCGCTACGTCGACCGGCAGAAGCTGAAGACGGATCTGCGCGACGCCGTGGCGAACGGCAAGCTGTCGGTCTCCTACCAGCCGATGTTCCTGCCGGACGGCTCGCGGATCGAATGCTGCGAAGCGCTGTCGCGCTGGACCCACGAGGAACGCGGTCCGGTGCCCCCGAACGTCTTCATCCAGATTGCGGAAGAGATGGGCATCGTCTCGGAAATCACCCGCTTCGTCATCCGCCAGGCATGCACGGACTGCGCAAGCTGGCCGAAGCACATGGGCGTCTCGGTGAACCTCTCGGTGCAGGACCTGCGCAATGCGGAGATCGTCACCATCATCTCCGAAGCCCTTTCGGCAACCGGGCTCGAACCCTCGCGGCTTCACCTGGAGGTGACCGAAAGCTGCCTGATGGAAGAGCCCGTCACGGTGCAGGCGATCCTGCAGGAGTTGCGCGCCCGCGGCATCACGATCGCCATCGACGATTTCGGCACGGGCTACTCGAGCCTCAGCTACCTCGATGCGCTGCCGCTCGACATCATCAAAATCGACCGCTCCTTCGTGCGCAACATCGGTGAGGATTCCCGCCGCTTCAAGCTGCTGCGCGGCACGGTGAACCTCTCCCGCGAGCTCGGGCTGCGCATCGTTGTCGAAGGGGTGGAGACGCGCGAGCAGCTCGCCCTCATCAACAAGTTCCGTTGCGCCGATCTGATACAGGGATATGTCTTCGCGACGCCGATGACGTCCTCGGCGCTTCTCGAGCTTGCAGAATCCCTGGACAAGAGGCCCGTCGACACCTCCCAAAAGGGCTGGCAGGTCGCCTGAAAACCCTGAAATTTGATAGATTTTCCGCCTTTGTTAGAAGGTACTAAAGTGTATTGCCAAATATTAGTGTTAACCAACTGTTAAGGTTAATGAATGGTAATTTACACAAATTGTTTGAAATGCTTGATTGTGCGCACGCGTCAAAGTGACCGTTCCGTGCAATCAGGGATCTTCGTGCAATGGCCAGCGTGCAAACGGCTACCGGGCAATCGGCGAGCAATCGCTTTTCGGATAAACTTCTCGAGCTTCTGGACAGGGTCGAGTATCGCCGCGTCGAGACGGGCGAGGACATGGAGGATGTGGCGCGAATCCGCTTCAAGGCCTACAAGATGGCCGACATCCTGCCGCTGAAGGGCTCGACGCTCATCGACGACATCGACTTTGACAGCCATGCCTACGTCTTCGGGATCTACTACGAGGAGCGGCTGATCTCGACGGTGCGCCTGCACCACGTCACGCCGGAGCATCGGGTCAGCTCCTCGGGTTCGATCTTCCCCAACGAGATCAACGCTTTCCTCGATGCGGGAATGTCGCTGATCGATCCGGTCCGCCTTGCCGCCGACCCGGAAGTCCTGAGCGAGATGCCGGCGATCCCCTACCTCACCCTCCGGATTGCGACCATGGCGACGGACTATTTCGGCGTCGATCGCTGCCTCCAGCTGGTGAAGCCGCAGCATGCCGCCTTCTACAAGCGCGTGTTCGATGCCGACACGGTCGTCTCTCCGCAGAAGAACTGCGGCAGCTACAACATAGACCTGACGCTGCTTGCCACCCGCGTGAAGGAAGTGCTTCCGCCGCTCTACGAGCGCTTCCCCTTCTTCAAGTCGGAAGCCTTCGAGCGCCGCATGATGTTCGGCCGCAGCGACGAGATGATGTTCAGCCCGCTCACGGTGAAGCCGACCGCGCGGCTCGCCCACTATGGCGGACGGATTGAGCTCGGGGGCCGCCTCATCAGCGCGGGCATCTAGTCCAATCCGACCTCTACTTCGACAGGACCCTGCCGGCGCAGCGATGCGCCGGCATTTTCGTGTCTCTTAAATCGATATTTGTGCCTCGCCGACCAGTGCCGAACCGTTGCTCTTTCACGGCGGTTTGTGTATGGCCAAAAAGGAGAACGTCTCGTGCATCCAGGGCAGTGACGCCTGATGGTCGGGGCCGGAATTTACGCAGGCGCGGGAGCCATTCGAAACTGGCGACGTCGTGCGCATCGAGGAGAAAGTGAAATATGGCTGAGCATCACCACGGACCGGTCGAAACCGGAGCTTCGATGGACTACGCCGAGCACGAGAAGACCTACAACCTCTTCGTGAATGCCGCCAAGTACGGCACGATGTTCTGCGTCACGCTGCTCATCGCCATGGCTGCCGCCTTCTTCACTAGCGCTGGCTTCTTCTCGGCCCTTCTCCTCCTCATCATTCTCAACGTTCTCGGATTCATCATCCTGCGTTGATCTGAACATCCGGATCTGTCCGGATCGCCGGTGCCCCTCCCAGGGGCGCCACTGACTGTTTATGTCCGTGCTGGGGGAGGGGCGGCGTGTGAGTAAGTCGGTTTTCATTGCAAAAGAAATAGAGGCGGGCGAAAGCCGCGTCGCGGCATCCGTCGAGACGGTCAAGAAGATGATCGGCCTCGGCTTCAGCGTCGTCGTCGAGAAGGGCGCGGGCCTCGCCTCGCGTATTTCCGACAGCGACTACGAGGCCGTGGGAGCCCGAATCGGAACGACCTCCGACGCGGCGGCGGCTGACGTCGTGCTGAAGGTGCGCCGGCCGACGGACACCGAGATCGGCGGCTTCAAGTCCGGCGCGATCGTGATCGCGATCATGGATCCCTACGGCAACGATGCGGCGCTGGCGGCGATGGCCAAGGCGGGGCTCACCAGCTTCTCGATGGAGCTGATGCCGCGCATCACCCGCGCGCAGTCGATGGACGTCCTTTCCTCGCAGGCAAACCTCGCCGGCTACCAGGCGGTGATCGAGGCGGCCGCGGCCTACGACCGGGCAATGCCGATGATGATGACGGCGGCCGGCACGGTGCCGGCGGCGAAGGTCTTCGTCATGGGGGCGGGCGTCGCCGGCCTTCAGGCAATCGCAACCGCCAGGCGCCTCGGCGCCGCAGTCTCGGCAACCGACGTCCGTCCGGCCGCCAAGGAACAGGTCGCCTCGCTCGGCGCCAAGTTCATCGCGGTCGAGGACGAGGAGTTCAAGGCAGCGGAAACAGCCGGCGGCTACGCCAAGGAAATGTCCAAGGAGTACCAGGCCAAGCAGGCCGCACTCGTCGCAGACCATATTTCCAAGCAGGACATCGTCATCACCACGGCGCTCATTCCGGGGCGTCCGGCGCCGAAGCTCGTCACCCGCGACATGCTGAAGGCGATGCGCAACGGCTCGGTCGCGGTTGATCTCGCTGTCGAGCGGGGAGGTAATGTCGAGGGGGTCAAGTCCGGAAAGACGGCCGAAGTCGAAGGCGTCAAGGTCATCGGCTACCTCAACATGGCAGGGCGCATCGCCGCTTCGGCCTCGCTGCTCTATGCCAAGAACCTTCTCGCGTTCCTTGAGACGATGATCGACAAGGAAACGAAGGCGCTTGCGCTCAACCTCGAAGACGAACTGGTGAAGGCGACGATGCTGACGCATGCGGGCGCGGTGGTTCATCCGAACTTCGCCGCCGCCGCAGCTCCGGCGATGGGAGGGACCGCCTGATGGCAAACGAGCTTTTGGACAAGGCAATCACGGATCTCGAGCGTGCGGTGGAGGCCGTGCGCACGGCCGCCGAATATGCGCCCGACGCCGCAGGCGCGGTCGCCCATGGCGTCTCGGGAGGCGCGATCGACCCCTTCGTCTTCCGCCTTGCGATCTTCGTGCTGTCGATCTTCGTCGGCTACTATGTCGTCTGGTCGGTGACGCCGGCGCTGCACACGCCGCTGATGGCCGTCACCAACGCGATCTCCTCGGTGATCGTGGTCGGCGCCCTGCTCGCCGTCGGCATCTCGCTTTCGGGCGTCGCCACGGGCTTCGGTTTCATCGCGCTCATACTCGCGTCCGTCAATATCTTCGGCGGCTTCCTCGTCACCCAGCGCATGCTGGCGATGTACAAGAAAAAAGAGAAGTGAGGGCGCGCTGATGTCTCAGAATATTGCTGCCTTCCTCTATCTCGTCTCGGGCGTCCTGTTCATCATAGCGCTGCGCGGGCTCTCTCATCCGACAACCAGCCGTCGCGGCAACATGCTCGGCATGACCGGCATGGGGATCGCGATCGTCACGACGCTGCTCCTGGCGACGCCCTCCTTCGGCGGGCTGCTGCTGATCGTGCTCGGCCTTGCCATCGGCGGCGGGGCAGGGGCGTACATCGCACGCTCCATCCCGATGACCTCGATGCCGCAGCTCGTCGCCGGCTTCCACTCGCTGGTCGGTCTCGCAGCCGTGCTTGTGGCCGCCGCAGCACTCTACTCGCCGTCCGCTTTCGGCATCGGCGAGGTCGGCTCCATCCACGGCCAGGCGCTGGTGGAAATGGCGCTCGGCGTGGCGATCGGCGCGATCACCTTCACCGGCTCGATCATCGCCTTCCTGAAACTTGACGGGCGCATGTCCGGCAAGCCGATCCTGCTGCCCTACCGGCACCTGATCAATGCGGCGCTGCTGGTCCTGATCGTCTTCTTCATCGCCGGTCTGGCGGTGAGCGAAAGCCACTTCGACTTCTGGGCGATCGTGCTGCTGTCGCTGGCGCTCGGTGTTCTGATCATCGTGCCGATCGGCGGGGCAGACATGCCCGTCGTCGTGTCGATGCTGAACTCCTATTCGGGATGGGCAGCGGCCGGTATCGGCTTCACGCTCGGCAACCTCGCGCTGATCATCACCGGGGCGCTGGTCGGCTCCTCCGGTGCCATCCTCTCCTACATCATGTGCAAGGGGATGAACCGCTCGTTCATCTCGGTCATCCTCGGCGGTTTCGGCGGAGAGACGGCTGTAGCGGCGGACGACGGCGTCCAGCGGACGGTGAAGCAGGGTTCCGCAGACGACGCGGCCTTCCTCATGCAGAACGCCTCGAAGGTGATCATCGTCCCCGGCTATGGCATGGCTGTCGCCCAGGCGCAGCATGCGCTGCGCGAACTCGCCGACAAGCTGAAGGAAAACGGCGTCGAGGTGAAGTATGCGATCCACCCGGTCGCCGGCCGCATGCCCGGCCACATGAACGTGCTGCTCGCCGAGGCGAACGTTCCCTATGACGAGGTCTTCGAGCTCGAGGACATCAACTCCGAGTTCGCGCAGGCCGACGTCGCCTATGTCATCGGTGCCAACGACGTGACCAATCCGGCGGCCCGCGATGACAAGACCTCGCCGATCTACGGCATGCCGATCCTCGACGTCGACAAGGCCAAGACCTGCCTCTTCGTCAAGCGTTCGCTCGGCTCCGGCTATGCCGGCATCGACAATACGCTGTTCTACAAGGACGGCACGATGATGCTTCTGGGCGACGCCAAGAAGATGACCGAGGAAATCGTCAAGGCGATGAACCACTGACGCACTGACACGCCCGAACGGGGTCCCCTCAGGGGGCTCCACAGGACAAAAAAGAAGCCCGCGAGACGATCTCGCGGGCTTTGTCGTTTACGCCTTCAGCGGGCCTAGGCCCAGGCCGTCGACCGGCCGGGCAAAATCACGCCTGACCGCGGGTACGCGCCAGGCCGTCCTTTGCGGGCTGATACTTCGGATCGAGCTGAAGCGCATGCGAATAGGACTTGGCGGCGCGGGCCTTGTCGCCGCGGCGCTCGTAGATCAGCGCCTGGTTCGCCCAGGATTCCGCAATCTTGTTGTTCAGCGTGATCGCGGTGTTGAAATCCGAGAACGCGTTGTCGTCGTCGCCCTGGGCGGCATAGGAGATGCCACGGCCGTTGTACGGCTCCGGCGAATTCGGCGACAGCGAGATCGCCTTCGAGAAGTCCTCGATGGCCTGCCCGTGCTGCCCGCGGGTCTGGTAGATCAGGCCGCGGTTGTGATAGGCGCGCGGATCGGTGGTGTCGAGCTCGATCGCCTTGTTGAAATCCTTGAAGGCATCGTCGACGCGGCCTGCCTGGCGGTAGAGGTTGCCACGGCCGATATACGCGACGTCATAGTTCGGGTTGATCTGCAGTGCCGAATTGTAGTCGGCGGCAGCTTCGCCCTGCTTGCCGAGGTTGCGCTGAACGAGCGCGCGGTTGGCGTAGGCCTGGTAGAAGCGCGGGTTCAGCGTGATCGCACGGTCGAAATCGTCGAGAGCCTTGCGGAACTGGCCTGCGCGGCCATAGGCGGAGCCGCGGACGTTGTAGCCTTCGGGATCCTGCGGGTTGGCCGCGATCACGCTCGAAAGCGAGGCGATGTTCTCGTTCGATCCCTGCTCGCGTTCGATCTGGATCACGTCGGAGGAATTGTTCGACTGGCAGCCGGCCAGAAGCGCCGGGGCGGCGACAGCAAGCAGAAGAGCGGCGAGACGCCCCTTTGAAAGCAATCGGGTCGTTCGGCGATCGGAAGTGTAGGAAGAAAAACCGGAAATGCCTGCCATGTTCAAGTGTTGTCCCTCAAGGCGGCGCCAAGCGCCCGATTCTGATCATGCCGGAACCCGCCGTCCGCAACATGGAGCTGCGGCCCTCTGAGCGTATCGCGGATATTCGTGAATGCCCGCCGCCAGTTCCGGCTGATGTCTGCAGCCGCTTTTGTCCTGCTGGACCCGTGAAGACAGTTTCGACCGAGGTCGATGGCCAGGCTGTCTCGTCCCCTTCACAGAGGGGCGGACGCGCCAGTCCCTGCGTCATATTAAAAAGGCGGCGGCGAACATATCGCCCCCGCCAGACCTTGCATCGGAAAACGTCGAAAAAACGACCGATCAGCGTGCTGCGGTGCGACCGCCGCTGACGAGGCCTTCGCGCTGTGCGCGCTTGCGAGCCAGCTTGCGAACACGGCGGACAGCCTCAGCCTTTTCGCGGGCGCGCTTCTGCGACGGCTTTTCATAGTAGTCGCGCATCTTCATTTCCCGGAAAATGCCTTCGCGCTGCATCTTCTTCTTGAGAGCGCGGAGAGCCTGATCGACGTTGTTATCGCGGACAAGTACCTGCACGAGAATCCCGTTCCTTTAGTTCGAGTGGTGAGCCTCGCGAGCGCAGGCCGCCAAGGCAAATAAAATACGTTCGCGGCGCCGGATTGGCGTGCGATTGGAGCGTCGGATACCAGATCACCCGCTGCAAGTCCAGCCTCGATGTCGCAGGCGGTGGAAAATATGTGCCCGCCGCCCCCGAAAAAACCGCTCCCGGCCGCTCCTGGAGCCGCAGGATGCCGTATCTGCGTCCGGAATGGAAGCGCCCGTCTGCGACATGTCGGCCGGCATGTCGCAGGTGTTGCAAGGCGCGCCCGAATGCGTCGCAAAGAAAACGTTGTGCGTTGCGCAGATTTGCTTTTTATCGGCGACACGGACATCGGGCCGGGACATACGGAGTAAGAGGCGGATGCGCAAATATTCGGTTTTCGCCGTAGCACGCGAGGCGTTGCGCGGTCACAAGGGGTGGGAAGCCCAATGGACTTCACCGGAACCGCGCAAGGAGTACGATGTCGTCATCATCGGGGGTGGCGGTCACGGACTCGGCGCCGCCTACTATCTCGCGAAGGAACATGGCATCACCAATGTCGCCGTGATCGAGAAGGGCTGGCTCGGGGGCGGCAATACGGGCCGCAACACCACCATCATCCGCTCGAACTATCTCTATGACGAAAGCATGGACATCTACGAGCATTCGCTGAAGCTCTGGGAAGGGCTGTCGCAGGAGCTCAACTACAATGTCATGTACTCGCCGCGCGGCGTCATGATGCTGTCCCACAATGTCCACGATCGCCAGTCCTTCAGCCGGCACATTCACGCCAATCGCCTTCACGGCATCGACAATGAATGGCTGACGCCGGAGCAAGCCAAGGCCTACTGCCCGCCGCTCGATATTTCCGCTACCGCGCGCTATCCGATCAACGGTGCAGCCCTGCAGCGGCGCGGCGGCACGGCGCGCCACGATGCGGTCGCCTGGGGTTATGCGCGTGCCGCTTCGGATCGCGGCGTGCACATCATTCAGAACTGTGAGGTCAAGGGCATCCGCCGCGGCCCGAGCGGTGAAGTGACGGGTGTCGACACCAGCCGGGGCTTCATTGGCGCCAAGAAGATCGCCGTTTCCGCATCGGGGCACAATTCCGTGGTCATGGCGATGGCCGACGTTCGCGTTCCCCTGCATTCGACGCCGCTTCAGGCGCTGGTTTCCGAGCCGATGAAGCCGATCTTCCCGTGCGTGGTCATGTCGAACTCGGTTCACGCCTACATCTCCCAGTCCGACAAGGGCGAGCTGGTGATCGGTGCCGGTACGGACCAGTACAACTCCTATTCCCAGACCGGCGGCCTGCAGATCATCACGCATACGCTCGACGCCATCTGCGAGCTGTTCCCGATGTTCCGCCGGGTGAAGATGATGCGCCAGTGGGGCGGCATCACCGACAACACCCCGGATCGCTCGGCCATCCAGGGCGTGACGCCCGTGCCGAACCTCTTCGTCAACTGCGGCTGGGGAACCGGCGGCTTCAAGGCGACCCCCGGCTCGGCGCACCTGTTTGCCCACCTGATCGCGAAAGGCGAGCCGCACAAGCTGGCGGCGGGGCTCACGCTGGACCGTTTCCGCACGGGACGCCTCATCGATGAAGCGGCCGCCGCGGCCGTGGCGCACTGACAGAGATTCTCCCGTGCGCGCCGGCCGGCCCGGGTCCGGCGCCCATGGGACAGGAGAGACACGATGCTTTTGATCCACTGCCCCTATTGCGAGGAAGATCGCTCCGAGCTCGAATTCCGCCATGCCGGCGACGCCCATATTGCGCGGCCGACCAACATTGCGGATATCACCGACGCGGAATTCGAAGCCTTCTTCTTCCTGCGCGACAACCCCAAGGGACTGATTTTCGAACGCTGGCGGCACATCCACGGCTGCGGGCGCTTCTTCAATGCCGCACGCGATACGGTCAGCGACAAGTTCCTGATGAGCTACAAGGCGGGCGAACCCAAGCCGGATCTTTCGGACAAGCCGAAGGCCACGGAAAAGACTGTCGAGACCTATGAAGCCACGGAAGGACTGGCGAAATGACGGGCGCTAATCGCATTGCAGGCGCCGGTCGCCTGACCCCCGCCAAGACCGCGCGTTTCACCTTCGACGGCAAGACCTACGCGGCGCTCGAAGGCGACACGGTCGCCTCCGCGCTGATCGCGAACGGCGTCCATCTCGTCGGACGGTCGTTCAAGTACCACCGGCCGCGGGGCATCCTGTCGGCGGGACCGGAGGAGCCGAACGCGCTCATCGACGTCGCCCGCGACACGGCGCGCAAGCAGCCCAATGTGCGGGCGACCGTGCAGGAAGTCTTCGACGGCATGAAGGTGGAGTCCCAGAATCGCTGGCCTTCGCTCGCCTTCGACGTCGGCGGCATCAACAACGCTTTCTCCCCCTTCTTCGCGGCGGGTTTCTACTACAAGACCTTCATGTGGCCGCGCGCCGCCTGGGAAAAGGTCTATGAGCCCTTCATTCGCCGCGCCGCCGGCCTCGGCGTGGCGCCGACGGAAGAGGATCCGGACCACTACGCCAACCGATACGCCTATTGCGACGTGCTCGTGGTCGGAGCCGGTGTCGCCGGTCTTGCGGCGGCGCTGTCTGCTGCGCGGGCAGGGGCAAAAGTCATCCTCTGCGACGAGCAGCCGGAAGCCGGCGGCGCGCTGCATTTCGACAAGGGCGTGACGATCGACGGACAGGAGGGCTACGCCTGGGCGCAGGCCGCAACCGCCGAACTCTCGACCATGGAAAACGTCACGGTGCTCACCCGCACCACGGCGTTCGGCTACTACAACCACAATTTCGTCGGTCTTGCCGAACGCGTCACGGATCACCTGTCGCGACCCGACCGCAAGCTCCCCCGCGAGCGGCTGTGGCAGGTCCGTGCCAAGCGCGTGATCCTGGCGACGGGTGCGATCGAGCGGCACATGGTGTTCGCCAACAACGACCGGCCCGGCATCATGCTGGCCTCTGCGGCCCGCACGTACCTCAACCATTTCGGCGTCGCGGTAGGCCGCAAGATCGGCGTCTACACCGCGAACGATTCCGCCTACGAGGCGGCCTTCGACTTGAAGCGCGCCGGGGTTTCGATCGCAGCGATCGTCGACTGCCGCGAAAGACCGGGCGAGAAGGTGCTCTCCGAGGCGCGGTCGCTCGGGATTGAGGTTCTCACCGGCCATTCCGTCGTGGACACCAAGGGATATCGCCGGATTTCTTCCATGAAGGTCGTGCGCAACGGCGGCGGCGCCGCGCGCTCCATTCCCGTCGATGCACTGATCATGTCGGCCGGCTGGACGCCTTCCGTGCACCTGTTCTCGCAGTCGCGCGGCAAGGTTGCCTACGATGCCGAGACCGGACGGTTCCTGCCGGGAACCTACGCGCAGGACTGCCTCTCGATCGGCGCGTGCAACGGCACGATCGGCCTGCAGGCAACGATCGAGGAAGCCCTTGCGGCGGGCGACCTGATGGCGCGCGCAACGGGCCATCAGAGCGGCGCAAAGCTGGAACTGCACGGCGAGAACGCCATCGAGTGGACCGGCGGCATGGCCGGGAGCGCGGAGGGCGCTGGAGCGGACACCACCGTCAAGGCCTTCGTCGACTTCCAGAACGACGTCTGCGCCAAGGACATCCGCCTTGCCGTGCGCGAGGGCATGCACTCCATCGAGCACATCAAGCGCTTCACCACCAACGGCATGGCGACCGACCAGGGCAAGCTGTCCAACATCCACGGGCTGGCGATCGCTGCGGACATGCTCGGTCGCGAGATTCCGAAGGTTGGTCTGACGACCTTCCGCGCGCCGTACACGCCGGTCACGTTCGGAACGCTGATCAGCCACTCGCGCGGAGACCTGTTCGATCCCGCCCGCAAGACACCGATGCATCCCTGGGAAGAGGCGCATGGCGCGGTCTTCGAGGATGTCGGCAACTGGAAGAGAGCCTGGTACTATCCGCGCTCGGGCGAGACGATGCACGATGCGGTCAACCGCGAATGCCGCACGGTCCGCGACGTCGCAGGCATCTTCGACGCCTCGACGCTCGGCAAGATCGAGGTCGTCGGTCCGGATGCGGCCGAGTTCCTCAACCTGATGTACACCAATGCATGGGACACGCTGAAGCCCGGTCGCTGCCGATACGGCATCATGCTGCGCGAGGACGGCTTCGTCTATGACGACGGCGTCGTCGGCAGGCTGGCGGAAGACCGCTTCCATGTGACGACCACGACGGGCGGAGCGCCCCGGGTGATGAACCATATGGAGGACTATCTCCAGACGGAATTCCCGCACCTCAAGGTCTGGCTCACATCCACGACCGAGCAATGGGCTGTCATCGCCGTCCAGGGCCCGAAGGCGCGCGAGATCATCGCTCCGCTGGTCGAGGGCATCGACATGTCGAATGAAGCCTTCCCGCACATGAGCGTGCGCGAGGGCAAGATCTGCGGCGTTCCGACCCGGCTCTTCCGCATGTCGTTCACCGGCGAGGCCGGCTATGAGGTCAACGTGCCTGCCGACTACGGCCAGGCCGTATGGGAGGCGATCTGGGCCCAGGCCGAACCGCTCGGCGCCTGCGCCTACGGCACCGAGACGATGCACGTGCTGCGCGCCGAGAAGGGCTACATCATCGTGGGCCAGGATACGGACGGAACGGTCACCCCCTTCGATGCGGGCGTGGGCTGGGCGGTCTCGAAGAAGAAGACCGATTTCGTGGGCATCCGGGGCCTCAAGCGGCCGGATCTGGTGAAGGAAGGCCGCAAGCAGATGGTCGGCCTGCTGACCAAGGACCCGACGGAAGTGCTGGAAGAGGGCGCGCAGATCGTCGCCGATCCGAACGAGCCCAAGCCGATGACCATGCTCGGCCACGTGACCTCGTCCTACTGGTCGGAGAACTGCGGACGGTCGATCGCGCTTGCGGTCGTGGCGGGTGGCCAGGCCAAGCTCGGCCAGACGCTCTACATCCCCATGCCTGACAAGACGATCGCGGTGGAAGTCAGCGAAATGGTGTTCATTGACAAGGAAGGGGTACGCCTCAATGGCTGAAGCACTTCGTATCGAACCGCTCGCCGGCCGTCATGGCGGCTCCCGGGCCGCACGGGTCGAGCCGGCGGCACCCGCCACCCGGTTGTCGCTGCGGGCGGGGGCTGACGCCGTGTCCGCGCTTTCCGCCGCCCTCGGCCTCACCCTTCCCACGAAGGCGAAGACGTCTGCCTCCTCGAAGGGCCGCCACGCGCTGTGGCTCGGTCCCGACGAATGGTTGCTGATCGACGAGAACGGCGCGGATCTCCTGGCTGCGGCGGCATCCGCCAAGGTCCTCCATTCGGCCGTGGATGTTTCCCACCGCAACACCGCCGTGATCGTGTCGGGTCCGAGCGCTGCCGAGGCAATCACGAGCGCGAGCCCCCTCGACCTGTCGCCGGTGGTCTTCCCCGTTGGTGCCTGCGCACGCACCGTGCTCGGCAAGATCGAGGCCGTGATCTATCGCACGGGCAAGGACGACTACAGGGTGGAGTTCTGGAGGTCATTTTCTCCCTATGCCTTCGGAATCCTGTCCGAGGGCGCGGAGGACGTGTCTGTCTGACCGGACGCGCCCTGCGGCTCCGCCTGGGATAAACATCCGCGAATGAAAGTCTTGTGGCCCCGCAATCTCCCGATTGTCGGGGCCATTCCTTGATCCCGTCTCAGCCGTCTTCCGGACGGTCCTTCGGGTCGAACTGGATGATCGTGATCCAGCTTGCCGTCAGCGCAGGCTTGCGCTCGTTCTCGACATCCACCGTCACGTCATAGGTGACCATGAGCATGCCGCCGCCACGAAAACGGGCGTCCGCCATCGTGAAGCGGCCGCGCACCTTCGCGCCGCTCTTCACCGGCGTCATGAAGCGGACCTTGTCGAAGCCGTAGTTGATGCCCATCGTCTGCTCGATCACGCGCGGCAGGCAGTCGTAGTTCATCGCCGAAAGCAGCGAAAGCGAGAGGAAGCCATGCGCGATCGTTCCGCCGAAGGGCGTCTCGGCGGCGGCCCGCTCCGGATTAGTATGGATGAACTGGTGATCTTCCGTGGCATCGGCGAACCGGTCGATCATGCTCTGGTCGACGGTAAACCATTTCGAGACACCGATTTCCTTGCCGATCAGGTCCTTGACGTCGCGGAGATGAATGTCTTTCGGCATAGCTTGTCCCTGTGCACGGGTGGGCGAGGCGTTCTTACAGGCCAGCGACCGCAGGATCAATTCAATAGATTTCCACGAAGAACTCAACGCTGCGCGAGGCTGCGGTGTGCGGTGAGGCACCCTCGGCCAGCAAAGCACGCCAGCCTTTCCCCAGGGTTTCGGGGAGCGAGAGGGGCTGGTCGCAGCGCTCCCGATTGAAGACGATCGCGAGCCGCGTCTGACGTTTCTGCTCGCTGTCTATTGTCGAAAGCAGCATGATGAGGCTGCCGGCAACGGCATTTTCCCAATCGGGCACGGCCATCGGAGCGCCGCCAAGCGTCAGCCAGGCGACATCGCCCGCACCGGTGAAGAAGGCGTCCTGCGAGAAGACGGAGAAGCGTTTTCGGGCGGCGGCGAGGCGGGAGGCATAGGCAAGCAGGTCTTCGTCCGCCGTCGTCCAGTCTAGCCAGGTCAGCGAATTGTCCTGGCAATAGGCGTTGTTGTTGCCGTGCTGCGTGCGGCCGAACTCGTCGCCGGCGGTGATCATCACGGAGCCCTTCGAGGCGAAGAGGCTCGCCAAGAGCGCCATCACGTCCCTGCGCCGTGCGGCGACGATGTCCGGCTGGCCGGTCTCACCCTCGACGCCATTGTTCCAGGAGTGGTTTTCGTTGTGGCCGTCGCGGTTGTCTTCGCCGTTGGCCTGGTTGTGCTTCTCGGTGTACGAGACGACGTCCATCAGAGCGAAGCCGTCATGGGCGGCGATGAAGTTGACGCTGCGGCTGGTCGTGCCGCCGTTGCGCGAGAAGATGTCGGACGAACCGCTGATGGTCGTTGCAAGCGAACCGAGGCGATGCCTGTCTCCGCGCCAGAACATGCGCATGTCGTCGCGAAACCGGTCGTTCCATTCCAGGAAGGCAGACGGGAAGTTGCCAAGCTGATAGCCGCCGGGCCCGATATCCCACGGCTCCGCGATGAGCACACGGTCGGCGAGAACGGGATCGGCATGCATTTCAGAAAGCAGCGCGGCTTCTGGCCGGAAACTGCCATCCTCGCGCCCGAGTATCGATGCGAGGTCGAAGCGAAAGCCATCGACGCCGGCATTCAGCACGAAGTGCCGGAGACTGTCGAGAACGAGGTGGCGGATCTGCGGATGCTCGCACGCGATCGTGTTGCCGCATCCGGTGTCGTTGACGAGGTCGCCGGGCCTGTCGGGGAGGCGCCGGTAGTAGGTAAGATTGTCCAGTCCGCGCATCGAAAGCGTCGCGCCGTGGCGGTCGCTTTCTCCGGAGTGGTTGAAGACGAGGTCGAGTATGACGCCGATGCCTTCGGCGCGAAGCGCGGCGACCGTGGATGCCAGCTCCGGCATGCCGCCCGGGACGAGACGCGGATCAAGGGCCATCAGTGCGATCGGGTTATAGCCCCAGCTGTTGTGGAGTCCGAGGGGCGGCAGGTGGCGTTCATCTATCCATGCGGTGATCGGCATCAGCTCCACCGCTTCCACGCCGAGCCGTTTCAAGTGCTTGAGCACGGCAGGATGGGCGAGAGCGCCGACGGTGCCGCGCATCGCCTCGGGCACCTCCGGATGCAGCATGGTGAAGGCACGCACCGCAACTTCGTAGATGAAGCCGCCGCGACCCAGCAGGGGCGGCGACACCGCGACGGGCTTGTCGACAGTAACGATCGCCTTCGGCACGAGGGCGGCGGTATCCTCTCCGTAGACGCCAAGCCGCCCGTCGTAGACGAAGGGGCGGTCCAGCACCTTGGCATAGGGATCGACAAGAAGCTTCGACGGGTCGAACCAGAGCCCGTGATCGGGCGAATAGATACCGTCGGCACGAAAGCCGTAGCGGGTGCCGGCGCCGATGCCGGCCACGAAGGCTGCGTGCCTGCCGGTTTCTTCGCGCGTCATTGCAAGGCGGCGGACTTCCGTCCGCCCCTCGTCGTCGAAGATGCACAGGTCGATGCGCGCTGCGTCGTGGGAGTGCACCGCGAATATCACGCCATCCGCGGAGACGCTTGCTCCCAGCATCGGAAGGGCCACCGGCGTTACCGCCATCACGTGATGACGCTTGGTGCGTCGCGGCCGGTGCGGCTCCTGATCCCGGCAATCTCGTCGGCAACAGCGATAAGGTCGGCGAGAGCCGCCTGCGTCTCAATGCCGTGGCGGGATGTGTCCGGCTCGAACCGCTCGATGTAGACGCGAAGCGTCGCGCCTGAGGTTCCAGTGCCGGACAGGCGGAACACGACCCGCGAACCGCCTTCGAACAGGATGCGGATGCCCTGGTTCTTGCTGACCGAGCCGTCGACCGGATCGTGATAGGCGAAATCGTCCGCCGCCACGACCTTGAGCGCTCCGAAGGACTTTCCGGGCAGCGTTGCGAGCTGGTCGCGCAGCGCCGTCACGAGGCCGTTGGCGGCTGCCGAATCGACCTCTTCGTAGTCATGGCGCGAATAGTAGTTGCGGCCATAGGTCGCCCAGTGGCTGTGGACGATATCGATCACGCTCTCCTTGCGCACGGCAAGGATGTTGAGCCACAGCAGCACTGCCCAAAGCCCGTCCTTCTCGCGTACATGGTTGGAACCGGTGCCGGCGCTTTCCTCGCCGCAGATCGTCGCAAGGCCGGCGTCGAGCAGGTTTCCGAAGAACTTCCAACCGGTCGGCGTTTCGTAGAGCTTGATCCCGAGCTTCTCGGCAACGCGGTCGGCCGCTCCGCTCGTCGGCATCGAGCGCGCGATGCCGGCAAGACCGGCGGAATAGCCGGGGGCGAGATGGGCATTGGCGGCCAGGAGCGCGAGGCTGTCCGACGGCGTCACGAAGATGCCCTTGCCGATGATGAGGTTGCGGTCGCCGTCCCCGTCGGACGCGGCGCCGAAGTCGGGCGCGTCGTCGGCCATCATCTGGTCGTAGAGCGCGCGGGCGTGCACGAGGTTCGGATCCGGATGGTGTCCGCCGAAGTCGGGCAGCGGCACGAAGTTGAGGACCGATCCCTTGGGCGCGCCCAGACGGTTCTCGATGATCTCCTTCGCATAGGGACCCGTCACTGCGCTCATGGCGTCGAAGACGACGTTGAAGCCGGAGGAGATCAGGCTGCGGATCGCAGCAAAATCGAAAAGCTCCTCCATCAGGGCGGCGTAATCCGTCACGGGGTCGATGACGGTTACCGACATGCCCGCGACGTCCTGCGCACCCTCGTTGTCGAGGTTGATATCCTCGACATCGGCGATCTTGTAGCTGTCTATGACCTTCGTGCGGGCATAGATCGCGTCGGTGATCTTCTCCGGCGCGGGACCGCCATTGCCGATGTTGTACTTGATGCCGAAGTCCTCGGTCGGCCCGCCGGGATTGTGGCTGGCGGAAAGGACGATGCCGCCGAAAGCCTTGTACTTGCGGATGATGTTGGAGGCGGCCGGAGTCGAGAGAATTCCGCCGCGGCCGACCAGAACGCGCCCGAAGCCGTTCGCGGCAGCCATCTTGATGGCGATCTGGATGACTTCACGATTGTAGAAGCGGCCATCGCCGCCGATCACCAGCGTCTCGCCGGCAAAGCCTTCCAGCGAATCGAAAATCGCCTGGATGAAGTTCTCCGCATAGTTCTTCTGCTGGAAGACGGGCACCTTCTTGCGCAGGCCCGAGGTCCCGGGCTTCTGGTCGTCGTAAGGGGTTGTCGCAATCGTCTTGATCATGGTCTTACACTCTCGCAAGGAGGCTGGAGTAGAGATGCGCGTACCGCTCGGCACTGTGCTCCCAGGAAACGTCGGACTTCATGCCCTGATTTTGCAGCCGTGCCCAGACCTTGGGCTCGTGATAGGCCTTGAATACCCGTCTCAATGCCTGACGCAACCCTTCAGCATTGATCGGGGTGAACTGGAAACCGGTCGCCACTCGCGCGGTGAGCGCCGCCTGGTTGGCATCGATCACCGTGTCCGCAAGACCGCCGGTACGCGCGACGACGGGGATGCAGCCGTAGCGCAAACCGTAAAGCTGGGTAAGGCCGCAGGGCTCGAAACGCGAGGGAATGAGGATGGCGTCGGCGCCCGCCTGCATCAGGTGCGACAGCGGCTCGTCATAGCCGATCGCGATTCCGACCCGGCCGCGGTGACGTGAGGCTGCTGCCAGAAGCGCGCCTTCCAGGCCCTGGTCGCCCGAGCCGAGAACGGCAAGCTTGCCGCCCTGCGAGACAATCCAGTCGACCACTTCGATGATGAGGTCGATCCCCTTCTGCCAGGTGAGCCGGCTGACGACGCAGAAGATCGGACCCTGGTCGTCATGGAGGCCGAATCGATCCGAAAGCGCCTTGCGATTGACCAAGCGACGGCGAAGCGAGCCGGCGGAGAAGGTGCCTGCGATGTGCGGGTCCAGTTCGGGGTTCCAGATCGCGGTGTCGATACCGTTGACGATGCCCCACAGTTCGGAGGCGCGGGCATTCATCAGGCCCTCGAGGCCCATCCCGAATTCCGGCATCATGATTTCATGGGCGTAGGTGGGACTTACCGTCGTGATCGCCCAGGCGGTCTGGAGCCCACCCTTCAGGAAACCGACGTCGCCGTAGTACTCGAGGCCGTCGACGCTGAAGGCCTCGGGCGGCAAGGCGAGGCTGGGAAAGATCTGCGGTCCGAACTGCCCCTGAAATGCGAGATTGTGGACGGTCATCACGGAAGGCGTGTTCGCAATCCCGGTGAAGCGCATGTAGACCGGCGTCATCGCTGCCTGCCAGTCGTGGGCGTGGACGATGTCCGGCTTCCAGCCGGCAATCCGGCCGCGGGCGATTTCGGCGCCGACATAGGAAAGCGCGGCGAAGCGCTTCCAGTTGTCGACGAAGTCCTTGCCCGTCGCATCGGTATAGGGGCCGCCCGTGCGGTCGAAGAAGCCCGGGGCATCCAGAACCAGAATGTCGAGACCCGCATGGGTGGCGGCGAGAACGCGCGCCTCCTCGCCGAAGAGGTCGGGAAACTCCGCGACGACCTCCGACGACGTCAGGCTCTGGACCACTGCCGGATAGCCGGGAACGAGCGTGCGCACGCGTACGCCATGCCCCGCCAGCGCCACCGGAAGCGCTCCTGCGACATCGGCAAGCCCGCCGGTCTTGATCAGCGGGAAGACTTCGGATGCCACCGAAAGTACGTTCATCGGGGATGGGTCCTAACTGCTCTGGATGTGCTCCGGAGCAGCGCCCCGGAGTGGTGTCTTAGAGATCGAGCTTGTCGATCATGGCCTGGGTAATCAGGCAGATGCCGCCGCTCGACCGACGGAATCGCTTTGCGTCGAAGTCCGGATCCTCGCCGACGATCAGCCCTTCCGGAATGATCACGCCGCGGTCGATGACGACGTTCCTCAGCTGCGCATGGCGACCGATCTTGACGTCGGGCAGGACCACCGCTCCCTCGAGACGCGAATAGGAGTTTGCCCTCACGCCGGTGAAGAGCAGGCTGCGATGAAGCGAGGAGCCCGAGATGATGCAATCGCCCGAGACGAGCGACGAGATCGCGGAGCCGCGCCGGTTGTCGTCGTCGTGGACGAACTTGGCCGGCGGCCTGATTTCCGCAAACGTCCATATCGGCCAGGTGCCGTCGTAGATGTCCAGCTCGGGCGTAATGTCGGTGAGGTCGATGTTCGCCTGCCAGTAGGCGTCCACCGTTCCGACATCCCGCCAGTAGGCCTCGCGCTCGAAGTCGGAGCGCACGCAGGAGGCGGCGAACCGATGTGCCACCGCTTTGCCGTTCTCGACGATGTAGGGGATGATGTCCTTGCCGAAATCCCGGCTGGAGTTGGGGTCGGCCGCGTCGCGCCGCAGCAGTTCCATCAGGAATTTCGTATGGAAGACGTAGATCCCCATCGACGCCAGTGCCATTTCCGGATTGCCGGGTATGCCGGGAGGATCGGCAGGCTTCTCGACGAAGGCGATGATCTCGTCCTTCTCGTCGACGTGCATGACGCCGAAGCCGGTCGCTTCCATGCGCGGCACTTCCAGGCAGCCGATCGTCACGTGGGCGCCCGAATCGACGTGCTGCTGCAGCATCAATTCGTAGTCCATCTTGTAGATGTGGTCCCCGGCGAGAATCACCATGTACTCGACGCCGTAGTCCTCGATGATATCCGCGTTCTGGTAGACCGCATCGGCCGTGCCTTCATACCATTGCGTCTCGGAGACGCGCTGGCTGGCCGGGAGGATGTCGAAGCTTTCGTTGCGCTCCGGGCGGAAGAAGTTCCAGCCCCGCTGCAGGTGCCTGATCAGCGAATGCGCCTTGTACTGCGTGGCGACCCCGATGCGCCTGATGCCGGAGTTCAGGGCGTTGGAAAGCGCAAAGTCTATGATGCGCGCCTTGCCGCCGAAATAGACGGCCGGCTTTGCCCGGCGGTCCGTGAGTTCCTTCAAACGGCTGCCGCGCCCGCCTGCGAGCACGTAGGCCATGGCGTCACGGGCGAGGGGTTGAATTCGCTTTTGATCCATAGTGTCCTCCCGACAAACGACTACGTGTCCTGTTCCAGCATCAATGTTGCCAGGGGTGGCAAAGTGATTGCGGCCGACACTGTTCCCTTATTGTCTTTTATCGCCTGAACGGCGCCTCCGTTGCCCTTCCCGCTTCCTCCGTAGATCTCGGCATCGCTGTTCAGGATTTCCTTCCATCTGCCTTCGACAGGCAGGGGCACGGAATAGTTCTCCCGGTAGACGGGCGTGAAGTTGGTGATCACGGCGATCATCTTCTCGCCCGGCGCCTTGCGCAGCCAGGCGAAGACCGAGTTGTCGCGGTCGTCGGCGATCAGCCATTCGAACCCTTCACCCTCGCAGTCGCGGGCATGGAGGGCAGGCTTGCGGCGATATGTTCCGTTCAGGTCCCTGACCAGCCGGCGCATTCCGGCGTGAAGCGGATACTCCAGCAGGTTCCAGTCGAGGGCCTTGCTTTCGCTCCATTCCTGCCACTGAGCGAATTCCTGTCCCATGAACAGCAGCTTCTTGCCGGGATATCCCCACATGAAGGAGTAATAGGCCCTGAGGTTCGCGAACTTCTGCCAGTCGTCACCAGCCATCTTGGCGATCAGCGACCCTTTCCCGTGAACCACCTCGTCGTGCGAAAGGGGCAACACGAAATTCTCGGAGAATGCGTAGAGCAATCCGAAGGTCATGTCGTTGTGGTGGAACTTGCGATGCACCGGCTCACGCGACAGATACTGCAGCGTGTCGTGCATGAACCCCATGTTCCACTTGAAGCCGAAGCCGAGGCCGCCCTCGTGGACAGGGTGCGAGACCTTCGGCCAGGAGGTCGATTCCTCCGCGATGGTCAGAATGCCGGGATGGCTGCCATAGACACGGGCGTTCATGTTCTGGAGAAAACGCACCGCCTCCAGATTTTCGTTGCCGCCGTATTCGTTCGGTACCCATTCGCCATGCTTGCGCGAATAGTCGAGGTAGAGCATGGACGCGACGGCATCGACGCGCAGCCCGTCGAGATGAAACTTCTCCGCCCAGTAGAGGGCGTTGTTCAACAGGTAGGCAAGGACCTCCATGCGGCCGAAGTTGTAGATGGCCGTGTTCCAGTCGGGGTGGAAGCCCTGGCGCGGGTCCTCGTGCTCGTAAAGCGCCGTGCCGTCGAACCACATGAGGCCATGCTCGTCCGTCGGAAAATGCGCCGGCACCCAATCGAGAATGACGCCGATGCCCACCTTATGGCAGCCGTTGACGAAACGCGTCAGTCCCTCCGGCTCCCCGAGACGGGCGGTCGGCGAGTAGAGGCCCGTTGTCTGATAGCCCCAGGAGGGATCGAACGGGTACTCCGTGATGGGCAGGAACTCGATGTGGGTGAAGCCCATGTCGACGCAGTAGGGGATCAGCTTTTCCGCAAGCTCGTCCCAGGTTAGCATCTCGCCGTTGGTACGCCGCTGCCAGGAGGTCGCATGGACCTCATAAATCGAAATCGGCTGCCGGCGCGCGTCGGTTGACGACCAGAAGGCGCGGTGGGCCTCGTCCTGCCACTCCTGTTCGATTTCGGCCGCGGTCACCGATGCGTTCTGGGGACGCAATTCCGAACGGCGGGCGAAGGGATCCGCCTTCAGCGGCAGGAGGTCGCCATTCTTGCCGACGATTTCGTACTTGTAGGCGCTTCCGGCCGGAACGCCGGGGAGGAATATCTCCCATATGCCGGTATCGCGCCGCAGCCGCATGACGTGGCGGCGTCCATCCCACGAATTGAATTCGCCGACCACCGAAACGCGTTGCGCATTGGGGGCCCATACGGCGAAGTGGAACCCATCGACCCCATCCAGATTGAGAGGATGGGCACCCATGCGATCGAAGAGACGCAGGTGCGAACCCTGCCGGATATAGTAGTCGTCCATCGGTCCGAGAACCGGGCCGAAGCTGTATGGATCGACCACGATCCATTCGCCGCCGTCGTTGCGGGCACGGTATCTGATCGGCTGCTGCTTGCGAACGGAGACGCTGCCGGCAAAGATGCCGGCGGGGTCAAGGCGCTCCAGCACGCCGATTTCCTTGCCCGCCAGCGTCTCCGCCGTGACGGACAGCGCACCGGGGATGAAGCAGCGCGTATCGTATTTCCCGCCGCTTTCGTGAAGTCCCAGGACAGCGAAGGGATCGGGGTGCCTGGCTCCGAGAATCGCATCAATGTCTGAACGCGTCAGGGGCCCTGACGCAGCGTCCGCGCCTTTGTTTTGCGCGTCCTTCATCAGGCTCTCCAGATCTCGGTCGCATACTGACGAATCGTCCGGTCGGAAGAGAACCAGCCCATCCGGGCAGTGTTGAGGATCGCCTTGGAGTTCCAGGCTGCCTTGTCATTCCAGAGCGCATCGACTTCGCGCTGCGCCTTGGCGTAGGCCTCGAAATCAGCGGCCACCATGAACCAGTCGTGATTGTAGATGCCGTCGACGAGTGCGGTGAAGCGGTTGCGGTCGTCGGGCGAGAAGACGCCGGAAGATATCGCGGCGAGCGCCTGCGACAGTTCGGGCGAAGCCTCGATGATTTCCCGCGGGTTGTGGCCATCCGCGCGGACCTTGGCGACTTCCGCCGCGGTCATGCCGAAGATGATGATGTTCTCGGGGCCGACGTGATCGCGCATCTCGACGTTGGCGCCATCGAGCGTGCCGATGGTGAGCGCACCGTTCAGGGCGAACTTCATGTTGCCCGTGCCCGATGCCTCCATCCCGGCGGTGGAGATCTGCTCGGACAGGTCGGCCGCGGGCACCATCACCTCGGCGAGCGAGACGTTGTAGTTCGGGACGAACACCACCTTCAGAAGGCCGCGCACGGACGGATCGTTGTTGATCACGCGCGCCACGTCGTTCGCGAGCTTTATGATGAGCTTGGCGTTGTGGTAGCTCGGGGCAGCCTTGCCCGCGAAGAGCTTGACCCTCGGCACCCAGTCGAGCTCGGGATGCGAGCGCATCTGGTCGTAGAGAGCCACGGCCTCGACGATGTTGAGAAGCTGGCGCTTGTACTCGTGGATGCGCTTGATCTGGATGTCGAACATCGCCGAAGGATCGATGCGCACGCCCATGCGGCTCTGGACGAGGTTTGCCAGCCGGTTCTTGTTTGCCCGCTTGATGGCCGCGAAGCGCTCCTGGAACTCAGCGTTGCCGGCATGGGCGTCGAGCGCGGTCAACGCTTCGGCATTGTCGACGAAGTCATCGCCGATCGCCTCGCGGACGAGGCCGAACAGGCCCGGATTGCACTGCATCAGCCAGCGGCGCGGCGTGATCCCGTTGGTCTTGTTGTTGATGCGGTCCGGGTAGAGCCGGTGGAGATCGGCAAAGACGGTCTCCTTCATCAGCTCCGTGTGAAGCGCGGATACGCCGTTGACGGAATGCGAGCCGACGAAGGCGAGGTTGCCCATGCGCACGCGCCGCTCTCCGCTTTCCTCGATCAGCGATATGTTGCGGATGCGGGGATCGTCGTACTGCTTTTCCTTGCGTGCGACGAGCAGGATCTTCGCGTTGATCGCATAGACGATCTGCATGTGGCGGGGCAGGAGCCGTTCGAACAGCGGTACAGGCCAGCTTTCCAGCGCTTCCGGCAGCAGGGTGTGGTTGGTGTAGGAAAAGGTCCTGCGAGCGATATCCCAGGCGATGTCGAAATCCATGCCGTGAACGTCAGTCAGCAGGCGCACGAGCTCGGCAACGGAAACCGCCGGGTGGGTATCGTTCAGCTGGATCGCCACCGCGTCCGGGAGGGAGGTGAAATCCGGGTACTGCTGCAGATGGCGGCGCAGGATGTCCTGCAGCGACGCCGAGGAGAAGAAGAACTCCTGACGCAGCCGCAGTTCCTGGCCCGCGGGCGTTGCGTCGGCCGGATAGAGCACGCGGGTCAGGCTTTCGGCCTTGTTGCTTTCGCGCAGCGCCCCGATGTGGTCGCCGGCATTGAACGCATCGAGCAATATCGGATCGATGGGATTGGCCGCCCAGAGGCGAAGGGTATTGACGCGCTTCGCACGCCAGCCGACGGCCGGCGTATCATAGGCTGTCGCGATCACCCGCTCGGCAGGCTTCCAGACGAAACGCTGCCTGTCCTCGCCGATGTTGACCGTCTCGACCGAGCCGCCGAAGCCGATTTCGTAGGAGCTTTCGCGGCGTTCGAATTCCCAGGGGTTGCCGTGGGCCAGCCAGGTCTCGGGCAGTTCCACCTGCCAGCCGTCGGCCATCTGCTGGCGGAACAGGCCATGGACGTAGCGGATGCCGTAGCCATAGGCCGGCACGTCCACCGTCGCCATCGATTCGATGAAACAGGCCGCGAGACGGCCAAGGCCGCCATTGCCGAGCGCCGCATCGGGTTCGAGCTCCGCGATTATGTCGATGTCCACGCCGAGGGACGTCAGCGCTGCCCGCATCTCGTCCATTATGCCGATGTTCGTCATCGCATCGCGCATCAGGCGGCCGATGAGGAACTCGAGCGACATATAATAGACGCGCTTGGCGCCAGTCGCGTAGGTGCGACGGGTCGATTCCATCCATTTGTCGGTAATGCGGTCGCGCGCCACCAGGATCGCAGCGGTCAGCCAGTCATGCGGCTTGGCGACCTTCGGATCCTTGCCGATACGGTATTTCAGACGCTCGAGAAGCTCGGTGGCGATCTGATCCGGATTCGACGAGCGTAGCGCCGGAGTGGGGAGGTCGGTGGCGGAAACCCGGTTCGTCATAGCAGGACGCTATCCCCTTTAATTCTTGATCGGCTTCATGAAAATCAATCCACGGTCCGATTTATGCATCTATCCGAAGCGCTTGCAATATACCATTTTCATTAACTGAGCGTCTGTCGGAAGTACGGGCAAAAGCCCTGAAATGCAAAGCCCCGCTTCGCGGCGCGAAGCGGGGCTGATCGTGAATTGCTGTTTCGGAACCGCTATTTCGTCAGGCGGGCGACGACTGCGGAGCTCTGCTGGCCGATATATTTGAAGGCGGCGATCAGGTCGGTCGCGCTTTCCGCCGCGAAGTAGTGGCTCGTGGTGGTGGCGCAATACTTCAGAAGGGTCTGGCCGCGGGTCGGTGCCATGAAGGCGATCGTGTAGACCTCCATCTTGTCGGTCCTGGCCTTGTCGCACCACTTCTTGGTTTCGGTGTCGGCCGAGGTCCCGGCACTGCCGCTGGAGCTGCCGTTGTACGACGTGTTGTCACCGTCCGTCATGAAGACGATGTACTTCGTCGGCACCTGGCCGTTGTTCGCCTTGTTCTTGTGCGCGGTATCCTCAGCCGTTGTCGCGAGCGTCTGGTAGGCCGTCTTGAACGGGGTCGAGGAGTCCGTATTGCCGGATGCGGTAAGCGCATTCACGTAGGACAGCACGCCGGACGTGCCCCAGGCGAAGGCCGTGGGTGTCTGGGCGGCGGAGTTGTAGGAGATCGCCGCCGTGCGAACGTAGGTCTCCGTCGGGTCTGCCGTCTTCATCTGCGTGAGAAGGTCGGCGGTCGCCAGCTTCAGGGATTCCATCTTGGTCAGATAGCCCGTGCAGGTCTTCGCGTTGCCCTTCTTGTCGTAGCAGGTGTAGGTCGTCTTCGTGGACGTATCCTCAGCCATGGAGCCGGAACGGTCGAGCACGAAGTACATCGAAAGCGCGTTCTTCGATTCGGTGCCGCTTTCGGCCGTGCTTTCGGCGTTCAGCGTCGTCGACTCCTGGCCGAAGAGCTGGGTCAACGGATTGAAAATGAAGTCGTACTTGGCGCTGACCTCGACCTTGTAGGATTTGCCGCCGCCTTCAAGGGCGGTTTCGGTAACGGTGACGGACGAGTTGGAGTCGATGTCGCTGCCGCCGTCACCTTTTGCCTCGTCCTCCCCGTCGACGCTGTTGGTGCTACCCATCTGCGTCTTTAGGAAGTTCATCGCCAGGAGCTTTGCCGCTTCCGCGGTGAAGCCCTGCTTGGTCATCGCGGCGGCGGCTGCAAGTGCGGCAGCGTCCGTTGCGTCCTGGAGGTTGGCCTTGGTCCGGATCATGCCGGTCAGGTCGATCGCGACGCCGCCGGCCCCAGCAGGACCGGCAGGACGAGCGCCGTCAGCATGGAGAAATTGCCGAGACGGTCCTTGTAGAGTTTCAGGAAAGATGCCTGCCGTTGCCTGTTGTCACTCATCTGACTTACCCACCCATTGTCATAATGTTGGGGGGAAAGTAGCAGCGAACTCTTATTTATCGGTTCTACCGGGTGGTGTAGTTTTAGTAAAATTGCACCAATGCCGAATTTTCGGCACTTTGAGGGTCACCCAGGCTGTTTACATTCGGGAATCCCGCCCTCACGCGAACTGATGAACGGGTACGACGTCCACGGCCTGATCCGTTTTGTGGCGGCCGTATCCCTTCAGGATGCCGATCACCGGCGCCACGTCGGAATAGTCGCGGCCGTAGCCGACCACGATGTGGTCCGTTCCGGCGGGAATGTTGTTGGTGGGATCGAGCTCCATCCAGCCGTTGATCCGCCCGCCCCAGAAACGCACCCATGCGTGCATCGCGTCGGCTCCTTCCAGCCGTTCCTTGCCGGGTGGCGGGATCGTGCGCAGGAAACCGCTGACATATCCGGCCGGGATGCCGAGACTGCGCAACGCGACGATCATGACATGGGTGAAGTCCTGGCAGACGCCACGCTTCAGCTTGAAGGATTCGCGCGGCGTCGTGTCCACGGTGGTGGCCTTCGCATCGTAGGTGAAGTCCTTGTGGATGCCGGCGCAGATGGCCTTTGCGATTTCACGCACCGTCATGTCCGGGGTGACGAACCGGCTCGCATACTCGGCAATCTCGGGGCAGTGGGGAAGGCGAGGACTTGGGCCGACATAGTGGTGGGGAGAACCGGCGTCGAGCGACCAGTAGCTCACGATGTCGTCGGGAAGGCCATCAAGCTGCGGCGAGAAGTCGGGTGTCGGATCCTGGCCGTCGACGTGGACGCGCGCCTGCATCTTGATGTCGAGCCGGTCATGTACGCTGCGGAAGAGGATCGACATGGCGGGATTGTCGAAGAAGTCCGTCACGTTGGTGCGTTCGATCGGCCGCGGCATGACGTCGATCGATCCTGCAACGAGCCTCTGGCGACCGCCGATCGAGAGCGGGAGAACGCGCACCATGTGGCGTCCGCCGGAAACCGGCGTGTCATAGACGTATTCGATCCGGAGGGTGACATCGTAAAGCATGGGCGGAATGCGTGTCCCTCGTGAGGTAGATTGGGCGGGTCAGTGTCCGTCTGGGTTCTCTCGGCTCAACTCAGATAGGTCTGGCCGAGAACGTCGGAAAGCTTTTCCAGTTCCTGTTCGAACCGTTTGTAGATCGGGCCCGACATGCCTTCGGGCGTCATGACCGCAAGGCCCGCATGCAGCCTCATGGCCTCGCGGTAGAAGGGCGACATCTGTCCGTTGGAGAAGGCGTTCGGCAGTTGCTCGACCTCGTTCTTGATCTCGTTCAGCTGATAGAGCACGGAGCGAGGATTGAGCGGATCGAGTGCGAGAAGATCGGTCACGGTGAGGCGCGCGGTGGCGACGTTGTAGCGCCTGCGGTGCGTCATGACGCTGTCGCCGATCTCAAGAAGCATGTCCAGCGCGCCATCCGGTGCATCCTCGCCAGACATGTGGCCAAGCAGGCGCGTCATATGCAGTCCGCGCTCGAGATAGCGTCCGATCGACAGGAAGCGCCAGCCGGTGAACCGGTACATGTTTTCGTGGACGAGACCGGCAAAGCCCGCAAGCTTCCTGAGCAGCACGGTCATCGCCCGCGTCGCGTCGTCGCCAGCCTCGACGCTGACGTGGAAGCGACGTGCGGTCTTGGAAAGATCGGTAAGGGCCAGCCAGCCGTCGGGCGAGAAGCGGTCGCGGATGTTGCTGGCGCTGAACACCGCGCTTTCGATGTTGCGTATCAGGCTGCTCGGAACCGCTTCGGCGGTGTCGATATCCAGCACGTCGAGATAGGTGCTGACGTCCTTCAGGAGCGGCTGTTCCGGGTCCGCGTACTCAGCGAACCGGCCGTGCCAGGCGCGCAGGATGCGCAGCGCCCCCTCGGCGCGCTCGATGTAGCGACCGAGCCAGTAGAGATTGTCCGCTGCCCGGCTCGGCAGGCTTCCCGGCATGTTGCGGGTAAAGGTTTCCTCGGCCGGGAGAAGCGTGGTGCGGGCGACCGGCTTGGAGCTGACGATCCAGACGTCCGCCGCCGAGCCGCCCTTCTGCATGGCGATGGCGGAGACGTTGTTGTCCGCGCCTATGCGCGCGAAGCCGCCGGGCATGATCTGCCAGCCGTCGCGCGTGCGCGCCGCGAAGACACGGAGGCTCATCGGTCGCGGAACCAGCTTGCCGTTCACGAAGGCCGGCGTGGTGGACAGCGTCACCGCTTCCTGGCCGACGAGCTTGGCTCCGTCGGCGGCGAGCCAATCGGAAATCGAGACCTTCGCGTTGTCCGTCAGCGACGAGCCGAGCACCGACTGCTCGTTGTCGTCGAAGAAGGGACGGGTCGAGTAGGCGGGCCCGATGACCATCTTCTCGATGCTGCGGGCGACATGTTCGCGTTCGGCCTTCTGGCCGCACCACCAGGTGGCGATGCTCGGCAGTATCTGGTCTTCGCCCATCAGGTGGCGGCAGATGCCGGGCATGAAGGCGAGCAGCGCACGGGTCTCGAGTATGCCGGAGCCAAGCGCGTTGACGATGCTGACGGACCCCGCCCTCAGCGCCTCGACCATGCCGGGCGTGCCGATGTGGGAGTTCTGGTTCAATTCGAGCGGATCGGCGAACGTCGCGTCGAGGCGGCGCCAGAGCACGCCCACAGGCTTGAGGCCGGCAACGGTGCGGACCATGACCTTGTCGTCGACGACCGTCAGGTCCTCGCCTTCGAGAAGCATGAAGCCCAGGTAGCGGGCGATATAGGCGTGCTCGAAATAGGTCTCGTTCGCAAGGCCGGGCGTCAGGACGGCGATGCGATCCTCGGAATGCAGCTTGTTGCCCTGCAACGTCTCGCGGAACTCGCCGAAGAAGCCGGCGAGGCGGTGCACGTGCGTTTCGGCGTAGATGTCGGAGAAGGCGCGGGTGGTCGCCACCCGGTTCTCAAGCGCGAAACCGGCGCCTGACGGAGCCTGGGTCCGGTCGGAAAGGACCCACCATGTCCCATCCGGGCCACGGCCGATCTCGAAGGAACAGAAATGGAGGAAATGGCCGTCAGCGGGCGCGACGCCGACGAGCGGGCGCAGGAACTCCGCATTCGAGGCGATCAGCGCCGGCGGCAGGTGCCCCTCGGCCACAAGCCTGTTCTTGCCGTAGATGTCGGCGACGATCATCTCGAGCAGATTGGCGCGCTGGATGATGCCGCGGGACAGGTTTTCCCATTCGGCTTCGTCGATCAGCACCGGGACATGCGAAAGCGGCCAGGCGCGTTCGGCGCCCGATTCCTTGCCTCCGTAAGCGCGATAGAAGACGCCGGCATCCCTCAGGTAGCGGTCGGCGCGGGCGAAGCGGTTCGCAAGTTCCGTTTCGTCCATCTTCTCGATCGCCGAAAGCAGGCGGCGCCACACGGGGCGGACGCTGCCGTTGGTATCGACCATCTCGTCGGCAATGCCGGACAGCGGCGCGTAACCGTCTACCGGCTTTCCAGAAAGCCCGGTACCGGAACGCTCTGCCTCGGCGACCTTTCTCGTCAATCCCTACACTCCTGCGGGGCGCCTAAGGTCCAGCGTCAACGGAAATTCCGGAGATGGTGTCTCCGGCCAGACCGTATATCCGCCAGCCGTATGTCCCCACGGTTCGAAACGCGCCAGCCGACGCGCTTCCGCTTCATTTCCGTTCACCGGAAATGTCTCATAGTTGCGCCCACCCGGATGGGCAACGTGATAAATGCATCCGCCGATCGCCCGGCGCGACCATGTATCATAAATGTCAAATGTGAGCGGGGTGTTTACGGGCAGAACCGGATGGAGCCCGGAAGCGGGCTGCCAGGCCTTGTACCTGACGCCTGCGACCGAAACGCCGTTGGCGCCGGTCCTGGCGAGAGGAAGCGGCCGCCCGTTGCACGTAACGGCATAGCGCCCGGGATTGGCGGACTCTAGCTTTACCTGCAGCCTTTCGACAGAGGAATCGACATAGCGGACCGTACCGCCGATCGCTCCCTGCTCGCCCATCACGTGCCAGGGCTCCAGCGCTTGCCTCAGTTCGAGCGTGGCGCCCTCGTACTCGACCTCGCCGCAGAAGGGGAAGCGGAACTCCAGCTGGGCCTCGAACCATTCGGGACGGAAATCGAAGCCGTTGGTTTTCAGATCGGCAAGCACCTCGAGGAAATCCTGCCAGACATGGTGAGGCAGCATGAACCGGTCGTGCAGCGTCGTGCCCCAGCGAACGAACCTGCCGTCGGCGGGTTGCAGCCAGAAGCGCGCAATCAGTGCGCGGACGAGAAGCTGCTGGGCGAGGCTCATGCGCGCGTTCGGCGGCATCTCGAAGCCACGAAACTCGACAAGGCCGAGGCGACCGGTCGGGCCGTCCGGCGAGAACAGCTTGTCGATGCAGATCTCGGAACGGTGGGTGTTGCCGGTGACGTCCACGAGCAGGTTGCGGAAGAGCCGGTCGACCAGCCACGGCAGGGGTGCTGCGCCCTTGCCGGGGGCAGGGATCTGGGAAAGGGCGATCTCCAGCTCGTAGAGCGAATCGTGACGGGCTTCGTCGATGCGCGGTGCCTGGCTGGTGGGGCCGATGAACATGCCCGAGAAGAGATAGGACAGCGAAGGATGGCGCTGCCAGTGCAGGACGAGGCTCTTGAGCAGATCAGGGCGGCGAAGGAACGGGCTGTCGTTCGGGTTCCTGCCGCCGACGACGACGTGGTTGCCGCCGCCCGTGCCCGTGTGGCGACCGTCGATCATGAACTTGTCGGCGCCGAGGCGGCTCTGGCGAGCCTCCTCATAGACCGCCGAGGTGATGGAGACGCATTCCTGCCAGTTCGAAGCCGGATGGATGTTGACCTCGATCACTCCGGGATCCGGCGCCACGCGGATGACATTCAGGCGCTCGTCCTGCGGCGGAGCATAGCCTTCGATGTGGACGGGCAGCTTCAGCGCCGCGGCGGCGCGCTCGGCGGATGCGATGAGGTCCAGATACTCTTCCAGGCTCGTCGTCGGCGGCATGAACACGCACAGCCGGCCTTCGCGCGGTTCGACGCTGATGGCGGTGCGTACATGGCCGTCGATCTCTTCCGTGCTTTGCGGGTTAATCTGCTGCTGGCCGGTCGCCGCCTGGAAGTGCACGGCCGCCATGGTCCGGCCCTTTTCCTCGGTGAAATCAGGCAGTTCGGGGCGCTCGACCGTCGGGTCCACCGGATTGATGTAGGGATAGGCCGAGACGGAAACCCATGGCAGCGATCCGAGCGGCAGGCGGTAGCCGACGGGGCTGTCGCCCGGCACCAGGAAGATCCGCCCCCGACGCGTCCGCCATTTTTCACTCATCCAGCGTACGTCCTTGGCCTGCGCGTTCCAGCGCTGGACGGGCAGAACATAGCCGGTCGGACTGGTGAGGCCACGTTCGAAGACGCGGGCGATACGGGTCCGCTCCTCCGGATCCTCGAGCTTCGAGTTGGACGGGTCGACGTTGTCGGGAAGGTTGGCCTCCTTGATCAGCCACTCGGCAGGATCCTCGAAGGCGGGTACGACCATCTCCTTCGCGATGCCGAGTTCGGCGGCCATTCCCGAGAGCAATCGTTCCGCGTCGTCCGTCGTCACCGGAGAGGACTTGCCTTCCACGGCGATGAGCTTCGGATCGGACCAGATCGGCTTGCCGTCGCGGCGCCAGTAGAGCGAGAACGTCCAGCGCGGAAGGCTTTCGCCCGGATACCACTTGCCTTGTCCATAGTGGAGGAAGCCGCCCGGTGCGAAGCGTTCCCTGAGGCGACGGATCAGCGTATCCGCCTTCTCGCGCTTGGTCGGACCCACGGCATCGGTGTTCCATTCCCCGGATTCGAAGTCGTCGACCGAGACGAAGGTGGGCTCTCCGCCCATGGTGAGGCGTACGTCGTTGCTCGCGAGAACGCGGTCGACGTCCTTGCCAAGCGCGTTCAGCGCCTCCCAGGATTCGTCGGAAAAGGGCTTGGTAATGCGCGGATGCTCGGCCACCCGGGTCACTCTCATGTCGAAATCGAACGAGGTGTTGGCATGGCCGAAGTAGCCGCCCGATATCGGCGCAGCGTTGCGGTAGTGCGGCGTGGCGGCGAGGGGAATGTGGCTCTCCCCGGTCAGGAGGCCCGAGGTAGGGTCGAGCCCGATCCAGCCGGCGCCCGGAATGTAAACCTCGCACCAGGCATGGAGGTCGGTGAAATCCACTTCGGTACCGGAGGGACCGTCGAGGGCCTTCAGGTCGGGCGTGAGCTGGATGAGGTAGCCTGAGACGAAGCGGGCGGCATAGCCGAGATTGCGCAGCACCTGGACGAGCAGCCAGCTCGAGTCACGGCAGGACCCGCGCGCCGTGGTCAGCGTCTCCTCGGGCGTCTGGACGCCCGGTTCCATGCGGATCACGTAGCCGACGTCGTGCTGCAGGCGGGCATTGATGCCGACCACCATGTCCACGGTCCGCTGGCGGGACCTGTCGATCGTCTTCATGAACGCTTCGAGCGCAGGCCCCATGGGCTCCGGCTGCGTGTAAATCATCAGGTCTTCCCGCAGCTCCTGCGGATAGCTGAAGGGCCAGTTTTCGTGCTCCTCCTCGACGAAGAAATCGAAGGGGTTGTAGACCGTCATGTCGGCGACGAGATCAACCTCGATCTTCAGTTCGCTCACCGGATCAGGAAAAACATATCGGGCAAGATAGTTGCCGTAGGGGTCCTGCTGCAGATTGACGAAGTGATTTGCCGGCGAAACCTTGAGTGAGTGGCTTATGACCTTGGTCTTCGAATGGGCGGCCGGCTTCAGCCTTATGATCTGCGGTCCGAGGCGGACCGGGTTGTCATACTTGTAGTGGGTCAGGTGGTAGATGCTGGCCTTTATCGACATGCGCGATTTTTATCCCCTCGGTGACGGTCTTTGCCGCCATCCGTGGAAGTTTGTGCAATGCAAAGAAGGATTGCAAGCAGGAATGGCGAACAGCGTTCGGATCTTCGCGCCGTCGAGCGGGCGCCAGCCTGCGGGATATGGATCGCAACGGCGGGCAACGCGGGCCGAACGACCTGCCTCCGCCGCGCGGAGGCCCGCGCACGGGCACCGGATGGGTGCGCCGGGCGCGGGCCTTCGAGCAATCAGCGCTTCGGCGCTACCAGCGAGAAATAGGCTCCCTGCGGGTCGACACCGTTGATGATCCAGGCGCCGCCGGGGACTTCCATCGGCCCCATGACCACCTTGCCGCCACCGGCATTGACGCGCTCGATCGCCGAATCAATGGCATCGACCGTAAAATAGAAGCCCCAGTAGGGCGGTGCCGGCAGGTCCTTCGGCTTGGTCATCATGCCGCCTGCCGTCTGGTCGTTGATCTTGAAGAGCTGGTATGTGCCCATCTCTCCCATGTCGAGTGCCTCGTCCTTGGTCCAGCCGAAGAGCTGGGCGTAGAAGCTCCATGCGCTTTCGAGATCGCCGGCCATCAGCTCATGCCAGCCGACATGGCCGGGGGACATCGGATCGGCAGGGGGCTCGCCCTCGCTGGCCGAGCTGAAGATCGAAAAGATTGCACCATGAGGGTCTGCGACCACGGCGAAGCGACCGATATTGGGAATGTCGTCCGGCTGGCGGTGCACCTTGCCACCCTTGGCAGCGATCTCCTTCGCCGTGGCGTCCACGTCGTCGGCATAGATGTAGCCGATCCAGGCCGGCGGCATGCCTTCCGCCTCCTTCGGGGTCGTCATCAGGCCGGCAATCATCCGTTCGCCCGCAGAAACGATCGTGTACTTCATGTCCGGCATGCCTGCGTCCTTGGCGCTCCAGCCCACGACCGACTTGTAGAAATTCTCGGCCGCGCTGATGTCGCTGGTCATGAGCTCGTACCAGACAAATCTTCCTTGATGCTTGGTCATTCTCTTCTCCCAAGATTGTGTTTTCGGCTTTCCGGCCGCAATCAATCGCGTGGACGCTGCGGTCGGGTGCCGCGGGTCAAAGCCCGCTTCGTTTCGAGACGTACCTGTCAGTCACAGCAGGCATTGGCCTTCTTCGGGGCTGCGTCCTCATATTCGTCATGGCGCTTGACGAAGCTCAGCGTGCCCGTCTCGTTGCGCCCCTTCGGTGCCCGGTCGAGGACCATCAGCGTGGTGAGGCATTCCTCGCCGCCCCGGGCATAGTCGGAGTAGGTGTGATAGACGTTGCCCGCTTCGTCCTGGATGAAGGCGCTCATGCCGGGCAGTTCGTCGTGTGCATCCGCAGAGGGCGTGTCGCGGTAGTTGTAGTAGACCGTCCCGCGCGCCAGCTCGTCCTTGGAGAAGGACACGTGGTAGTCGAAGTTGAAGTCGCTGCCGTAGGAGGAAAACCAGGGGAAGTTCCAGCCCATGCGCTTCTTGTAGGCTTCGATCTTATCCAGCGGTGCCCGAGAGACGCAGACATAGGTCACGTCGTGGTGGTTCAGGTGGGTCAACATGCCGTCGATGTGATCCGCCATGAACGAGCATCCGGGGCATCCGGCTTCCCAGTCGGGGCCGAACATGAAGTGGTAGACCATCAGCTGGCTTCGGCCGTCGAAGAGTTCGGCCAAGGTCTTCTTGCCGGTCGGTGTATCGAATGTGTAGGTCTTGTCCACTTTCACCCAGGGCAGCGTCAGGCGCTCGGCCCTGACCTTGTCCCTGAGGCGGGTTTCTTCCTTCTCCATCGCCAGGAGCGCCTTGCGCGCCTCCAGCCACTCCTCACGGGATACGACCTCGTGATCTGGTCTCATGCTCGTAACTCCTCTTTCACAAGACATTTCGACTGTATGAGTTGATATCAACGTTTCTCGTATCTGTCAAAAATCCGACGGGTTCCGGAGGGGGCGAACCACCCGGCTGCAACCTCCTTCATCCGCGCCGTTACCTGTAGACGAAGGAAAGGGCAGCAATCCGACACGCCTTGTCAAAAAAAAGTGTGCGCTATCTGGAGCAGGAGATGATCACGAGGAACCTGACATCATGCGAGGTATGCAATTTCTCAGTCTTTTCCGCTCGCAGCCGGTGATGGCGGCGGTCGTTTGCCTGATCGCGGTGACATCTCGGGCCGAGGCCGCGAGCTTCGATTGCGACGCTGCCGAACTTGCCGCGGACGAGAAAGCGATCTGCGAAAACCGGAAGCTGAACGATGCGGACGTGCGCATGGTCACGACCTTCGATCTGTTGTCGGGCCTTCTGGCGATGGGTGCGCGCGGCACGCTCCAGGACCAGCAGGCGGCGTGGCTCAAGGAGCGGCAGGCCTGCGGCGGCGATGCCGATTGCATCGGACGCGCCTATGAGAAGCGCATGCTGGAACTCGACCAGGCCTACAAGAACATCAGCAGGCCGCTGTGACGGCCCAAACGATCGTCACGGGCAGCTGACATTGTCTTCACGACGCTTGCGGGGGGGCGGCATATGGCTCAGGCGGAGGTCTCCGGGCTGAGCCATATGGATATCATTCCGGCAGGATGCGCACTGCGCCGAGGTCGGCGGAGCTGGCAAACGCGGCATAGGCCTTGAGTGCCGTGGTAACGTTGCGCTTGCGCGGTTGTGCCGGCTTCCAGCCAAGCTTGTCCTGCTCGGCGCGACGGACGGCAAGTTCTGCATCCGAGATCGCGAGATTGATAGTGCGGTTCGGGATGTCGATTTCGATGATGTCGCCCTGGCGCACCAGACCGATCGTGCCGCCTTGCGCCGCTTCCGGCGAGGCATGGCCGATCGAGAGGCCGGAGGTGCCGCCGGAGAAGCGGCCGTCAGTGACGAGCGCGCAGGCTTTTCCGAGGCCCTTCGACTTGAGGTAGCTCGTCGGATACAGCATTTCCTGCATGCCCGGGCCGCCCTTCGGGCCTTCGTAGCGGATGACGACGACGTCGCCGGCCTTCACTTCGTTGCCAAGGATGCCCTTGACGGCTGCGTCCTGGCTTTCGAAGACGACCGCCGGGCCGGTGAACTTCAGGATGGACTCATCCACGCCCGCCGTCTTCACGATGCAGCCGTCGAGCGCGATGTTGCCCTTCAGCACGGCAAGCCCGCCGTCCTTGGAGAAGGGGTGTTCGACCGAGCGGATGACGCCCTTTTCGCCGTCGGTGTCGAGATCGTCCCACCTCTCCTCCTGGCTGAAGGCGACCTGGGTCGGGATGCCGCCCGGTGCCGCGCGGAAGAAGGTGCGAACGGTTTCGCTGCTGGTGCGGGTGATATCCCAGCGGTCGATGGCGTCGCCGAGTGTTTCGGCATGCACAGTCGGGCTATTGCGGTGGATAAGGCCACCGCGATCGAGTTCGCCGAGAATGCGCATGATGCCGCCCGCGCGGTGGACGTCTTCCATGTGAACGTCGTTCTTCGCCGGTGCCACCTTCGACAGGCACGGCACCTTGCGCGACAGACGGTCGATGTCGTCCAGCGTGAAGTCGATCCCGCCTTCGTAGGCGGCGGCGAGGATGTGCAGCACCGTATTGGTCGAGCCTCCCATCGCAATGTCGAGCGACATGGCGTTCTCGAAGGCCTTCTTGTTGGCAACGTTGCGCGGCAGCACGCTTTCATCTTCCTGCTCGTAGTAACGGCGGGCGAGGTCGACGACGAGATGACCGGCCTCGACGAACAGGCGCTTGCGGTCGGCGTGGGTGGCGAGCGTCGAGCCGTTACCCGGCAGCGACAGGCCGAGGGCTTCGGTCAGACAGTTCATCGAGTTGGCCGTGAACATGCCGGAGCAGGAGCCGCAGGTCGGGCAGGCGGAGCGCTCGATGACCTTGACGTCCTCGTCGGAGATCTTGTCGTCGGCGGCGGCAACCATGGCATCGACCAGGTCGAGCGCGTGCTTCTTGCCGTGAAGAACGACCTTTCCGGCTTCCATCGGGCCACCGGAGACGAAGACGGACGGAATGTTGAGGCGCATCGCGGCATTCAGCATGCCGGGGGTGATCTTGTCGCAGTTCGAGATGCAGACCATGGCGTCGGCGCAATGGGCATTGACCATGTACTCGACAGAGTCCGCGATGATCTCGCGCGACGGCAGCGAATAGAGCATGCCGTCATGGCCCATGGCGATGCCGTCGTCGACCGCGATCGTATTGAATTCCTTTGCAACGCCGCCGGCTGCCTCGATCTCGCGTGCGACCAGCTGGCCGAGATCCTTGAGGTGGACGTGACCGGGGACGAACTGGGTGAAGGAGTTCACCACCGCAATAATCGGCTTGCCGAAATCCGAGTCCTTCATGCCGGTCGCGCGCCAGAGGCCGCGTGCACCGGCCATGTTGCGGCCGTGGGTGGTGGTTCGGGAGCGATATGCGGGCATGAGTGCATTCCTCGAAAACGGATACGACTGAGCATATGGGCGTCAAACGGCGGCCATGCCAGCCTCAATCCAGGGTTCCCTAGCGCAAAACACTCGCCGCGTCACGAAAGGAATGACGATTTTTTAGCGGGGCGACGCAATTTCCTGTCGCACGGGGTTGCGTTTTGACTGTTGTCGGCAGGGTGCGTTTGTGGGAGTGTCCGGCTTTCATGAACGCAGAGCGTGGAATGCCGAAACACGGGTCCGACACGATGGACGCAGCCAATCCCGATAGCAGCCCTCTCTATCTCCGCATCAGGGACACCCTTGCCGAGGCCATCTCGACGGGGCGGTTGCCGGAAGGCGCGCTCCTGCTCGAGGGGCATGTGGCCGGCATCTTTGCCTCCACGCGTACGCCGGTCCGCCAGGCCTTCATGCTGCTTGAGGAAACGGGTCTCATCAAGCGCTTCGACGGGCGCGGCTTCCTGGTGGGGAAGGGCAGGGCCGCGCCGCTCAAGGTCGCGCTGACGCCCGGAATGTTCGGCATCGGGGAAGAGGCGCAGGGCCTGCGCAAGGCGGCCGGATGGGAAGCGATCTATGAGACGCTCGAACGGGAAATGGTTCATCTCTCCGCCTTCGGCCGCCACAGGGTGAACGAGATCGAGCTTGCCCGGGTGCACGGCGTCGGCCGCCAGGTGGCGCGCGATGCGCTGACCCGGCTGGAAAGCCTCGGCATCGTCGAAAAGGACGAGCGCATGCGCTGGACAATCGTGCCTCTCGACGAAAAACGGATGCGGGACCTGCACGACATTCGCGTGGCTCTGGAACCGGTGGCGCTGAAGCAGGCTTTCCCCTTCATTCCAGCCGGCGAGCGGCTTGCAATGACGGCAAGGCTCGAGCGCGCGCTTGCGGCCTATCCCGATCTTTCCATCGAGGAGATGGATGGGATGGAGACCGATCTCCACATCACCTGCCTCGGCCATTGCCCGAACCCGGAGATCCTGATCGCGCTACGGCGCGCCCGCTTCATGCTGAACGTCAGCAAGCACATCATGGGCGTGTCGCACACCATGCCTGCGAACGAGCCGTTCATCGCCGAGCATCTGGTAATTTTCCGCGCGCTCGAGGCCGGCGATATCGATGCGGCGTCCGAGGCGCTCAGGCACCACATCGCAATTTCACTCTCGAAGGTGATCGGGCGCGTGAGGGACATGCGTTCGTCGCGCGAGCCCGAGCGGCCGGGATATGCCAGCGAAATCGGGCACTGAGAAAAGCCATGGCTGAACAAGCCGTCGGCCGGGTGCCGACGGCCCGGCGGGACCGCTCGCCTTGGTAATCCGCCCGCGCCTTTCGGCCGCTCGCACCGGGTCGCGCAGATCGTCCACGCGATCCCGGCCCGGCAATCTTTGCTCGATCCTGATGCGCTATTCGTTGATGTCCGGCTCGATGAGCCTTGCCAGGTTTCGCAGCGACTCCTGCCAGCCGAGATAGCAGGCCTCGGGCGGAATGAGGTCCGGCACACCAGCCTGGGTTATGTCGAGCTCGGTTCCGACCGACACCTTCTTCAACTTCACGACGACCTCCATTTCGCCGGGAAGGCTGGGGTCGTCGAACTTGTCGGTGTAGCGCAGGCGTTCGCCTGGCACGAGATCGAGATACTCGCCGCCAAATGCGTGGCTCTTGCCTGTCGTGAAGTTGCGGAAGGACATTCTGAACTTGCCGCCGACCTTTGGCTCCAGGAACTCCACCGAGCAGGTAAAGCCGTTGGGCGGAAGCCACTTGGCGAGTGCATCCGCCTCGATGAACGCGCGATAGACCTTCTCGGGGCTTGTCGCCAGAACGCGGTGCAGGCGTACGGTATTCGGCATGGTCGTGATCCTTCTCAATTGACAGAACGGAAGACCCCAAGGACGACCGAGGCTCTACCAATCCGACACGGGATCGATCCGTTGTCCAGTATAATTGCCTCCGGCCTCACGGGCGGGCGCCGAGAGGGCACCAGAACCCGTCATCATCAGGTGGGCCAATCCGAACCGCGACCGGGTATGGTATTGTGAGAACGCGGGCCGATACGCGCATATGCGTCGCCCGACCCCGGGGAGGGCCTGATGTACATTCTCTATGGAGGCGACTTCACCCGGGCACCCCTCGTCCAATGGGTGCTTGAGGAAGGCGGGATAGAGTACGAACTCAGGAAGATAGACATTCTGAACGGCGAAAACCGCTCCGCGGAATTTCTCGCCGTAAACCCGGCCGGTCTCATACCAGTGCTCATTACGCCGGAAGGCGATGTGCTCTACGAAGTCGCCGCGCTGATGGTCTACCTGGCCGACCGGCACCGGCTTGAAGATCTTGCCCCTTCATCGGCCGACCCGGATCGGGGGCTCTTTCTCTCGACGGTCTTCCATATCGCCGGGGACATACAGCCCGAGATGAAGCGGTTCCATTTTCCGCACCGGTTCTCGCTGAGAAGGGAGGACGACATCGGCATACAGGACCTGGCAAAATCGCTCGTCCTCAGCCGCCTGGGCGTGATGGATGGCAGGCTGGCAAAAAGGGGCCCCTATGTGCTGGGATCCCGCTTCTCGCTTGTCGATTTCTACTTGTGCTTCTGGGTGGCGTATCTCGACCGGAGGACTGTGTGCATGCGGTTTCCGGCAATTGCCACGCTGTACAACATGGTCCGCTCCCGCCCGGGTGCAACGCGCTATCTGCAGGAGACCGAGGGGATGGCGGATGCCTATGCCGAGATGATGAACACGAGCCCCGGCGGCGTCATCGCATAGCAGGCGCCTGCGTCTGTGCATGCGCTTTCCACGGTTCGGTCGCTGGACCGGACCCGAAGGTCCGGCCTTGCCTTCCCGGTGCTCAGGTGATCGCGCCGACCTGCCACGGCACAAACTCGTTGTCGCCGTAGTCGTAGGCCTCGCTTGCGGTCTTGCGGCCGGACGCTGTCTCGATGACGAATTCAAAGATGCGGCGACCGGCTTGCTCGATCGTCTCGGTGCCATCGACGATCGTGCCGCAGTTGATGTCCATGTCTTCCTTGATGTGCTCGTACATGGGCGTGTTGGTGGCGATCTTGATGCAGGGCGCCGGCTTGTAGCCCGAGACGGAGCCGCGGCCGGTGGTGAAGGCGACGAGGTTGCAGCCGCCGGCGATCTGGCCGGTGACGGCGGCCGGGTCGTAGCCGGGCGTATCCATGAACACGAAGCCCTTCTCCGTCACCTGCTCGGCATATTCATAGACGGCATTGAGCGGCATGGAGCCGCCCTTGGCAACGGCGCCGAGGGACTTTTCCAGGATGGTAGTCAGGCCGCCGGCCTTGTTGCCGTGCGAGGGGTTGTTGTTCAGCTCGGCATCGTTCTTCGCCGTGTATTCGCGCCACCAGTCGATGCGCGACAGGAGCTTCTCGGCGACTTCGGGCCGGCTGGCGCGGCGGGTCAGCAGGTGCTCGGCGCCGTAGATTTCCGGGGTCTCCGAAAGCACGGTCGTGGCGCCTTCCTTGACCAGCATGTCGGAGGCAACCCCCAGCGCCGGATTGGCGGAAATCCCCGAATAGCCGTCCGATCCGCCGCATTCGAGCGCGAGCTTGATGCCCGAGAGCGGCTGTGGCGTGCGCCTGATCGCGCCAACGTCGGGGAGCATGTCGTCGATCATCTCGCAGGCGGCCTCGATCGTCCTGCGTGTGCCGCCCTGGTTCTGGATCATCATGGTGCGGAAGGTCTTGCCTTCCTCGAGACCTGCCTCTTCGACCATCGGCCCGTACTGGAAGGTCTCGCAGCCGAGGCCGATCATCAGGATGCCGCCGAAATTGGGGTTGCGCGCATAGCCCTTGAAGGTGCGGGTAAGAATCCTGCCGCCTTCCGATTTCATGTTGATCGCGCAGCCGCCGCCGTAGGTCAGGGCGACGACCCCGTCGATGTTTTCATGTCCGGTCTCGCGGAACTTGCGGGCATAGTGCTCCGCGACATAGCGCGAAACCGTGGCGGAACAGTTTACCGTCGAGAGCACGCCGATGAAATTGCGCGTGCCGATGCGCCCGTTGCCCCGGTCGTAGCCATCGAAGGTGCGCTGCTGGGACTGCGGGACCATTTCGGGCGGGGCGTTGTCCACGCAGAACTCGTGCTTGAGCTCGACGTCGAGGATCGCAAGGTTCTGCAGGTGAACATGCTCGCCGGGAAGAACCGCCTTCGTGGCATAGCCGATGATCTGCCCATATTTCAGGACGGGAGAGCCCTCGGAAATCGGGGCAAGCGCCACCTTGTGGCCGCGCGGGATTCGCTCGGCCGCAACGACGCCCGCGACAAGAGGCCTGCCGGCTTCCACGTTCGCAGGCACGACGCCCACATTGTCTTTCGGGTTCAGGACAAGGACGGCGGGCATCTGTGTGAGCATCGGGAAATTCCTGTGACGGGAGAAGTCGACGCAATTATGCACAATGTCTGCAAAAGTCAATAACGGGAGGCGAGCGCCGGAGGCCGATGTCAGGTCACACAAAATCGTTCACTGAGGATGATGAGATCCGCAGAGCATGGTTGCCCTCCCGGGATTGGAAAATCCCGGCGGAAACACTTTATCATGGGGTGTTATTCGTTGGAGCGCCTGCGGCCCGGTGGCCACGCGTTCGCTCGACAGTCATCTCGTCGAGCTCACGCATGTCTCCCGGGTCTGGTGACCATTTCCGGGAGACATGTCTTGCAGGAACTCCGGTCGCAGAGGCGCTGAACGCTCTTGCGGGAACCCTACTTACAGCAGGTTCTGGCCCGCGCTGACTGCCAGGTAGGCGAGGACGCCGAAATAGACCACCGTGAGGCCGACCATTGCGAAGCCACCGGCGACGATCAGGCCGTCACGCTGAGAAATGCCGGCGGAGAACAGGAGCACAGCCACCGCGGGCAATGTGTTCGAAAAGGGTATGAAGCTCAGCGGCAGCATCAGCAGCAGGCCTGCCGCCATCATCGCAAGGCCGTTGATGCGGTTCATCAGAATGCCGTTGGTCAGCGCAGGCATTCTCGGCATCACGTAGCGCTCGATGCGACGCAGCAGGCCGAGACCGCGCTCCAGCGTCGGCTTGAGGCGGCTCGTCTGGATCTGTCGGTCCGCCACCGCGGAAGGAAGCCAGGGGATCCGGTTCGCAGTGATCGCGGCGCTGATCAGCACGATGCCGGCGCCGAAGGCCGTCGACACGCCCGGGATCGATACCGGGAAGAGGAACGGCAGCGAAAGCAGCGCGCAAAGCAGCAACAGTCCCTGTTCTCCCATGACGCTGATCAGATCGCGAAGGGTGACGTGCTCGCCGTCGATATTGTCGAGCGCGCTCTCAAGCACGCTGCTCGTCGTGGCGATGGTGTCATTGAACTGAATGTCTCTCATAGCTGCCTTTTACTCGAAGTGGAGAAGATGCATGCGTGGCTTGCTGCACGCACGGGCAAATGTGGGCCACGCAGCAGGCTACCGGCGAGCCCATAATGGGCTGATGTGGCAAGTTTTGGAAGGCCCGGGCCGCCGATCACCCAAATGATCCATCGTGGGGCGTTCGTGCCGGCGGTTTTCTGCGCTCATCCGAGGCGCGCAACGTGGCGGCAATCAATCTGATGCCGCGGCGAACCAGCAGGACGACACGCGAAAATTCTTCGAGGACGTGTTCGAACGCCTCGGCTGCCTCGTCGATAGGCGCGAGGCAGCCGTACGGCCCGACCTGAAACCGTCCGCTATTCGACCGGTGGCTCCCAGTTCAGGAAGAAGCCGATGTCGCCGGGAACGCCGCCCGGAAAATTGATGACCATGGCCTTCAGCTTATAGCCCTGGGGCTGTGCCACCTCCTTGAAGCGATCGTAGAGTTCCTTTGCCTTCCCCTGCAAAGTCTGCGGCCAGTCCGGATCCGCATTGTTGATCGCCCGGCCGCTGTCCGTGCAGAAATCGGAAGGGAAGGAGTAGACCATCGCTTCCAGTTTCCCATCGGCCACGGCCCGCCTGACGACGTTGTTGATCATCGCCCGTTCCTCTTCTCCCACGTGCTTGCGGAAGAAATCATCGGCAAATTTCGCAAGCTCCTTCTGCCGAACATCCTTGACCTTGTCTTCCTTCTCCAGCTGGTCCAGCTGCTTCTGCAGGATTTCGCGGCGCAGTTCGTCTGCGCTCGGGACTGCTCCCTTCGGTTCTGTCTTGCTGGTGTCGCTCATTCTGTGACTCCCGGATCGTTGATCTCATGAATGGTGGACTTGCAAATTCAGGTATCGAGTTCGGGTATTGAGCGGGCCTCGGCGGCCCGTGGGCGCGTAGCGCCGACTACATTACGTTGGGCACGATGTTGCGGGCGGAGGTGTCATCGACGAAATCGTTCGGGCGCTTTTGTCTCTTGCCAAGTTCTGGTTCATCGAACTTCACCCGCTCGTACGGGATCGATTTCAGTATATGCGAAATGCAGTTGACACGCGCGGCTTTCTTGTCGTTCGAGGGCACGACCCACCACGGGGCATGCGGGCTGTTCGTCAAGCTGAGCATCTCGTTGTAGGCGCGCGAATAGTCCCACCAGCGGCGATAGGATTCGACATCCATCGGGCTCAGTTTCCATTGTCTCAAGGGATCGTCGATGCGGCGACGGAACCGCTTCTCCTGCTCGTCCTCGCTGACATCGAGAAAGTACTTCAGCAGGGTTATGCCGCTTTCCACGATCGCGGCCTCGAATCTGGGTGCGAGCTCCAGGAAGCGACGCGCCTTCTTCTCGGAGCAGAACTCCATGACCCGCTCGACGCCGGCGCGATTGTACCAGCTGCGGTCGAAAATGACGACTTCACCGGCAGCCGGCAGTTGCGCGATGTAGCGCTGCATATACATCTGCGTCTTTTCCCTGTCGGTCGGTGCCGGCAGGGCCACGACGCGGAACACCCGCGGGCTCACGCGCTCGGTCAATCGCTTGATGACACCACCCTTGCCGGCGGCGTCCCGTCCCTCGAAGACGATGACGATGCGCGCGCCCGACTTCTTTACCCAGGCCTGCAGGTGGGCGATTTCGACTTGCAGGCGAAGCATTTCCTTCTCGTATTGTTCGGTCTTCAGCTTCCCGGCGCTTCCCTCGCCAGAGGCGAAGGCACTCTTCTCGTTGTCTTTCTCGCGGTCCTTGTCACGCTTCTTGTCATGGTCCTTGCTCATTCCCTGCCTCCCTCACTCTCTCTGCGGTCTCCCGGCCCCCGCCGGTTCCGCCGTTGATGATCTCGTTGATTTCCTGTGACTGAAACGCACGCAGAGCGTCGTCGAGATCCTCGAAGATCATCGACCGACCCACACGCGCGAGCACGCCCGCCCGGTCGAGCAGGTCCTTGGCCTCGGCGTGCAATTCGGCAATGCCCAGGACGATGCCCTGCTCGGCGAAGTCTTCCCTGATCTCGTCGATCATCGCGGCGGACGTGCTGTCGATCTGGGCGATCGCGGCTGCATCGAGCACGAACCAGCGACTGCCGGGTGACAGGCGTTCGGCAATCTCGTGCAGGCGCTTGCGGACATGGTCGACGTTGAAGAACAGGAGACTGCCCTCGATCAGGCAGATGGTGAGGCCGGGGACGGGTTCGGCCTGCTGAAAACGGTGCAGCTTGTAGAAGCCGTCGCGGCCCGCAATGCGGCCGAGCAGTGCGTCGCGCGGGAACATCATCTTGCGCAGGACATAGACCAGCGTGGCGCCGATCGCGATGACAACACCATTGAGAACGCCGAAGCTGATCGCGCCCCACATGGTGATGAGGGCGAAGACGAACTCCATCCGGCTTATGCGCCAGACCTGCCGCAGTTCCGGGACGTCGATCAGACTGATGGCCGCAGCGGTGAGGATGGCGGCGAGCGCCGGTATCGGCAGGACGCGCAGCGCGTCGTTCAGAAAGAACAGCGAGGCGATCAGCGCGGTGGCCGAGACGATACCCGCGAGCTGCGACCTGCCGCCGATCGATACGTTGATCGCGGTGCGCGAGTCCGACATGCTGACGGGAAACGATCCGCAGAGCCCGGCCGCGATGTTGGCCGATCCCAGCCCGATCAGCTCCTGGTTGGGATCGACGTCATCTCCGAGGCGCGCACCGAAACTGCGGGCGGTCACGATGCCCGCACCGAAACTCACCAGAAAAACGGCGGCAGATCCGAACAACAGCTGGTCGACCGGAAAGGTGGACAGGGACGGGATCGCGAAATTGGGGAAGCCGGTCGGAATGTCGCCGACGACTGCAATGCCGCGCCCCTTGAAATCGAAGATCGCCGACAGGAAGACGGAGGCCACGACGACGATCACGGGTCCGGGGACTGGCAGGCGCGTCGCCCTTGCAGCCTGCAGGACGGCGAACATTCCAACGGCGAGCAGGACCGAAGGCCAATGGATCGACGCGCTCTTGCTCGCGAGTTCGACGAACGGTGCAATGAGCCCGTCCGATTTTATGGAAACGCCGGTGATGCGGCCGATCTGGCCGATCAGGATCGAGAGCGAAATGCCCGCGAAGAAGCCGACGAGGATCGGACGGGAGAGGAAAGTCGCAAGCATGCCGAGCCGCAGCAACCGCGCGATCAGACACAGTACGCCCACGCCGATCGCCAGTATGGCGGCGATGGAGATCCGATCCACCGGCTCCGTCGCGGGGGTCGATGCGATGATCGCGGTCATCGCCGCCGCCAGAACCGTCATCGTGGCTGCATCGGGGCCGACGATCAGCCGCCTGGAGGGACCGAAGACGGCATAGGCGATGACCGAGGCGATGCTGGCGTAGAGGCCGGTTTCCGGCGGCAGTCCGGCAATGGCGGGATAGGCGATCGCGCTCGGCAAGCCGACCGCCGCAATCGAGAGGCCCGCGGAGACATCGGTCGCCAGCCAGCTTGCGCGCAAGCCCGCAAACCCCCTGAACACCGGCAGATCGAAACTACGGGCCATTTCGTTTGACACTTCTGCTTACATCAACATTGACGGCGTCGGGTCCCGGGGAAGCACCGGAACCGCCACGCGCGCTTGCAACAACAGGACTGCCCTCAGGGCGCCTCAGTGCTCGAGAAACACATAATTCATCCAGCTGCTCATGCGCAGCAGCACCTTTCTGAGGATGGCGACGTGGTGCCAGTGCTCCGTGTAGACCGCTACCTCGGCAACAACACCGCCCGGCAACTGGTAGTCGCCGAGATCATCGAGCACGTCGACGCGCGCGAGCGTTCGCCCGGGCGGAAGACGCTCCGGCGATTGCGGGTCGATGAGCGCACCCGTCGGCTGCAATTGTCCCTGAGCCATGACGTCGATGATCTCGCTGATCCTGGCCTTGAAGATCCTGCCGGGGATGGCCTTGAAAGCGACCTCCGCTTCGTCGCCCACGCGCACACGCTGGAGTGAATTCTGGATGAAGGCGGCCGCCAGCATCCTGTCCTCCTGGTTGATGAAGACCATGACGGGCCGCAGCGGCAGGGGATTGGCCATCATGCCGGGCCTGAGGAAGACCTGCGTGACATAACCATTGCTCGGTGCCCGGACCGTCGTCTGGTCGAGCTCATATTCCGCATTCTTCAGTTCGGCCTGCAGGCGGGCGACCATCGGGTTGACCCCGTTGATCTGGGACTCGTATGCGAGCCGGGCCTGCAATGCCTGGGCCTGGGCCGTGCCTACTGCGGCCTCTGCACCCAGGTAGATGCCACGCCGGTTCTCGACGTCCAGTTCGGAGAAGACCAGGCCGCTACCGCTTTTCTTGGCGTTCTCGTTCGACTCCACGAAGCGCTCGTATGCCTGCAGCGACCGGTCGCGCGCGGATTCTGCCTGGATCACGTTCGAATCGGCGGCCTCCATCCCCGCCTCCAGCTGGCGGACTGCCTGCTCGGCCTCCGCGAGCGCCGCTTTCTTCTGGTCGACGACGAACTGGTAGGGACGGGGGTCTATGCGGAACAGCACATCGCCCTTCTTCAGCGGCGTGTTTGCCGCCACGGGCACTTCCACCACCAGCCCGCCAACGGCCGGGATGACCGGGGCCGACGTGAAGTAGATCCGCCCATCGCTGGAATAGGGGTGGTTGTAGCTCATGATCAGGATGAGGCCGGAAATGAGGAAGATGCCGCCAAGGACCGCGGTCGATACCGTCCACTGATTGACCCTGATCTTGAAGATCTTGAAGATCGCGATGCAGAACGCCGTGTAGGTGAGGATGAGAAGGAGATCCATCAGGCGGTCTCCCTCATCTGCGGCTCGCCCTCGAGTTCGGCAATGCGCGCCTTGAGGCGCGCGATTTCGGCGCCGGCTTCGACCTGGGACGGCAGCTTCCCATCTGTCCTTATGCCCCAACCGCGGTCTTCGCGGTAAAGCGTGGCCCAGATGAAGAGAAACGGCCAGATGGCATGAAGGGTGAACAGGCTGACCCAACCGGCGACATGGATTGCGTCCTGGTGCGGGTGATTGCGCTTCTTGGCAATCAGGTGGGGAATGTCATGGATGGCGATGATGCCGTAGAACAGCGTCAGCACCATGAAGAACAATACGCCCAGTGCGAAGTAATCGAGAAACAAGGCCATCCTCCGTTGATCGTTCCGGGTTCCGGTGTCCTCGGGGCACGGAAATCCGTAACCTTTTCATCTTAGTGCGGACGAAGGGCGCCCGCCTGTATCATCGCGTAGACTCTGCCGTTCCGCATTGACTTGCTTGGGGCAGCATCAACTTCCCTGCATTTCCAAAGCCCCGGAGCGCATTGAACGGCGCACCAGGGCGGCCCACAGTCACTTATCCGTCGACGGCTACGAAACGGCCGTGGCGTTTTTACTCAGAACCTCACGCCGAACTCGCCAGGTGCCCATCCGCTCCACCGGACCGGTTTGCGCGCGGAAGGCATCGCTGTGGCCAAACACATCGGTGGCGGTGGAATTGACGTCGATGCAATGATTGGAGAACGCGTCCTCCATCACCAATGTCAGGAAGTTTCGGGCTTGGCCGGATGTCTCGAACCTGGCGCTCTTGCAATTGGGGTCGGGTTGCGCTCGGATCTCTTCGTCCGTCAGTGAAAGTGGTGGGTCGACCGCCAGATTCCCTTGAAAAGCAAGGCTCACGTCGTATCCCTCCAGCACTACTACAGCACTTATTGTGTGAGGTGTATTCCTGTCAGTTCATGTATTCTACGTCTTAGTCGAGTGCAGACGCAATACAGTATTAGGTTAGCCTTACGGAGTTGATTTTAATGACGTTGCGGCGCCGAGACGGAAGCGCGATCCAAGCCGTATGTGTACGGAGGCGCACAACCAACAGCAGAGCCGCGCAATACCGGAGTGCAACGAAAACGTTCGAAGCAGGTGTAACGATCTTGCGGCCGTGGAGCACGTGGCCGGCGCAGTAAATCCTGCTCACGATGCGGGCGGAAGCGGTGGCAATCCTTGGGCCGCTGCTATCCTCGCACGTCCCGCGATCCGAAGGCTCGTCATGGCACCCCAGGCCGTTGTTTTCACTCGTGTCCTCTTCCAGGAAAATGCGGGAATGTCAGCGGTTTGGTGGGCGGCGGCAAGTGTCGAATTGATGGCTGCCGCGATGCAATTCTAAAGAATTGAACCAAAACGGTTTGCCACGAATAGTAGATTTTGCTATATTACATTTTAATGAAATGAAATTCTCAAGCGGCCGTGTACGTCTTCCCTTCCGGCCCCACTTGCGCGAGACCTTATCTGCGCACTCCCGAGTTCGTTTCCTTTCCCGACCTAGCATTCGGAGCAGGGGGGAGAACCGTTGCCTACGCTAACCGTAGATCTTCAAGAAGGCTTCGAGGGCGATGAGGTCGTCATCGCGGTCGATGGACGCGAACTGTTTCGCAAACAGGGTGTGAAGACGCGCCATCAGATCGGACTTGCCGAACGCGTACGCCTAGAAGTCGAGGCGAAACAGTGCAGTTTGCGCGTGTCGCTGCCCGAACGCAGCCTGAAGCGCGAGCTCTCGGTCGATTGTGCCGCAGAGCCCACCCTTGCCGTCTCGTTGATCGGCGGCCAGATCGACATCCGGCCCTTCACCCTGCCCGGCTATCTCTGAACCAAGTCGAAGGAACACTCAGCATCATCTTCAGCGACTACCCGGCGGCACGCGCTGCCGGCAGTCAGTCATTCGAGGAGGTCATCATGTCCAATGTTGAATTGTTTTCTCAGAACGAGCTTGCCGCCGACGAGGCGGAACTCCTGAAAGCAGCGTTTGAGGCAGAGGCCCTGTCCGGTCCGATCGAAGCGATGCCCTGGCTGCTGCGGTCGAGCGGTCTCTACAAGTGGTCTTCGCTGACCCACCCAACCACCAACCCTGTCCTCGGCGGCGTAGAGGCCGCACTGGAGGCGGAGGTCGGGAGCGAAGCGCTCTCTCCGATCGTCTTCCAGCGTGAAGAACTGCGCCTCGACGTCGACGGCAACTATCCGCAGATGACGGCGAGCGGCACGCTCTACAGAAGCTTCGTGCTGCGCGTACACTGGATCGCCAACCTGGTTGCGGTCGGTCCGCGCACCTGGACCGGTACCATCTGGTACAAGGACGGCTCGGTTGCCTCCTTCCCCTACACGTCGGTCAAGATCACTGCAGTGCGAAGCCTGTTCGCGTCCGGTCGTAGCGCGACCGTAACGTTCAGCGGCGGTGGAGCCCTTCCACGCAGGCGCACCTATCGCTTTGCCTCGAACTACTTCCACCCGGCCGAGTTCGAGTACGATCACGAGAGCGGCGTTGTCCCGGATCTCGATATCGACACATGCGCTCACCCGAACCGGCCGGCAACCCTGCCATGCCAGGTTCTGACCACCGAGACGATCTATCGGCGCGCAGGCTTCGACGCCACGCGCAACCCCGCCATCAGCGATATCCCGACCGACGGCCCCGACGTCAATCTGACATGGAGCGATGCCGAGATGCACGACGCGATGCAGACCTACTGGTCGCGCTTCGCCAACAAGCCGCAATGGGCGCTGTGGGTGCTGTTCGCCAAGCAGCACGACATCGGCCCGAACCTCGGCGGCATCATGTTCGACGACATCGGGCCAAACCATCGCCAGGGTACCGCGATCTTCTACGACAGCTTCATCTCGAATGCGCCGGCGGGAGATCCGGCACCTGCCGCGGCCGTGAAGCGCCTGCACTTCTGGACGGCTATTCACGAAATGGGTCACGCCTTCAATCTCGCCCATTCCTGGCAGAAGGATCTCGGCACGCCCTGGATCCCGCTTGCCGCCGAGCCAGAAGCACGCAGCTTCATGAACTATCCCTATTTCGTTGCCGGCGGTGAAACGGCGTTCTTCAGCAATTTCGAGTATCGCTTCACCGACAGCGAACTTCTGTTCCTGCGTCATGCGCCCGAACGGTTCGTCCAGATGGGCAATGCCGACTGGTTCGACCATCACGGCTTCGAGGGAGCCTCAACGCTCGGTGCGAACGGCTTCGACCTGGAAATCGGCGTTGATCGTGCGAAGCCGATCTACGATTTCCTGGAGCCGGTCGTGCTGGAGATCAAGCTCACCAACATCTCTGCCGAGCCGAAGATCGTGCCCTCCGACATCCTTCTCGACACGGGAGGCATGGTCGTCATCCTGAAGAAGGCCGGCAAGCCCGCACGCCAGTGGCTGCCCTATGCACACCAGTGCCGGCGCGCAGCCGCGATGGTGCTGCAACCCGGACAGGAGATCACCGAGAGCCTGTTCGTATCAGCCGGTGTGAACGGGTGGGATCTGGCCGAGCCCGGCCACTACACGGTGCAGATGTCGATGCAGATCAACGGTGCCGACCTGCTGTCGAACGAACTGCAGCTGCGCGTGGCGCCGCCGAAGAGCTATGAGGAAGAGTATGTCGCCCAGGGCGTCTACACGGACGAGGGTGGACGCGTCATGGCCTTCGACGGTTCGCTCGTACTCGACGCGGGGCGGAACGCCTGGCTCGAGCTGGTCGAGCGTCTGCCGAACTCGAGGGCAGCGGCACATGCCCGAATTGCTCTCGCCCTGCCAATGACGCGCAATTACCGGCTGCTGCGCATCGACGCTCCGGAAAAGGCCATGGCGATAGACGGCCGCGCTGCCTTCGCCGTTGCCAAGAAGCGGCCGGAGGAGGCTGCCAAGCATCTCGAGGCTGCCCTCGTCGATGAGGCCGAAGTGTCGGCCACGACCCTTGGACGCGTGGACTTCGAGTACTACGGGAAGACCTACGCCGATTGGCTCAAGGACAGCGGTGCCGACAAGGAGGCCAAGCAGGTTGGCGACACGGTGCGCAAGGTGGCTGCAAAGCTTGCACGTCATCATCCGGCACCGAAATCGCAGGGCGCCCACAAGGTGGCCGCAGAATAGCCTGACCGGTGCCGCGGAGCGCCCCATCTTCCCTGGCTGCCTGCGTGCGAGGCAGCCGGGGATGCAGGTACCCGTGGAGCGCTCCTCAAAGCGGACGGTGATTCGTGCGAATCACGCGGCGCGTGGTCATCGCCTCGTGCATGTCGTGCGAATCGGTGGCGCGTCGGGCTGGGACGTAGCGCGCGGCGCTGCCTTTCTCGGGGCGCTGCGGGGACCGGCCAGACGGCTAAAGCGAGCTACCTCGGGACCGGTGGTCCGTGCTGCCGGAACCGGGGATTTCGAGGAGACGGGAACTGTCCCCGGAAATGAGAAAGGGCTTAGCGATTTCTCGCTAAGCCCTTGAATTCGAATGGTGGGCGTGACAGGGATTGAACCTGTGACCCCTACGATGTCAACGTAGTGCTCTCCCGCTGAGCTACACGCCCATCCGATGTCGGCGCATAGACCACAAAACCCTCAGCCGCGTCAATAGCTTTTGTGAAGCTTTTTTGTGCGAAAGTTTTGCGGTCTTTTCCGCGCCTTACGCGGCCAGCATCTTGTTGACTTCGTCAACGAGGTCGCGCAGGTGGAAAGGCTTGGACAGGACCTTGGCGTCCTTCGGAGCCTTGGAATCCGGGTTCAGGGCTACGGCTGCAAAGCCGGTGATGAACATCACCTTCAGATCGGGATCGAGTTCGGTCGCGCGCCGCGCGAGTTCGATGCCGTCCATTTCCGGCATGACGATATCGGTCAGAAGCAGGGAGAACGGTTCTTCACGCAGCCTGTCGTACGCGCTGGCGCCGTTGTCGTACGACGTAACTTTATAGCCCGCCTTTTCGAGTGCCTTCACGAGGAAGCGGCGCATATCGTTGTCGTCTTCGGCGAGGAGAATTTTTGGATGCATGTAGTTGAAGGCCGTTAATAAATGTTTCTAGAGCCCTGGGGCGATTCTGGTAGGAAACCGCATCCCGGTAAATATCCGGTGAATGTGGCAAAGCAAGGCCCAGATCCAGGTCGCGCGCAGTATGGACACGGCGCGCCTGCGCTGGCAACATAGATCAACAGATCAGTTTGCGACATGGTAAAAAAGGACCGCGATGGCGCCGGACCTCAGCGAAAACAGCCTCTTCGAAGTCCTGGAACCCGTTTCGCAGCACCTTCCTCTCGTCTTCAACTCACCCCACAGCGGACGAAGATATCCACAGGGATTCGTCGAACAGTCGCGTCTGGACGCGCTTTCGCTTCGCCGTTCGGAAGATCACTACGTGGATGAGCTGTTCGCAGCGGCGCCGGAGCTCGGCGCGCCCCTGCTTTGCGCGCACTTCCCGCGGGCGTTCCTCGACGTCAATCGCGAGCCCTACGAACTCGATCCGCGCATGTTCGACGGATCGCTGCCTCCCTATGCGAACGTCAGCTCGATGCGGGTTGCAGGTGGTCTCGGCACGGTTCCGCGCGTGGTCGCCGAAAACATGGAGATCTACCAGCGCCGCCTGCCTGTCTCCGAGGCGCTCGACAGGGTCGAAAACATCTACAAGCCCTACCATTCCTGCCTGAGGGCGCTGGTCGTGCGGACGCATGTCGCCTTCGGCTTCGCCGTGCTGGTCGACTGCCATTCGATGCCGGGCAACATACGCGTGTCCGGCAGCGGCGAACGTCCCGACTTCATAATCGGCGATCGCTACGGCACCAGCGCGTCCGCGGAGCTTTCCCGCACCGCCATGGAACTGCTCGAGGAGCTGGGCTTCAGCGTCGTGCGCAACAAGCCCTATGCCGGCGGCTTCATTACCGAGCACTACGGCCGGCCGGCACGCGGCCTGCATGCCTTGCAGATCGAGGTCAATCGCGGTCTCTACGTGAACGAGACGACACTGCAGAAAAAGCCCGAGTTCGCCTTCGTGCAAAGCAACATCACTGCTTTTCTCACCAGCTTCTGCGAGTACGTGGAGAAATTCTCGGCCGATCGGGCCCTTGCCGCCGAATAGGCGCGCCAGCATTCGCTTCCCGCAATCACCGGCAAAAAAAACCGCGCTGTGTGCGCGGTTGAGTCTAGGGAGGAAACACCCAAGGAGGGTATTTACAGCCACGAGTGACTGTAAGAAAAGATTAATGTTGCGGCGCACAATTGTCAAGCGCATGTGCGAAGGATTTTTGCCAGCGTTAAATTAGTTTCTCCGGAGTGAACTGCAGCGACGGAGAAGCCCGCGAGAGGACAGGCGAAGGAATGAGGCTACTCCCGGTTTCGTTTTGCGAGGCGATGCTTTAAGGAAGGCGCAAATCCACGCCGACAGAGATCCAGATGCTTCCCGATCGTACCTTCTTCGACATGCTTGCCGACGCCGCCAAGGCCGAGACGCTTCCCCGTTTCCGCGTCGGTGCCGATATCGTCAACAAGGAGGCCGGCGGCTTCGATCCCGTGACCGAGGGCGACCGGGCCGCCGAAACCGCGATCAGGGTTCTGATCGAAAAGCATTTTCCTGACCATGGCATTCTCGGCGAGGAACACGGTTCCGTCGGTCTCGACCGCGAGTACGTCTGGGTCATCGATCCGATCGACGGCACGCGCGCCTTTATCTCGGGCGTACCGGTCTGGGGCACGCTGATCGGCCTCTACCGGAACGGCAAGGCCGTGATGGGCCTCGTCGACCAGCCCTTTACGGGCGAGCGCTATTTCGCAGACGGCACTCGGTCGCACTATAGAGGACCCGACGGATCACGCGTTCTGTCGACGCGGTCCTGCAATGCGCTCTCCGACGCGATCATGTTCACGACGTCGCCGCATCTCTTCACCGATAGCCGCAAGACCCGTTTCGAAGCGGTGCAGGAAAAGGTCCGGCTCTCTCGCTACGGCTGCGACTGCTACGCCTATGCGCTCCTTGCCGCAGGCCACATCGATCTCGTGGTGGAATGCGAGCTCAAGGCCTACGACGTCGGCGGGCTCATCCCGGTGATCGAGCAGGCGGGTGGGATCATCACGTCCTGGGACGGCGGACCGGCCGAGATGGGCGGCGAAATCGTCGCTGCCGGCAGCCGCGAATTGCACGAACAGGCCATGGCGTTGCTGAAGGCGTAAGCCAAACGGCCTGTCGTCCGTCGGCGAAGGCCGGGCGGGCGCTTTTTCTACAGGCCGAGTTCCGATTCTTCGATATCGCTGCCAGGAATGAAGGCCTCGATTGCGGCCATCGCCTGGCCGCGCAGCCTGTCGGTTTCCTGGAACAGCTCGTGTCTTGCGCCGTCGATCTCGATGAGGCGCGCAGCACGGAAGTTGCGGGCGAGCGAACCGACCACGCTTCTCGGTACGATGGGATCCGCCGTGGCGCAGAGAAGAAGCGTCGGGATATGGATGCGCGTCAGGTGATCCTGATTGCGGACCCGGGCCATGACCTTCAGCGTCTCGTTCAGCCAGTTCGCCGTCGGATGGCCGACCGCGAGTTCGGGATGCTCGCGAAGGATCGCGCAGTTGCGGGTGAAGCGGGCGCGGTCGCTCGTGAGCGCGTTGCCTTCGAAGGCCGGCAGTCCGGCTTCCCGCCGGAAGGTCCTGCCCCCGAAACCGAAGAGCGATGCGAGCCGGGAGATGACGGTGATCGAGCGCTGGCTCATCACCTGACCGGCGATTGCGATGAACGGCGAGGTCAGCACCATCCGCTCGATGCGATTGGCAAGCCGCGGAGCGAGCGAGAGCGACACCAGGGCACCGGTCGAGTGGGCCACGATGAAGAAGGGCAGGCGCGTATCGGGCAGCACGACCCGGTCGATGAAGCGCAGCAGGTCTTCCTCGTAGTCGGCGAAGCGGCGGATGTGTCCATACGGCTTGCTGGCGATGAGACGGTCGGAGGCGCCCTGGCCGCGCCAGTCGAACGTGGCGACCCAGAGCCCCCTGGATGTCAGGTCGCGGATCGTCTCGAAATACTTCTCGATGGATTCGTTGCGGCCATGAACGAGGATGACCGTGCCCTTGGCCTTGGCGCCCTTGCCGCGGAAAACGGCATAGCGGACCTTCGCGCCTCGTGTTCCCTCGAAGAACCCTGCGAAATGATTGTCCGGAACGGGATTGTCGGTCGTGGCGTGGAGGATCGAATCCATGGGGTGCGGGGATCTCGGCGGGCTTTGACCACAAATGGATAGGGCGCGCATCCCGCGGCGTCAAAGAAAAAAGCCGGATGCACGCTACGCGGGGACGTGAGAACGTGCATACCGGCCCGAATTGACCGGCGAGAAGGGACGATGCTCTCCGGTCGCGGAAGCTTGCGGGCTTCCGATGGTCAAGTTCTACCAGGGCGAGCCTGAACGGCTCCAGAAGCCGCCGTTCAGCTAGGGTTCACCTTGAAGAAAGGCCAGGGGTCTTGACGTGGTTTTCACGCATACCCATCTCTTGGTCACGGGCGCCGAAAGGGCTCGTCCAAGGACACCTGTCGCCAACATAGGGGCAGTTGTCCGGAATGAACCGGTACCGCGCTCTCAGGAAATCGGGCGTCGGCACCATGCAGACAGCAACCCGTCGCTCACAGGAGGACACTATGCGTCACGTTGATTTCTCCCCCCTTTACCGCTCCACCGTCGGCTTCGACCGTCTCTTCACCATGTTGGACAGCCTTGGCCAGCCCGACCAGGCACAGACCTATCCGCCGTACAACATCGAACGGACCGGCGAGAACGCCTATCGCATCACCATGGCCGTCGCAGGCTTCGATGAGAGCGAGCTTTCGATCGAGGCGCGCGAGCACGCGCTGACGGTCAAGGGCGAAAAGGCCGAAGAGTCCGCCGAGGAAAGCCAGTTCCTCTATCGCGGCATTGCGAAACGGGCCTTCGAGCGCCGCTTCCAACTCGCCGACCACGTGGAAATTCGCTCGGCTTCGCTGAAGAACGGCCTGCTTCACATCGACCTCGTGCGCGAAATTCCCGAGGCGATGAAGCCCCGGAAGATCGAGATCGCCGCCGGCAGCGCGCAGCCGAAGCAGATCGAAGCCCAGTCGGCTTAAGTCTTCATCGGTGCGGACGAAGTCTCGTCCCGCCAAGCCTGACAATGGTCAAATTAGCGACGGCGCCCCATGGGGCGCCGTTTTTCATTGTGCGGGAGCGGGCTCGCCGAGTGCGGCCCGGGCGTTCGCTGCCGCGTACTTCTGCGCCAGCACGGCACACACGATAAGCTGGATCTGGTGGAACAGCATCAGGGGCAGGACGATGGCGCCGATGCTCTGTCCGGCGAAGATGGCGCTCGCCATCGGAACGCCACTGGCCAGGCTCTTCTTGGACCCGCAGAAGACGATTGCGATCCGGTCCTCGCGCGAAAATCCGAGAAGCCTGCTGCCGAGGGCGGTTACCACCAGCACGATCGCGAGGATGGCGATATCCGCGATTACGACAGTTGCGATGTCGTGGAGCGAGATCGAATGCCAGAGGCCCTCGGTCACCGATTCGCTGAACGCCAGGTAGACGACCATCAGGATCGAGCCGCGGTCGACGGGCATGAGCAGCTTCTTGCGGGCGCGGATCCAGTCGCCGATCCAGGGCTGCAGCACCTGGCCGAGAAGGAAGGGCACCAGAAGCTGCAGAAGGATCTGCTCCAGCGCGTCCAGCGAAAAGCCGCCCTGTCCGGCTCCGGCCGTGAAGAGCAGACCCACGAGGAGCGGGGTCAGGAACATACCGAAAATATTGGACGCCGAAGCGGAGCAGATCGCCGCCGGGACATTCCCTCCGGCCATGGAGGTAAAGGCGATCGAGGACTGCACCGTCGAGGGCAGCACGCAGATGAACAGGATCCCTGCATAGAGAGCCGGCGGAATGACATCGAGATAGCCGAGGCCGATGCCGATCAGCGGGAATATGCCGAAGGTGGTGGCGAGAATGACGAGGTGCAGCCGCCAGTGCAGTATGCCTGCGACCACGACATCGCGCGAGAGCCGCGAGCCGTGAAGGAAGAACAGAAGGGCGATCGCGCATTTGGTGGCGACGGAGAACCACGCCGCCGGTTCTCCGCTGACGGGCAGCACCGAGGCGATCGCTACGGTCAGAACCAGCAGTATAGTAAAGGTGTCGGGTAGGAACCGTCGCACTGTCTCATCTCCGCAATCAACGTCTTCTTCCCGATCGCTTATTGCGATATGAAATGCAAGGAATAACAGTTATCGCGAAATTGGATTGGCCATGCTGGATCTCGTGCACCTGCGCAGCTTCGTCGCCCTGGAGCAGACGGGCAGTTTTACACGCGCCGCAGCCAAGCTCGGGCTTGGCCAGTCGACGGTCAGCCAGCACCTGCAGCGGCTGGAGGCATCGGTCGGACGGCGGCTCGTCTCCCGTGACACCCACACCCTGTCGCTGACCCCGGACGGAGAAGCGCTGATCGGCCATGCACGCCGGATGCTGGCGATCGACGGCGAGGTGTCGGCACTCTTCGCCAAGGAAGGACTGCGCGGCCGGCTGAGGCTGGGTGTTTCGGAGGACTACGTGACCAATCGCCTGTCGGCGGTCATCGAGGACATCATCAGGGCGCATCCCTCTGTCGATCTGGAGCTGACGGTGGCGCTCAGCGGCACACTCTACCAGATGCAGGACAATGGGGAGATCGACCTGGTCCTAGCCAAACGCCGGCTGGGGGATAGCCGGGGGCGGCTCGTCTACCGGGAAGCGCTCGTCTGGCTCGCGCGCGATCCAGAGGCGGTTTTGGCGCCGGGGACATCACTGTCGCTGATCGCCTTTCCGCCGCCGAGCATCACCCGCGGCATCGCCATCGAGGTGCTGGACCGGGCACATATTCCGTGGCGCATCGTCTGCACCTGCAGCAGCCTGAGCGGGCTGACGGCCGTGGCCCGCGCCGGAATGGGGGTACTGGTCCAACCGAGAAGCATGGCGCCCGCGGGGCTGAGGGAGGTGCCGGAAGGTCGCCTGCCGATGCTCGAGGACGTGGAATTCGTTCTCGTACCGCGCCGGGGTGCCGACAGCGCACTGGCAGCGGCGCTGTCGGAGGAGTTGCTTGCCAAACTCAGGGCCGTCTGACAGCCTTTCTGCTGTCCCCGACTGATATCAGAGCGTCGCGAGGAAGGCGTCGACGTCTTCCGGACGGGTCGCGAAGCTGGTGACGAGGCGGATCATCGTCTCATCCTCGGCCATCGTCCGCTTCACGTGCTCCGGCGGATGCCAGTCGTAGAAGACGGCCCCCTTCGCATGGAGCGCCTTTATCCTTTCGTTGCGAACGATGGCAAAGACCTCATTCGAGCCCGTTTGCCAGGCGAGGCGCGCACTGGCCGCGGCGGCGATGCCCTTGGCGAGCCGGCTCGCCATCTCGTTCGAATGACCGGCCAGCTCCAGCCAGAGCCCGTCGCGGAAATAGGCCTCGAACTGCGCGGCAATGAAGCGCGATTTCGAAAAGAGCTGCGCTGAGCGCTTGCGCAGATAGTGCATCTCGCGCGCCTTCGCTGTGTCGAACAGGACGAGCGCCTCGGCGCACCAGCAGCCGTTCTTCGTGCCGCCGAAGGAAAGGATGTCGACACCACGCTTCCAGGTCATCTCCGCCGGCGTCGTGCCGAGCGTAGCAAGGGCGTTCGCGAAGCGCGCGCCGTCCATGTGGAGAGGCAGCTTCACGTCATGGGCAACGGCGCCGATGGCGGCAATCTCGTCGAGCGTATAGACGGTGCCGGCCTCAGTTGCCTGGGTCATGGTCACGGCCATCGGCTGGCCGCCGTGGACGAAGTCAGGCGGAAAGCGTGCAATCGCCGCGGCAAGCGCATGCGGATCCATCTTGCCGTCGATGCCTTGCACAGTGGTGAGCTTCGCACCGGTGGCGAAGAATTCGGGCGCATTGCACTCGTCGACGTTCACGTGGGCTTCGTGGTGGCAGAAGATCTGACCGCCGGGACGGTTGAAGCTCGCGAGCGCGAGCGAATTGGCTGCCGTTCCGGTCGCCACGAAGAAGACTGCGACGTCATGCTCGAAGATTTCGGAGAAGGTCCGCTCGACGGCCTTGTCGAGATCGCTGGTGCCGTAGGCGGCGGCAAAACCTCCGGCCGCGTCCGTAAGGCTCTGGGCAATGCGGGGATGGGCGCCCGCCCAGTTGTCAGAGGCAAAATGCATGCTTTCAATCCGGCATCGGCCGGCTCCGGTTGTGATCGGTGCGGACCTTAGAACCACGGAAGTTCAAATGGAACCTTTCCACCGGAGTGAATCTTGCGCGGGGGAGTGCCGGTGACCAGAGGGGCTTCGGAGCCGCCGTCTGGCGAAACGCGATTTTTGAAATTTCCGGATAGTCAGATGGCTCTAAAACGTAATAAAATTTCAAGATCCCCAAAGAAGCGGTAATCTTTCGTCCTTTCATATTAATATTTTGGACATGTCCTCTTGCGATCGCAATTCGTTTCTGGCATAGAGCCTACGAAATAGGACAGTCATGCTGTCCTATTTCGGTCGAACAGGCCGAAAGCGCGACGAACTGCTCCCCGGAGAGGTTGTCGCGATACTCCGCAAGGGCGCCGATCGCGAGCGATCCGGACGATTTGCGAGGTGTGCGGCCTTCGATGATTTCTGCCTGATCGGGCGAAGCTTAGGTTTGCGGCTGGATCAGGATCATGCAACGATAACGCCCGCGGGGCCGGATTGCGAGGACGCACCCGGTCGGCACGCGGGCGAAAGCCTGCCCGCAGTATGCCGGGCGCACAGGAGGGACGACTATGACGGATTTTGCGTCGAAGAGTTTTGGTTTGAACCGCGCGCAGACGACTGCGACGGACGCCAAGACGACGGCGCTCCGAACGGGTCTCCCGAAACGGCAGGGTCTCTACGATCCGCGCAACGAACATGACGCCTGCGGCGTCGGCTTCGTCGCGCATCTCAAGGGCGAGAAGTCGCACCAGATCGTCAAGGACGGGCTGTTCATGCTCGAAAACCTGACGCATCGCGGCGCCGTCGGTGCCGACCCGCTCATGGGCGATGGTGCGGGTCTTCTCGTACAGATTCCGGACCGCTTCTTCCGCGAGGAAATGGCAAAGCAGGGCGTCACTCTGCCGAAGGCCGGCGAATATGCCGTCGGGCATATTTTCATGCCGCAGGACGATGCGCTGATTTCGCATTTCAAGAAGGTCATCGCCGACGTCGTCGCCGAGGAAGGCCAGGTCCTGCTCGGATACCGCGATGTCCCGGTCGACAACTCCTCGCTCTCCAAGGCACCGGACATCGTCGCCACGGAACCGCGCCACGTGCAGGTCTTCATCGGCGCCGGCCGCGATGCGGCGACGAACGCCGAATTCGAACGGCGTCTCTTCACACTGCGCAAGGTCATCTCGAACCGCATTTACGACGAGTACAAGGGCGAGGAGAGCAACTTCTATCCCGTGTCGCTCTCGTCCTCGACCGTGGTCTACAAGGGCATGTTCCTCGCCTACCAGGTGGGGGCATACTATAAGGACCTCTCCGACCCGCGCTTCGAGTCCGCGGTGGCACTGGTGCACCAGCGCTTCTCGACCAACACCTTCCCGTCGTGGAAGCTGGCGCATCCCTACCGGATGGTGGCGCACAACGGCGAGATCAACACGCTGCGCGGCAACGTGAACTGGATGGCGGCCCGCCAGGCCTCGGTCTCCTCTCCGCTTTTCGGCGAAGACATTTCGAAGCTGTGGCCGATCTCCTACGAGGGACAGTCGGACACGGCCTGTTTTGATAATGCGCTCGAGTTCCTGGTGCGGGGCGGCTATTCCATGGCCCATGCGGTCATGATGCTGATCCCCGAAGCCTGGGCCGGCAACCAGCTGATGGCGTCCCAGCGCAAGGCCTTCTACGAATACCATGCGGCCCTGATGGAGCCGTGGGACGGTCCGGCCGCGGTCGCCTTCACCGACGGCAAGCAGATCGGCGCGACGCTCGACCGCAACGGCCTCCGGCCGGCGCGCTACATCGTCACCAGCGACGACCGGGTCATCATGGCATCCGAAGCGGGCGTGCTGCCCGTCGACGAAGACAAGATCGTCACCAAGTGGCGGCTGCAGCCGGGCAAGATGCTGCTGATCGACATGGAGAAGGGGCGCATCATCTCCGACGAGGAGGTGAAGTCCGAGCTCGCCTCGAAGCACCCCTATCGTACATGGCTCGACAACACGCAGCTCATCCTGGAGGACCTTCGTCCGGTCGAGCCCCGCGCGCTTCGCCGCGACGTGTCTCTGCTCGACCGCCAGCAGGCCTTCGGCTACACGATCGAGGACACCAAGCTCCTGATGTCGCCGATGGCGACCACCGGGCAGGAGGCGATCGGCTCCATGGGCACCGATACGCCGATCTCGGCGATGTCGGACAAGACCAAGCTGCTTTATACCTATTTCAAGCAGAACTTCGCGCAGGTCACCAACCCGCCGATCGACCCGATCCGCGAGGAGCTGGTGATGAGCCTCGTGTCCTTCATCGGGCCGCGGCCGAACATCCTGGATCATGAAGGTGCGGCCCATGCCAAGCGCATGGAAGTGCGCCAGCCGATCCTGACCAACGGCGACCTCGAGAAGATCCGTTCCATCGGTCACACGGAAGACCGTTTCGACACCAAGACGCTCGACTTCACCTATGATGTCTCGCGTGGCGCCGAAGGCATGCCGGAAATCCTGGAGCGTCTCTGTGAGCGCGCCGAGGCTGCGGTCAAGGGCGGCTACAACATCATCGTGCTCTCCGACCGCCAGGTGGGTCCGGACCGCGTGGCAATCCCGGCGCTGCTGGCAACCGCTGCGGTTCACCACCACCTGATCCGCAAGGGGCTTCGTACCTCGGTCGGCCTCGTCGTCGAAACCGGCGAACCGCGTGAAATCCATCACTTCTGCTGTCTCGCCGGCTACGGGGCCGAGGCGATCAACCCGTACCTCGCCTTCGATACGCTGCTCGACATGCACAAGCGCGGCGAGTTCCCGAAGGAGGTCGACGCCGAGGAAGTCGTCTACCGCTACATCAAGGCGGTGGGTAAGGGCATTCTCAAGGTCATGTCCAAGATGGGCATCTCGACCTACCAGTCCTATTGCGGCGCCCAGATCTTCGACGCGATCGGTCTGTCGTCCAAGCTGGTCGATGCGTATTTCTTCGGAACGGCGACCACCATCGAGGGGATTGGCCTCGAGGAGATCGCAGCCGAGACCTATGCCCGCCACAAGGCTGCCTTCGGCCGCGACCCGCTCCTGACGAACACGCTCGATATCGGCGGCGAATACGCCTACCGCATGCGCGGAGAAGGGCATGCCTGGACGCCAGACGTCGTGGCCTCGCTCCAGCACGCGGTGCGCGGGAACGCACAGGACCGGTATGCGGAATTCTCCGAGCTGGTGAACGCCTCGTCGCTGCGCATGAACACGATCCGCGGCCTGTTTTCCATCAAGGACGCCGAGGCGGCCGGGCGCAAGCCTGTGCCAGTCGAGGAAGTGGAACCCGCCTCCGAGATCGTGAAGCGCTTCTCGACGGGCGCCATGTCCTTCGGCTCGATCAGCCGCGAGGCGCACACCACCCTTGCGATCGCCATGAACCGGATCGGCGGAAAGTCGAACACCGGTGAGGGCGGCGAGGAAGCGGATCGCTATGCCCCGCTTGCCAACGGCGCGATGAACCCGGAACGCTCCGCGATCAAGCAGGTCGCTTCCGGCCGGTTCGGCGTGACGACCGACTACCTCGTCAATGCCGACGTCCTGCAGATCAAGGTCGCCCAGGGAGCCAAGCCCGGCGAAGGCGGTCAGCTGCCCGGCCACAAGGTCGATGCGACGATTGCGAAGACCCGTCACTCCACCCCGGGTGTCGGCCTCATCTCGCCGCCGCCGCACCATGACATCTATTCGATCGAGGATCTGGCACAGCTGATCTTCGACCTGAAGAACGTCAATCCGGAAGCGGACATCTCGGTCAAGCTGGTCTCCGAAGTCGGTGTCGGTACCGTCGCCGCGGGCGTCGCCAAGGCGCGCGCGGACCACATCACCGTCGCCGGCTTCGACGGTGGCACGGGCGCTTCGCCGCTCACCTCGCTGAAGCACGCCGGCAGCCCGTGGGAGATCGGCCTTGCCGAAACCCACCAGACGCTGGTGCTGAATGGCCTCAGATCGCGCATCGCGCTGCAGGTCGACGGCGGGCTCAAGACCGGCCGCGACGTCATCATCGGGGCTCTGCTCGGCGCCGACGAGTTCGGCTTCGCGACTGCGCCGCTGATCGCTGCCGGCTGTATAATGATGCGCAAGTGTCATCTCAACACCTGTCCCGTCGGTGTCGCGACACAGGATCCGGTTCTGCGCAAGCGCTTCAAGGGCGCCCCTGAACATGTGGTCAACTACTTCTTCTTCGTTGCGGAAGAGGTGCGCGAAATCCTTGCCTCGCTCGGCGTGCGCAAGCTGGACGACATCATCGGTGCGTCCGGACTCCTCGACAAGGACCGCATGGTCGCGCACTGGAAGGCGCAGGGCCTCGACTTCAGCCGCATCTTCCACAAGGTCGATGCGCCGAAGGAAGAGACCTACTGGACGACCCGGCAGAACCACCCGATCTCCGACGTCCTCGACCGCAAGCTGATCGAACTGGCGATGCCGTCGCTTGAATCCAAGACGCCGACCGCCTTCGAAGTGGACATCAGGAACGTCGACCGTTCCGCGGGCGCGATGCTCTCGGGCGCGGTTGCGAAGCGCTATGGCCACAAGGGGCTGAAGGACGACACGATCTCGGTCAAGTTGCACGGCACGGCCGGTCAGTCCTTCGCCGCCTTCCTGGCGCGGGGCGTCACCTTCGACCTCATCGGCGCGGGCAACGACTATGTGGGCAAGGGTCTTTCGGGTGGCCGCATAGTCGTGCGTCCTCCGGAGAACTCCAAGATCGTGGCGCATGAATCGATCATCGTCGGCAACACCGTGCTTTACGGTGCCATCGCGGGCGAGTGCTACTTCAACGGCGTGGCCGGCGAGCGTTTCGCCGTGCGCAACTCCGGCGCGGTGGCGGTTGTCGAAGGCGTGGGCGACCACGGCTGCGAATACATGACCGGGGGTGTCGTCGTGGTCATCGGCCAGACGGGCCGTAACTTCGCGGCCGGTATGTCCGGCGGCGTTGCCTACGTGCTCGACGAAGCCGGCGATTTCGCCCGCCGCTGCAACATGGCGATGGTCGAGCTGCAGCCGGTACCGGAAGAGGACGACATGCTCGAGAAGCTGCACCATCATGGCGGCGATCTCATGCACAAGGGCATGGTCGACGTTTCCGGCGACATGACGCGGCATGACGAGGAACGGCTTTACCAGCTGATCTCCAATCACCTGCACTACACCGGTTCTCCCCGGGCCAAGGAAATCCTGGACAACTGGGCAGACTTCCGGCCGAAGTTCCGCAAGGTGATGCCGGTCGAGTACCGCAGGGCGCTCGAAGACATGGAACGGATGAAAATGGCGGAAGCGGCCGAGTAACCCGGCCCCCGCATGCGTGCCCCTGGTCGAGGACGATCGGGGGCATTCCACGCGCCCGCAAGGGCGCCTGTCGAGACACGCTTAGATCAGGATACAGCAATGGGTAAGGTTACAGGTTTCATGGAAATCGATCGGCAGGTTGCGAAGTACCAGCCGGCTTCGGATCGTATTCGTCATTTCCGCGAATTCACGATCCCCATGTCGGACCAGGAAGTTCAGAAGCAGGCGGCACGCTGCATGGATTGCGGCATTCCCTACTGTCATGGCCCGACCGGTTGTCCGGTGCACAACCAGATTCCGGACTGGAACGATCTCATCTACAACGGCAACTGGGAAGAGGCGATCCGCAACCTGCACTCGACCAACAATTTCCCGGAGTTCACCGGCCGCGTATGCCCGGCACCCTGCGAGGAAGCCTGCACGCTGAACCTCGAAGATATGCCCGTGGCGATCAAGACGGTCGAGCAGGCGATCGCCGACAAGGCCTACGAGATGGGCTACATCGTGCCGCAGCCGGCGACGGTCAAGACCGGCAAGCGGGTCGCGGTCATCGGTTCCGGTCCTTCGGGGCTTGCGGCGGCTCAACAGCTTGCCCGTGCCGGTCACGAGGTTCACGTCTATGAGCGTGAATCGAAGGCGGGCGGCCTGCTGCGTTACGGCATTCCGGACTTCAAGATGGAGAAGAACTTCATCGATCGCCGCGTCGAGCAGATGAAGGGCGAAGGCGTGACGTTCCATTGCGGCGTCAACATCGGCGTCGACAAGCCGATGGACGAGCTTCTCGCGGAGCATGACGCCGTGCTTTACTGCGGCGGCTCCGAGACGCCGCGCGACGCCGGCATTCCGGGCGTGGATTTCGCCGGCGTTCACGATGCCATGCCATATCTCGTTCAGCAGAACCGTCGCGTCGGCCGCGAAAACGTCGACAGCGTCGGCTGGCCCTCGGACCCGATCCTTGCCGGCGGCAAGCACGTGGTCGTTGTCGGCGGCGGCGATACGGCGTCGGACTGCGTCGGCACGGCGTTCCGCCAGGGCGCGGTCAAGGTGACCCAGCTCGACATCCGCCCGCAGCCTCCCGAGAAGGAAGACAAGCTTGCGGTATGGCCGTTCTGGGCCACGAAGATGCGGACTTCCTCGTCGCAGGCAGAAGGCGCCGTGCGCGAGTTCCAGGTCGGTACGCTCGAATTCGTCGGCGAGGACGGCATCCTGACGGGTGTGAAGTGCTGCCAGGTCGACGAGCGCCGCAAGCCGATCGCCGGCACGGAGTTCATCATCAAGGCCGATCTCGCCTTCATCGCGATCGGCTTCCGCGGCCCGTTCACGGACAGCGTGCTGCAGGATCTCGGCGACAAGCTGGCGATCAACACCGACAAGCGCGGCTCGTCCAACGTCATCGCCAACGACCGCGACTACCAGACCTCGGTGGAAAAGCTCTGGGCAGCAGGCGACGTCCGCCGCGGCCAGTCGCTCGTGGTCTGGGCGATCCGTGAAGGCCGCCAGGCGGCTCGCGCGATCGATGAAACGCTGATGGGAACAACCACGCTCCCGCAGTAAAACCATGCGGGATGGCTCGGCGTATGCGGAGCCATCCCTTCAATCGGCCGTTGGCCGATTGGTCAGACCCCGGCCCAAAGCGGGGCGCGATCCCTCGGGTTCGCTGACGACGCTGGCGCAATTCCAGAGACGTTGCGTCCGGAAATACTCCGGATCCTTGTTTTCGCACACGTTCTGCCCCGGAAGAGGCGATCACCTCTGGAAGACGGGCTTGCGATTTCGCTTTTCGGACATTCCGTGAAGCGCCTTGCCGGACATGCTCCAGGCAAGGCTACTGGCGCAGAACCTTCGTCAAATCGTCGACGTTCTTCGCGGTGTCCGAGGATGGCTTGGTCTTGTCCAGCCTGAAATCGTCGACGCGGCCCGCAGGCGCCGGCTGTACCTCACCCCTGTCGACCAGCAGTTCGCGGGGGCTCTTGCCGGTTCCCTTCTCCGGGGCACTGCTTCCGAGCAGCACCGCGCCGCCGTCGAGTTCCGGATCGGTCAGGCTGATCGGCTGAGTCTTGATGATTTCCTCGTTCTTCAGCGGCGCCGTGACGATCAGATCCTTGAGGTCACCCGTTCCCTGGATATCGGCGCCGCTTGCGGCGGAATCGATGAGGATGCGGCGGATCTCCTTCTCGACGTAGAATGCGAGCTTTCGCTTTCCGGCCTTGGTGAAGTTGATGCCGTCCGAGCCGCGAAGACGAAGCTGCTGACCGTTGATGTCGGAGCCGGTGGTGACGAACTTGCCGTTCTCGTCGACGAAGCCGTCCCATATGTCGATGAATTCACCGCCGGCCTTCTCGCTTCCCGCGCGGTACATGTTGTTGAGCGTGATCATGTCGGCGGTCATCGAGGAGGACTGGAACGCCGGCATGCCAACCCACAACAGGGGAATCTGCCTGCTGCGCACGATTGTGGCGAGGTTCGAGACGCGCTTCTCGTATTCCGCGGTCCAGACGTCCGAGCGGAACTTCTCCTTGATTCCGGCGACTGCCATCTGCTGGCGATCGTTCGCACCGAGAGAGATCACAACCACCGCTGGCTTGAGCTCGTCGATGATGACAGGAAGTTCCGCCGGCCAATTGTGATAGTCGTCGCGCACAAGGCCCGAAGAGCCGCTTGTGCGAGCCTCGACGGAGATGCCGGGGGTCGGTTCGAAAGCCGCCACGAGGCCTTCGCCGAGGCCGTCGGCCGTGAAGTCGCCGACCACCAGCACGACCTTTGCATCGGGCAGCTTGGCAATCACGACCGGAGCCGGTTTCGTGGCGACGGCCGGCTTTGCCTTCTTCGCCCGGGGCACTGCCGCCTTGCGCTGGCGCTGCTGGATCTGTCTCTGCGGGACGACCTCACGCTTCTGGAATCCGCCGAAGAGCAGCTGGAAGATGTTTTTCCGCTGCGGGCGCTCCTGGGCGCTCGCGGGGGCCACCATGCCTAGATCGGGGACGGCAAGGGCTCCAACGACAATCAGCAAGACGATCCGCATCACGCGGCCGATCGGGTACATCAACGGCGCTCCCGCTGTCGCATGACGCGACCTAGAAAGGTGAGGAATGGCCTGCCGGGCTCATTCCTCCGTACTCCATGATGGCAGAGGGACGGGACGAGGCAAAGCGGAAAAGGTCCCTGCGCCGATCAACGGCGCAGGGCGTTCAGGAGGGTCTGGCTCGGCTGGCCGTCCGCGGCGAGGCCCATGCGGTTCTGGAACGCCTGGATCGCGGCCTTGGAACCGGAGCCGAAATTGCCGTCCACTTCACCCTCGTAGTAGCCGAGTTCCTTCAGGCGGGTCTGCAGCTCGAACTTCTCGGAAATGTCGAGGGCGCCATCCGGGCGCGGCCAGCGTTGCTTGACGCCGCCGTAGCCGGAGAGCTGGTCTGCGAGCATGCCGACGCCCATCGCGTAGGAATCCGATGCGTTGTAGCGCTTGATGACGAAGAAGTTCTTGGTCATCAGGAATGCCGGACCATTGCCGCCGCTCGGAATCTTGAGCTCGGCCCGGTCGTTCGGGAACTTGAAGCTGCCGCCGCCCGGGCGCTTGAAGCCGAGTTTCGCCCATTGCGCCAGCGTCTTCGTCTGGCCGGAATACTTGGTGCCGCCCTGCGGGATGACGGTTTCGTAACCCCAGGTCTTGCCGGGTTGCCAGCCGTTCTTGTGCAGAAGGTTCGCTGCCGTGGCCAGCGCATCGGGAACCGAGTTCCAGATGTCGCGATGGCCGTTACCATCCGCGTCGATCGCATAGAGCAGGTAGCTCGAGGGTATGAACTGGGTATGTCCCATGGCTCCGGCCCATGAGCCGGTCATCTCGGATGCGGGGACATCGCCATTCTGGATGATTTTCAAGGCGGCGATTAGCTGATTGCGCGCATATTTGGAGCGCTTTTCATCGGCGTAGGCGAGCGTTGCCAGCGCACGGGGTACGTAGTGCAACTTCTCGTCCTTGTCGAGGACCGCGCCGTAGTTCGATTCCATGGACCAGATCGCCAGGAGGATGTTCCTGTCCACTCCGAAGTGACGCTCGATCGCGGCAAGCGTACGTGCGTGCTTGCGTCCCATCTCCTGCCCGATCTTGACGGTATAGGGATTGACGCGGGAATCGAGATAATCCCAGATCTGATGCTTGAATTCCGGCTGGTAGGCCGCCTTTTCCAGCACCGTCGGATCCGGCGTCTTGACGCCTGAAAACGCCTTCTGATAGGTGGCTTTGGTGATGCCGCTCTTGGCGGCGGTCGCGTAGAAGTTCGCAATCCAGGTCTGGAAGCCGGAGTTCGCCTGCGCTGCGCCGGTCGATCCAAAGAGGCCGGCAGAGAGCAGAAGGGCCAGCGCGGAGCGGCGGAAAATATTCTTTCGATCCTGATTCATCGGCTGTCGATTCCGTTTTTCGAGTTTTCAGTTCAGCGCGCGAAACGCATCCGGTTGAACGCAAATCCTACGAAATCAAGGTCAACAAAATCTTTACCATGAAAGATTGGCCTCGTCTGCCTTTGCAAAAAAATAGCAAATCTAATCTAATCCGAAACATAAATGCCATTCCCATGAGGGGAAGGGACAAACGAGGTTGATGATGTCTGACATTCGCAAGGTTCGCAAAGCCGTGTTTCCTGTGGCCGGCCTCGGCACCAGGTTCCTTCCCGCCACGAAGGCCGTGCCCAAGGAAATGCTGACAGTGGTCGACAAGCCCGTAATCCAGTACGTGGTCGACGAGGCGCTGGAGGCCGGCATCGAGCACCTGATCTTCGTGACCGGGCGAAGCAAGGCCGTGATCGAGGACTACTTCGACATCCAGGTCGAGCTCGAGCAGACCCTCAGGCAGCGAAACAAGACGGCCGAACTCACGCTGCTCGAGAGCATCCTGCCTGTTGCAGGCAGCACGAGCTTCACGCGCCAGCAGGAGCCGCTCGGCCTTGGCCATGCTGTCTGGTGCGCTCGGGAACTTGTCGGCAACGAACCCTTCGCGCTTCTCCTCCCCGATATGATTATGAAGGGCGAGAAGGGCTGCATGAAGGGGATGGTCGAGCTCTATGAGCACAGCGGCGCCAACGTCGTCGCCGTCGAGGAGTGCGCGCCGGACCAGGCGCACAAGTACGGGATCGTCGGCGTTGGCGAGAAGGTGGGCGACGGGTTCAAGATCACCAAGATGGTCGAGAAGCCCGCTCCGGGCACTGCGCCGTCCAACTACTTCATCAACGGGCGCTACATTCTCCAGCCGGAGATTTTCCCGATCCTGGCCACCCAGGAGCGCGGCGCCGGTAACGAGATCCAGCTGACTGACGGCATGGTGAAGCTTGCCGAAGCGCAGGGCTTCGCGGCCTACCATTTCCGCGGCGAGACCTATGACTGCGGCGCAAAGGATGGCTTCATCCTCGCCAACGTCGCTTTTGCCCTCGAACGTTCCGATATCCGCCCTGTCGTGGCGGAGCCGCTGAAGAAGCTGGTGTCGCGGATCTGAAGCTAGACTTCATCGCGCCTTCCTGTCGCCCGTCTTCCCGGCGGGCGACATCGCGCAAGTGTGGCCGGCTCCGGCCACCCTCCTGATCAGCGCTTGAGCGTGAGCCCGACGCCTGCCCGCGTCACGCCTGTGTCCGGGGTGGAGCGCTGCGTGGTCAGTTCGTAGGACACGTCGCCGGTCAGATCAACATAGCGGCTGATGCCCCAGGTGAGCCCGACACCGGCGAGATAGACATTCTGATTGGGCGTCCCCGAGGACGGAAAGTCGCGAAGCGTATAGTCCGCCGCAAGCCTTGCCACGAGATTATCGCGCAGTTCATGGGCAATGTCGGTGTTGGCCGAGTAGGAGATGTAGCCGCTTTCGCCCGCGACAGTCGAAGGTTCGATCTTGGTCTCGAACCCGAGGGCGACGTCGGTACCCCTCTGGGGCGACCAGTTCACCAGTCCGTCCAGCGTGAAGGCGTCGAGCGCCTGCAGGCGCGAATCGTCGTAGGCTGCGCGCGCATAGCCGAGCGCCAATTCTCCGCGCAGTTTTTCGCCGAGATCGACCTCCATCCCTGTCCTGCCGCCGGTCGTCCAGGACGAGCGCTCGTAGCCCAGCGAATCGTGCTTGTCGTCGTTGACGGTGCGGCCGACCGAAGCTTCGATGAAGGGGATTAGGGCAGGCGATATCTCGTAGCCCAGACGTGCGGTAACCGTTCCGGCCGTGTTGTCGCGATCCGAGAGCGATAGCGAGGAACCGTCCGCCAGCGTGGCGTCGCCATAGATTTCCCGCGTCACCTCGGCGCCGATCCTTCCGCGCAGCAGACCGAAGTCGCGCTCGAGGCTGGCACCGACGGAGAAGTCCTGCACCGCGGATTGCACCTGCGCATCCGCAATCGCGTTCGGATCGGTCGAATCTTCCCGTTCCAGGCTGTAACCGGCGGTGAGGTGGCCGACTACGTCGTCCGCGAGATCGAGACGCAGGTCGGCATCGACGTTTGCTTCGGGCTCCGTCTCGCCTTCGCCCCAGAGGTTTCGCTCGTATCGGCCCTCACCGACCACGCTCAGCTGATGGCGCGACCAGTCGGAGGTCAGCGTTCCGTTGAGGCCGGTCTGCGCGAAGCCGCGGCTTTCGGTACTAGAGCCGGTTTTGGTACTCTCGTAGGAAATACCCTGGGATAGGGCCGGCTTCAGCACGAAGGTGCCGAAGCGTATTCCCGGTGGCTCGTCGCTGAAGCCGCCGCTGGGGCGCAATCCGTCGACGGTGTTCTCGGGCAGGTTTTCGCGCCCCGTTTCCTCGAGAATCCTGCCGGGGTCCCCCTCGGGGAGGCTAGTGTCCACAGGATTCTGGGTGATCAACCCCGTATTTGCCACGCCCTGCGAAGGGGAGCTGGTGCCATAGCCCGCGTCGGTGTCGGCATCGTCGATGGGGGCGCCGGAAGTTCCCGCGGTTGTAGCGGCCGAAAGCGCATCGGCGGCCGAAGCGGAAAGACCGGCATCCTGGGCAACACCTTGAGCCGGCATCAGAATCGTGCTCGCAAGAAGAAACCCGGCCACGGGCCGGGCGAGCCGGGCGAGCCCGGTCTTGGCTGTCTTCCTGCTTTCATGCACCATCGTTGCGGCCTGCAACCTTTCGAATTACTTTCGCAACCGTAAAGCTACATGGTTAACGTAAGATTGCTGCGACTGCGTTGTCGTTGACGATGTTGCGCGGTAACGGATAGACAGAACGGCGCAAAAGCGGTAATCGGGCCTCATGATCAAGAGACAAGCGAAAGTGGACAGCGACGGAGCGATCTCCTCTGCCGTCCGTACGATTCAGACCGAAAGACATGGCCTGACGGCGCTCTCCAAGGCGCTCGAGAGCTATCTTTGCGATCCCTTCTGCGAGGCCGTGCAGCAAATCGCGGAAGGAAACGGCAGGGTCGTCGTGACCGGTATCGGCAAATCCGGCCATATCGGCGCGAAGATTGCCGCGACCCTTGCCTCGACCGGCACTCCGTCCTTCTTCGTTCATCCCGTCGAGGCCAACCATGGCGACCTCGGGATGATCACCCGCGACGACGTGATCTTCGCGATGTCCTGGAGCGGCGAAAGCTCCGAGCTTCGCGGTATCATCTCCTATTCGCGACGGTTTTCCATTCCGCTGATCGCCGTCACTTCCGGTGCGAGTTCGACGCTGGCGCGCGAAGCCGACATCGTTCTGCTGCTGCCCAAGGCGGCGGAAGCCTGCCCGCACGGGCTGGCGCCGACGACGTCGACCGTCATGCAGCTCGCAATCGGCGACGCACTGGCGGTCGCCCTGCTCGAGGCTCGCGGCTTCACAGCCGTGGACTTCAAGACCTTCCACCCTGGCGGCAAGCTGGGTGCGAGCCTGTCGCATGTCGGCGACATCATGCACAGCGGCGAGCACATGCCGCTCGTGCCGCTCGGCACGCCGATGCCAGAGGCTGTCATGACGCTGGCGCAGAAGCGCTACGGATGCGTCGGTGTCGTCCGTGATGACGGCAAGCTCGCCGGCATCGTCACCGATGGCGACATTGCCCGCAACATCGGGCGCAACCTCGCGGACGCGCTCGTCGACGACATCATGACGCAGAACCCGAAGACCGTGAAGACGACTACTCTGGCGACTGCGGCGCTCGGCCTCTTGAATCAGCACAACATCTCGGCGCTGATCGTTACCGACGAAGGGAACTACCCGCTCGGGATCGTTCACTTCCACGATCTGCTGCGCATCGGCGTCGCCTGATCAGACAGGCTCAACCGTCAGTTCGCGGCCGCTGGAGCGGACAATGCGAACGCGTGTGCCAACGGGCAGGTCGGGTCCCTGAACCGACCAGCTTGTGTCGTCCAGCCTGATCCTGCCGCGGCCCTCGCGAATGGGTTGTTCCAGCGTCGCCGTGCGCCCGACGAGGCTATCGGCACGCCGGTTGAGAAAAGGTTCGTCGGTTTCTTTCCCACCTTTTGCGACAAGCCGGCGACCGAGCAGGACCGAGGCGAGGGACAGCGCCGCGAAGACCAGCCACTGTAGCTGCCAGCTCCACAACGCCGACTCCCAGAGAATGAGCGACAGCGCGCCGGTCAGGACTGCGGCGATGCCGATCCAGACCAGGAACACGCCCGGCAGCAGGACTTCGGCGGTCAGCAGCACGATGCCCAGCACCCACCACGCCCAGGGACCGAGTTCGGTTGCGATCCGTGCGATCATGGTTCAGCTCCCCTGCGGCGGCGTCTCGAATGGATTGCGCACGGTGGCGCCTGTCGCCGGCGTCGAAGCGCGCCCGCGCGAGGGAGCCGGTGGGTTGCTGCCGTCACCGAAGACCTCGCGTGCGATTGCGCCAAGGCCCCCGAGGGAACCGATCAGCGCCGAGGCCTCCATCGGCATGAGCACGACCTTGGCGTTCGGGGCGGATCCGACGGACACCAGCGCCTCCGTATATTTCTGGGCGATGAAGTAGTTGATTGCCTGCAGGTTTCCGGATGCGATCGCATCGGAAACCATGCGCGTCGCCTTGGCCTCGGCCTCCGCCAGGCGTTCCCGCGCCTCCGCATCCCGGAATGCTGCTTCGCGCTGGCCCTCGGCCTGGAGGATCGCCGACTGCTTCGCGCCCTCGGCCCTCAGGATCTGCGCGTTTCTCGCGCCTTCCGCCTCCAGCACCTGGGCGCGCTTCTCACGCTCCGCCTTCATCTGGCGCGCCATGGCGTCCACGAGGTCGGTCGGCGGTGCGATGTCCTTGATCTCCACACGGGTGATCTTGATCCCCCAGGGATTGGCGGCCTCGTCGACCACATGGAGAAGCTTCTCGTTGATGGTGTCGCGGTTGGAAAGGAGTTCGTCCAGGTCCATGGACCCCATGACCGAGCGGATGTTGGTCATCGTCAGGTTGAGCAGGGCATTCTGCAGGTTGGATACCTGGTAGGCCGCCTGCGCGGCATTCAGGATCTGGTAGAAGGCGACCGCGTCCGCCGACACGCTGGCATTGTCGCGGGTGATGACCTCCTGCGTTGGCACGTCCAGCACCTGCTCCATGACGTTGAGCTTCGCGCCGATGCGATCGATGAAGGGAACGATGAGGTTGAGACCCGGTTCGAGCGTGCGCGTGTAGCGCCCGAACCGCTCGACCGTGTACCTGTAACCCTGGGGTATGGTCCTCACACCCATGAAGAGCGTAAGGACGACCAGCGCGACCAAGGCAATAACGAAAATATCCAGTCCACCCAGCGACATGGTGTTAACGAGCTCCCCACGGTTGCGTCGAGCCAGTCTAGATCATCCCGCAGCCAAACGGAATCGCGCGGAAGCGAAAAGATGTCCTAGTTTCAAACTTCTAGAGCGATACCGAAAAGATACCCGAGGGCCGCCGCGGCGGAAGTGTCAGATCCAGCCCGCAAGTTCCCGGCGCACCACGCTCTCCAGAACGGCCATGCCCTCCGGCGAATCGTTGAGACAGGGGATGTGGGAAAACTTCTCGCCACCGTTGTGGTGGAAGCTCTCGGCTGCCTGTCCGGCGATCTCCTCGAGTGTTTCCAGGCAGTCGGAGACGAAGCCCGGATTTATGACGGCGATGCGCTTGACGCCATCCTGTGCCAGCTTCTCGACGGTCTTGTCCGTATAGGGCTGCAACCATTCCTCCGGGCCGAAGCGCGACTGGAAGGTGACTTGCAGCTTCTCCTTCGACCAGCCGAGCCTTTCGCGCAGCAGGCGCGCGGTCTTCTGGCACTGGCAGTAGTAGGGATCGCCCTTGTCGAAATAGGACTTCGGGATGCCGTGGAAGGATGCAAGCACCACCTCGGGCTCCCAGTCCAATCCGCCGAGATGACGGGTAATGGACTCAGCCAGAGCGTCGACGTAGGCGGGATCGTCGTGATAGGGCGGAACCGTGCGCAGGGCGGGCTGCCAGCGCATCTTCAAGAGCGCCTCGAACGCCTTGTCGTTGACGGTCGCGGTCGTGGCGGCGGCATATTGCGGGTAGAGAGGAAACACCAGAATCCGCTCGCAACCTTGCTGTTGCAGCGCGTCCATGCGCGAGGCGATCGACGGCTGGCCGTAGCGCATCGCCCAATCGACGACGACCTCAGGATGTCCGGCAAAGCTCTTCGCCATCAGTTCCGCCTGGTTGCGGGTGTAGGTGCGAAGGAAGCTTTCGTTCTTCTCCTCGTTCCAGATCAGTTCGTAGGCCTTGCCGACCTTGCCGGGCCGCGTATTGAGCACGATGCCGAACAGGATCGGGTACCAGAAGAAGCGCGACCATTCGATCACGCGGCGGTCCGTCAGGAACTCCTTCAGGTAGCGCCGCATCGAGGCATAGTCGGTTCCATCGGGCGTGCCGAGGTTGACGAGAAGCACGCCGACCTTTCCATGGGAGATGGATGGATGGTTCGCGGGCTTCGCTGTGGTGTCGCTCATCGTGACCTGTCTGTCGCTATTCAGTTTGTGCGGCTTCCCGTGGGCGGGGAGCAGTTGATAATCGTTCTAAAAACAAATGCCGGTCCGGGAAAGCCCGGACCGGCATAATAAGTGGAGACAAATTGTCCTTATTGGGCGGGGATCTCCAGCTCGGAACCGACCGCGAGGGCGCGCGGGCGCGGGTTGCCGTTGGCATCGGAAATCTTCTTCCAGAGCCGCCCCTCGCCATAGGCAATCCTTGCGATTGCCCAAAGCGTATCGCCACGGACGATAACGTATTTCGATCCGGCGGCAGCGGGTCTTGCCTCCGGCGTCGCGACTTCGGCACCGGCCGCGGGAGCGGCAGCGGTCGTCGTTGCGGCAGCCAGCGAAATGCGGCCGTCGGTGTAGGGCTTGTAGGGCCGGTTCACAGCAAGGTAATCCGCTACGACCTGATCCAGGCCGGGGCCGAAATCATAGGCGTTCATCGCCGCGGACGCGAAGATCTTGTAGCCGTCGCCGCCAGCCCGCATGTAGTTGTTGGAGGCGAGCGTGTAGGTTGCGGCCGGATCGAGGGGCGCGAATGTGTCGCCCTTCTTCACCTCGACCGATACGACCCGGCTGCCCGCAGGCTTCGACTTGTCGAAAGTGAACTTCATGCCGGCGACCTGCGGAAAGCGCCCGGCGGCCTCCTCGATCTGGCTGAGGCCGTTCTCCAGCGCGGTGACGATGTCAGTGCCCTTGAGCTGGAAGGTCGCGACGGTGTTCTGGAATGGCAGCACCGTCAGGACCTCGCCCATCGAAACGGGGCCGGCGTCGATCGATGCACGAAGGCCGCCGCCATTGGTGATGGCCAGGGTGACACCCTGGTCCTTGGTGCGATCGAGGATGGCATCGGCAACGAGATTGCCCATGGCGCATTCTCCGGAACGGCAGACTTCGCGTGAACCGTCGATCGGGGCTGACGCCTCGGCGACAATCTTGCCCTTAAGTTCCTCGATCGGGCCGGCAAGCTCCTTGACGCGTGCAGCCACGGCCTCGTCCGGCTTGAAGCTCGAATCGATGAGGATCGGATTGCCCGTCGCTTCCTTCACCACGCCCTTGTCGTCGAACACGACCTTCAGGTTGCCGAGGTACTTCGAATAGGCACCGGCCTGGACGACGGGAACCTTGTAGCCGCCGGGGTTGTCGACCATCGTGGGGTAGGGGCCTTCGGCCTTCTCGTCGGTGTTGGAGAGCAGGCTGTGCGAATGGCCCCCGACGACCACGTCCACGTCCGGTATCTTGGCGATCGCAGCAAGGTCGCGCGGATAGCCGACATGGGTGAGGGCGATGATCTTGTCGACGCCCTGCTTTTTCAGTTCTGCTATCGCTGCGGTGATGTCGGCGACGTCATCGCCGATCAGCACGTTTGGACCGGGAGAGGACAACTCGTTCGTGTCGTTTGCCACCGCACCGACGATGCCGATCTTCTGTCCGCCCACGTCGAGCACGATGGAAGGCTTCACGCGGTCGCCGAGCTTCGAGCTCGCGCCGGCAGCCACATTGGCGGTAACGACCGGGAACTTCACCTTGTCGAGGAACAGCGCCAGGCCGTCTTCGCTGTCGTCGAACTCGTGGTTGCCGACCGTCATGGCGTCGAACTTCATCAGGTTCAGGAACTCGGCCTCGGCGGCACCCTTGTAGGTCGTATAGAAAAGGGACCCCTGGAAATTGTCGCCGGCGTTGAGAAGCAGCACGTTCTTGCCGGCAAGGTTCTGCCGCTGCGTATCGATTGCCGTCTTGAGGCGGGCGACGCCGCCGAAGCACTCGTTCTTGGTTTCCTCCTCGGCCGAGCAGGTCGAATCGAACTTGTTGATGGATTCGATGCGGGAATGGAGGTCGTTGATGTGCAGGATGTCGAGTTCGTAGTCAGCGAGCGCCGTTCCGCAGGACAGCGTGACGATAGAGGCAGCCAGCAGGCTGGTCCGAACAATTCTCATGATGCAAGCTCTCCTGTTGCCTGGCGTGGCGCTCCAAATCCGAGGGTTCGGCAATCGCCCTCCGCGCTTCAGCGCCTGTGAGGGGACAACCCGTCTGAAGCGGAATGGTTTCACCAGACCGTGGCAACTTCAAGAGGAAAAGGGGGAGGGGCCACGCAAGTTGGGAAGAGGGTTAAGCTCCGGAAAGGCCTGCACAATAGCCGTTTGCGCCCGCAACGATCGCTGCGGGCGGGGCCGGGGAACCCTCTCAGATGTGGAAGGGCCGTCAGGCCTTGCGGGCGAGCGAGAACTGGGAGCCGGAATCCGTTGTGCAGTTCAGCTGCGTCGGGTTGATCAGCGCGCAGTTGACCTTGGACTGGGTGTTGCGCACCAGCGAGGTCATGTTGATCTCGACGAGGGTCGGCGAGGTATTGATATAAGTGCCGGACGCCAGCAACTGGTTCGTATCGGTCGTGCGCGTCGTGAAGGTACCCGCGGAGAAGGTGGAGACGATGCCGTTCGGATCGACCCATGAGCCCTCGACGCCGGTAGGCTGCGCCCTGGCGACCGGCACGTCGCGCGTTGCCCGCTCCGACTGGCACGCGGTCAACGCGACGGCGGCTGTCAGGATGGTTACCAGGGTCATGGGCTTCATCGAAATCTCCCGTAGTCTTGGCTGCCGCATGCCACGGCAACATCGCGGAACCATGCCGCGAACATGTGGTGATTGCAAGGCCGCGGGACTGTCAACTCCATGTTATCCCGCTGAAACGAAAACGCTCGCGACCATGGCCGCGAGCGTATCCTGACCGGAAAACGGATCAGATCAGCGGAAAAGAATGTTCCGGAACTGCCACGGATCCTTGGTGTCGAGGTCTTCCGGGAAGAGGCCCGGACGGCCGTCCAGCGGGGTCCAGTCCGTGTAGTGTCCTTCGACCGGTCCGAGATAGGGGCGCTGAACTTCGAGGCAGCGGCGGTAGTCCATCTCGTCGGCCTCGACGATGCCGGCCTTCGGGTTTTCGAGCGCCCAGACCATGCCTGCCAGAACAGCCGAGGTCACCTGCAAGCCTGTTGCGTTCTGATAGGGAGCGATGCGGCGGGTTTCGTCCAGCGAGAGGCGCGAACCGTACCAGTAGGCGTTCTTGTCGTGGCCGTAGAGCAGCACGCCCAGTTCGTCGATGCCGTCGACGAGTTCGTTCTCATCCAAAACGTGGTGCACCGGCTGGGCATTGCCGCCGTTGCCGAACATCTCGTGTAGCGAGAGCACGGCGTCGTTCGCCGGATGGTAGGCGTAGTGGCAGGTCGGACGATACGTTACATCGCCATCCTTGTCGCGCACGGTGAAGAAGTCGGCGATCGAGATCGACTCATTGTGGGTGACGAGGAAGCCGTACTGCGGGCCGGGGGTCGGGCACCAGGTGCGCACGCGCGTGTTCGCGCCGGGCTGCTCCAGGTAGATCGCCGCCTTGCAGCCCTTCTTGTGCTTCCTGGCGTTCTTCGGCATCCAGTTCTCGTGGGTGCCCCAGCCGAGCTCGGCCGGCTGCAGACCTTCGGAGATGAAGCCTTCGACGGACCAGGTGTTCCAGAAGGTGTCGAGCGGCTTCGGAAGCTTGGTGCGCTGGGTGTCGCGCTCGGCGATGTGGATACCCTTGACGCCGACCTTCTTCATGAGCTTGGCCCAGCCTTCGCGGTCGTCCTGCTCGGGGACATCGTGCTTGATGCCGAGATCGTTTGCGAGGTTGACGAGGCCTTCCTTGACGAACCAGGAGACCATGCCGGGGTTGGCGCCGCAGGTGGACACTGCCGTCGTGCCACCCGGGTTCTTGGCCTTCTCCTTGCGCACGGTCTCGCGCAGGGCGTAGTTCGTGCGGTCGGCGTTCTTCATGTCCTTGTCGAAATAGAAGCCGAGCCAGGGCTCGACGACGGTATCGATGTAGAGCGCGTCATGCTTGCGGCAGAACTTGATGATGTCGAGCGAGGAGGTGTCGACCGAGAGGTTGACGACGAAGGCCTGCCCGCCGCCTTCCGTGATGAGCGGCTTCAGGAGGTCCTTGTAGTTTTCCTTCGTCACATACTCCGTGACGTGACGGACACCGTGGCGCGCGAAGATCTCGTCGTCGGCGCCATCCTTGCGCGGTTCGATGACGATCAGCCGGTTCTTGTCGTACTTGAAGTGGCGCTCGATCAGCGGCAGCGTGCCGCGACCGATCGAACCGAAGCCGATCATGACGATCGGGCCGGTGATTTCGCCATAAACCGGATAGCTGGTGTCTGCCATATTCTATCTCTCCTGCGGAATGGGGTGCCAATTGGTTGCAAAAATAGGGCCACGGGGGGCCCTTGCTATCACTCGGAAGGCCCTAGAGCACAGAATCCTGTCACAATAAAGAGTGCATCGCTCTACCTCGGCGACAATATTAGCCGGATGCAAGCGCCCGAAGCTGCTCGACCAGCCTTGCGCGCCTCGCGGTCAGTCCCTTGTATTCGGCCTGCGGAGGGGAAAGCTGCTCGAGCTGGTCAGCGAAAGTCGCGGCCGCCGCGGCAACGTCCGGCAGGGTGCCGATCGCCGAGACAGGGTCGGTGTAGATCCGGATCGTGAACAGGATGTCCCCAGAAAGCGGCAGGCGCCGCAGGGTTTGGCGCTCCACCCGCACGAAGGTGTTGTCCAGCCGCAGCTCATGCCCCGCAGGAAGCGCTCCGTGCGCCTTGGAAACCGGATAATAAAGGTCGGCATCCGGGTTGATCGACCAGTTGAAGCGCAGGACGGGCTGCTCGGGCCTCAGATTGTCGAAGATCCTGTTGATGAGCTGGGCGTTGCGCGTCGCCTCGCCGAAGCCCGGAACCGGGCGGTGGATATCCTCCATCCGCCGGCCGAATTTCTCCGGAAGCGACCAGGAGGAGGGGAAGGACACGTAGCCCGCGACGAGATGCCAGCCCGTCTCGCGTCGGCGCATGATGACGAGATCGTCCTGGACGAGCGAACCGGCGGAAACCAGCGGCGGCACGTCGGGATCATCGAGCCGAACCACGCGGTCGCCGAAGGCAATCGCGTTTTCCCACCTCCGGTAAAGGCCGGGATGGTGGCGCGGCAGATGGCCCGCCAGCAAAGACAGCACCTCGGCCTGGACGCCGCGCGTATCCTCCTCCTCGACGAAGACCTGGCTGCGGTGAGCCGCAAGAACCCTATCCTTTTCCGCAAGATAGCGTTCCATATCGTCATCCGGCTCGATCCAGCGTGCGGGATCGAGGGGCGCAACGCCAATGGTGAAGAGGCGGGCCGATCCGTCATAAGGCGTGTAGGCGGGCGTAATCATGCGTGCTCCGGAATGGATGGCACAGGTAGCCCGATATCTCGCGCACAGGCAATGGTCCGGGCAGAAAACGGGGCACTGTGGGGCCCGGTCCGGGCCGGGCGCTGCATTCGCGGGGATGTCTGCGGCCGGGTTGGCATCGATCTTGCTTGACCTGCCTTCTGTTGCAAAGGCGTCCGATCTGCGTGAGATTGCGCGGCGCGCAACGCATCCAATGCCAGAAAAAAGGGGTCCAGGAATGTCGCATGCAGGTTCGGCCGCGGTCGCTTCACCCGAGAACGTTATCCTTTCCGTGAAGGATCTCACCGTCAGCCTCCCGAACAACATGGAGCGCGCCCATGCCGTGAAGGACATATCCTTCGATCTCAACGCGGGCGAAATACTGTGCATCATCGGCGAGTCGGGATCGGGCAAGTCGGTGACGGCGAACGCGATCATGGGGCTGCTTGCCCCGGTCATCAAGGTCAGCGCAGGGAGCATCCATTTCAAGGGCATCGACCTTATCAAGGCGGAAGAGGAGACCCTCAGGGGGCTGCGCGGCCGCGCGGTGTCGATCATCTTCCAGGACCCTCTGTCCGCGCTCAATCCGCTGATGACCGTTGGCGACCAGATCTCGGAGGTAATGGAAGCACACAGCGTCGGAACGGCGGAGACGCGCCGCGCGAAGGTGCTGGAGCTTCTCCAGGAAGTGGGCCTGCCGGACCCCAAGCTGCTGCAGCACCAGTATCCATTCAGGCTTTCTGGCGGCCAGCGCCAGCGCGTGATGATCGCGATGGCCCTGGCGCTGGATCCGGACGTGCTGATTGCCGACGAGCCGACGACCGCGCTCGACGTGACGACGCAGGCGCAGATCCTCGAGCTCATCCGCAAGATCCAGCGCCGGAAGAACATGAGCGTCATGTTCATCACCCATGACTTCGGCGTGGTGGCAGAAATCGCCGACCGCGTCATCGTCATGGAAAAGGGCAACCTCGTGGAGCAGGGGCCTGCAGAAAAGGTTCTGAACCATCCCTCGCATCCCTATACGCAGAGGCTGATCGCGGCGGTTCCGCGCATGCGCGCCAGCGACCGTGACGGGGCAGAGGAGACCCCGGTGGTGCTCGAGGTCGAGAAGCTGAACAAGACCTACCGTTCGGCGGGCGGCCTCTTCTCGAAGGGACGTACCGTGCACGCGGTGAACGACGTCAGCTTCACCATCCACAAGGGCCGCACCCTCGGGGTCGTCGGCGAGAGCGGATCGGGAAAATCGTCGCTCGGCCGGGTCCTGCTGAAGCTGATGGACAGCGACGGCGGGCGGATGCTGTTCGACGGGCGGGACATCGCGCAGATGAAGGAAGACGACTTCCGCTCGTTGCGCCCCTATATCCAGATGGTCTTTCAGGATCCCTTCGCGTCGCTCAACCCGCGCCATACCATCGGCAAGGTACTGACGGTGGGCCCGATCGCCCACGGCGTCTCCATCCAGGAGGCCAAGGCAAAGGCGCTTCGCCTTCTCGAGCTCGTCGGCCTCGACGCGGGTGCCTACGACCGCTTCCCGCATGAGTTCTCGGGCGGCCAGCGCCAGCGTATCGGCATTGCGCGGGCCCTGATGTTCGATCCCGTCCTGCTCGTCGCGGACGAGGCCGTTTCGGCGCTCGACGTTTCGATCCAGGCGCAGATCCTGGAGCTCCTCAGCCGCGTTCAGAAGGAAATGAAGGTGGCCATGATCTTCATCACCCACGACCTGCGGGTGGCGAGCCAGATCTGCGACGAAGTTGCGGTCATGTACAAGGGCAGCATCGTCGAGTACGGGCCGCCATCCCAGATCTTCCGCGCTCCGGCGCATGAGTACACGCAGCGGCTCGTGTCGGCGATACCCGGCAGCGAGTGGGAGCCGGCCGCCTGAGTTTTCCCTGGAGGAAGTGCCGCTGGGGCGAGGCATAGGTCTCGTGCCCGGTACTGCGTAAATTCGAACCCGATGCCTGTTTTGATGCCCGCTCCGTGCCTAACGAGCGGGCATTTTTGTGCCCGAAAGATTTTTCTGCGCACTGCGCGAAAAATATAGTTGCAATTGTCCACTATCGGCCGTTTCATGCAGCTGTAACAAATGCACGGACACGGCGCAGAAGAGCGTTTCGGTCTTGCGCGGTCGCGCGCAAGATATTGATATCGCTTGCCTTATTGGAAGGACGTCAATGAGCGACAGGGCCCAGAAGCCGCCGACCTCCGTCGAGGACGTAAACCTCGACGTTCTCGAGGATACGCTCAGCTTCTACATCCGGACCGTCAATATTGCCGTTTCGCGGGACCTGGACGAGCGGCTTGAAGGCCTCGACGTCGCAAAGGGAACCGGCAAGATCACCACGCTCCTGCTCGTCGACAGCCACCCGGGTATTCGTCCGTCCGTGATCGCCCAACTGATCTTCAAGGACCGCTCGGCGATGGGGCGCGTCGTGGAGCAGATGGTGGAGCACGACCTCATCAGGCGGGAAGTGTCGCCCGAGGATAGCCGGGCCCAGGAACTCTACATCACCCCCAGGGGCAGCGCGCTGGCAGCCAAGGTTCGCCTGCTCGTGACCGCGCAGTCGAAGGACTTCTTCGACTTCATTTCCGACGAGGACCAGCAGCAGCTGATGGACATACTGCGTAGAGCCTATCGTCGCATCGCCGGCCTAGCGTGAGCATCAGACAGGAGACGGTGACGATGAACCAGCAAACGTCAGAGAACGGCAAGGGTGCGCGCGTCGCGCTGATATCCGGCGCCGGCCGCGGCATCGGTGCCATTACCGCTGCAGAGCTCGTGCGACAGGGATGGCGTGTTTCGCTCGGGATGCGCCAGCCCGAAAGGCCGGCCTGGGATGTGAACGGAGACGTTCATCTCCACGCATATGACGCAACCGATCCCGGCGCCGAAGCGCTCTGGCTCGAGGCAGCGCTCGGCGCCTTCGGACGCATCGACGCGATCGTCGCCAATGCAGGCATCATGATCCCGAAAACGGTGATCGAGGCCGACGACGAGGATCTCGACGCGATGCTGGCGGTCAACGTCAAGGCGCCGCGGCGGCTTGCGAAGGCGGCCTGGGAGCCACTGGCCCAGAGCGGCCGCGGACGCGTGATCATCATCGGCTCGCTCTCCGGCAAGCGCGTGAAGTCCGCAAAATCAGGGCTCTACGCGATGTCCAAATTCGCCGCCGTCGCGCTTTCCCATGCCATCCGGCAGACGGGATTCGACCTCGGCATCCGCGCAACGGCCATTTGCCCGGGCTTTGTCGCGACCGACATGGCGCTCAGTATCACCGACCGGCCCGCGGACCTCATGACCGATCCCGCCGACATCGCCCGCATCATCGCGATGCTCCTCGACCTGCCGAACGAGGCAAGCGTCGCCGAGTTCGCCATCAATTGCCAGCTAGAGGAGTTTTTCTGACATGCCCGGACCCTATGTCGTTCCCGTCCACGGGGATGCGGAACTGCCGAAGGAAGTCGATGTCGTCGTGATCGGCGGCGGCATCATCGGCACGTCGACGGCGCTCGAACTCTCCGAGCGTGGGCTGCGGGTGGCGCTCTGCGAGAAAGGCGGAATCGGGCAGGAGCAGTCGAGCCGGAACTGGGGCTGGGTGCGCATCTCGCGGCGCGACCCGCGCGAAGTCCCGCTGATGGCCGAGGCGCTGCGTATCTGGAGCACGCTCGACCAGCGCATCGGGCGCGACACCGGCTACAAGCGTGCGGGCATCATGTTCACCTGCGCGACTGACGAGGAATACGCCAATCACGAGCGCTGGAACCGCAATCTCGACGGATACCAGCTCAATTCGCGGATGCTGAGCGGTTCCGAGTTCAACAAGATGTTCCCCGGTTCGAAAATGAACCTCAAGGGTGCGCTCTACACGGCCGAGGACGGCCGCGCCGAACCGCAGAAGGCGGCCCCCGCCATCGCAGAAGCTGCCCGCGCCAAGGGTGCTGCGATCCTCACGGAGTGCGCGGTTCGCGGCATCGAAACGGCAGCGGGAGCGATTTCCGGCGTCATTACCGAACGCGGGGCGATAGCATGCAAATCCGTGGTGCTCGCCGGTGGGGCATGGTCGAGCCTCTTCTCCGGCATGTTCGGGCTTGATCTGCCCCAACTCAAGGTGATGAACTCGGTGCTGCGCACCAAGCCGCTCGAAGGCGGTCCCGACCAGGCGCTATGGTCCAATGGTTTTGCCGTGCGCAAGCGCCAGGACGGCGGCTACACGATTGCCTCCGGCCACGAGAACGTGGTCGACATCGTGCCGAAATCCTTCCGCTATGCTCTCGATTTCCTGCCAGCGCTCCGCAAGGAATGGCGGTCGCTCAACTTCCGGATCGGCGGGCGGTTCTTCGACGAGGCCCGCATTCCGAACCGCTGGGCCATGGATGAGGCAAGCCCCTTCGAGTACTGCCGCGTGCTCGATCCCAAGCCTAAGAAAGCGCTTTCCGACATGGCTTTCGCCAATCTCAAGAAGGCCTTCCCGGTCTTCGAAAAGGCCGAGATCGCCCAGCGCTGGGCGGGCTACATCGATGTCACCCCGATGCGGTGCCGGTCATCGACGCGATCGACCGCATCCCCGGCTTCCATATCGCCACCGGCTTCTCGGGTCACGGCTTCGGCATCGGGCCGGCGGCGGGGCGTCTGATGGCCGATATCGTCACAGGGCGGCCGCCGATCGTCGATCCAAAGGCCTTCCGGTTCTCCCGTTTCCGCGACGGATCGAAGATCGAGCTGATCAGCGGGTTTTAAGGGCCGGGAGGACCGGCATCGCGACTACATACTGCCCGGCAAGAAGGCAGATCAAAATTGGAACAGCAGTCGAGTGCAACAGCAAAGGAACAGTCATGTCCGAGAATAAATCGAACGCAATTCTCAATCCCACCCGACGCCAGGCCCTTTCCATGCTGGCGCTCGCCGGGGCTTCCGGCCTGGTGATCCCCGGCCTGCTCGGCAAGGATCGCGCAATGGCCGCCGCGCCCGACAAGCCGACCGGACAGATGGTCGTCGGCTTCTCGCAGGAACCGACGGTCTTCAATCCGCACCTGCTGCACATCGAGGTCGATGAAGGCGTCCACTTCGCGATTTTCGACCCGCTGTTCAACGTCGATCCGGAAGGCAAGTTCACGCCTGCGCTGGCCGCTGAAGTGCCGACGGTCGAAAACGGCGGCATTTCGGCAGACGGCCTCAGCTGGAAGGTCAAGCTGCGCGACGACGTGAAGTGGCACGACGGCACGCCGTTCACGGCGGAAGACGTGAAGTTCACGCTCGAACTGATGGTCGATCCCAACTTCAACAGCTGGCGGCGGACCGGGCACGAGCATGTCCGCGACATCACCGTCGTCTCGCCGACCGAGATCACCTGGAAGATGGCGCAGCCATTTGCTCCCTATCCGTCGATCCTCGGCTCGACCTTCATCGTGCCCAAGCACGCGCTCGGCGCCGAGGCGGACAAGAACACGGCCGCCTACAACAATGCCCCGATCGGGACGGGTGCGTTCAAGTGGGGAAGCCGCGTGGCGGGCGATCACATCGAGCTCCTTGCCAATCCCGACTACTATGGCGACGGCCCGTATCTCGAGCGGGTCATCATCAAGTACATTCCCGACATGACGGTCATGTACACCCAGTTCAAGACTGGCGACATCGACGTCGTCGGCCTGCAGTGGATCACGCCGGATCATTATGACGAGGCCAAGGGGCTCGAAGGCAAGGTCGTTGAGGTCGTGCCGACCGCGACCATCGAATCCATCACCTTCAACATGGAGCGGCCGCAGTTCAAGGATCCGGCTGTGCGCGAGGCGCTCTATGCCGCCATCGACAAGCAGGCGATCATCGACGCGCTCTACTACGGCCTGCCCACGCCGACCGAAAGCTACATGCCGCAGCAGTCCTTCTACTACAATGCGGACCTGCCCAAGCATGAGTACAACCTCGACAAGGCGAAGAAGCTTCTCGACGACGCCGGCTGGGTGCCGGGCGCCGACGGCATTCGCGCCAAGGACGGGGTGCGCCTCTCCTTCTCCAACTCCACGACGTCGGGCAACCATATCCGCGAACAGGTGCAGCAGTTCATGCAGCAGTCGTTCAAGGATATCGGCGTCGAGATGACGATCTCCAACCTGCCGCCTGCCGTCATGTGGGGCGAATACTGGATGATGTCGCAGTTCGATTCCGTCGTGGTCGGCCTGAACTTCCTGACTGGCCCCGACCCGGATACGTCCGACTACTTCATGTCGACGTCGAGCGCTGCGAAGGGCGGGGCAGGCCAGAACACCTGGCAATATGCCAACCCCGAGGTCGACAAGTTGCTGAAGGATGCGGGCAATCTCTTCGTTCCCGATGAACGCAAGGCGCTCTATCTCAAGCTCCAGGACATCGTGCGCGCCGACCTGCCGTTCCTTCCGATGTTCCAGTACGCGACCGTGCGCGGCCGCAAGGTGGGTGTCGAGGGCTTCGCGCCCAACATCAACAACCGCATCGATACCTGGAACATCAACACCTGGTACTGGGCGTAAGACGAGCGGTCCCTCCTCCGTGCGTCCATGCGCGGAGGAGGGACCATCCTCGGCAAATTCCTCCATCCGGTGTCCTCCAATAGCGGGAGACTCTCATGTTGCGCTATCTCCTCGGCCGCCTCTGGCAAAGCCTGGTGCTGCTCGTCCTTGTTTCGATGATCGGCTTCGCCGTGCTTAATCTCGCCCCGGCGGTCCGCTGTCCCAGTACACGCTGACGCCCGGAATGACGCAGGAAGCGCTCGACCGCATCGCCGAGCAGATGGGCCTGAACCGCCCGCTTCCGATCCAGTATCTCGACTGGATATGGCATCTCGTGCAGGGGGACTGGGGCAAGTCCTACCGGGACAGCCGCCCGGTCCTGGAAATCATCAGCGGACACCTCTTCGCGACCCTCCTGCTGATGGGCACGTCGACGGTGATATCCATCCTGATCGGCACCTGGATCGGCATCAAGGGCGCAACAAAGCGCTATTCCCTCTTCGACTACGGCGCCACCGTCGGCGCCATGATCGCGCTGTCCATCCCGACCTTCTGGTTCGGCCTCGTCGCCATCTACGTCTTCTCGCTCAAGCTCAAATGGCTTCCGGCCGGCAACATGTACACGATCGGCGACGGTTCCTTTTCGGACTACGCGATCCACCTGATCATGCCGAGCCTCGTGCTCGCACTCGTCAACATCGCGGTCTGGAGCCGCTACATGCGGACCGCCACCCTCGACGTCATCAACCAGGACTTCGTGCGAACTGCGAAGGCCAAGGGAGTGAGCCCTCGCCGGGTGCTCATGAAGCACGTGGTGGGCAATGCGCTGCTGCCGATGATCACACTTGCCGGCCTGCAGCTGCCGACCATTCTCGGCGGGGCGCTGGTGACGGAGACGGTCTTCACATGGCCCGGCATGGGGCGGCTGTTTCTCGACAGCCTCGGCTACAACGACTACCCGGTGGTCATGGGGCTCCTCATGTTTTCCGCCATCCTCGTGCTGGTCGGCAGCCTTCTAGCCGACCTGCTCGTCGCATTCGTCGATCCACGCATCCGGCTCGGTTAGGAGAAACGCCATGTCCACCGCTACGCTTTCCTCCGCCCTTCCGCAGCCGCCCGAACGCTGGTGGCGCAGCCGCACCGTGCGGCGCTTCGCTCGCCACAGGCTCGCCATGCTCGGGCTGGTGATGATCGTGCTGCTCACCTTCGCCTGCGTGTTCGGTCCGTATCTGCTGCCCTATGACGAGCTTTTCATCGATCTGAGGGCCCGCTTCGCGCCGCCCTTTACCGGCTACCACATCTTTGGCACTGATCCGCTCGGGCGCGACCTCGCGGCGCGTCTGTTCAACGCCGGCCGCATATCGCTGCTGGTCGGCTTCTTCGCCATGCTGCTCAGCACGCTCATCGGTACGGTGATCGGCGTAGTTGCCGGCTATTACGGGGGCCGGGTCGGGGCGGTGCTGATGCGCTTCGTCGATGCGTTCCTCTCCTTCCCGAGCATCTTCCTGCTCCTTGCACTTGCTGCCTTCGTCAAGCCGAGCCCGTTGATGATCACCATCATTATCGCGGTCACGAGCTGGATGGAGATCGCGCGGCTGGTCGAGGCGGAGGTCCGGTCCCTCAGGGAGCGCGATTTCGTCCTTGCCGCACGCATGCTCGGGCTCTCCAACAGCTGGATCATGTTCCGCGAACTGCTGCCGAACGCGATCGGGCCGATCATCGTGGCCGCGACACTGACCGTGGCGCGCGCCATCCTGCTCGAGGCCTATGTCAGCTTCCTCGGCTACGGCATCCAACCGCCGCTGCCGAGCTGGGGCAACATGCTGAACGGTGCCCAGCAGTACCTGGACAGCGCGCCGTGGCTTGCAATCGTGCCCGGCATTGCGATCACGCTTGCTGTCACCAGCTTCAACTTCATCGGCGACGGGCTGCGCGACGCACTCGACGCCCGCAGCGATCTCAACTGAGGGGCGGAACCGATGACCAAGTTTTCGCCTTTCGATGCGTCGCTCTGGTACGCCACGGCGACCGCGGCGCCCGAAACACGGCCGCTTGAGGGACGTATCAAGGCCGATGTGTGCATCGTCGGCGGTGGATACACGGGCCTCACCACCGCGCTCGAGCTTGCCCGCGACGGCGTCAAGGTCGTGCTGCTCGAGCGGGAGGAGATCGGTTTCGGCGGCTCCGGGCGCAATGCCGGCCACTGCACCCCGACCTTCACCCACTACAGTCTGCCGGAACTGCGCCGCATGCTCGGTGAGCCATGGGCGGAGAGGCTGATCGCCCGCCAGACCCGCGCCAACGACCGCGTGGGCGAGATGATCCGCCGTTACCAGATCCAGTGCGAGTGGCAGCAGAACGGCTACGTGCAGGGAGCGTTGCACGGCAATGCGATCCGCGGCCTCGAGGAGAAGGTCAACATGTACAACGCGGTCGGCGCGAAGACGCGCCTGCTCGGCCGCGACGAGGTGCAGGCCATCACCGGCAGTCCACGCTTCCATGCAGGGTGGTTCCATTCCGAGGCCGGCCATCTCAATCCGCTCGGCTATGCGCGGGGCCTTGCCCGTGCGGTGATCCAGGAAGGCGGCATCATCCACACGTACTCGCCGGTCACCTCCTGCAAGCCGGAGGGCGGTGTCTGGGCGGTCGGTACGGATCAGGGAACGGTCGTCGCCGACAAGGTGATCTTTGCCACCGGGGCCTATACGGTCGGAGGCTGGCCGAAGCTCGACCGCACCTTCAAGATCCACAAGGTGTTCGTTGCCGCGACGCAGCCGCTTTCAGAGGACGAGCGTCGTTCGGTGCTTCCGCAAAACACGACGATCCATGACGGGCGCGGCGACATCTACGTTTACAAGTACAATGCGGAAGGCCGGATCGTTGCCTCGATGTTCCCGATGGGGCGGCGTGGTCGCGACATGGACTACACCCGCAAAGTGATGAGCGACCGGCTGAAATGGCTGCATCCGCAGATCCAGCAAGAGATCCGCTGGGAATACTTCTGGTTCGGGGAACTCGACATGCAGTACCGCACGGTACCGCGGCTCTACGATCTCGCGCCGGGGGTGGTCGCGCTGACCGGGCTTTCCGGCCGCGGGGTTCCGACTGGCAGCATGCTCGGCGGAATTCTGGCCGAATGGGCGAAGGGCGTTCCGGAGAAGGAGCTGTCCCTGAAGGTCGAGCCGCTGTCGGCTGCGCCATTCTACATGAACTACGGTCCGCCGCTGACGCTTCGCTACTACCGTGTCAAGGACTGGGTCCGGACAAGGCTTGCCGGGGCACCACTGCCGCCGCACGCCTGAACCACCTTCAATATCGACCAGCCGCTACCCGCGCCGCTATGCGCGGAGCGTGCCGCCATGCCATTCATGCAATCAAAGGAGAAAGCGCATGACCCTGCCCATCTACAATATTTCCGACGACGTCGATCTCGTTCCAGGCGTTCCCGCGGAAGGCCGTGATTCTGGATCCTGGCGCCGGCCGATCTGGCAGGACGACGTGGAGAACGGCACCATCGTTGCAGTTTGGAAGGCCGAGCCCGGCATGTACCGCTACCCCGGACGGGCGCTCGAAGAGACGTTTGTCGTGTGCGAAGGCGAAGCAATGTACACGCAGGGCGACTCCGCTCCGGTGAAGATCAAGCCTGGCTCGATCGTCCGCGTTCCGATCGGTGTGGCAAGCACGCTCGAAATCCTGACGCCGTTCCGCAAGCTTGCAACCGTCGTTCCGAAGCCCTGACACAGGCCTGTCGGGCATTCCGCGTTTCGCGGACCCGAGCGGAATCATTTCGCCGGTGCGAGTTGGCCAGCCGACACGCACCGATGACGCTCCTCATCGTCGGATCGCCACGATCCTGCCTCGACTGAATTGTGATTCCTGAACACGTCCCGACTGGTTGCCGCCGATCAGCTTCGCGGCGCTCTTGGTCAGCTGGGAGAGGATTCCCACGTGATAGCCGCGTCCGTTGCGTATGACGACGACGTCGCCCGGCTTGGCATAGGCAACGCGGACCGGGGAACCGAAACGCAGCCACGACCGGGCGAATGTGAAATCCTTGGGCGGCGTTCGGCCGGACTTACGGGCCACGAGGCCCATGAAATGACCGCACCACGGAGTGCGGGCGGGATTGATCCCGAGCATCTTGCGCAGTCGGCCGTTGTTCTTCACCTCATGCATGCCCGCATATTGCTTTGCTTGGGCAAGCATGCCGGCGGAGGCTACTTCCGGTGCTGCAAAGGCGAAAATTGCCGCAGCGAGCAGCGCGATGACCCTCATGGTCGCACTCCTTTCGTTCACCGGCCGGATCGCCAAAAGCGCGCAAGCGATCTCGCACGCAGACGCCTCGACGTCGCGCAGGCTTTCATGCCTGGTGCCGGAAATGGACTTCATCAAATGTATTGTCGGGTACTGCCGGAGGGCGATCGCCGTGCCTATCTGCACGGGCGATAGTCTGTCCCGGATCAACACCTATCCCCGACGTGGAGCCAGGCACTGGTTTCAAAGGCCGTGACGTGCATCCACTGTCGATGTCAACGGGCGGCATCCTGCCGACCGCTTCAAGCAAAATTGAGGCAGAAATCTTATGCTCTCATGTCGTGTTTTGGAGCATTGCAGACGAAATGTGATGACCTTGCCGCAAGCCTTAACGGTCTTTGAAATTATTCGACAAAATCGAGACATAGACTTGTCGGAATGGCGGCAATCCTATGCTGACACGGAGTCATGTCTCTCTGTCTGGTGCGGAGTAGTCTGATTCATCTTTTTGGTGGTCTCCTCCGCCGAAAGAGGTACGGAAAATACAGGAGATGTAATGCCGCCGTTGGAGGCTTCGTGGAGGTGTGGCCCGCAACAGCTGGTAGCAATGTGCTCGTCCAGAATGTCGCTCTTCCCGAAGAGACGGAGGGTTCCGGCCTCGGCATGTACAGACCGGGCTCGACAGACTCGTGCCCGCAAATTATCAATCGCAAATGATCGCAATCAACGAAGACACACTTGCCGGGCGCATCAGCCGAATTCTTGCCGACAGGATCGTAACGGGTCAGCTGGAGCCGGGAACGAAACTGCGGCAGGACCATATCGCCGAGGAGTTCGGCGCGAGCCATGTGCCGGTGCGCGAGGCTTTCCGCAGGCTTGAGGCCCAGGGGCTCGCGGTCAGCGAACCGCGGCGCGGCGTCCGAGTGGCATCCTTCGATCTCAAGGAGGTGCGGGAGGTCGCGCAGATGCGCGCGGCGCTCGAAGTCCTGGCGCTGAGACACGCGGCACCGCACCTGACGCCCTCCATCCTCGACGAGGCGGAGGAGGCAACGGTCGCCGGCGACAATTCGCGGGACGTGCGGTCCTGGGAAGAGGCGAACCGCCGCTTCCACCGGCTGGTTCTCGCTCCCTGCGGCATGCCGCGGCTGCTCGCCGCGATCGACGATCTGCACGCTGCCAGTGCCCGCTTCCTGTTCGCGACCTGGCGATCCGAATGGGAAGTGCGGACCGACCATGATCACCGGGCGATCCTGACCTTCCTGCGCCAGGGCAACGTGGAAAAGGCGGCTGCGGTTCTCGAGCGCCATGTTCAGTGGATCGGCCAGAAGCCGATCAAGAATGCCGCCGGAAAGACGCGCGACGCCTTCGCGATCGTCGGCTAAATAATCTGCCGCGGAGGACGGCGGTTCTGCCGGGTTTTGCGGCGGTCGTCCCTCACGCGTGCGTCAAATTCTCTCCCCATGGTAGTGTTGCTTGGCTTTTTCGCCCTTTGGGTGCTTGCCTTTCTGCGCGTGCCGAAAAATTATAGATAATATTCAGATATATCTATAACCGCTGCGGCGACAGGAGAGAGGTTGCAAATGCTGGAACGGACGACGGGAGACCTACAACAGCCGGAACTCCCGAAAATCTCGGAGATGCAACTTCCAATCGAAGATGCAAGAATTATCTATAATCTTCCTTTCAACGATCTTCTCTTCAGGGCGCAAAGCGTCCACCGCGCCCATTTCGACCCGAATGCAGTGCAGATGAGCCGACTGCTCTCCATCAAGACGGGCGGCTGTGCAGAGGATTGCGGCTATTGCAGCCAGTCCGCACACTATCCGACCGGGCTCAAGGCCTCGAAGCTGATGGAGGTCGAGCGCGTGATCGCTGAGGCGCGCCAGGCAAAGGCGGGCGGGGCGTCGCGCTACTGCATGGGGGCGGCGTGGCGCAGTCCCAAGGACCGCGACATGGATGCTATTGTCGCCATGGTCGAGGGCGTCAGAGCGCTCGGCATGGAGACCTGCATGACGCTCGGCATGCTGACCCCGGCCCAGTCGGCAAGGCTCGCGGATGCCGGGCTCGACTACTACAATCACAACGTCGATACGTCGGAACGCTTCTACAGCGAAATCATCACCACACGCACCTTCGCTGACCGGCTGGAGACGCTCTCCAACGTGCGCGAGGCCGGCATCAAGGTTTGCGCCGGCGGCATTCTCGGCATGGGCGAGACGGTCGATGACCGGATCTCCATGCTGGTCACGCTTGCCAACCTGCCTGTGCCGCCTGAAAGCGTGCCGATCAACATGCTGATCCCGATCCCCGGATCGAAACTCGCCGATGCGGCGCCCGTGGACCCGATCGATTTCGTCCGCACCATCGCGCTGGCGCGCATCCTGATGCCGCAATCCCATGTTCGCCTTTCCGCAGGCCGCACCGAGATGAGCGACGAGATGCAGGCACTCTGTTTCTTTGCGGGCGCCAATTCGATCTTCGTGGGCGATACGCTGCTGACGGCGGACAACCCGGGCGAGGATCACGACACGGCGCTCTTCCGTCGCCTTGGCCTGAAGCCGATGCAGCCCGGTGACGCCGCATGATCGCCGACGCGGATTCCGGCCTGGCCGAGCAAGACCGCTGGCGCGCGCCGCCACATGCCGAAGGTATCATCGCCCTTGCCCGCTACCGCAAGACGCTTGCGGGGCTTGAAGGCAAGGGGCGCCGACGCGCGCTCGTTGCGCAGGCAGGTATCGACTTTACCTCCAACGACTACCTGGCGCTCGCAAGTGCGCCGCGGCTGAAGGCGGCGATCGCCGCAGCGATCGAGCGCGGCGTGCCGGTCGGGGCGGGAGGATCGCGCCTGCTTCGCGGCAATCATCCCGAACACGAGGCGCTGGAAGCGGAAGCCGCCGCTTACTTTGGAGCGGAGAGGGTGCTCTTCTTCAGCAGCGGGTACGCCGCCAACGTGGCGCTGTTTTCGACGCTTCCCCAGCGCGACGACGTGATCATCCACGATGCCCTGATCCATGCGAGCGCGCATGAGGGGATTTCCGCCAGCAAGGCCACGGCGGTTTCCGTCGCGCACAACGATCCCTCGGCCTTCGAGGCCGCGATTGTCCGATGGCGAAGGGAGGGGGGCAGGGGGCAACCCTGGATCGCCGTCGAAAGCCTCTACTCGATGGACGGCGACCGCGCTCCTCTCGATGAGCTCGCCGCGATCGCCGACCGGCACGAAGGCCTGCTGGTGATCGACGAGGCACATGCGACAGGGGTTTTCGGACCCGGCGGGCGTGGGCTTGCGGCGGGGCTGGAACGGCGCGGCAACGTCATCGTGCTCCACACATGCGGAAAGGCGCTCGGCGTTTCGGGCGCGCTGCTCGCCGCACCGGCCGTGGCCTGCGACTATCTCGTGAACCGCGCCCGTGGCTTCATATATTCGACGGCACCGTCGCCGCTGGTCGCCGCAGCCGTGCGGGAGGCACTGACGATGCTTGCCGACGAGCCGGAACGCCGCGCGGATTTCGATGCGTTGCGGTCGTTTGCCAACAGTGCACTCACGGAGAGGCTCGGCGTCAAGGCGAGTGGAACGCAGATCCTGCCGGTGATGATCGGAGACAATGGCCGGGCGGTTCGCATTGCCGAGCGCATGCGGGCGGAAGGCTTAGACATCCGGGCGATCCGGCCGCCCACGGTGCCGGAGGGGACGGCCCGGCTGAGGATCGCGATCACGCTCAATGTGGACAGAGAGACGATCCTGCGCATGCTTGACCGGCTTGCATCCGCCATGGCGGAGGAAGCCCCATGAGGACGGCCTTCGTCGTGACAGGCACGGACACGGGCATCGGCAAGACGCTGTTTTCCGCAGCGCTGACGGACGCGCTTTCCGGATATTACTGGAAACCGGTCCAGTCCGGCCTGGAGGAGGAAACGGACAGCGAGACCGTCGAGCGTCTCGGCCGGGTGCCCCCCGAAAGAATCCTTCCGGAAGCCTATCGGCTGAAGACGCCGGCCTCGCCGCATCTGGCGGCCCGGATCGACAGCGTGACCATCGAGGCCGAAAGCCTGGACATTCCTGTCACGGACGCGCCGCTGGTGATCGAGGGGGCGGGGGGACTGCTGGTGCCGCTTACCGAGCGGGTGCTCTTCGCCGATGTTTTCGCCCGCTGGCGCGCCCCGGTCATCCTCTGCGCGCGCACGGCACTGGGAACCATCAATCACACCCTGCTTTCACTGGAAGCGCTGAAAAGCCGGGCGATCCCCGTCTTCGGCGTCGCCTTCATCGGCGAGGAACGGGCGGATACGCAGCACATCATCGCCGCGCTTGGCGGCGTCAGGGTGCTCGGGCGCCTGCCGCAACTCGAAACCGTAACCGCCGAAGCGCTGAGAGAGGCATTTCACGAAAATTTCGACATTGCCGCTTTTCATGAGGTCCGCGTATGACCCGCTCGCCCGTGTGGCATCCGTTCACCCAGCACGCGCTGGAGCCGCCGATGCGGCAGGTCGTCGAGACGGAGGGCGCCTATCTCATCGACGAGGACGGCAATCGCATCCTCGACGCCATCTCCTCCTGGTGGGTGATCACCCATGGCCATCGTCACCGCGCGATCATGGAGGCGATCGCGCGCGCTGCGGCCCGCTTCGATCAGGTCATCTTTGCTGAATACACCCACGAGCCAGCCGAAGTCCTTGCCCGCGGTCTTGTCGAGATCGCGCCGAAGGGCCTTGCGCATGTGTTCTATTCGGACAGCGGCTCCACCGCCGTCGAAGTGGCGCTGAAGATGGCGCTCGGTTTCTTCCACAACACGGGGCGCCCCCGTAACCGCATCGTGGTCATGGAACACGGCTATCACGGCGATACGATCGGCACCATGTCGACCGGCGAGCGTGGTGTCTTCAATGCCGCATACGAGCCGTTGCTCTTCGCCGTCGACAGGCTGCCTTTTCCCGCAACGGGCCGCGAGCAGGAAACGCTCGATGCCTTCGAGGCATTCTGCCGGAAGGGCGAAGTGGCCGCACTTCTGGTCGAGCCGCTGGTTCTCGGTGCGGGCGGCATGAAGATGACGACCGCCGGGCTCCTTTCCGGTCTCAAGCAGATTGCCGAACGCCATGGCACGCTGATGATCGCCGACGAGGTGATGACCGGCTGGGGACGCACGGGGAGCCTCTTTGCCTGCGAGCAGGCGGGCGTCGCGCCCGACATCCTGTGCACCTCCAAGGGGCTCACCGGCGGCGCCCTGCCGCTGGCGGCGACGCTTGCCACGGCCGAGATCTACGAGGCGCATTTTTCGACGGACCGGCGCAAGACCTTCTTTCATTCGAGCTCCTACACCGCCAACCCGATCGCCTGTGCCGCCGGGGTCGCCAATCTCGAGATCTGGAAGAGCGAGCCGGTGCTTGCACGCATCCGCTTGCTCGAGGGGATGCAGCGCGAAAGGCTGGCGCGGCTCGCCGACAATCCGCACTTTTCGAACCTCCGGCAGACCGGCACGATCGCCGCTCTCGATCTCGTCGTTCCCTCCGGGGGCTATCTCTCGGAAGCGGGGCCGAAACTCAGGGCGTTTTTCAGGGACCGCGGGCTCCTCATCCGCCCGCTCGGCAACGTCATCTATCTCATGCCGCCCTATTGCGTGACCGCCGCGGATCTCGACCGCGCCTTTGATGCGATCGCGGAGGGCGCGGTGCTTTTCGCGCGAGGACGGTGATGGGCGCGCCGCGTTCCTCCCGGCTTGCGGGATTCGGCCACGCCGTGCCGCGGCGGCGGGTCGAGAACTGGGAGATCGAGGAAAGGCTCGGGCTGGAAGCGGGCTGGATCGAACGGCGGACGGGCATTCGCACACGTTACTGGGCAGAAGAAGGCGACACGCTGAGCGGGCTTGCGGCGAAGGCAGGCGAGATGGCGCTCGAGAATGCGGGGGTGAGCAGGCGGGATGTCGGGCTCACCTTGCTTGCCACCTCGACGCCGGATCATCTGCTGCCGCCGTCGGCGCCGCTGCTTGCGCATCGTCTCGGCCTCGAAAGAGCCGGGGCGATCGATCTCGCCGGCGCCTGTTCCGGGTTTCTCTATGCGCTTGCGCTTGCCGACGGCTTCGTGCGCACACAGGCGCGGCCGGTGCTCGTGGTTGCCGCCAACATACTGAGCCGCCGCATCAACCCCGCCGAGCGCGCGAGCGCGGTGCTCTTTGCCGATGCGGCGGGCGCGGTGCTGCTAATGCCGTCCGCCGATCCACGGACCGGCCTTCTCGGCAGCGATCTCGCCGCCGACGGGTCGGGCTATGACCTGATCACCATTCCATCCGGCGGAAGCAACCGGCCGTTTGCCTCGGGCATGGCGGCCGAGGAGTGCCTCATGACCATGCGCGACGGCCGCGAGGTGTTTTCCCGCGCCGTCAGCCTGATGACGGAGTGCTCCGGGCGGGCGCTCGCGGCATCCGGGTTGGAGGCATCCAGCATAGACCGCTTCGTGCCGCACCAGGCAAACAGGCGGATCTTCGACGCGGTCTCAGCCAATCTCGGCATCGATCCGCCGTGCACCGTGTGCACCATCGAGCACTACGGAAATTCATCGGCCGCGACGATCCCGCTCTCGCTCTCGCTCGCCAACCAGGCCAAACCCTTCGCGGACGGCGAAAAACTGCTGCTCACCGCCGCCGGAGCGGGGCTCACCGCCGGCGCCTCGGTGGTGGGGATATGAGGGGGAAGAACTCGTGATACCTGGCCATCGGAATGCCTACCGCCGCGAACACTCTGCAGTCGCCAGTTCTCCGAGTAATTCCCTTGGCCGTCAGACCAACGACCCAGCATATGGAGTGGGTAGCGTTCGTTCGCCTCTACCGCTATAAGGCTCGCAAATCCGGCAAAAGGAACCTCGAATCGGGATTCCCGCACCGTTGGATTCTACCCGTCAGTGCTTGAATATTGTAATACTGAACCTCGGCTTCGGTTGGCGGGACATTTTCGATAGACTCCAGAAGCCCGTCGAATGTTGAAACAGCCTACCCACTCCAGGGTGGCGAACTCGACCCCTTTGAAGCTCGCGATGGACCGGGCCTAGGTATGACCTCGGTCCGGCGCGCGAAGGAGATACCCGCGCCGATTGGTGACAAGTTTCATTAGGAATTCCTTGTTAGGCGCGCGAGAGCTTACAACTCTAGGATGTACATCCCGTGCCAGTACATTTCGGCATCGGTGAACTACTGGTTGAACACGAAAGAGCGGAAATCTCCCTCTTTCGGGAGCTTTGACACAGTTGCAAACGGGCGATAAATACGCACGAGTATTTTCAGACTTTGCTCGGGGTTTCTGTGTCCAGCATCTCGCAATTTGATAATGCCCTTGCAGCCGAATATCACCTACTCCTCACCAAAGCGACGAAGCTCCTCGAGAAGTACCATCAACATCTCGTAGCCGAAGTGAACGCCCGGATTGTTGCAGGCGATGATTTCGCTGGTGTGTGTGAACCGGACCTTGAAGAAGTCCTAGAATTCTTGGACGAGGTCACCGATGTCATCTAGGCGCGGCACATTGAGAATCTCGACGGGCGACTGCATCGTTCGTTGTGGGAAACTTTGAAAACTACTTCCCCCACTTCATTGCTGGAATGAATTTGTTTATGGAACGGGGATGACTGAGACGACAGAAAGCAGCGATGCCCCCGTAGCCGTTCGCCTTATAGGTGACGTGAAACTTCGGTTTGGGTGCACCAAAATTGTGGTTGAAGAGCCGGTCGAGCTTCGCGCGGGCCTTTATGACGTTAGACGCATCGGTGCGTTCACCTTTCTTGGCGGCGAGCAGTCGGTCATCCGCCATGTCGAAAGCATTGGTCGCTTCTGCATGATTGGCCCTGGTGCGCAATTTGGTATCACCCAGCATCCCGGAGATCATCTCTCCGCACACATCATTTTCGAGTATGACGCGATCGGAACCTTTCCATCTGAGCAGGTGCAGCGGTATTGGGATCGCAACAAAGAACTCGCTATGAACGCTCAATCGAAATGGATGTCGTCTCGCAATCTCGACAGGATCGTCATAGGGAACGACGTTTGGATCGGCCGCGGCGTCAGCATTATGCGCGGGTGCAAGATCGGCGACGGAGCCATTATTGCAGCTTCTTCTGTTGTGACCAAAGACGTCGAGCCATACTCAGTGGTCGGCGGCGTCCCAGCGAAGATGATCCGCTGGAGATTTCCAGAAGATCACCGCCGCGCCCTCGCTAAGCTTAAATGGTGGAACTATAACCTGGAAGTTATGGATGGTGTCGACGTCACTCGAATTGAATCTGGGATAGAAACGATCGAAGCCAACATCGCAGCAGGCGCCCGTATTCATACTCCAAAACTCTCGGCCCTCCGCGGTAGCACGCCAAGAGTAACCAACTACGCTGGATAGCAACAGAGCTAGCTCAAAACTCAGGGCTTGGCCACATGTGGCCCGTGTTGCCTCTTTCAATTTTCACAGTGGCAGGCTAGATGCACGGCACGCACAAACACCCGAGGAGCAATGAATGTCTCTCGCCATAAGCCCTGTGGCTTTTGAACGCATACGAGCCGCTGGGAAAATTGAACCAACTCAAGACACGGTCGACCTTGTCTTCGCATCTGATGAGCGATACATCAAATTTACGTCGGTAACTCTCGCCTCAATTCTCCAGAACTACAAAGGCAAAGCGCCCATCCGCGTTTTCCTCTTAATGGATCACGTACTCCCAACAGTGCTGGAAGAGTATGTCGAATCTTTGAAGAAGATTCACCCTTTCACGCTTCACCAGATCCCTGTCGACGCCGAGCTTTTTAGAAACATCAAGACATCGGATGGGATCTCGATCGCCACGTACTATCGCCTCCTCATGCACAAGCTGCTCCCGGCCGATGCACGCAAGGTGCTGTATCTCGATAGTGATCTGATTATCCGGGCATCAATCGACGAGCTGTTCGCAACTCGATTCGACGGGAACCTTTTTGCTGGCGTCGAAGATACGATATCCAGGACCTACAATGCGAAGTTCGGCTTGCCTGAAAGCGCTAAGCACCCGAATGCCGGCGTGCTTCTGGTGAATGTCGATCTCATGCGCGCGATCGGTTTTAGCGATCTGATTGAGCGATATCTCGAAAGCAACCGCTATCGTTTGACGCTGGGCGACCAGCAGATTCTCGCGGAGCTGTTCTTCAATTCCATCAAGTACGTTTCCCCTAAGTGGAATGTGCACGGATCAATGTTCGTAGACGGATGGCCTGATCAGGTCGCTGGCGTCGAAAATTTCATGTGTAAGGATCAGGCAAGAGACGCCATTCGTGATCCCGCCATCATTCACTACACGCTCAAGAGAAAGCCCTGGATATCCCTTGAGCACCCCAAGTCAGAAGAGTGGTTTGACTACCTTCCGCTAACGCCCTTCGCAGCCGAAATTGAAAAGCCGGACCTTGCGGACGCGACGACGCCTGAGGCGGCGAATAAAGATAAGGCGGCCGGGACGAAACGACCCGCCAAGAGCAGGCATGCGAAAGTGCCTAAGAAAGTATCCTTTGGACAATATATTAAGGTCATTCTGCCCGCGACTATTGTCAGCTTAAGTCGAGTTCGCAAAACCAGACTCGCAGTCGAAAAGCTAAAGAAACGCGTCGAAGCAGGGGAGGAAAAACACGGGGCGGCAGCGAAGAAACTCAATACACTTGCTCGACAAATCGATCGTGTTGCGAAAAAAAACGCGCCAAGCCTTCCCAAAGCGCCTCCGATGGCAAACTCCGACGTCACGTTGAAGTCCATCCTGGTCGCTCGCGCTGCTGCTGCCGCACCGACGTTCAATGCTCATGCCGCGATAGAGAATCTGTCACCAAACAGCATGATCATGTCCAATGTCAGCAGGAAGGACATGGAAGGCGGCTACGCCGAGAACATCAAGACGGTCACCAGAACGTCGAACTTCGCCTTCCGCACCGATCGGCTGCCGGAAGCTGTGTTCCTGCTTTCTCAGCGCATCAAGCAGGAGATGTTCTGGGAATGCGTAAAAACTGCCTACCTATACGATCTCCCATTGTATTTCACTGAGGTCGCACTTTTCGGCGGCTTCGCGTCCTACTTTGACCCAGATGCCAGCCTCAACGAGCGCCGTGCACTGGGCTTCATGATCGATGATCTCGGATACTACTTCGACGCCCGTCAACCATCGCGGGTTGAGCGGACGCTGAACGACCCGTCTTTTGCGCAAAGCGACGAAGAGCGGCGCCGCGCGCGAGCCGTCATCGACCGGATCTGCGCGGAGAAGATCACCAAATACAACAAGTACGTTGAGGGCCCCGTGTTTCCGATGAAACCTGGTGCGGTTTTGGTGATCGACCAAAAGAAGGGTGACGCTTCAATCGAGTTTGCCGGCGCCAACGACGAGAGCTTTCAGCAAATGCTCGAAGCTGCTGTTAGAGAGAACCCCGGCAAGCCGATCTACTTCAAGCGGCATCCGGATAGTATTCAGCGGAAAATGAACTCTTACAGAGATCGGACCATCGAAGCGATTCAAGTGTTACCCGACAATGTTACTATCGGATCCATCATTGACCGCTGCGAAACCATCTACACCGTCTCATCTCAGGTAGGCTTTGAAGGCCTCATGCGCGGCAAGAAAGTAATAACTTTCGGGGCTCCTTTCTATTCGGGTTGGGGATTGACTGATGATCGAAGCCCGATCCAAAGACGCAGACAGACAAGAACGGTCGAGGAACTGTTCCAAGTGGCCTGCATAGATCAGTCCGTCTATCTGAACCCAGAGACTGGCAAGCTCATCGAGATCGAAGCTGCCATCGATTACATACTCCAGATGCGCTCGGACAATGCAGCGCGCCAGGCGGCGAAGAATGCTCTCTCCAGTTGATCAGGCATTTATTGATTCAGAGACAAGGCAAGCAGAACTGTTGGCGAAAACGGGCTGGAGGGTGGAAGAACCCCGCACCAGCCTGATCGCCAACACGGTAGTCCGGCCCCGAAGCAGTTTTTCTACTATCGACGCCGACTACTACCAGCGCTTGCATGACGAAGATGCGGGATATCGGGGAAACAACTGGTTGGTTGCCGAAACGCCTTCGATCTTGGCGGCCAAACCCGATACTATTGTCGAGATCGGTTGCGGCAATGGCGCCTTCTCCAAATCTGTGGCCTCCAAGGTACGCAAGGTTTTCGCCGTAGATTGGGCGAAGTCTCCGCTTCTGGAAGTACGTCCCAAAAACGTGCTGTTCAGAAAGGCCAACATCACAAAGGATAAGATCCCCGGCGGGGACCTTACGTGTTCGGCCGACGTCCTGGAGCACTTCACGCCTTCGGATCTGCCGACCGTGATATCCAAGTGCGCCTCATCATCACCGCTACAGTACCATGTAATCGCCTGCTACGATGATGGGCATAGCCATTTGACTGTTATGTCACCAGCGGCTTGGCTGGCACTTTTTTGGCGCTTTTGCCCCGACGCCAGGCTCACCCGCATTGACTGCCGCAGGAAAAAGTCGAATCAACTTGTGTGTGTTGTCACGAACGTTCCTAACGGATCAGAGGTGGCCGCTTCATGAAGCCCTCGACCTCAGAGTTGATCTCTGATAGGCGGCGTTGTGCACTGCGGTTAGCCGGTCGGGGCTTCAGCCGTTGAATCCGGCTGGACCGATAGACTAACGAGCAAGCTCTGCAAGTCAGCTGTCTGCTGAACACAGACAGCGATCTCTTGCACGAGGTTCGCGCATTGATCGAAAGTCTGACTTGTTACTCCAGAACGATTTCGCGTTGCGGTTAGCGTGTTCTTCGGAGATGGAGGCAGAGTGTGAAGTGATCCCATACTCCGATAGCCATTTAGAGATTTGAGCTACCGCACTTTTGTTCCCCTCACAAGCCCGCGCAGCGAGTTGCCGAGGTAGAGCGGATATCGCGCGAGATCGGAGGCGGGGAGGGGTTTTTCTGCGGCTTTGCCGGTCTCGATCAGTTCCTCGCGCAGTATGCCCGCGAGCAGGCCGCATTCGAGGGGCGGGGTCTTGAGGATGCCGGAGCCGTCGTCGAGGAATATGGAGGTGATCGTGCCTTCGCAGACCTCGCCGCGTTCGTTGAGGAGGAGCACCTCGTTTGCCTCGTCGGGCGTAAACTCCGCCCGGGCCGCCTCGTAGACGGCGCGGCGCGAGGTCTTGTGGCGAAGAAGCGGATTTGCGGAATCGAGGCGGGTCGCGGCAATCCTCACCCGCCAGACGGTCTCAGGGGGTAGGGGAACGTAGGGCGCCGTCGCGATCTCGATCCGGCCGTCCGGGAAGAGTTCGAGCCGCACGCGGAGCGGCCCTTCCGACGTGGCGGCGCGCGCTGTCCGCTCGAGCGTTTCCCTGGCTTCGTCCGCCCCGTGCAATCCGAGCGCCGCCGCGGAGCGGGAGAGGCGCGCGAGATGCCTCTCGAGCCTGACATATCCCAGGCCCGGCTCGAAGCGCAGCGTCTCTATCAGCGAGATATCCATTGATCCCCCACGGCGAAGCGGGCCTTCAGCAGACATTCTTCGTATTCCGCCTCCGCGACCGAATCGAAGACGATGCCGCCGCCGACGTTGAAGACTGCCTCTCCGCCCTCGTGAAGCGATATCGTGCGGATCGCCACGTTGAAGCGCATCGTGCCATCCGGTGCTATGAGGCCGATCGCCCCGCAATAAGCGTCACGCGGCCCGCTTTCGAGCGCGTGCAGTATTTCCATCGCGCGCATCTTGGGCGCCCCTGTCACCGAGCCGCAGGGAAAGAGCGCGGCAAAGATGTCGCGGATCGTGACATCGGCCGAGAGTTTCGCGCGCACATGGCTCACCATCTGATGGACCGTGGGATAGGTCTCGATCTCGAAAAGCCGCGGCACATCCAGCGTACCGACCTCGGTGATCCGGGAAATATCGTTGCGCAGGAGATCGACGATCATGCGGTTTTCCGCCTGCGACTTCGGATCGGCGAGCATGGCAGCGACGATCTCGGCGTCCTCGGCGGCGTCCTTGCCGCGCGGTGCGGTGCCTTTCATCGGGTGGGTTTCGATCCAGCCGTCGCTGTCGATGCGGAAGAAGAGTTCGGGAGAGCGCGACAGCAGTGTCGGCCCGTCGAGCGAAACCAGCGCGCCGTACTTCACCGGCTGCCGTTCGATCAGCGACCAGAAGGCGGCGACGGGATCACCCTTCCAGTGGGCGCGGATCGGCATGGCAAGGTTGGCCTGGTAGCAGTCGCCCCGGCGCAGGTGCCAGTGCAGGCGGTCGAACCGGCGCCGATAGGCCTCGAAATCCCACTCCGCCCGAGGCTCCGTGAGGAAGGGTTCGTTTTCCGTGCGCTGGACAGGTACTGCGAGCGGATGGTCGCCTGCGGGCGCCTCGAAGATGCCGAAGCTCATGAGCGGCGTCGCGCGTCCGTCGATCGCGAAGCCTGCAAGCTTCTCCTCGAAGAGATCGCCCGCCTCGTAGCTCATGAAGCCGGCGATCCACAGCCCGTCGCGATGTGCCTGCTGGAGCGTGGCGAATGCCTCCTCGAAGGTCGCGCGCGATCGCACCGTGACCACCTGCACGGGGTCGGCGAAAACCGTGGTCAGGTTCTCGCTGTCGTCCCGGAAGAGGACAAAGCGCCGATCCTCGCTCATATTCCCAGCCCCTGCATTCCGCCCCAGTTGTTCGACACCCGCTATTGCGCTGTGGTCACCCTGCCTTATCGAGCGCCTCCAACTCGTCGATCAGCCCCTCAATCATCGACAATCCCTTGCTCCAGAACGACGGATCGGTCGCATCGAGCCCGAAGGGCTTGAGAAGCTCGGAATGGTGCTTGGTGCCGCCTGCCTTCAGGAGTTCGAAGTACTTCTCCTGGAAGCCCGTCTCGGCATCGCGATAGACGGCATAGAGCGAGTTCACCAGGCAATCGCCGAAGGCGTAGGCGTAGACGTAGAAGGGCGAATGGATGAAGTGGGGAATATAGGCCCAGTACGTTTCGTATCCTTCCGAAATGCGGATCGCCGGTCCGAGGCTCTCGCTCTGGACGGAGAGCCAGAGTTCGCCGATCTCGTCAGCGGTGAGCTCCCCCTGCTTGCGTGCGGCGTGGATCTTGCGTTCGAATTCGTAGAAGGCGATCTGGCGCACGACCGTGTTGATCATGTCCTCCACCTTCTGCGCCAGCATTGCCTTGCGCTCGGCCTTGTCCCGCGTGCGGTCCAGGAGGCTCCGGAAGGTCAGCATCTCGCCGAACACGGAGGCGGTCTCGGCAAGCGTCAGCGGCGTGGAGGACATCAATGCCCCCTGGCCCCCGGCCAGAACCTGGTGCACGCCGTGGCCGAGCTCGTGGGCGAGCGTCATCACATCGCGCGGCTTGCCCATATAGTTGACGAGAACATAGGGATGCACCGAGGGCACGGTCGGATGCGCGAAGGCTCCCGGCGCCTTGCCGGGGCGCACCGGGGCGTCGATCCAGTTGCGGTCGAAGAAGCGTCCGGCGATTTCCGACATGTCCGGATGGAAGGCCCCATAGGCGGAAAGAACGGTCTCGCGCGCCTCGTTCCATGAAATAAGCGCGTTCGGCGTCTCCGGCAGTGGGGCGTTGCGGTCCCAGTAGTCCATCTGCTCCATGCCGAGCCATCTGGCCTTCATCGCGTAGTAGCGGTGGGAAAGGCGCGGATAGGCCTCGCGCACGGCGGCAGCGAGAGCGTCCACCACGTCGCGCTCCACGCGGTTGGCGAGATGCCGGCTGTCGGCAATGTCTTCGAAACCCCGCCAGCGGTCGGAGATCTCCTTGTCCTTGGCGAGCGTGTTGGTGATGAGGGTGAAGGTGCGGATGTTGGCCTTGAAGGTCGCGGCAAGCGCTTCGGCGGCCTTCCTGCGCGTTGCGCCGTCGGGATCCTGAAGCAGGTTCAAGGCAACTTCGAGCGGCATCTCCTCGCCGTCGATCACGTAGCGCAGCGAGGCCATCGTCTCGTCGAAGAGACGATTCCATGCTGCCGCTCCCGTCATCGACTTCTCAAGGAACAGCTGCTCGGTCCGGTCGTCGAGCTGGTGCGGCTTGTCCTTGCGCAGGTCCTCTATCCAGGGCCGGTAATGTGCCGCCAGCGGATCGCCCGCAAGGCAGCGCGCAATGCGCTCGTCCTCGATCCTGTTGAGTTCCAGCGAGAAGAACAGGAGGTGGGTCGAGATGTCGGTGATCTTCGATTGCACGTCGCCGTAGAGCTTGCCATTTGCCGGACTGGTCGTGTCGGAGAAATAGGTGAGGCCCGCGAAGGAGGCGATACGGCCGAGCAGCTCTTCCAGCGCCTCGTATTCCTTCACGGCTGCGCCAATGCCGGCTTCGCCGGAGGTCCCTGCCGCCTCGTCGAGCTTGCCTTTCCAGCGGGCCTCGAACGCCAGTGCATCATCCATCGCGCGGGCGAGGTCGCCGGTGAATTCGGGCGACGCGGCGCCGGGATAGAGGTCCGACAGGTTCCAGGAGGGCAGCTCCCGAGCTGGGCACCCGTGCCTCCCGCATCTGCAGGAGCATGCGCGGCGAGTTCGAAACGTGGGAAGCATTTCATGGTCGGTTCTCTTCTTTTTCAGGCGCGAAAAGCCGGGACTGTGATCGGTTCCGATTGGTTAAAATGCAAGTTTTTCTCAAAACTGCATATTCAACCCTTTCTGCCAAGTTTCGCGAAGTTCACTGACACCTGAGTACGCATGATGCGTGCCGCAGGCAAGGAGGTTCCAATGACGGCCCATATTCTTGTCATCGATGACGATCCGGTCCAGCGCAGACTCTTGAAGAACATGATCGAGCGCAGCGGTCATGTTCCGCACATGGCGGAAAACGGCCGTGACGGTCTCGACGTGCTCGACCGAAAGGGAGGGCTGATCAACGTCATCCTGCTCGATCTCATGATGCCGGAAATGAACGGATCCGCCTTCCTGGATGCGCTGGCAGAGCGCGAGGCCACGATTCCCGTCATCGTCCAGACAGGGCAGGGCGGTATAGAGACGGTCGTTTCGGCAATGCGCGCCGGCGCCTTCGATTTCGTCGTGAAGCCGGTTTCACCGGAGCGGCTGGCGACTGCGGTCGGCAATGCCCTCAAGATGGACCAGCGCGATGGCCGCAATCGTTCCGGCCGGAGCAGGCGTACCGAAACGGTCCACTTCGAGGACATCGTGTCGGCAAGTCCCGAGATGGCACGGGTACTCGAACTCGCTCGCCGGGCGGCCCAGTCCAACATCCCGGTCGTTCTCGAAGGAGAGTCTGGCGTCGGCAAGGAGATGGTGGCGCGAGCCATCCAGGCGTCCGGCGACCGGGCCGGCAAGCCCTTCGTCACGGTCAATTGCGGTGCGATCCCGCATAACCTTGTCGAAAGCATCCTCTTCGGACACGAGAAGGGCGCCTTCACCGGCGCGACCGAGCGGCATACCGGCAAATTCGCGGAAGCGGATGGCGGCACGCTGTTCCTCGACGAGATCGGCGACCTGCCGCTCGACGTACAGGTCAAGCTGCTGCGTGCCGTACAACAGGGCGAAATCGAGACGATCGGTGCGCGCTTCCCGCAGAAGGTCAACGTGCGGCTGATTTCCGCGACAAACCGCGACCTCATCCAGGAAGTCAGGGAAGGCCGTTTCCGCGAGGATCTCTACTATCGCCTCAACGTCTTTCCGATCACCATTCCGGCGTTGCGGCGGCGAAAGGAGGACATTCCGGTCCTCGTGCGTGCCTTCGTGCAGCGCATTGCGGGCGAGCAGAGGCTTGCAAGCCCTCTCGCCGTTTCCGCCGACGCCATGGCCCTTCTGACCGCCTACGACTGGCCGGGCAACATCCGCCAGCTCGAGAATGCGATCTTCCGTGCGGTCGTGCTCAGTCAGGGAGCTGAACTGGTCGCCGCCGACTTCCCGCAGATCGCCGCACAGATGCCGGGATACTCTGTCCTGGAGGAAAGCGGTGCAACCTGGACTTCAGCAAAAGCGCTGCGCGTGAGTGTCTCCGGTGAGCGGATTGCCTCGTCGGGCCATGATGAGGACGGGTCCGAATCAGCGGGACAGTCCGCGTCCCAGTCCGAAGGAAACGCAATTTCGAGCGTCGATCGTGGCGGCCATGTGCGCCGACTCGCTGATGTCGAGGAGGAATTGATCCGTTTTGCCTTGAAATTTTATCACGGCCAGATGAGTCAAGTTGCCCGCAAATTAGGCATCGGACGGTCGACACTTTATCGAAAATTGAAGGATTATGGCATCGATCCAGACCATCCCTTGAAGGATGCGGCCTGAAATCGCTTGATATTCCAAGCCTCCGACCATTTTCCGGTTGTCGTTTATCCCTTGTTAGTAGAATGTTCACTATAACTGGGGAGCGACGACAACTGTGGCGGATTTGCCATGCTGTTACCGCAATTGGTCGTCATGTGGGACATCAAGGCGGGTCGTGTCCGTCGGACGGGGATAGAGTTGGCAAATTTGTTCGCATCAATAAAGCTCCCGGAGATATCCGTTCGTAGCCTGTGCGATTTTGCACTCAAGAAGGCTCCGAGGCTATTTACCACGGCGCTGCTCGCTGCGTCGCTGACACTACCTGCGATGGTTCCTTCCGCCAGCGAGGCGCAGTCGGGAACGCGCAGCCTGAAGCTCTATTTCGTCCATACCCGCGAAAAGGCGGAGATCACTTTCAAGCGCAACGGTCGCTATGACTCCAAGGGTCTTCAGCAGTTGAACCGGTTCCTGCGCGACTGGCGCCGCAACGAACCGACAAAGATGGACCCGCGTCTGTTCGATCTCGTCTGGGAAGTTTACCAGAAAAGCGGTTCGCGCGACTATATCCACGTCGTCTCGGCCTATCGCTCGCCGGCGACGAACTCCATGCTTCGCTCGCGCTCGAAGGGCGTCGCCAAGAAGAGCCAGCACATGCTCGGCAAGGCGATGGACTTCTACCTGCCCGACGTGAAGCTGAAGAACCTTCGTGAAATCGGCATGAAATTCCAGGTGGGCGGCGTCGGCTACTATCCGACCTCCGGCTCTCCTTTTGTCCATATGGACGTCGGCAGCGTTCGCGCCTGGCCGCGCATGAACCGCCAGGAACTCGTACGGCTGTTCCCTGATGGCAAGACCATGCACCTGCCTTCCGACGGCAAGCCATTGCCGGGATATGAGCAGGCCGTGGCGGACTACAAGCGCCGTGTCGGCGATTCCTCGGTGCAGGTCGCCGGCGGCGGATCCAAGGACCAGGCGAACCCCAAGCGCAAGACCTTCTTCGCAGCACTCTTCGGCGGAGGCGGCGACGAGGATGAAGAACCCACGGCAATCGCCAGCGCGGAACCGCTGGGCGAGGAAAGCACGCCCGTCAAGGCATCCGCAAGCGCAAGCGCCGGTACAATCATGAACGCGGCCGATCCGGGTGCGGATGCGGAATCCCAGCCTGTGGCCGAGCCGGTACAGACCGAGGTCGCCATAAACGCTCCCGTTCCCGCCATCCGGCCGGCGTTCAAGGACAACAGTGCTGCGGCAACCGAACTGGCGCTCGTGGCGCCGACGGCCAGCGGAGCGGCTGAAGCGCTCGATGCGGCGCTGCCCCAGGCGGCCGAGCCCACGAGCGAGTATGCCGACCTGAACGGCTACAAGATTCCGGTGCCCGTCCTTCTCGGTAAGCGCGAAGAGGCTGCGGCAACGTTGACCGCCGCGGCCGAGATCGAGGATTCCGAGGAACTCGGCTTCGTTCCGGTGCCGGGCTTCCGTCCTGCATCCGAGGTCGCGCTGATGGCTGCCGCCAACGCCGATGTTGCGAGCCCCGTTTCAGCCGATCGTACCGGACTGGCAGCGCTGGCAGGTACTGATCAGCCGGATGCGCTGGCCGCGGAAGCGACGGCCAAGGTGGCGCTCGCCGATCCCGCAACGAACCGTTCGCGGCCGGTCGAGATGGCTGCGCTCGTCTCTGAGGATACGGGCCGGAGCCGTTCGCTGGCAGGCATAGACGCCTTCGACGGAACCGCTTCGGAAGAAGTGCCGGTCAAGGGAGCAAGGCCGAAGAAGAAGGATGCGACCGCCGCGATGCGAGGCGCGATCCGGACCGAGCCGAAGCTGACGCAGAATGTCATTTCGAAGTGGGCACTGACGCAGGGCCGGGTCGAGATGCTGTCGAAGCCGGTGAAGGCTCCGCGTTTCGTGAGCAAGTCGCTGCGTGAGGCGCCGACCACCGTGTACCTCGCAGGCTTCCAGAACACCCCGACATCGGTCGATCCCGGCCGGTTCAGCGGGACGGCGGTCAACTTCATGGAAGTGCGGAAGTTTTCCGACGTCAACTGACGCGGTAGCCGTTCCCCATCGAACGCATCGTCAGACAGATATGAAAACCCCGCGGAACCAGGTTCCGCGGGGTTTTTTCTGATCGGTGCCGGATGTCCGGCGACTTTTGAAGAAGCCTTATTCGGCGTCCGGGGGCAGGTCGACCATTCCGAGGGCCTGGAGATAGGTGTCGAGGATAGCCTCCTGCTCCATGCGCTCATCCTTGTCCTGCTTGCGGATCTGGATCACCTTCCGCAGGATCTTGGTGTCGAAGCCCACGCCTTTGGCTTCGCCGTAGACATCCTTGATGTCGTCGGCGATGGTCTTCTTCTCTTCCTCGAGCCGCTCGATGCGTTCGATGAATGCACGAAGCTGGTCTCGGGCGACGCCGTGGGCATCGGACATGCTCTTCTCCTTGTATGGGGATGACTGTGGAGTGGGTGTGTGCCGTGATCTGCCGCGAAGTTCGGGCAAGATCAAGGCCTATCGGTCGCGTGGTGGCATTTTCACCCGCGAAGATTTCTATTCCTTCGGGCGGTTCTGCTCGAATGCGGCCTTCTGCTCCTGCGAGGCCTCCTTCTGATGAAGCGCCCGCCATTCCTCATAGGGCATGCCGTAGACGATCTCGCGGGACTCTTCCTTGTCCAATCCCACGCCCGCCTCGTTCGCCGCTTCGCGGTACCAGTTGGACAGACAGTTCCGGCAGAAGCCTGCCAGGTTCATCAGGTCGATGTTCTGGACGTCTGAGCGCTCGCGCAGATGGGCGACCAGCCGTCGGAAGGCGGCCGCCTCGAACGCGATCTGCTGTTCCTTCGTAAGCTCGGTCATCGTTTCAGCCTTTTCTGTCCGGCGTGCCGCTGACGGGGTAGGGGCCGGTCCGGGAGGGGAAGTTCTGATATGTGTGCAGTTCGTCGTTCCGGTTCAACCGTTCGAGAATGGGCGCGAGGCGATCCGCCCAGGCGACGACGCCTTCGTCCGTGCCAATCTCATCCTGCCTGATCTCGATGAGCGCGTGGGGAATGCCGGCCGTCACGCAGTGCGTGAACATCGTGTCGCCCCGCAGTGCGCCGTCATAGGGCTCGTTGTTGCCGACGACGATGTCGCCCGGCTCCTCCAGCGCGGCGATGAGGGGATGGACGGCGCGCGGGTCGTCGTCCCACAGCACGGTCGCCTGCCAGGGGCGGGCGACGCCCTTCCACGAAGGCGTGAAGGAATGCAGGGAAATGACCAGGGGCGCCTTGCCGCTTTCCTCTCCAACCTTCTGAATGGTTTCGGCGACTGCCCGGTGGTAGGGCCGGTGAAAGGCATCGAGCCTGTGGTTCCATTCCTCTGGCGTGATCGGATGGTTCCCGGGGATGATGGCGCCGTCAGAGATCTTCATGATCAGCGTCGGGTCGTCTTCTCCGCGATTGGGGTCGATCAGCAGACGCGAGAAGCGGCTCATGACGACGGGAACGTCGAGACGGCGGGCAAGCTCGCGCAGAACACCCTCGACGCCGATGTCATAGGCGATGTGCCGGGTGAAGGCGCTTTCCGGCAGGCCAAGCCTCGCATACCTTTCGGGCAGGTGATTGGTCGCGTGATCGCCCAAAAGCACGAGCCCTCGGCCCGCGTTGCCCGCGATGATCTCGAAAGGGGAATGGTGCTGCATGATGCCTGCTGCTGAAACAATCCTGTGATCTTCTGATGGCATGCAGGCTATCGGACTTCAAGGCGGAAGCGTGCGTGCGGGTGCCCTTCGAACCAGCCGTAGTGCCGACGCGGGTGTAATCGATTAGAGTTTCGTTGACATTCCAATCCCGCCGTCGCAGAAAAGCGCGTGATCAAATCAACGGAGTTCCATTGGAAACCGTGAGAGCATATTCCGATAATACATCCCGGTTGAAGGCGCGTGGCATCGCCACCTTCGCCCTGTTCATTTTCGCAGGTCTGATGACCTTCCTCTCTCCCGATACCGCAAGGGCGGATTTCCGGGTTTGCAACGGTACGCAGAATCTCGTCGGCGTGGCCATCGGCTACAGGGCGAAGGACGGCTGGATAACCGAAGGATGGTGGCAGGTTCCGGCAACGACCTGCGCCACGCTGATCGAAGGCGAGCTGCAGTCTCGCTACTACTACCTTTACGCCGAGGACGCTGCGCGCGGTGGCCGCTGGACCGGCAACGTGAACATGTGCGTCGCGGAAAACGAATTCAAGATCACCGGTGTGCAGGACTGCTTCGCCCGCGGTTTCCAGCGCATGGGATTCAAGGAATACGATACGGGCCGTCAGGGGAGCTGGATGGTCCAGCTTTCCGATACCCCAGGTACGCAAGAAAGCCAGAATTGATGAAGCGGAACAGAAAAGTCAAAATCCTCGCCACTCTTGGACCATCCTCTGCTGAAGAGCCGATGATCCAGAAGCTGCACGAAGCGGGTGCAGACCTGTTCCGAATAAACATGAGCCACGCCAGCCACGACCTGATGCGCACGCTGATCCAGCGCATTCGCTCGGTCGAGGCACGTTGCGGCCGGCCGATCGGCATTCTGGCCGACCTTCAGGGCCCGAAGCTTCGCGTGGGCAAGTTCGCCGAGGGCAAGGTCGACCTCGTTGCCGGCCAGACCTTCACGCTCGACAACAGGGACGAGCCCGGCGACACGACGCGCGTGTTCCTGCCGCACCCGGAAATTCTCGAAGCGGTCAAGCCCGGCGACCGGCTGCTCATCGACGATGGCAAGCTCCACCTGCGCGCAGAGACGACGGACGGCAAGTCGATCGTCTGTACCGTCGTTTCCGGCACCAGGATTTCGGATCGCAAGGGCGTGAGCCTTCCCGACACGCTGCTCGGCGTCGGCGCGCTCACGGACAAGGACCGCGCCGACCTCGACGCAGTGCTTGCGACGGGCAGCGTCGACTGGGTGGCGCTCTCGTTCATCCAGCGCCCGGAAGACCTGGCGGAAGTCCGCAAGGTCGCCCGCGGTCGCGTCGGCATCATGTCCAAGATCGAGAAGCCGCAGGCAATCGAACGGATCGACGAAATCATCGAGCTCTCCGATGCGCTGATGGTCGCCCGTGGCGATCTTGGCGTCGAGATGCCGCTCGAGGCAGTGCCTGGCATCCAGAAGCAGCTGACGCGCGCATGCCGCCGCGCCGGCAAGCCGGTAGTCGTGGCAACGCAGATGCTCGAGTCGATGATCACCGCGCCTGTTCCGACCCGCGCAGAGGTCTCGGACGTCGCCACGGCGGTCTTCGAGGGCGCGGATGCGATCATGCTTTCGGCAGAGTCCGCCTCGGGAGACTATCCGGTGGAAGCGGTTTCCACCATGGCGGCGATCGCCAGCAAGGTGGAGCGGGATCCGCTCTATCCGGGCATCATCTACGCCCAGCGTACGCCCCCGGAAGCGACCGGAGCGGATGCGATCTCGCTCGCAGCGCGGCAGATCGCGGAGACGCTGAAGCTCTCCGCCATCGTCTGTTACACGTCCTCGGGCACGACCGGACTGCGCGCCGCCCGCGAGCGGCCGGAAGTTCCGGTGCTTGCGCTGTCTCCGATCATCGAGACGGCACGCCGCCTGTCGATCGTCTGGGGCCTGCATTGCGTCGTCACCGACGATGCGACGGACCTTGACGACATGGTGAACCGCGCCTGCCGCATCACCGTCAACGAAGGCTTCGGAAAGCCGGGCGACCGGGTGATCGTTTCGGCCGGCGTACCGCTCGGCACCCCGGGCGCAACCAACATGCTGCGCATCGCCTATATCGGCGCCGACGGCGTCAGCGGCGTCTGATAGCCGCGCTTCCTGCGGCGGCCCCTGAGGGGCCGCTTGCGGGCTTCCAACAGCTCTTCAGATACAAATAGAACATCTAGCTGCCCCGGCATCGGTGGCCCCTCAGAGGGCCTCCGTCAGGTGCGCTTGCCGGCGAGCTTTTCGGCCAGTTCGCCGAGTTGTTCCTGCGCCTGTCTCTCGGACGGGTAGATGTCGAGGAAACGCTGCCAGGCTTCCAGGGCGAGCTCGTCCTTGCCGGCGGATGTCAGGATCGCCGCCAGGCCGGCGATTGCGCCGAAATGGCGAGGCTCGATGGCGAGCACCTGGTTTATGTCGGCCATCGACTTCCTGTAGTTGCCCATCTTGAAGTGGAGTGTCGCCCGGCGGTTCCATCCCTCCACGTATCCGGGCGCAAGCAAAATCGCTTCATCGAGGAAATCGAGCGCGATTGCGTTCTTGTTCTCCGCCATCGCCTTGTCGGCCCACTGCATCAGGAGATTGATGGTCGCACTCCCGGAATCCAGCCATTCAAGGCGGATCCGCTCGGCAATGTCGCGTGCCTCGTTCGGGTCGTTTTCCCGTTTCAGTTCGACAAAGAGGGAATTCAGCCGCTCGGCGGGTGTCGTCAGGGACGTGGCGGCTTGCTCGGCAGACGCATTGTCGGATGGAGCGGCCGCGAGATCCTCGGCCAGCACCGGGCCAGCAAGGAGGAAAAGCGAGACAACAGGCAGTACAAAAAAACGCATGGCGGTCATGGTAGACCGCCAGCGTCAAACTTCAAATCAATATTTTACGATCACCAAAGTGATCCGCGTCGCATCAGCCCTGACGAGCCTTGTAGCGCGGGTTCTGCTTGTTGATGATGTAGATACGGCCCTTACGGCGAACAAGACGGTTCTCGCGATGGCGGGTCTTGAGCGACTTGAGCGAATTCTTGATCTTCATTTTTCTGATCCGCGTTTCTGAAGGGCAGTTCGAATCGCCCAAATTTCCTCAATTAAAAACGCGCCGTTTCGGGCGCGCTTTTAGGTTGGCAGGCATGTACCGCTTGATATCTCCCGTGTCAACCGCTTGGAGCCGGTTTTGCGTGGAGATCCCGCATTTCAAGCGGTTTTCCGGCCTAAAGAAGCTGGGTGATGTGGCCCATCTTGCGGCCCGGACGAGCCTCGGTCTTGCCGTAGAGGTGGACGAGCACGTCAGGGCGCGCCAGCCATTCCTGGAGATTGTCGATGTCGTCGCCGATGAGATTCTGCATCACGCAGTCCGAATGCCGGCGCGGGTCGCCGAGGGCATAGCCGACGATTGCGCGGATGTGCTGCTCGAACTGCGATATGGCGCAGGCTGCTTCCGTCCAGTGACCGGAGTTGTGAACACGCGGCGCGATCTCGTTAGCAACCAGCGTCCCGTCCCCGAGGACGAAGAACTCGACGCCGATGACCCCGATGTAGGAGAGGTGGTCAAGGATAGCGCGCGCGGCCTTGCGCCCCTGGTCTACCGTGGTCTCGCTTACCCCTGCAGGCAGCGTGGACGTGTGGAGAATGCCATTCTTGTGGACGTTCTCGGCCGGGTCGTAGCAGGCAATCGTTCCGTCGATCGCACGTGCGGCGATGATCGAGATTTCCCGCTCGAACGGAACGAGGCTTTCGAGGATCAGCGGCACACCGCCGAGTTCCGCGAACACGCCCGTGGCGTCGTCCGCCGGCGAGCGGAACAGCTTCTGACCCTTGCCGTCGTAACCCATGCGCCGGGTCTTGAGCACGCCGACGCCACCGAAGGACTCGAGCGCCGTCTCGAGCTCGTCCTGGCTGTCGACCGACTTGAAGCGTGCCGTCTCGATGCCGCATTCGTTCAGGAAGCGCTTCTCCACCAGCCTGTCCTGCGACACTTCGAGTGCGCGGGGCGGGGGATAGACGGGTACCGAGCGCGACAGGCTGTCGGCGGCGGCGACCGGAACATTTTCGAATTCGTAGGTGACGACATCGCACATCTCGGCAAGCTTCGAGAGTGCCGCCGGATCGTCATAGGCAGCGGTGATCTGTGCGTTGGCAACCTGGGCTGCGGGGCAGTCTGGTTGCGGTTCCAGGATCACCGTGCGGAAATTGAGTCTTGCCGCGGCCATGGCCAGCATGCGGCCGAGCTGGCCGCCGCCGATGATGCCGATCGTGCGCGCGCTCATAGGGGGTCGTCCACGGGATATTCGGCGACCGATGCGGTCTGTGCTTCGCGCCATTCGTCAAGACGGTGGGCCAGCTCCGGATCTCCGAGCGCCAGAACGGCGGCGGCGAGAAGCGCGGCATTGACTGCGCCCGCCTTGCCGATCGCGAGCGTGCCGACCGGAATGCCGGCAGGCATCTGGACGATCGAGAGGAGGCTGTCCTTGCCGGAAAGCGCCCGGGACTGGACCGGGACCCCGAAGACGGGCAGGGGCGTCATGGCCGCCGTCATGCCCGGAAGGTGAGCGGCACCGCCGGCTCCGGCGATGACGACCTTGAAGCCTTCCGCCCGCGCCCCCTTTGCGAATTCCACAAGCCGATCGGGCGTGCGGTGTGCCGATATGATGCGGGCTTCATAGTCGACGCCTAGGGCATCGAGCGTGTCGGCCGCATTCTTCATCGTCTCCCAGTCGGACTGGCTGCCCATGATGATAGCGACGGGTGGCGTTTCTGTTGTCTTCAACGTCGGCGTTTCCGGTTCAGGCGATGATGTCTGGAATGATCTGGTCTTCGAGCTTGGAAATGCGATCCTTGAGCACGAGTTTCTTTTTCTTCATTCGCTGGATTCTGAGTGCTTCGCACCCGGTCTGGATCATGGCGTTGATAGCAGCGTCATAGTCCTCGTGCTCCTGGCGCAAACGCGCCACGGTAAGCCTCAATTCCGCCTGCTCCTGGTCTGCCATGCTCTTCGTTCCCCGTCATTTCCGATGGCGGCCGTATGCCGTTACCCGCCAGTTCGAACGCTGCTCCTACCACGAAAGCCGGGGTAACGGGAAGTTATCCTTCGCCACGATTTCGCCTTCGACAAATGAAAAATAGCATGGCACACTCGAATTGTTGCAACCTGGATCATCTGGAACGAATGAGAACAGATGCGAACATAAGGGAAGGAACTGGCACATGACGATTGAGGCTCATCTTGCCACGCTTGAGAAGAAGCACGTCGCCTTGGAGGAAGAACTTCACGCGGCGATGACACGTCCTTCTTCGGAAGATCAGCTTATTGCTGACATCAAGCGGAGGAAGCTGCGCATCAAGGACGAAATTGAAAGACTTCGTTCAACGACTCATTGAGCAGGTTCGGTACATTCCGAGAAGAGACAGGGGCCGCGAAGGGTAGGAGTAAGATTTAGGGAAGGGCTCGACAGATCGAGCCGCATGCGAGGGTCCCAAGCCCGCTGCACTTTCCTTTAGAGTTGCCGAGTGGTTCGAAGCCCCGGCCGTCAGGACAGGCGGCCGGGGCGCTATTTTTTCCGGGTACCGGAAAGCGCTCAGACCCAGAACTGATCCAGCCAGAAATTCAGCCTGTTGAAGCCCTTGTTGTTGATCGCGTAGATCCGCTTCGTCCCCTTGGACGTCACGCTGACGAGATTGCTGTCGAGAAGGGCCTTGAGATGCTGCGAGACCGCCGGGCGACTGATCGGCAGGCCTTGCGAGAGTTCGTTGACGGTCTTCGGAGCGCGGCGAAGTTCCTCCAGCAGAAATCTGCGGTTCGGGTCGGCAATCGCTGCAAAGGGATCCGTGCTCGCCATGCTAAAAAATTTATGGCAAGGCAACAAAGTCGGCAAGCTATTTGTGCATCGCCGCATTAGTTCTTCCGTACTAGTTCGCGTTGCGGTTCATCAGCCTCATTCTGTTGGTCCAAACCGGGATGATCCGCCAGAAGAAGGGAGAAGGTCGTAGCCTCAGCTACGGCCAAACCCTTCGACGCCGGGGGCGCCCGGTTTCGACCAACCCTCTGGGCCGGATGGATTTGCGCCATTCTCGTCGGCTTTTGGCGCAGCCGTACGTTATGGTACGCCTTTGCCAAAAGCCTCGATCCTGACACAAATTCATCTGGCAGAATGAGGCTGATGAGCCACAACGCGCTCTAGACCGCATTGCGGCACTCCCTCCGGAGAGGGAGTGCAATGGTGTCAGACGAGCGCCATCAGACCATCGGCCGCCAGTTTGATCCCTGCGAGAAGGGCCATCGTGTACATGAACGGATAGAACACTTCCGGCTTCATGCGCTTGATCAGGAAGCCGCCGATCATTGTTGCAATGGCTGCGAGGGGGACGAGGGTCGCCGATATGTAGAGGTTGGCGGTGTCGAGCTGGCCGAGCGCGAAATAGGGAATGAGCTTTACCGCATTCAGGATTGCAAAGAAGCGGACGGCGGCCCCCGTATAGTCGCGGGGAGGAAGTTTCAGGGGCAGCCCGTAGATCTGGAAGGGTGCACCGCCCGCATGCGCGACGAAGCTGCCATAGCCCGAAAGCGTGCTGAGCAAGACGGCCGGCACCAGGCGGTGGGGTTTCGGCGCGACCAGGATGCCGAAGCGCGCCTGCCAGCGAGTATAGAAATACCGCACCGCGAAGAGGATGGTGATCACGCCGATGATAAAGCGAAGGGCGTCGCGCGGCACGTAGGCGGATGTCGCCCAGCCGACGAAGATGCCGATCAGCGCGCCGGGCAGCATGATCTCGATAAGGCGCCGGTTGTTGCTGCTGCGCCAGATCCACAGCGAAACCATGTCCATCACGATCAGGATGGGCAGGAGGATTGCCGCCGCCTGCGCGGGCGGGATGGCCATCGCGAGTATGGGCACGCCCAGCAGGGCAAGCGCCTCGCCCATTCCGCCTTTCGTCAATCCGACAAGAATGACGGCCGGAACGGCCGCCAGGTATATGGTGGGGTCGATATCCATCAAGGGCAATTGATCCTGTTCGGCAATCGGTTTATCGGCTTTGTGCGGGAAATACGAGCCTCGGTGTGCCTGCGTGACCTCTCATGTTGAATTGGAAAGCCGATGAGTGAAATCGACGATCGCTGCCGTCTTGTTCTGATCGTTCCGGAAAGCGATGACCTGGCTGCCCGCCAGACGATGCTTGCGGACGCACTGAAGGGCGGTGATGTCGCCTCCGTGATCCTTCCGCAGTACGGATTGGACGACGGTGTCTTCCAGAAGCACGCGGAGGCCCTGGTTCCTGTGATCCAGGCGGCGGGTGCAGCGGCGCTCATCGCGGGAGACAGTCGTGTCGCGGGGCGCGCCAAGGCGGACGGCCTGCACCTGACGGGTGACCTGGCCTCTGTCGCCGAGGCGGTGGAGAAATTTTCGCCAAAGCTGATCATCGGTGCCGGAAACGCCACGGATCGTCACAAGTCGCTGGAGATCGGCGAGGTGCAGCCCGACTACATCTTCTTCGGCAAGATCGGCGGAGACATCAAGCCGGAAGCGCATCCGAAGAACCTGGCGCTCGGCGAGTGGTGGGCCTCGATGGTCGAGATCCCCTGCATCGTCATGGGCGGAACCGATCCCGATTCCGTGGTGTCGGTCGCCGAGACGGGCGCGGAGTTCGTGGCGCTGTGCCAGGCGGTTTTTGCCGACCCCTCCCGGGCGGCGCAGGTCGTGGCCACGGCGAACGCGCTTCTTGACGAAAAAGCGCCACGGTTTGAAGAATAGTAGCGGCATGATCAAGTCCTACTCCCCGTCCGTCGCAGGCCTCGCCCTGGCGCTTCTCGCAGCACAATCCGTGCTCGCCCCCGCGCCTGCTCTGGCGCAGGCCGGCCAGGCGATCCAGGCGGGTGAGCCGGACCTTCCCCAGGAGTTCAAGAAAGGTCGCGTCACCGTACCGGACAAGCTCGGCGCGACTATTCCCGAGGCGGAGAAGCAGGCGGACGGAGATCCGAACAAGGCCGGGGAGAAAGACGGCGAAAAGCCCGATGGCGCGTCGAGTGGCATCAATGTGCTCGAGCGCATGGGTGCCGAGTTGCCCGAGCTGCCAAAGGAAAAGCCGTTCACGGGCAAGGTCGACGATGCCTATGGCGCATTCCAGCGCGGCTACTACCTGACGGCCATGGAGCTTGCCCTTCCCCGGGCCCAACTCGGCGATCCGGCGGCGCAGACGCTCGTGGCGGAGGTCCTGTGGCAGGGGCTTGGCGTGAGGCGCAATCAGAAGGAAGCGGCCTTCTGGTACGTGCAGGCAGCCGAACATGGCAATCCTGCTGCCATGTTCCGGTACGCCCTCATGCTGATGGACGGCAAGTTTGTTCCTCGGGACCGCAAAAAGGCGGACGAGATGATGAAGAAGGCGGCCGACCTCGGAAATCCGTCGGCCCAGTTCAACTACGGTCAGGTGCTCGTCGCCAATTCGCCGGGTGAAAAGGGTCTTCGTGACGCCCTCCCTTACTATGAGAAGTCCGCCGAGCAGGGGATCGCCGATGCCCAGTATGCGCTGTCGCAGATCTATCTCAACCTGAAGAACCTCGACCCGGAGAAGACAAAGCGGGCCCGCGAATGGCTGCTGAGGGCCGCACGCGCCGGCTACGACACCGCCCAGTTCGACCTCGCGGTCTGGTTGGTGAACGGGACGGCGGGAAAGCGTGACTACGAGGCAGGCTTCCGCTGGATGAAGAGGGCGGCGGAAGGCGGGAACGTTGCCGCGCAGAACGGTCTCTCCCATCTCTACATCAATGCCATTGGGACGCGAGAAAACCCGATCGAGGCTGCGAAATGGTTCGTTCTGTCGCGCCGCGCGGGTCTCAACGATCCGGGTCTCGAGGATTTCTATCTGGGTCTCACCGACGAGCAGCAGAAGGCGGCGATCGACGCTGCCAACAAGTTCCGCTCCTCTTCTTGAGGGTCCGATTGCCCGGCGTTCCCGCGGCGGGATCGCGCGTGTGGCACCTGAACGCAAGGCCCGAGGCTTGAAACTTCGGGGGATTTGTGGTCTTGGAGGCCGCAGTTGCGGGCCAGACGCATTTCAAGCGCCGCGCCGCATCCATTTCTCTACGGAAACAGTTCATGAAGATCAGCGGCAGCGAAATCCGACCGGGCAGCGTTATCGAGCACAATGGCGGGCTCTGGGCCGCCGTGAAGTGCAATACGGTGAAGCCGGGCAAGGGCGGCGCCTTCAACCAGGTCGAGCTCAAGAACCTGATCGACGGCACGAAGCTCAACGAGCGCTTCCGCTCGTCCGAGACGGTGGAGCGCGTCGAACTGGAGAACAAGGACTTCCAGTTCCTGTTCGAGCAGGGCGAAGGCCTCGTGTTCATGGATACCGAAAGCTATGACCAGCTCGAACTGCAGAAGGACTTCGTCGGCGATCGCGCCGCCTTCCTGCAGGACGGCATGATGGTCACAGTGCAGCTCTACGATGACAAGCCTATCGGCGTTTCCCTGCCGGACCAGGTCGTGCTGACGGTCGCCGAGGCCGATCCGGTCGTCAAGGGCCAGACTGCCGCATCTTCCTACAAGCCCGCCATTCTCGAAAACGGCGTACGCGTTCTGGTCCCCCCTTCGTCGAGGCGGGCGAGCGCATTCTCGTCGATACCAATGAAATCACCTATCTGCGCCGCGCAGACTGACATCGGAAAAGCTTCTCGGCAGGGCTCGTGCGCCTTTGCCCGATAGACCAAAGGACATGCCACATGGCTCGCTCAGCCCTTCTCAACGTCATGGTTCAGGCCGCATTCAAGGCGGGCAAGTCGCTCGCGCGTGACTTCGGCGAAGTGCAGAACCTGCAGGTTTCGCTCAAGGGACCAGGCGACTACGTCTCGCAGGCCGACCGCAAGGCCGAGAAGCTTATCCGCGAGGAACTGCTGAAGGCGCGCCCGACCTATGGCTTCCTCGGTGAGGAGAGCGAAGAGATCAAGGGAACCGACGGCGCGCACCGCTGGATCGTCGATCCCTTGGACGGCACCACGAACTTCCTGCACGGCATACCGTGCTTCGCCAGCTCCATCGCGCTCGAGCGCAACGGCGAGATCGTCGCGGCTGTGATCCTGAACCCCGCCACCGACGAACTCTTCACCGCGGAACGCGGCGGCGGCGCCTTCGTCAATGACCGGCGCCTTCGGGTCGCCATGCGAAAGAGCCTGTCGGATGCGGTCGTCGGCTGCGGCGTTCCTCATCTCGGGCGCGGCAATCACGGCAAGTTCCTGATCGAACTCCGTCACGTGATGGGTGAAGTCGCCGGCGTGCGCCGGCAGGGAGCGGCATCGCTCGACCTCGCCTATGTCGCGGCCGGCCGCTTCGACGGCTTCTGGGAGCGTGACCTCGCGGCCTGGGACATCTCAGCCGGCATCCTGCTCATCCGCGAGGCGGGCGGCTTCGTCACCGACCTCAACGGCGGCAACGCCATGCTGGAAACCGGCTCGATGGTTGCAGGCAACGAACATATCCACAAGGCGCTGATGGAGGTCGTGCACCGCCCCGTGCCGCAGCGCTGACGGCCTAGGCCCCGGCGCGGCTTCAGCCGCGCCGGCGGATGTGCGCAAATGATCGCGATGGTGTTAAAGCTATCCTCTTCAATTCGGCGCAATCTTCCTCTAGTCTCCGGGCGTTAAGGGCAGCAGGAGACTCTGGACATATGGCAAAGCTGACACTGTCGGGATGGGGAGCGTCGGCCGAGTCGGGGAGTGAATACTCCCACAAGCTCTCGAGTCCCATGTCCTTCTTCTGGATCATGGTGATCTTTCTGATCATTGTCGGGTTTGTCGTCGCTATCCTTTTCCGGCAGGCGCATACCGCATTTCTGAGCAATCCAGGTCTGAACGGCCTCATTCTCGGCGTCCTGATCATCGGTATCCTATTGGTTTTCAACCATGTTCTGGCGTTGAGGCCAGAGGTCCGGTGGTTCAACTCCTTCCGTGCCGCAGGAAGCGCCGAGAAGGTTGGCCGCAACCCCGTGCTGCTTGCGCCGATGCGTGCGCTGATCGGCCGCCGTCACTCGATGGCGATCTCCACGACGGCGCTTCGCTCCATCCTCGATTCGCTTGCGTCGCGGCTAGACGAATCACGTGACACCTCGCGCTACCTGATCGGCCTGCTCGTCTTCCTCGGCCTGCTCGGTACCTTCTGGGGCCTGCTCGGCACGATCGGGTCGATCAACACCGTGATCCAGTCTCTCGACGCGGGCGCCGGCACCTCGGGCGATATCCTGACGACCCTGAAGGAAGGCCTGTCGACGCCGCTGCAGGGAATGGGAACCGCGTTCTCGACGTCGCTCTTCGGCCTCTCCGGATCGCTGATTCTCGGCTTTCTCGATCTGCAGGCCGGGCGGGCCCAGAGCCGTTTCTATACTGAACTCGAAAACTGGCTTTCCTCGGTAACCGATGTCGGCGCGGAGGTTCCGGCGGTGGCGGAGATTTCTGCCGACAACTCGGTCGACATGCGCGCCCTGGCCGAGCAGATCCTCAAGCTTTCGCAGGAGGGTGGTGGACACAGCCGCTCAAGTGCTGCCATGGCGAGCCTGGCAGAAGGCATCCAGGGGCTGGTCAAGAACATGCGCAGCGAGCAGCAGATGCTGCGCGACTGGATCGAATCGCAGCAGGAAGAGGCCAAGGCACTTCGCCGAACGCTGGATCGCCTGGCGAGCCGCACCGGCGTATCCGATCGCCAGCAGGAGCGGCTGCAGGACAAGATTCATGACAGGGCTGGAGGCGAATAGGCATGGGTCTCTCTCGCAACCGCCGGAGCGAGCGGGCGATAGACTACTGGCCCGGCTTCGTGGACGCTCTCTCCACCCTGCTGCTTTCGATCATGTTCCTGCTCTGCGTCTTCGTGCTGGCGCAGTTCTTCCTGAGCCGCGAGATTACGGGCAAGGACGATGTTCTGAACCGGCTGACCAGCCAAATCAACGAGCTCACGCAACTCCTGGCGCTTGAGAAGAGCGGGAAGCAGGATCTGGAGGATTCTCTTGCCAACCTGCAGGCTTCCCTTGCCCAGTCCGAGGGCGAGCGTTCCCGCCTGCAGCAGCTTCTTGACCAGGGGTCCGGCGCCTCGGCGGCGGCCAATGCGCAGATCGGGACGCTGACGGAATCGCTCGATACCGAGAAGCAAGTGAGCGCCCGGGCGATGAGCCAGATCGAGATCCTCAACCAGCAGATTTCGGCGCTTCGCAGCCAGATCGCGGCGATCGAACAGGCCCTGCAGGCATCGGAAGCCAAGGACCAGTCGTCGCAGGCCAAGATTGCGGATCTCGGCCGACGCCTCAACGTGGCCCTTGCCCAACGCGTGCAGGAACTGAACCGCTACCGGTCGGACTTCTTCGGCAGGCTCAGGGAGATCCTCTCGGACCGCGAAAACATCCGCATCGTCGGAGACCGGTTCGTATTCCAGTCCGAAGTGCTGTTTCCCTCCGGCAGCAACGAGCTGAACCCTGCCGGCGAGGTAGAGATGGCGAAGCTCGCAACCGCGCTTCTCGATCTCGCCAAGGAGATACCGGCCGAGATCAACTGGGTGCTGCGCGTCGACGGCCACACGGACAACGTTCCCCTTTCGGGCACCGGCCGCTATGCAGACAACTGGGAGCTCTCCTCCGCGCGCGCGACCTCTGTCGTGAAGTTCCTGATCAGCAGGGGCGTGCCGGCCAACCGGCTCGTCGCAGCCGGCTTCGGCGAATTCCAGCCGATCGATCAGGCGGACTCGGACACCGCCCGCGCCACGAACCGCCGTATCGAACTGAAGCTGACCGAGAAGTAGGCGGTCTCCGCACTGGGCGAGACGGGCACCAGCTCCATTCCGGGGCCCCCATCTGCGGCCGCAGTTGCGGACATCAGGTCATCTCCGCCTTCTCCAAATCGCGAGACTGCTCGAGCCGCTTGCCTTGAGGCAATTCCGGGCGCGGATCCGCTGCCCGGGTCTTTCTCAACGCGCTCTAGTTCCGGACCGCGGCGAGAATGTCCTGCGCGCCGTGGTCGAACTGCAGACGCGCGAGTTTTGCGTAGAGCCCGCCCTGGCGGATGAGGGACTGGTGGGTACCTTCCTCGACGACGTGGCCGTGATCCATGACGAGGATACGGTCGGCTTTCAGCACCGTCGCAAGGCGATGGGCGATGACGATCGTCGTGCGATGCCCCATCAGGCCGTCGAGAGCCTTTTGAACCAGCGTCTCGCTTTCGGCATCGAGGGCCGAGGTTGCCTCGTCGAGCAACAGCAACGGGGCGTCCTTCAGGATTGCGCGGGCAATCGCGATGCGCTGCCGCTGGCCACCGGAAAGCGTGATGCCGCGCTCGCCCACCATCGTGTCGTAGCCCGACTCCAGGCGCCCGATGAATTCCTCGGCCTGGGCCGCCCGTGCGGCAGCCCGTATCGCCTCGTCGCTTGCCGCGGGCATGCCGAAGGCGATGTTGTCGCGTATCGTGGAAGCGAAGATCGTTACTTCCTGGGAGACGATCGCTATGCGTTTGCGAAGCTCGTGCGGGTCGGCGTCGCGCAGATCCACGCCGTCGAACTTCACCGTGCCCGATACCGGGTCGTAGAACCGCAGGATCAGCGACAGGACCGTGCTCTTGCCTGCGCCGGACGGCCCGACGACGGCAACCGTCTCGCCCGGCCTGATAGCGAACGAAAGGCCGTTGACGCTGCGATAGCCGGGACGGGACGGGTAGGAGAAGTGGACGTCGGAGAACTCCACGGCCCCGCGCGCTGGCTCCGGCAGTGCGACCGGATTGGCAGGAGCGGTGATTGCCGGCTCTTCGGCGAGCAGCTCCGAGAGCCGCTCCGTAGCGCCGCCTGCCTGGGAGAGTTCGCCCCAGACTTCGGAGAGCGCGCCCAGGCTGCCGGCGGCGAAGACGGAGTAGAGCAGGAACTGGCCGAGCGTTCCGGCCGAAAGCGTGCCGCTCAGAACGTCCTGCGCGCCGAACCAGAGGACGGCGACGACGCTGCCGAAGATCATGGCGAAGGCGAAGCCCGTGAGGAGCGAGCGCGAGACGATCGCCGAGCGGGCGGCCGAGTATGCCTTCTCGACCGACGACGAGAACCGATCGCGCGCGTAGTCCTCACCGTTGAAGGCCTGCAAGGTGCGTGCGGCGCCGATCGCCTCGCTTGCATAGGCGGAGGCGGAGGCGAGCGTATCCTGCGCTTCCCTGGAGCGGCGGCGTACGGAGCGCCCGAAGCCCACGAGCGGGAAAACGATGATGGGGATGGCGGCGATAACGAGGCTCGAGAGCTTCGGGCTCGTATAGACCATCATGGCGATAGCGCCGAGACAGAGGATGATGTTGCGAAGGGCAACAGATGCCGTCGCCCCGACGGCGGACTTGATCTGCGTCGTATCGGCGGTCAGCCGCGAAACGATCTCTCCGGAATGGGTTCGGTCGAAGAAGGCGGGAGAGAGGGTCGTCAGATGGGAAAAGACATCGCGGCGAAGATCCGAGACGACCCGTTCCCCAAGGGTAATGACGAAGTAGTATCGCAGCGCGCTCGCAATGCCGAGGACCAGCGCCAGCACGAAGAGCATGGCGAAGTAGGTGTCGATGAAGCCGGCGTCCGACTGCGAGAAGCCGTGGTCGATCATACGCCGGATCGCCATCGGAAGCGTAAGCGTCGTGATGGCGGCAACAACCAGCGCAACAATCGCCCCGAGCACGAGCCCGCGATAGCGCTTCATGTAGGGTGTGAGCTTGACCAGCGGCCGGATGGACTTACGCCCTACTTTCTGCGGGGCGTCAGCTTGCTTCTCTTCGCTCAATTTATCCTCGATTCCGGTACTTGCCGGCACGAATTGAGTTTCGGCTCTTGTTATCGCGACGGCCTTCATGTATAGGCTCGCCATCGAATTGGGAAGCCGTAGCTCTAGCCGACTGCGGCTTCATTTACGTCTTTGGACCGGCTGCCGCAATGGAATGCGACAAATGGCCCCCGGAACAAGCAGGAACATTGTCATGAAGGCTGAAATCCATCCCGACTACCACGTCATCAAGGTCGTGATGACCGACGGCACCGAGTACGAGACCCGCTCGACCTGGGGTTCCGAAGGTGCAACCATGAACCTCGAAATCGATCCGAAGTCGCACCCGGCTTGGACCGGCGGCAACCAGCAGCTCATGGACCGCGGTGGCCGCGTCTCCAAGTTCAAGAAGCGCTTCGAAGGCCTCGGCCTCTAATAGGCGCTCGCGGCCGTTACCCACGGCCTGCTTCAAATTGTCGCATTCTGAAAGAGCCCGGTTTTGCCGGGCTTTTTTGTTGTCTGAGAACATGGGGCGAGTGGCGATCCGCGGTGTCCGCTTCATTGGCGAGGGCAACAAAAAACCCGGCCAATGGCCGGGTCCGAGAGGTTCGACGCGCACCGTTGCTCAGTGCTTGGCGAATGCCGTCTGCAGCAGGCTGAGCTGCGCCTGAACGCTGTTCTGGTTGTCGGGCACGAAGGTCGGCATCTCGTGCGGACGATAGATTTCCCGGTCGAGAAGGGCGATGCGGTTCTGCACCCGCAGGGAATGCTCGATGAGGCTGCGGAAAGCTTCCGGAAGGTCGTCCCAGCCCGGTGCGGTGCGATCGACGTTGAAGCTGTCGAGGCGAACCTTGTTCTTTTCCGACATCACCTGCTCGCGCGACATCTCGCCATTGTTGACGGCGCGCTGCAGAAGCAGCCACGAGGCCATCTGCATGAGGCGCGTGGTGAGGCGCATCGATTCTGCGGCGTAGAGCACGGATGCCATGCGTGGCAGGACCTTGGAGGCCTGGCGGCCGGCGCCGTCGAGATAGCTCGCGGTTTCCTCGACCAGACCCATGCCTTCCGCATACAGAGACTTGAACTGCGTGGAGGACGCAGCGTGGCCGGCAAAACTGACGGTATTCAATCCCCGTTCGGACATGATCTTATCCCTGTTAAACGCATCACAAGTCAGGTAACGCCGGTTGCACGGTAGTGTTCCGCCGGGCTGTTCCATGCACACAGAATGATACCATAGCCCATTTCGCGCAAGCGAGATCTTAAGAAAAGGTTAATCTCCACAATTGTTTACGCTCTTCAGGGAGGGAGCCCGGACGAAGACATAAAAAAAGAGCCGCACAAGCGGCTCTCAAGGTAAAACAGGGAGAAAAATCAGACCCATCCCCAAGCGGCGAAGATGTCTGAACCCGGAAAGTCCGGACATGCAAGTAATAGCTCATAAAGCTTAAGGCCTGGTTAACTCTACGTTGATCCTGCCTGCCGTCACCGGGCCGAGCCTCCGGAAATGGCCGTCTCGCAAGACGATTTCAGCGGAATAGTCCTTCCGCTGCGGCGCGGCTTGCACCCTTGCGCTGCTTCTCCTCCTCGAGCCGGCCAATCTCGGTCTTCAGGAGCTCGATGCGATTCGCCAATTCATCCACCGACAGCATGGACAGGTCGCATCCGATGTCATGGGCGGGCCGCTTGATGGGTCGATCGTCGTCGTTGATGCTCATCACTCTCGCTCCTCTTCGCTCTCTGTGCCGGTCGCCTGTGACTGCTGGGCGCGGGAGAAAGCTGCAGGCTCTCAGGCGTCGTCAGCGTGCCGGGGTTGATCGTCGTGTAGGCGTCGCGGGTGGCCGCCGGGCGCGCGGCGCGACGGCGGCTGCGGAAGATCGCGTAGGCGGTAATCAGGCTGTGTGCGATTGCCGTGACCAGGAACAGCGAGTAGGGGCCTACGGACGACATGATCGGGCCGCCAATCGTCGGGCCGATGATCGTTCCTATGCCGTAGAGAAGCAGCAGGCCGCCCGAGACCTTCACGAAGTCTTCGGGGTTCGCAAAGTCGTTGGCGTGGGAGACCGCGATCGGATAGAGCGCGTTGGCCATGGCCCCGTAGATGGCGATGAGGATCAGCAGGGGCGTGAACCCGTTCGGCTGGACCACGAAGAGCAGGAGGCCCGCTACCGCGCCGATGGCGGAGAGGGCTGCCAGCACGTAGCGGCGGTCGACGCGATCGGAGATGCGGCCGGCCGGAAGCTGCATGACGGCGCCCGCGAAGATCGTCACCGCCATCATTACCGCGATCGCACTCGGCGAAAGGCCGGCGTCACTCCCAAAGACGGCACCCAGCGTGCCGAAGGCACCGTTGGCGATGCCGATGAGCACGATGCCCACGCACGCAATCGGCGAGGTGCGGAACAGCGTGGGTATGTCGAGCTTGACCTGCTTCAGCGGTTGCGGGGAGGCCGCAGTCGACAGCGTGGTCGGCAAGAGCGCCAGGCAATAGACAATGCCTGCGACCATGAAGAGGATCGGCGTCTTCACGTCTCCGAGGGGAACCATCATCTGCCCGCCGACCACACCGAACAGGGTGATCGCGATGTAGAGCGAGAAGATGACGCCGCGGCTCTCGTTGGTGGCGCGCTCGTTGAGCCAGCTCTCGATGATCATGGAGGTGCCGGCGGTGGAGAAGCCGGTAAAGGCGCGCAAGGCAACCCACCAGATGGGATCGACGAGAATGCCGGTCAGGAGCGCAATTATGGCGATCAGCGACGAGAACCCGGAAAAGGCGCGGACATGGCCGATGCGCTTTACGACTGTCGGCGCGAGCAGGCATCCAAGGACGAAACCCGTGGCCCAGGATGTGCCGAGAAGACCGAGCAGCGTGGTTGGGTAGCCCTCGAGCGCGCCGCGCACCGGCAGCAGCAGGCCGTGAAGACCATTGCCGAGAAACAGGAACAGCGTACCAAGCAACAGCGCGAAGACAGAAAGCAGGTTATGTCGCATCGTGTTCCCGCAGTATTCGAGATCAGAAAGAACTATGCCGCTAAGGCCATGATTTCCAGTGCCGATTTATTGGGGGGTGGGCTGAGGCTTCCTCCGGAAATAACGCGCTGATCGCTTGGAAAAATGTCGCCGTTGTGACAGGAACGGCAAAAAGGGAACTCGTATGTCGAAAATCCTGCCGGTCCTGCTGCTGCTTGTGATGGTGCTCCACCTGCTACGGCCAATCGGATGGCCGGGTCTCAGGCGCCGGAAGGATGTCTGGAAGATTGCCGTCGGGGCGATTGCGGTGATGATGCTGACCGTCCTCATCCGTCCGTGACAGGCGACGCCTGCGTGTCAGCGCGCAGCAAAAAGGGCCGCTCTGTGGCGGCCCTCCATGAGCTTTGGCCCTGTCTATAGGCCCGGACCTATGGGTCCGAAGGAAGGTTGGGTCAGAACGAGGGCTGCCTCGTTTCGCTCACCACGTTTCCCATGCCTGCGACGAGGTCCGAAATCTCATTAGACATTGGATCACCTTCCTTTCATTTCGTTGAACACACCTGAAATGTAGGCCGCTGCGGCGAGAGTGCAAGTGCCATGCCGCCGCATGCGACTAAAGAAGGGTACAAAAACGAAGAACCCGGCCAATAGACCGGGTTCGTCGGCATTCGTAAGCGGCAGGCTTCAGATATCAGGCCGCCTTCTCGAAGTCCTTTTTCCAGGAACCCTTTGCGGCAAGGCTGCACATCTTGGCGCGGTGGGTAAAGGCGCGCTGGCCGGCCGCAACATTCTCCGACTTTCCACCCCATGCGTTGAGCGCTTCGGTCTGGAGCGCGCGGCCGTAGGAGAAGGTAAGCGCCCACGGCAGGTCATGGCCTGCGTTCATCGCGGAAAGGTGTGCTGTCGCTTCCTCGGTGGACTGGCCGCCCGAAAGGAAGGCGACGCCGGGGACGGCGGAGGGGACAGTGCGCTTCAGCACACGCACGGTGCGCTCGGCAACCTCGGCGACGGACGCCGTGCGGACCTTCTTGCCATCAATCACCATGGAAGGCTTCAGGATCATGCCTTCGAGCTTCACCCGCTGGTCCGCCAGTTCGGCGAAGGTGATGCGGAGCACTTCCTCGGTCACTTCCTCGGACCGGGCGATCGAATGATTTCCGGGCTCGCCGTCCATGAGGACTTCCGGCTCGACGATCGGAACGATGCCGGCTTCCTGGCAAAGCGCCGCATAGCGGGCGAGCGCCTGGGCATTGGCCTTGATCGCGCCGTAGCTCGGAAGCTGTTCGCTGACGGCGATGACGCCGCGCCACTTGGCGAAACGGGCACCTGCCTCGTAGTACTTGGCCAGGCGGGCAGCCAGACCGTCAAGTCCCTCTGTCACGGTCTCGCCGGCGAACAGGGCCATCGGTTTTGCACCGGTATCCACCTTGATACCCGGAATGCTGTCCGACGCACGGATGACGTCGGCAAGCGGCGTACCGTCGGCCGCCTTCTGGAAAAGCGTCTCTTCATAGAGAATGACGCCGGAAATGTAGGAGCGCATTGCCTCGTCGGCGGTGAACAGCATCTCGCGGTAGTCCCGACGAGACGTCTCCGTCGATTCCAGGCCGATGCCTTCGAAGCGCTTCTTGATGGTAGCCGTGGATTCATCGGCTGCGAGCAGGCCCTTGCCGTTGGCAACCATGGCCAGTGCGATGTCTTCCAGTCTTTCGCTCATAGGTTTCTCCCTTGCAACCATTCGACGCGATAACAGAAGAGAATTGTAATTAAAACCGCGGCCAGATTGTGCGAAACGATTTAAATTTTTTTAATCGTTTGAAATTCCATCACTATTTTTGGCGATTGCCACGCTTCTCGAGGTGTGGAAGGCGCGCTCACGGCATTTCCGGAGAGTATCGCGGTCCTTTTCGCATAAGTCTTCCGGCACCTGCGTCCTTTCGAGGCATGCATTCGGCCAAGAAAAAGGCCGCACCTCGCGAAAGGTGCGGCCGTGATTTTCAGGATGTTTCTGAGCTTACTTCGCCTGGAGGATCTCGACGCCCGGGAGCGGCTTGCCTTCCATCCATTCCAGGAATGCGCCGCCGGCGGTCGAGACATAGGTGAATTCGTCCGCCACGCCGGCATGGTTCAGCGCCGCGACGGTATCGCCGCCACCGGCAACTGAAACGAGGGCGCCTTCCTTCGTGCGGCTTGCGGCGTGCTTCGCCGCTGCAACGGTCGCGGCATCGAAGGGCGTGATCTCGAAGGCGCCGAGCGGGCCGTTCCAGACGAGCGTCGAGGCACGCGAGATCCATGCGCCGATGGCTTCGACGGACTTAGGTCCGACATCGAGCACCATGGCATCGGCGGGAATCGCGTCGATCGCGACGACATCGTTGTCGGCGCCGGCCTTGAACTCACGCGCCACCACGCCGTCCTCAGGAAGAACGATGGCGCAGCCCGCGCTTGCCGCTTCGATCATGATCTGCTTGGCGGTCTCCGCAAGGTCGTGCTCGCAAAGCGACTTGCCGACATTGGTGCCGCGGGCGGCGAGGAACGTGTTCGCCATGCCGCCGCCGATCACCAGCGCGTCGACCTTCTTCACGAGGTTGGTCAGGAGATCGATCTTGGTCGAGACCTTCGCGCCGCCGACAATGGCGACGACCGGGCGAACGGGCTTTCCGAGGCCCTTCTCGAGCGCTTCCAGTTCGGCCTGCATGGTGCGGCCCGCATAGGCGGGCAGCAGGTGCGCCAGGCCCTCGGTAGAAGCGTGCGCCCGATGGGCCGCCGAGAAGGCATCGTTCACGTAGATATCGCCGTTTGCGGCGAGAGCCTTGGTGAACTCCGCGTCGTTCTTTTCCTCGCCCTTGTGGAAGCGGGTGTTTTCGAGCAGCAGGATATCGCCGTCCTTCAATGCGGAGACGGCGCTTGCCGCCTGCGCTCCGATGCAGTCCGCGCCGAAGGCGACCGGCTTGCCGAGCACGCCCGCTACAGCGGGAACGATCAGGCCGAGCGACATGTCGGCGACGGGTTCACCTTTCGGGCGGCCGAAATGGGCGAGCAGGATGACCTTTGCGCCCTTCTTCGACAGTTCGAGGATGGTGGGGGAGACGCGCTCGATGCGGGTCAGGTCGGTTACCTTGCCGTCCTTCATGGGAACGTTGAGGTCGACGCGGACGAGAACGCGCTTGCCGGAGATGTCGTTGAGGTCGTCGAGGGTCTTGAAGGTCATGGGGTCTTCTCCCGTCAAATTCTTTTGCACAAGGTCGGATAGTCGGTGACGAGGCCATCCTCGTCCACGGGAAGCTCGGTGCGGAAACTCCCGTCACCGGCTTCGTAGAGATAGCGGCTTTCGGGTCGCAGGCAGGTATACCACTGTACGTCGGCGAAAGGTTCGAAGGTGTCGAACGGCACGTAGAGCATCGTCAGGCGCGTTCGCCCGTGCGCGGGGCTCAGCGCGAGGCGCCGGATCGGCAGAGTGTTGGTGAAGGGGGAACCGGAAAGGTCGATATCGATGCAGCCATCGACGCCTGCGTGCCGCGTTCCGTCCGGCCGTTGCCAGTGGCCCGCACCATCCGAGCGGAGCTCGAGGCGCCGGCCCGTGGTATCCGCGATCGAGAACGAACGGACATACCATGTCTCGTCGCAATCGATCTCGTACCTCACGCCATAGGCTGCAGCATCGCGACTGCCGATGACGACGCCTTCGGCGCGGATGCCGCCGTTCACCGGGCGAATCGTCAGGTGTTCCAGCCCCTCGCCCTCAAGCGGACGCCAGCGTACCGTCCTGAGGGCGAGGGGCCTGAACATTGCTTAGATCAGCTTGCCGAACGCGACGGCCGTGTCGGCCATGCGGTTGGAGAAGCCCCACTCGTTGTCATACCAGGAAAGGATGCGAACGAGGTTGCCGTCGAGGACCTTGGTCTGGTCGGCGGCGAAGTTCGAAGAGTGGCTGTCGTGGTTGAAGTCGACGGAGACCAGCGGACCGGTCACGTAGTCGAGGATACCCTTGAGTTCGCCTTCTGCCGCAGCCTTGATGGCGGCATTGACTTCCTCGGCGGTAACACTGCGCTTCGGCACGAACTTCAGGTCAACAACCGAGACATTCGGGGTCGGCACGCGAATGGCCGAGCCATCGAGCTTGCCCTTGAGCTGCGGAAGCACCAGGCCGACGGCCTTGGCTGCACCCGTCGAGGTCGGGATCATCGACAGCGCTGCGGCGCGGGCGCGGTAGAGGTCCTTGTGCATCGTGTCGAGGGTCGGCTGGTCACCCGTGTAGGAGTGAACCGTCGTCATGTAGCCCTTCTCGATGCCGAACGCCTTGTCGAGAACATAGGCGACCGGCGCCAGGCAGTTCGTCGTGCACGACGCGTTCGAGATGACCTGGTCGTCCTTGGTCAGCGTATCGTGGTTCACGCCGAAGACGATCGTCTTGTCGGCGTTGTCGCAGGGCGCGGAAACGATGACGCGCTTGGAGCCGTTCGCGAGATGCGCAGCCGCCTTCTCCTTGGTGGTGAAGAGGCCGGTGCACTCCAGAGCGATATCGACGTCACCCCAGGGCAGTTCCTTCGGGTCGCGGATCGCAGTGACGCGCATCGGGCCGCGGCCGACGTCGATGGTGTCGCCGGTGACGGTCACGGTGTGCGGAAACTTGCCGTGGACGGAGTCGTAACGCAGCAGGTGAGCATTGGTCTCGACCGGCCCAAGGTCGTTCAATGCAACGACTTCGATGTCGGTGCGGCCGGATTCGATGATGGCGCGCAGGACGTTGCGGCCGATGCGGCCAAATCCGTTGATGGCTACTTTCACGGTCATTTCAGGTCTCTCCCTGTCAAAGTAAACTATGCTGAAGGCAGGGCGCCGTCAGAGGGGCGGCGCCCTGCGATGGAGATCAGGCGAGCTTGGCTTCCGCAGCGGCCACGACAGCTTCCGTCGTGATGCCGAAATGCTTGTAGAGGTCCTTGTAGGGGCCCGAAGCGCCAAACGTGTGCATGCCGATGAAAATTCCGTCGGAACCGATGAAGTGATCCCAACCCTGACGGATACCAGCCTCGACGGCGATCTTGACCGGCGAATTGCCGATGATCGCCTTCTGGTACTCCTCGGACTGTTCCTCGAAGAGCTCGAAGCAGGGGACCGACACCACGCGGGTGGCGACGCCCTTGGCCGTCAGCGCCTGGCATGCCTTGACCGCAATCTCGATCTCGGAGCCGGTGGCGAAGATCGTGACCTTCGCGTCGCTGGCGGAGATGAGGTCATAGGCGCCCTTGGCGCAAAGGTTCTCTTCCTCGAACTCGGTGCGAACGGCCATCAGGTTCTGGCGCGTCAGCGCGAGGCCAGAGGGACGATGCTTGTTCTCGAGAGCGATCTGCCAGCATTCCGCCGTTTCGGTGGCGTCGGCCGGACGGAACATCAGCAGGTTCGGAATGGCGCGCAGCGCCGCCATGTGTTCCACCGGCTGATGGGTCGGACCGTCTTCGCCAAGGCCGATCGAATCGTGCGTGAGCACGTGGATCACCCGGATGCCCATGAGGGCGGCAAGGCGGATCGACGGACGGCAATAATCCGAGAAGATCAGGAAGCCGCCGGAGTAGGGGATGAGGCCGCCGTGGAGCGCGATACCGTTCATGGCTGCGGCCATGCCGTGTTCGCGCACACCGTAGTGGAGGTACCGGCCGGAGAAGTCCGTCGGCGTGATCGAGGCCGTCTGGCTGGTCTTCGTGTTGTTCGAGCCGGTCAGGTCGGCCGAGCCGCCGATGGTCTCGGCAAGAACGCCGTTGATGACTTCCAGCGCATCCTCGGAAGCCTTGCGGGTTGCCGGGGAGAGCTTGGTCTCTGCCAGCTTCTTCTTGTAGGCGCGGATGGCCGGGTCGAGGCCGCTCTCAAGGTCGCCGGCGAAGCGGCGGGTGAACTGTGCCTTCTTCTCCGCCTCGGTCTTCTCCAGGCGCTCTTCCCATTCCTTGTGCGCCTTGGTGGAGCGCAGGCCGGCGAGGCGCCAGGCGTCGAGAACGTCGGAGGGGACCACGAAAGCTTCGGCTTCCCAGCCGAGTGCCTTGCGGGTTGCGGCGATTTCGTCCGCGCCGAGCGGCGAACCGTGAACCTTGTGCGTGCCGGCCTTGTTCGGCGCGCCGAAACCGATAACGGTCTTGCAGGCGATCATGGTCGGCTTGTCCGACTTCTGCGCCTGTTCGATGGCTGCGGCGATTGCATCCGGGTCATGGCCGTCGACGGCGATGGTGTTCCAGTTGCAGGCGCGGAAGCGGGCGTGCTGGTCGGTCGAGTCCGCAATCGAGATCGGGCCGTCGATCGAGATGTTGTTGTCGTCCCAGAAGACGATGAGCTTGTTGAGCTTGAGGTGGCCGGCAAGCGAGATCGCTTCCTGGCTGATGCCTTCCATCAGGCAGCCGTCGCCGACGAGGACGTAGGTGTAGTGGTCGACGAGGTCGTCGCCGAATTCCTCGCGCAGCTTGCGCTCTGCGATCGCCATGCCGACCGAGTTGGCAATGCCCTGGCCGAGCGGACCGGTCGTGGTCTCGATGCCTGCCGCATGGCCATATTCCGGATGGCCGGCCGTGCGCGCGCCGAGCTGGCGGAAGTTCTTGATTTCATCAATCGTGATGTCTTCGTAACCGGTAAGGTACAGCAGCGAATAGAGAAGCATAGAGCCATGGCCGGCAGACAGCACGAAGCGGTCGCGGTTCGGCCAGGACGGATCCTTCGGGTCGAAATTCATGAAGCGGGTGAAAAGGACCGTTGCGATATCCGCGGCTCCCATCGGAAGGCCGGGATGTCCGGAATTGGCTTTTTCCACGGCATCCATGGAAAGAAAGCGAATTGCGTTCGCCATCCGGTCGTGTTTTTCGCGAGAGATCATGACTGTTCCGTAAGATTCTGGGTGTCAGGGCCCATGCCTTCGGGAGGCATCGGTTAGGAAGCGGCTGACACATAGCAGGTGCACCGCGGGAGTCAACGAATTGCGCGGTTTTTGCCGGTTTTGGAAGCGGATTCGGGGGTGCAAAAGTGATCGATGAACAAAGTTCAGGCAGTCGCGAAAACAGGGCCATCCACAGGTGCGTTCGGGTGCCGGGTTCTACCGCTGTTGACGCTTCCGCCCGCTGTTGAATACTGTCTCATTTTAGGAGCCGATGCCGGGGGCGGCGATTCGTGCTCGCGTAAAAGTTCCTGTGAGGCGTTGTTATGACAGGAGAGACACTCAGGACGGCGATCGAGGAGTTGAAGAAGGCTGTCCATGGCCTCGACAACGCTCTCGATATGCGCTTCGACCGAGAGCGCGACCAGGGTGAAATCGAAGGCGAAGTGCGGCGGGTGAATGTGGACCGGTCGCGTCTCGCCCAGGAACTCGACCAGTCGGAATTCCGGGCCAATCGTCTCGAGGAAGTGAACAGGGAAGTTTCCCGCAGGCTCGTCACGGCAATGGAAACGATACGAGCGGTGCTCGACCGTTGAGTGGCTCCACGACATTCGCGATGGACCTCGAACCAGGACACTGTTGATGGCACAGGTAACGGTAACAATCGACGGCAAGGCCTACCGCATGGCGTGCGAGGAGGGGCAGGAGGAACACCTGACGGACCTCGCCTCGGGCTTCGACCGCTATGTCGGTCACCTCAAAGGCCAGTTCGGGGAGATCGGCGACCTGCGCCTTACCGTGATGGCCGGAATCATGGTTATGGATGAGTTAAACGAGCTGACGCGGCGCCTCGGCCGGCTCGAGAAGGAAGTCGAGGAACTCAGCCACAGTCGCGAGACCGTTCTTGCGGAGGTCTCGCAGGGCGAGGAGACGCTGGCACTGGCGCTCGGCGAGATCACCGCCCAGATCCGCGGAATGACGGCGAAACTGAACGGCAAGCCTGCGGCGAACTGATTACGTCGATTTCCCACTGGTACGAAGCCGCATTTGCCCCTATATCTGAGCTGCGGTCTGCGCTTCCCGACAGGAACCACAATCCCTGGGGCCATACTCGATCCAAGGGAGCTGTCCCTGACCAGGCTCGTGGGCTTGGTCACACGGTGCCCACCTACGTTTGTAGGCACCCAGGATCGTAAATCTCCATCGGTCGTCGTGGATCGCACTTTCTTCAATCATTTCCGACCCTTCGCGCTGCCTCGTCGGCGCCGCAGGCGTCACGTTCCCGAGGTCGTGGCTCTCTCGAAGATCGCGCGGATCGTCCGGCGCCCTCCTTCCCTCGCGGCGACGTGCATCGTCATGTGGAGATAGTCGTCGTTGAGGACCAGGCGGATCTCGAAGGGGCTTCCGGCATAGGTCGCCCTGGTGTTCGGCCTCCAGCGGCCGCTCCCGCGCGCAAGGTCCGCGTTGCCGGCGTCGCCGGCCTCTCCCGTCGCACTCCAGCCGTTGTTCGCGATGATGGCAAGGGACGGCCCCATCTGCCGTATGTCGAGCCTGCATGTCCGGCATTCGCCGGCGTTCGAATGGATCTGCCGCCACACCCCGCCGAAGTGCTGCCGGGCGGCGCCGGAGGGCTGGGGCAGGACGGCGAAGACGAGCAATGCGGTCAGCAGCAGAAGGCGAGCCATGCAGTTCCCTGGGACGGTTCCAGATTCGTCGCCAAGGCTACAACCTTTGTTTGTGTTGCGCGAGATGCGGCTGCGAAGTGTTGCGGCATTGTCGGTTGGGGCACCTGCCGCGTCACGGATGAAATGAAAGGCCACCCAAGGGGGCGGCCAAATGCTGGTCGTGGGATTGAGCGCTCTCTCCGCGTTCGTCCTCAGACCGCGCCGCCATTGGCGCGCAGGACCTGGCCGTTGATCCAGCCGCCGTCGGGGCCAGCGAGGAAGGAGACCACGGAAGCGATATCGTGCGGGGTCGCAAGCCGCTCGAGCGGGTTCATCTTCGCCATCCGAGCCACGACCTCGTCCGACTTGCCGTTGAGGAAGAGGTCGGTCGCGGTTGGTCCGGGGGCGACGGCGTTGACCGTGATGTTTCGACCTCGCATCTCCTTGGCCATGATCGCGGTCAGGGTCTCGACGGCGGCCTTCGTGGCGGCATAGACGCCATAGGTTTCGAGCTTGAATCCGACAACGCTGGTCGAGAAATTGACGATCCGGCCGCCGTCATTGAGCCGCTTGCCCGCCTCGCGCAGGGTGTTGAAGGTACCCTTGAGGTTTACGGCGACCTGGCGGTCGAAGTTCGCCTCGTCCGCGTCGGCGATCGGGGAGAGCATCATGATGCCGGCGTTGTTGACGAGAACGTCGACGCCGCCGAATGCCGTTTCCGCGGCGTCGAACATCCTGCGGACCGCCTCGGCATCGCTGACATCGGCCTTGGCGGTCAGCGCCTTGCCGCCCGCGACCTCGATCTTGCGGGCAAGCTCCTCGGCGGGGGCGGCATTGCCGGAATAGTTGATGACGACCGTGAAGCCATCGGCGGCGAGCCGTTCGGCGATTGCAGCTCCGATGCCGCGGGAGGCGCCGGTGACGATGGCGACCTTGCTTTCGCTGGTGCGGTTTGCGTTGCTGGACATGGTGTTCTCCTTCGTTTCGGACCTCGTTGGTCGATGAGGAGAGAATGCCTCTTTTCCGATTGCGGATAATCGGCCACAATCCGGCATTGCTATCCGAATAATGCGAACAATCAGATGGACAGATTCGAAGCCATGCGGGTTTTCTCGCGGGTCGTGGAAAGGCGCAGTTTCACGCTGGCCGCAGAGGATACGGGGCTGCCGCGCTCGACCGTGACGGATGCAGTCAAGCAACTCGAAGCCCGGCTCGGCGTGCGTCTGCTGCAACGTACGACCCGGCATGTCAGCCCCACGCTCGATGGGGAGGCCTACTACCAGCGCTGCCTTGCAATCATTGCCGATGTCGAGGAAGCGGAGGGGGCCTTTGCGGGCGTCAAGCCGAAGGGCCTCCTGCGGGTGGACGTGCACGGAACGCTTGCGCGGCATTTCGTGCTGCCCAGCCTGCCGGAGTTTCTTTCCACCTATCCGGATATCCAGTTCTACATGAGTGAGGGCGACCGGCTGGTCGATCTGGTTCGCGAAGGCATCGACTGCGTGCTGCGGGTGGGAGAGCCGCAGGAAAGCGACATGGTCGCGCGGCGCGTGGCGATGCTGGACGAGGTGACGCTCGCTTCGCCCGCCTACCTCGAGCGGCACGGGATGCCCGATGATCCCGACGCTCTCTCCGGGCATGTCATGGTGGGCTTCCGTTCCTCTGCGACGGGAGCGCTGTTGCCACTGGAGTTCTTCGCCGACGGCAAGGTTCGCAACGTGACGCTGCCCGCGACCGTCATGGTCAATGCGGCGGAAAGCTATGTCTCGGCCGCCAAGCTCGGCCTGGGGCTGATCCAGGTCCCGCGCTATCATGCGCAATCGGCACTCGTATCGGGGGAACTCGTGGAGGTTTTTCCGGACTGTCCGCCGACGCCGACGCCGGTTTCGCTGCTCTATCCGCGCAACCGGCAGCTTTCGCCGCGTGTGCGGGTGTTCATCGAATGGCTGACGCGGGTCTTCGCCCGCGCCCGCGACTGAAACGAAAACGGCCGCCTCGAAGGGCGGCCGAATCTCATCTCGCGGATCGGGGCGGGCGTCAGGCGGCCGCCTTCATTTCCTTGTCGATCATCGCACGCAGGCTGCCGAGGTCCTTCGCGAAGGCGCGAATGCCTTCCGAGAGCTTTTCGGTCGCCATTGCGTCCTCGTTCAGCATCCACCGGAAAGCCTTCTCGTCGAGCTTGATCGGCGAGACCTTCACTGCCTTTTCCGGCGAGAGCTTGCGCTCGAGCGTGCCCTGGGCCGCTTCGAGCTCTTCCAGCAGGGCCGGGCTGATCGTCAGGCGGTCGCAGCCCGCAAGGGCCTCGATCTCGCCGGTGTTGCGGAAGGATGCGCCCATGACGATCGTGCTGATGCCGTTGGACTTGTAGTAGTCGTAGATCGCGCGGACCGACAGCACGCCCGGATCTTCCTCGGCTGTGAAGGTCTTGCCGCTTGCCTTGACGTGCCAGTCGAGAATGCGGCCGACGAAGGGCGAGATCAGGAACACGCCGGCGTCGGCGCAGGCGATCGCCTGGGCCTTGTTGAAGAGGAGCGTCAGGTTGCAGTCGATGCCTTCCTTCTGGAGGACTTCCGCCGCGCGGATGCCTTCCCAGGTGGAGGCGAGCTTGATCAGGATGCGGTCGCGGGTGATGCCGCGTGCCTCATAGGCCTTGATGATCTCGCGGCCCTTGGCGATGGAGGCTTCGGTGTCGAAGGAGAGGTCTGCATCGACCTCGGTCGAGACGCGGCCGGGGACGAGCTCGGAAAGTGCTGCGCCGACCGAAATGGCAAGGCGGTCCGCGACGGCGGAAACTACGCCTTCGCGATTGCCGCCCTGGGACTGGCCCCAGCGAATGGCTTCGCTGACGGTGTCTGCGAACATCGGTGTGCCGAGGGCCTTCAGAACGATCGTCGGGTTCGTCGTGCAGTCGACCGGTTTCAGACGGCGCACGGCGTCGATATCTCCGGTATCTGCCACCACGGTCGTCATGGCGCGGAGTTGTTCAAGCTTGGAGGTCATGTTCGAAATCCCGTTGCTGTTATCTGAACGCCGTCATCGGAATGAAAACGTCTGGGCGGTCTACCGGTTCCTGTCACGGCAGCACAGCGAACGGCTTCCTTTTCGCCGCCATGCTTGCCGTTACAGGAAGTGGGCCGGCGGAAGAAACCGCCAGCTTGCAAGGCCAGACTATCGTGTTGGCGGTGGGTAAAAGTCAAGCACTTTTGATCGCCCGTGCAAACATATGTCGCGATTGTCGCTGGATATGCTATGACGCTCTCATGCGCGCCGGCTGGGTGCGATCACTGCTCGACCAATGGGAACCCCAAATGGCAAAACTCAGGCGGGAAACGCACACGGCCTACTCAGAATCCGCCTCGCTGAGGCTGAGGGCCGCCTGGCTCTATTACAATCAGGGGATGACCCAGAAGGACGTGGCCGAGAAGCTCGGCGTCGGCCGGACAACGGTCATTCGCATGCTGGATGAAGCCCTCAAGCGCAGCGAAGTGCAGATCTGGATCAACGAGGGGATCGGGGACTGCGTGGAGCTCGCGATCCGGCTGGAGAAGGCCTACGGGCTGGACGAGGCGATCGTTGTACCGGCGGCGGCGAGTGCCGAGGCCACGGCCAACGGCGTCGGACTGGCGCTGGGGCAGTTTCTGACCGAGGCGATCCCGGACGATTGTACGATCGGAGTCGGCTGGGGGCGAACGCTCACCGCATCACTCGCGAGCTTCCGTCCCGCGCGCCGGGAACGCGTGAAGATTGTCTCGCTGCTGGGCGGTGTCGTCGAGGCCCATCACATCAACCCGATCGAGTATACATGGCGGCTCGCCAGCCAGCTGGGCGCCGAGTGCTACCTGTTCCTTGCCCCGCTTCTGGTCGATTCGCGTGAGACCAAGCGCAGCCTGATCGAGAAATGCGGGCTGAAGACCCTGTTCGAGCGCGCGGAAAACATGGACATCGCTGTTGTCAGCTGCGGGGACATCGGCCCGGCTTCGAGTTCGCTGTCGCGCGATTTCATCGACCCCGCTGAACTCAAGGAGCTCGTTGCCGCCGGCTGCGTCTGCGACACGATGTGCAATTTCCTCGATGCCGAGGGTCACACCATCGATCACCCGATCCGCCACCGCGTCATGTCGATCGACCTCGACACGGTGAAGAAGGCGCGCCACATCGTTCTCGTGTCCGGTGGCGCGCATCGGGCACAGGCCATCCGCGCGACGATCCGGCGGATCGGCTGCAATACACTGATCACCGACGAAGGCGCGGCGCAGGCCATGCTCGAACTCGTCGGGGCCAAGGCGGCCTGAGCGGCGAAAGCAGCAGTGATTCACTATGCTCGCGCCGGACTGCGCTCCGCGTGGAGGTTGCCCTCCACCCGGCAGGCGCGATATGGAAGGCCAGAAGCCAGCCGGGGATTTGAGACGCGTGACGCCGAAAGAACAGAAAGCCGCTCTGCGCAACGAGCGATTGGCACTGCGGGATCAGATGTCGGCCGAAGCCAGGATCGAGGGCAGCCTCGCCATGCTCGATCACGCGGGCGACCGCATCGATATAGAGCCTGGCATGGTGATTTCCGGTTTCTGGCCGATCCGCTCCGAGGCCGATGTGCGTCCGCTGATGTCGCGGCTGAGGGAACGCGGCGCGCGGCTCTGCCTGCCGGTCATTCTCGACCGCGAGACGATCGTCTTTCGCGAGCTGCTTCCCGGTGAGCCAGTGGTCAAGACCGGGTTTGGAACAACAGGGCCCGGCCCCGAGGCGGCTGTTCTTGATCCGGACGTGCTGCTCGTGCCGCTTTCGGCCTTCGACGGGCGGGGCCATCGGATCGGTTACGGTGCCGGTCACTACGACAGAGCAATCGACCGTCTGCGCAAGAAGGGCAGGGAACCGAAGCTTATCGGGATTGCATTCGACTGCCAGGAAGTGGCATCTGTGCCGGATGAGCCGCACGACGTGGCGCTGGACGCCATGCTGACCGAAAGCGGCTTCCGGGTTTTCAATCTTCAGGTTCAGGCGGTCTGATGCGTTTTCTCTTTCTCGGCGACATGGTGGGCAAATCCGGCCGGACGGCTGTCTGGAACCGGTTGCCGGGTCTCGTCAGCGATCTGAAGCTCGATTTCGTGGTGGTGAACGGCGAAAACGCCGCGGGCGGCTTCGGGATCACCGAGGACATCTTCCTGGAGACCATCAACGCCGGTGCCGATGTCGTCACCACGGGCAATCACGTATGGGACCAGAAGGATGCGGTCGCGTTCGCGAGCCGCCACGACCAGTTCCTGCGGCCCGCCAACTACCCCGTCGGCACGCCCGGGCGCGGTTCCAATCTGTTCTTCGCCCGAAACGGCGCCCGCGTGCTGGTCGCAAACGTCATGGGACGGGTGTTCATGCACCCCGAGCTCGACGATCCCTTCAAGACGGGCGAGGCGATCCTCGCTTCCTGCCCGCTCGGGGAGCAGGCCGATGCCATCATCTTCGACTTCCACGCGGAGGCGACGAGCGAGAAGCAGTGCTTCGGCCACTTTGTCGACGGACGCGCCAGCGTGGTCGTCGGAACCCACACGCATGTGCCGACGGCCGATTGCCAGATTCTCAACGGCGGTACCGGCTACATGTCGGATGCGGGCATGTGCGGCGACTACGATTCCTCCCTCGGCATGGAAAAGGAGGAGCCGCTGAACCGCTTTATCTCGAAGATGCCGAAGGGTCGCTTCGAGGCAGCGAGCGGACCCGCCACCATTTGTGGCCTCGGCGTCGAGATTTCCGATCGCACCGGGCTTGCGGAAAAGATCGGCCCGTTGCGGCTGGGACCGCGGCTCAGCGAGACGGTCCCGGAGTTCTGGCGGTAACGCGCCGAACCGCGAGGCGGTTGCGATATCGGCCCCGGAGCTCCGGTTTGCGTCAGATCATGCGGTGAAAGCCTGCAGTCGGCATCTCGTTGAAAACCACATGTGCTTTCACGCCGACGTCCGGCTCCTCGTCGGGGTTGAAGTTGGCCTTGGCGATTTCCCAGCCGAACTTCAGCGCGCTTCCGGTCGATGCCCAAATCTCGGCGTCATCGAGGCGCAGGGCGATCATCGTCAGCTGAGGGTCGTTCTTGCCGTGGTCGAACCATGCTTCCACGATCGAACTCCAATACTCGTCGATCTTGACGGGATCCTTGCGCACCTCAATCCGTCCCGAAAGGCAGGCATGGTAGTCCTGGTCCTTGCCGACGACGCAGAAATGCGCCCGTGAGGCAGGTCCGATCGCGTGGACGATCTCGGCATCGGTCTTCGTGAAGAACCAGATGGTGGCACTCTGCCGGTCAAGCTGCGGAGCCATCGGCTGCATGTGCATGTGAGATCCCTCGACGCCAAGCATTCCGGCGTTGACCTTGTCGATCTCGTCGAAAAGCTGTTCCTTGGGGTTTTCGCGGGCCTTGGTCAGGCTGGACATCGTGTGCTCCTTGGCTTCCTGCGGTTGCAATTGCGTACGGACAGGGAACGTCCCATGCATTCCATTGTTCCCGGCAAATGGACCGTGCGGCCGTGGAATGGTGACACGATTGTGATCGCCGACGGCATGGCGCAGCCTCGACCGCACGGCACTCGACGGGCATAGTTCGCGCCAGAATGCCGACGACCGGAGCGCTTGATGCCGCCGATGCCGTTCCTTGTTCTACTTGTCCTGTTCTGCCAGTTCTGGCTCGCCCCGTCCGCCGTGCGGGCGCAGGATGGGCAACCTATGGTCAGTCAATGCCAGCTGATCGCGAGAAGCCTGCCGGGAGTGGTGTTCGCGAGCTTCCAGGGGGAGGGAATGACGCTCGCCCAGGCGGACGCCCCCTCTGTCAGGATCACCTATGTCGGCCATTCGACCTTCTTCATCGAGACGCCCGCGGGGGTGAAGATCGCCACCGACTACAATGGCTGGTACAAGCCGCCGTCGCTTCCGACCGTCGTGACGATGAACAAGGCGCACTCCAGCCACTACACTCTGTCGCCGGAGCCGGGCATCGAGTTCGTCCTCCACGGCTGGGGGGACGACGACGCACCCGCCGATCACGATGTGGTCGTCGGCGATACCTATATCCGCAACGTGACCACCGACATCCGCGCCTGGGGAGGCGCGATGGAGCCGGATGGAAACTCCATCTTCATCTTCGAGGTTGCGGGGCTCTGCATCGGCCATCTCGGACATCTGCATCACGAGCTGACGGACAAGCAATATGCTGACATCGGTCGGCTCGACGTCCTGATGGTGCCCGTCGATGGCGGGCTGACGATGGGTGCTGAAAGCATGAGCCGTGTCGTCAGCCGGCTGCGGTCGGCCCTGATCCTGCCGATGCATCGCCGCGGCCCGCCGATAGGTCAGTTTCTCGACATGTTCGGCGAAGATTTCGAGAAGGTCTTCGCGGAGAACGCAACGATTTCGGTCTCCGCCACATCGCTGCCGCGCCGGCCTACGATCTACGTGCTTTCCGGAGTCTGAGCGCGGTTTAACGCGCCGGCCGCGCGTGCCGGCAGGCTCGCCAAGTCCCCCTTCTTCCTTTTTTGTCGCCCTGCTGGACGGATGGCGGCAATGAAACTATAAGGCGCCATTCCGAAAATTGGAGCTGCCGGACCCGGCTGACCGGGACGCGTGGCCTCCCGAACAGACGAACATAGCGTGCGGACGCCTCCGACAGAGACGCTCAGCGTGCGCCAAATAGAGACAGGGGTGCCATGGCTGGCCATTCACAGTTCAAGAACATCATGCATCGCAAGGGGCGTCAGGACGCCGTGCGTTCCAAGATGTTTTCCAAGCTCGCACGAGAAATCACCGTCGCCGCGAAGTCCGGCATGGCCGACCCGGGAATGAACCCGCGCCTGCGCCTTGCGATCCAGAACGCCAAGGCGCAGTCGATGCCCAAGGACAACATCGAGCGCGCAATCAAGAAGGCTGCCGGCGGAGACGCGGAGAACTACGAGGAAGTCCGCTACGAGGGTTACGGCCCGGGCGGCGTCGCCGTCATCGTGGAGGCGCTGACCGACAACCGCAACCGTACCGCCTCGTCGGTGCGCTCGACCTTTACCAAGGCGGGCGGCGCGCTCGGCGAAACGGGCTCGGTATCCTTCTCCTTCGACCGCGTTGGCGAGATCACTTACAAGCTTTCCGCCGGCGATGCAGATTCGGTGATGGAAGCGGCGATCGAAGCGGGCGCCGACGACGTCAGCACCGATGAGGATGGTCACACGATCATCTGCGGCTTCGAGGCCATCGGTGACGTCTCCAAGGCGCTCGAGACGACGCTTGGCGAGGCTGAAACCGTCAAGGCCATCTGGAAGGCACAGAACACGGTGCCGGTCGATGAGGAAAAGGCCCAGTCGCTGATGAAGCTGATCGATACGCTCGAAGACGACGACGACGTGCAGAACGTCTACTCGAACTTCGAAGTATCAGACGAAGTTCTGGCGAAGCTCTCGGCCTGAGGCCAGCTTCCGAAGCAATCCGAAGGCCCGGATCTCTCCGCGAGATCCGGGCCTTTCTCATTTCATGCGGCCGGCGTCAGCGCCCGCCGGGCGTCTGCGAACAGGCGCACCGATCTCAGCCGTGCCTCCATGTCGAACACCGGCATGGAAACAATCAGCTCGTCGGCCCTGGTCAGGTCGAGGAAGCCCGCGATTTTCTCGCGTATGGTTTCCGGCCCGCCGACGACGGCATACTGCAGCGTGTGTTCGACCATGATCTTTTCGGAGTCGCTCCAAAAGTTCTCCATGCTCTCCACCGGCGGCGGAAAGGCGGTCGGCGTGCCCCGGCGCAGCGCGACGAAGGATTGCTGCATGGAGGTAAACAGGTGTTGGGCCTCGGCATCGGTATCGGCCGCAGTACCCATGACGCCGACCATGGCGTGCGGCCGGTCGAGATACTGCGACGGCTCGAAGCGCTCGCGGTAGATCTCCAGAGCGGAGAGGAGCATGTCGGGCGCAAAATGCGATGCGAAGGCGAAGGGCAGGCCGAGCATGCCCGCCAGGTGCGCCGAATAGTGGCTGGAACCGAGCAGCCAGACGGGCACGTTGCTGTTCGCGCCGGGCACGGCGACGATCTGCTGGTTGGGTTGGGTGGGACCGAGCAGCGCCATCAGATCGACGACATCCTGCGGAAAGCTGTTGGAGGCCGCATCGAGATTGCGACGGAGCGCGCGGGCGGTGTTCATGTCGGTGCCGGGGGCGCGGCCGAGGCCAAGGTCGATGCGATCGGGGAAAAGCGCGGCGAGCGTGCCGAACTGCTCGGCGATCACGAGCGGTGAGTGGTTTGGCAGCATGACCCCACCGGAGCCAACGCGGATGTGGTTCGTTCCAGCCGCGACATGCTGGATGACAAGCGAGGTCGCGGCGCTCGCAATGCCGCGCATGCCGTGATGCTCGGCAAGCCAGAAGCGCTTGTAGCCCTCGGCTTCCGCCTCCTGGGCGAGGCGGCGGGAGTTGGCAAGCGATTGGGCGACGGTGCCGCCCTCGATGACCGGTGAAAGATCAAGGATTGAAAAGGGCACCATGGCTGACCTCAGCGTGAGATAATCTGAATTCAGCCCCATGTAGGTTCAATTTTCTGAAATCCAAGATTTGATTGCGACCTGCAGACCAGAGGCGCGTAATCCGACACGCGGTCTGTGTGGATGTTTTTGTTTTGTTCACTTTTCGCTGGCAGGTTGGCGCAATCACGCATAGGGTCGCTTCATGCAAGGCACGATTCGCATCATCGGCATCGATCCCGGGCTTCGTCGCACCGGGTGGGGCATCATCGAGACGCTCGGCAATTCGCTGCGGTTCGTCGCGTCCGGTACGGTGACGTCCGACGGCGACATGGACCTGGCGTCGCGCCTTTGCCAACTCCACGATGGTCTGGCGGAGATCGTGCACAGCTTCCAGCCTGACGAGGCGGCGGTAGAGCAGACTTTCGTCAACAAGGACGCGACCGCCACCCTGAAGCTCGGCCAGGCGCGCGGCATCGCCATGCTCGTGCCGGCGCGTGCGGGCCTGAAGGTCGCCGAATACGCGCCAAACGCCGTGAAGAAGGCGGTGATCGGCGTCGGTCATGGCGAGAAGCAGCAGATCCACATGATGCTGAAAGTCCTGATGCCGAAGGCGGAGTTCAAGGGCAACGACGCGGCGGACGCGCTCGCCATCGCCATCTGCCACGCGCACAACAGGCAGAGCATCACCGGGCGGCTGGCGGCGCTGGTCGGATAGGTTTGTTCCTGATGTGCCCTTTGGTGCCAATCGTATTTTCCTACCGTTGACTGATCACGCCGGAGACCTACCCAAGATGCGAGATATCCAATGATCGGCAAGCTGAAAGGGACGATCGACGAGATCGGCGAGGATCACGTTGTGCTCGATGTGCATGGCGTCGGCTACGTCGCTTTCTGCTCCGCGCGAACCCTATCGAAGCTGGGTTCCGCTGGGGAGGCGGCAGTGCTCTTCATCGAGACCTATGTGCGCGAGGACCAGCTCAAGCTCTTCGGGTTCATGACGGCGCTCGAGCGCGAATGGTTCCGGCTTCTGCAGAGCGTGCAGGGCGTGGGTTCGAAGGTCGCGCTCGCCGTCCTGTCGACACTCACGCCGGGCGAGCTCGCCAACGCGATCGCGCTGCAGGACAAGACATCCGTCTCGCGCGCGCCGGGGGTCGGACCGAAAGTCGCCGTGCGCATCGTCACGGAGCTGAAGAACAAGGCGCCCGCCTTTGCCGGCGATGCCGGGGCGTCGATCGGCCTCAAGCAGGAACTCGGAGAAGGGGTCGCGCCGGCACCCGTGGCGGATGCCGTCTCGGCACTCACCAACCTCGGCTATTCGCGCGATCAGGCGGCCAACGCTGTCGCCGCCGCCCTGAAGAACGGCGGCGAGGGAGCCGACAGCGCCAAGCTGATCCGGCTGGGCCTGAAGGAGCTGTCGCGGTGATGTCCTTGTTTACGGCATGATTCCTTACTATCGATCATCTGCGAGTTGGAAATGATCGGACTCGACACCCGCAATCTCTTGCGTCTTCTCTTGAAATATGACGAAGAACAGAGCGCAGGGGTCGTGGCATTGCTGGAGCAACCGCCGGAAATTGGCCCTGGCCATGTCGATCGCGTCACGCTGCTGACGACAGGCTAGGTCATGATAGGCATATCGGACTTGCCGGACAGTCAGGACATCCGGTTCGAGAATGGGCCGCTCGTATTGCAGGCGCTGGCGGAAACGAAACGTTCGGACGTGGAATTTGCGAAAATATTCATGACCCTTCGAAACCATGACGCCAGCTACACGACCACCAGAACTTTTGATGCCAAAACGGCAGACCGCATCCCCGGAATGGAACTTCTGACATGACCGAAGCCGCACGGCTCATTTCTTCCGACAAGCGAGGCGAAGATGTCGACGCGACGCTGCGGCCGCAGACGCTCGACGACTTTACCGGCCAGGCGGAAGCACGAGCGAACCTGAAGATCTTCATCGAGGCGGCCAAGAATCGCGGCGAGGCGCTGGACCATGTGCTGTTCGTCGGGCCGCCCGGCCTCGGCAAGACGACGCTTGCGCAGATCATGGCGAAGGAACTCGGGGTCAATTTCCGCTCGACCTCCGGCCCGGTTATCGCAAAGGCGGGGGATCTCGCGGCGCTTCTGACCAATCTCGAAGAGCGGGACGTGCTCTTCATCGACGAGATCCACCGGCTCAATCCGGCGGTGGAAGAGATCCTCTACCCGGCGATGGAGGATTTCCAGCTCGACCTCATCATCGGCGAGGGACCGGCGGCGCGTTCGGTCAAGATCGACCTTTCGAAGTTCACGCTCGTCGCGGCGACCACCCGGCTGGGCCTGTTGACGACGCCGCTGCGTGATCGCTTCGGTATTCCGGTGCGGCTCAATTTCTATACGGTCGAGGAACTGGAACTGATCGTGCGGCGCGGGGCGCGGCTGATGGGGCTCGGCATGACCGATGGCGGCGCCCGCGAGATCGCGCGCCGCGCCCGCGGGACGCCGCGGATCGCAGGCCGTCTGCTGCGGCGGGTGAGAGACTTCGCGGAAGTGGCCAACGCCGAGGCCGTCACCAAGGAGATCGCCGACGAAGCACTGACGCGCCTCCTTGTCGACAATATGGGTCTCGACCAGCTTGACCGGCGCTACCTTTCGATGATCGCGCACAATTTTGGCGGCGGGCCGGTCGGTATTGAGACGATCGCGGCCGGCCTCTCGGAGCCCAGGGACGCGATCGAGGACATCATAGAACCGTACATGATCCAGCAGGGCTTCATCCAGCGTACGCCGCGCGGGCGCGTGCTGACGGCCAATGCCTGGAAGCATCTCGGGCTGGCAGTCCCCAAGGATCTCGAGGCTTCGCAATTCCGGCTGTTTACGGAGGACGATTGAGTGGTGACGCGACGCGGACTGTTGAAGACGCTTGGCGGCCTGCTGCTTTCGGGGATTGCGACCGGGAGCTACGCCGTGGGCTTCGAGCCGATGGGCCGTCTGCGCATTGCCAACTATCGCATCCGTCCGGCCAACTGGCCTGACGGTCTCCGGCTTCGGATCGTGGCGCTTGCCGATATCCACGCCTGCAAGCCCTGGATGACGACGTCCCGCATTGACGGCATCGTTGCCCGCGCGAATGCCCTTTCGGGAGACATGATCGTCCTGCTCGGCGATTTCACCTCGAGCATGCGCGGGGCCGTCGGCACCGTCACGGCGCCGGAATGGGCAAAGTGCCTCCAGGCGCTGAAGGCACCTCTCGGCGTCCATGCCGTCCTGGGCAATCACGACTGGTGGGAAGATCCGGACGCACAAGCCGCCGGCGGCGGCGAGACGGTCGCCCACAGGGCGCTGCGAGACGTCGGGATCGACGTCTATTCCAATCGTGCCGCTCGGTTTGAGAAGGACGGGCGCGGCTTCTGGATCGCAGGCCTCGAGGACCAGGTCGCGCTGCGGCCGAGTTCGCAATGGCAGCGTGCCTCCTTCCAGGGGCTCGACGATCTCCACGGGACGCTGGCCCAGGTGGAAGACGACGACCCGGTCGTCCTGCTTGCCCACGAACCGGATATTTTTCCCCAGGTTCCCTCCCGCGTGTCTGTGACGCTCTCCGGGCATACGCATGGCGGGCAGGTCAGGATCTTCGGTTATGCGCCTGTCGTGCCCTCGCGCTACGGTAATCGCTATGTCTATGGCCATGTGCAGGAAGAAGGCCGCGACATCGTGATTTCAGGTGGCCTCGGTTGCTCCATCGCGCCGGTCCGCTTCGGTTCGCCGCCGGAGATCACCATCATCGAGCTGGGATATCCGCCCGCTCCATCCGCATAATTACCAAGGCGCACGCGCCGTCGATCGCACGTGAGCGGCGGCCAGGTGGAGCACCCTGACCTACGCGGCGCTATGCCCGAAAGCGCGCTGCCAGATCCCGCGCGTACTCCTCGAACCGCGGCCACCCGCCCGGCGCCCAGCCGAGAGTGCGGATCTTGTCCGTCGACATGACGTTCACTCCCTGTCCATCGGCACGAGGCGGCAAGGCTTGGAGACTGGCGCTCTCTTTCATCACGGGCGCGAGGATCGCCCGGGTGTCGACAAGGATGTCGGAGACGTTGAAGCTCTCGTCGCTGATCCGTGCTGCGTCAGTCCCGAGCATCAGCCTGACGGCCTCAGCTACGTCAGCGCCGTGGACCTCGGTTCCTGCCCGTGCCGCCACCGGCCGTCCTGCGAGATAGTCGGAAATGAGCGTCTCCCACTTGTGCCGGGATCCGGGGGCTGCCTGCCCGTAGACGCCGGTCACGCGCAGGCTCGCCGTCGCGAAGCCGCGCCCGCTCAAAGCGTGGAGACTGCGTTCCGCGTCGAGCTTCACGCTGCCGTAAAGCGTATCCGGCTGCGGGGTCATGTCTTCCGTCAAAGCGATGCCCGCTGCCTGCCGACCATAGACCGCTCGGCTCGACAGGAAGACGCAACGGCGAACGCCGGCGCGCAGTGCCTGTTCGAAGAGCCTGACCGAGCCCTCGAGATTGGCGCGCCGGAAGGCTTCGGGATCGTCACCCTCTCCGCCGCGGTACTTTCCGGGAATGTGCGCGAAGCCGGCGTGCACGAAGCAGTCGACGTCATGAAACGCATGGCTTTGGTCCAGGTCCGGATCGAGGTGGAGGGGGACGTAAGCGACATCGCCCGTGAAATGTCCTGAAGAGGCGGGCGTACGCCCGGCAGAGGTCACCTTGTACCCATGCGCCGCCAGATGCTCGACGATGAACCGGCCGACATAGCCGGATCCACCCGAGACGAGCACGCGCGTCATGTCCGCCGAGGGCCTGCAAGCCCGCCGATATCCGGTATCGGGGTTCCATCGTGGAAGGCGCGCCACAGCGCGATCAGCGGCATCAGTCTCTCCGCTTTCGCATGACCGTCCTGCCAGGGCTTTTCGTACTGGTAGTGAAGGACGTGGATACTCTTCCAGTCCCAAAGCTCCGGCATGGTGAACCACACGTATTGCAGCATGTTCATGTAGACCGGCAGGCCATGCCAATCCGGGAAGAAGGCCTCGAGGAAGGTCTGGTCGGTGCGGCGCCAGAAAGCTTCGGGCTGGTCGAGCCTCGCAAGCATCGCCTCAAAGGTGGCAAGCGACGGCCGTGCGACGAAGACGCCGGAATTCAGTCTCCGGAAATCCGCAAGGTTCTCGTAGACATTCGGTGCCGCCGAGAACTCGGGGTAGGAAAAGAGCTTGTCGATACTGCGCAGAACGAGCGTGTCGGCATCGAGGAAGATGCAGGTCTCGTAGTCGATCAGCTGCCACAGCCGCAGCTTGATGAAGTTGTCGAGCGGCGTGTGGAATTCGGGCTTTACTCCCTTCGTGAAGGGCGCGTCGCGGTGGATCTCACCGCGGGCGTGACGCTGGTTGAAACCGTCGGACAGGGGCAGGTGATCGGCTTCCACCAGTCTCCAGCCTTCGCCCGCAAGGGAGCGAACGCAGTTGCGCGCGAGGGCGGGCGTATGGATTGCCACGAGGTCGGCGCGCGTGCCCGTCCTCCTGAGTGATCGGGCGAGGGCGGTTGCGCCGCGGGCGTAGTCGTCGTTCGTGACCAGCGTGACATAGGCGACCCGCGACCCCGCGGTGCCCTGACGTCGAAGGCCCTGATCGGGGTCGGCCGTCATGACACGGATTTCAGCCTACGCCCTTCGGGATCCGCGTTGATCAGCGGCGCCAGATCGCGCGTCCAGGCCGAGACTGCGGGAACGCGCGAGCGGTCCACGCGATAGGCGAACTTGCGGGCGACATCGACGATCTCGGACAGGAGACCGTTTGCGAGACGCGTCGGAGCGAGCCCCAGCTCGCGGAACTTGGCGCTCTCGACCACGAGTTCGTTCTCGGGCGCTTCCTTGCGCGGGTTGGGAAGCCAGGCGATGTCCGCTCCGGTCATCCCGGAAACGAGCTTCGCAAGGTCGCGGATTCGGTGCGTTTCGGTCATCTGGTTGAAGATCTCGACGCGGGAGTCGCGCGCGGGCGGATTGTCGAGCGCCAGTTGGATGCAGCGCACGGAATCCTGGATGTGAATGAACGCCCGCGTCTGGCCGCCCGTGCCATGCACCGTCAGCGGGTAGCCTATCGCTGCCTGGATGAGGAAGCGGTTGAGAACCGTCCCGTAGTCGCCGTCGTAGTCGAACCTGTTGATCAGCTGCGGATGAACAGCAGTATCGCGCGTATGCGTGCCCCACACGATCCCCTGGTGTAGGTCGGTTATCCGCAGGCCGTCGTTCTTCGCGTAGAACTGGAAGAGCAGCTGATCCAGGCACTTGGTCATGTGGTAGATCGAACCCGGGTTGGAGGGATAGAGGATCTCCTGCCTCGCCGTTCCGCCGCTGATCGTCTCTATGCCGACCGGCAGGTAACCCTCCGGAATGGCTGCGCCAACTGTCGAATAGCCGTAGACTCCCATCGTTCCGAGGTGAACGAGATGCGCGTCCAGACCCGTCTCGACCATGGCGTTCAACAGGTTGTGCGTGGCATTGACGTTGTTGTTGACCGTGTAGTTCTTGTGGCGGTCGCTCTTCATCGAATAGGGCGCGGCACGCTGTTCGGCGAAGTGGACAATTGCGTCGGGGCGCTCGGCCGCCAGCCAGTTCTTCAGGAGTTCATAGTCTCGCGCTAGGTCGATCAGGTGGAAGCGGATCCTTCGACCCGTCTGCTCGTGCCAGATGCGGGTGCGCTCCTGTATCGAGTCCATCGGCGTCAACGACTGGACCCCCAGTTCCGTATCGATCCAGCGGCGCGAGAGATTGTCGAGAATGTGGATGTCGTGGCCTGCGCTGGAAAGGTGGAGAGAGGTTGGCCAGCCGACGAAACCGTCACCGCCGAGTACTGCAATCTTCATCGTCGAGGCCATCCGAATCCCCTGAGATCTACGAATGCAACGGTGATAGGCGGCAATTGTGACACGCGTGCTAACCTTGCAATTGCGTGCCCTTTCCTCCACAGAGGCGAACGAATGAGCGATCCGGCGAGTTGAGCGATGGCAGAGCTGAACCATGCCCTTTCGGGCGAACTGACGAATGGCGGACACAGGCTGGTCCAACGGGTCTACTACGAGGACACCGACTTTTCCGGCGTCGTCTACCATGCCCGCTACTTGCACTTCATGGAGCGCGGGCGGACTGACTATCTCAGGCTTCTTGGAGTGGAGCAGGGGGCACTCGTCATCGACGGTGACACGGAAGGGCTGGCCTTCGTGGTTCACCGCATGGAGATCGACTTCAAGGCACCCGCGCGCATGGACGACATCCTGACGATCGTCACGCACACGGAAAAGGCGGGCGGCGCCAAGATGGTGCTCTCGCAGGAAGTCCGCCGCGGCGAACAGATGCTGATTGCAGCCAAGGTGATCATCGCGGTCATCAATGCCAGGGGGCGGCCCCGCCGGCTACCGGAAGGGCTGGCGGCACAATTCCTCGGTGCTGCCCGTCCCGCCGACGCCTAAATCTATCAGCCGACGGCCTTCACCATCGCGTCCGTCAAGGATTGCTTCCATTTCCGTGCGGGCGCCCATGGATCGGCGCTTTCGATGCGGGCGAGGACCTCGGACATGCCGAAGGCGTTCGCGGCCTCGATGTCGGCAAGCTCCTCCCAGGTCACGGGTGTCGCCACCGGAGCGCCCCGGCGCGCGCGGACAGAGTAAGGGGCGACGGCGGTCGCGCCGCGCTCGTTTCGCAGCCAGTCGATGAAGATCCTTCCCTTGCGCTTGGCCTTTGACATGGTCGCGACGTAGCGATCGGGGCTGGCGTCGGCGAGGCGTTGGGCGAGACCCTTGGCGAAGGTCTTCACCGCCTCCCATTCGGCCTTCGGTGCCAGCGGTACGATCACGTGTATGCCCTTGCCGCCGGTCAGGAGCGGCACGGTCCTGAGCCCCACGGCGTCCAGCACGTCCCGAAGCTCGAGCGCGGCCGCCCTTACTTCCGAAAATCCGATGCCCGCGTCGGGGTCGAGGTCGAAGACCAGGCGGTCGGGCGTTTCCAATCGGGCGGCCGAAGCGCCCCATATGTGAAATTCCATCGTGCCCATCTGCACGGCCGCGACCAGACCCTTCTCGTCCGTTATCATCATGTAGTTCTCGGTCTTGCCGGAGGACTCGGTGATCGCAACCTGATCGATCTCTTCCGGGAAACCGTCGCTGGCATGCTTCTGGAAGAAGCAGTGTTCGATGTCGCCGCCCGGGCAGCGGATCAGCGAGACCGGGTGGCCGCCGGCATGTTCGAGCAGGCGCCCGGACACGGCGGAATAGTAGCGCGCAAGATCTATCTTGCGGATGTTCTCTTCCTTGAAGAGGACCCGCTCGGGATGGGTGATGGCGATGCCGGCGACGCGGTCGCCGGTGCTGCGCTCTGTCACGTCCGTGCCCTTCCTCTTTGCCGCGGCCTTCTCTCCTGATGACTTCCCTTCCACCGTGTTGGTGGCATCAGCCACGATTTCGGCGGTTTTCTTTTCCTGCTCCAGTACCACGGATCTCGCCTCCTTGTCCCTTCGCAATCCCTCGAACGACCCGTGCCGGATGTGGCCGTCATCGGTAAATTCAGCGAAGTCGATCTCAGTCACGAGGTCCGGCTTCAGCCACACGGCGTCATGCGAAAACTCGGGCGGAACGGCCGCGAAGGGCGAAGCCTTGCGCCGCCTCTTCGCGAACAATCCCGCAAGCTCCTCCATCGTCCGCTCGTCGAAGCCGGTGCCGACCCGGCCCCTGTAGACCAGCCTGTCACCTTCGAACGTGCCGAGAAGCAGGGAGGCAAAGGGCCGGTTCTTCTTGTCGGACGGCGAATAGCCGCCGATCACGAACTCCTGCCGCCGCGTGCACTTGACCTTGAGCCAGCTGCCGACGCGCCCGGAGCGGTAAGGGTCGCCCGCGCGCTTGGCGATGATGCCTTCCTGCCCGGCCCGGCACATGCTTCGAAAGACGTCGGTGGCGTGCCCGCGCACATGCTCGCTGAACTTGACAATGCTCCCGTCGCCCCCTGCGAGAAGGTCGCGCAGTGCGTCCTTGCGTTCCACGAGCGGACTTCCGGTCAGATCCTCGCCATCGAGGCTGAGAAGGTCGAAGGCGTAGAGTACGATACGTCCACCGTGCTTCAGGGCTTTCTGGAGGGCGGAGAATGTCGAGCCTTCGTCGTTCGCGGCCACCGCTTCGCCGTCGATCAGCGCGCTTTCGCAGTTGAGCCCGGCAAGCGCTGCGGCAATGTCGGCAAACTTTTCGGTCCAGTCGAGGCCGGTGCGCGTGAAGCAGACGGCTTTTCCTCCCGCAATCGAGGACATCAGCCGGTAGCCATCGAATTTCACTTCCGCCACCCAGTCGTCTCCTGCCGGAGGAGTGGATACGAGTGTGGCGAGCTGCGGGGGCATGAAGGCAGGCAGCTTCGCTCCGGTGCCGCGGGCCTTGCCAGAAACCCTGTCCTTGCGCGGGGCGATGGCGCCGCGACGCACGTTCTCCGCAGCACTTGTGCTCGATTGCCAGACCCTTTTCTTCCGCTCGCCCTTGCCTTCGGCTATCTCGCCCATCGTCCGGCCGCTGACGACGCTGGTCAGGTTGCCTTCGAGCACGCCATCCCCGTCCTCCATGGCTGCATCGTCCTGTTCCTTGATCAGCAGCCAGTTCTCACCCTTCTCGCCCTGCCGCGGACGCATTCTGACCAGCGTCCAGCCGCCGGTGAGGCGCCGGCCGTGGAGCCGGAACTTCAGCTTGCCTTCCTTCAGTCCCTCGTCGGGGTCGCCGACCGGATCCCAGCGCCCGGTGTCCCAGAGCATCACGGTGCCGCCGCCATATTGCTTCTCGGGGATCGTGCCCTCGAAGTCGCCGTAGGCCATCGGATGGTCCTCCGTGCGGACTGCGAGGCGCTTGTCGTCCGGATTGACGCTCGGACCCTTCGTCACGGCCCAACTCTTCAAGACGCCGTCCCATTCGAGGCGGAAATCGTAGTGGAGGCGCGTCGCGTCGTGCTTCTGGACCAGATAGCGGAACCCGCCGTTGGCCTTGCGGTTGGGTTCGCCCTTCGGCTCCCTGGTCTTCGAGAAATCACGCTTGCGGTTGTACTCGTCGAGAGAAGACCGGGGTGAAGCCATGGCGGCGCCTCACGCGGACTTGCGCCGGCCGGAGGCGGCCGGCCTGGATGGTTTGCCGCTTCCCTCAAGGCTCTTTTTCAGGGCCGCCATAAGGTCGACGACATTGCCGCCGGAGGAAGGACGGCGTTCCTCCTCTTCGTCGATGTCGATCTTCTTGCCCTTCATCTTCCGCTTCACCAGCGCCTTCAGCGCGTCCTCATAGTGGTCCTTGAAGGCCGCCGCGTCGAAAGGCGCGGTCTTGCGCTCGATCAGGGCGGTCGCGACGTCGAGCAGTTCCTTGTCCGCCTCGCGGGTGGGAATGCCGGCGAACATCGGATCGGCGCTGCGGATCTCGTCGACATAGCGCAGGGTCTCGAGGAGAAGGCCGTCGCCACAGGGGCGCACCGCGGCAAGATATTCTCGTCCGCGCATCGCGAGTTGCCCCAGCCCTGTCTTTCCGGTTGCCCTCAATGCATCGCGCACGACCTGATAGGCGTGCTCGGCGAGATCATCGGAGGGGACGAGGTAGTAAGGCTTGTCAAAGTAGAGGGGAGGGATGTCGCAGGTCTCTACGAACTGTACGAGCTCCAGCGTCTTCTTCGTCTCGAGCTTGACCGCGTCGACCTCGCTCGGCTGAAGCAGCACGTACTTACCGTCATCCAGCTCGTAGCCCTTGACGATGTCGTCCTCCTTGATCGGGCCGATGCCGTCGACGATCTTCTCGTAGTGGACAGGTTTGCCGGAGGGCTTATGGATCTGCCGGAACGAAGTTCGCGCGTTCGATCGTGTGGCGCTGAAGAGCTCGACGCCGATGGAGACCAGCGAGAGCCGTAGCTGTCCCTTCCACATCGCCCTTGAAACCATAGTTCATACCACTCCGTTGGTCGATGCTCGCCTGCGCGGTGCTGTGTCAAGCAAACCGGAACTCTGGATCGCGCGCTTGCGCCATTCGCCTGTCGGAGGCTGCCGCGCATTGCGGGACGGATTTTCGGCGAGCGGTCTCATGCGTGAAGCAACGCACGGTAAAGGCTTTGGTTCCTGTTGCTTAAGGCGCGCCGGCAACGGAAAATCGGCTGCTGCCCGACATTGCGGCTTCAGTGTAACGAAGCCTTAACCATAATAATGTCTTACTCTCCCCCATAGGATTTTGTGCACTGCACGTCATCCTTTAACCAAAATTGACGGCAAGAAGGCAGGCTGTAAGCATTTGACCGGCATGGCGGCCGGCGGCATCAACCGGACATTCTTGACGGGCGTGCGAAGCGGGTGCGGACGAGAAGTCCGTGCAGGCTGCGCAGGTTTGCGAAAATCCGGTCCCGGCACATTCCACCTCCTGGAATCGGTCGGTACCGAGAGGAATGTGAAACCCGGTCCGGTGCCCTGCGCCCGTGCCGGGTCTTTGGATTCGGGGACAGAGGTCTATGGAACAGGTAGGTTTGGCAGCAACGACGGATGTGACCCTTTGGTCGCTCTTCATGCAGGCCGGGTTCGTGGTGAAGCTGGTCATGCTGGGGCTCATCGCGGCGTCGGTCTGGACATGGGCAATCGTCGTCGACAAGACGCTGAGCTACGGCAAGGCCCGTCGCCAGCTCGACAGCTTCGAGCAGGTGTTCTGGTCCGGGCAGTCGCTCGAGGAGCTCTACAGGACACTCGCCGATCGACAGACGAGCGGCATGAGCGCCATCTTCGTCTCGGCGATGCGCGAATGGAAGAAGAGCTTCGAGCGCGGTGCGCGCTCGCCGATCGGTCTTCAGATGCGTATCGACAGGGCGATGGACGTGACACTGGCGCGGGAATCCGAGACGCTGGAAGCCCGATTGGGCTCGCTCGCGACCATCGGATCGGCGGCGCCCTTCGTCGGTCTCTTCGGAACCGTCGTCGGTATCATGACCTCCTTCCAGGCCATCGCCGGCTCGAAGTCGACGAACCTCGCCGTCGTTGCGCCGGGTATCGCGGAAGCGCTTCTGGCAACCGCGATCGGCCTGCTTGCGGCTATTCCCGCCGTTATCGCCTACAACAAGTTCTCGGCCGACGCCGGCAAGATCACGTCCCGGATGGAAGGCTTTGCCGACGAATTCTCGGCGATCCTCTCCCGCCAGATCGACGAGAAGCTGCAGCCGCGCCAGGCGGCGCAGTGACCGGGCGCTGAAACGGAGACCATCCCATGGGCATGTCAGTCGGTCAAAAGAATTCCGGTGGCGGACGACGCCGTCGCGGCGGTGGCAAGAAGGCGCCGATGAGCGAGATCAACGTGACGCCTTTCGTGGACGTCATGCTCGTGCTGCTCATCATCTTCATGGTTGCCGCGCCGCTGATGACGGTCGGCGTGCCGATCGACCTGCCGAAGACGTCTGCCAAGGCGCTGAACGCCGAGACCCAGCCGATCACGATCTCCGTGAAGGCTGACGGCGAAGTGTTCCTGCAGGAGACGCCGATCGCGATCGAGGAAGTCGCAGCCAAGCTCGAGGCGGTTGCGACCACTGGCTATACGGAGCGGATCTTCGTGCGTGGCGACGGCACGGCGCCCTATGGCGTCATCGCAGATGTCATGTCGCGCATCCAGACCGCGGGATTCACCAATATCGGTCTCGTAACCGAGCAGAAACCGGACAAGTGAACGGCCGCAATGAAGGGCAGTCTCGTCACATCCGCCGTGCTTCATGCCCTGGTGCTCACCTGGGCACTGGTCTCGCTCGGCAGTCCTGAAAGCTTCGATGTCGCCGACATCGAGGCGATGCCGGTCGATATCGTGCCGATCGAGGAACTCACCCAGATCCAGCAGGGCGACAAGAAGGCGACCCTCAAGGAAAAGTCCGCGCCAGTCCCCACCAAGAAGGCGACGCCCACCGAGGGCGAGAACGTTGGCGACAACGAGCTCGACCTGAAGACGCCGCCGACGCCTGAGGAAAAGCCCAGGGATATCGAGACGGCCGCGGCGCCGGAAAAGGCTGAAAAGGTCGTTCCCACCCCGACACCCGAGCCGGAGCCGGTAGAGGAAATCGTCAAGGAAGAGCCCCAGACGACACCGGCGACGGAAGTCGCGGCCGAGGCCGAGCCCAAGCAGGAGGTCAAGCCCGACCCGAAGCCGGAGGAAAAGCCCGCCGAGGAAGCTCCCGCGGAGATCGCCGAGGCTGAGGCGCTGCCCGACAACGTCCCCGTTCCTGTCGTGAAGCCCAAGGTTGAGACCGCGCAGGCCCAGAGCGCCAAGACGCCCGATCGCAAGGACGAGGAAAAGAAGAAGCAGAAGAAGGCGACTTCAGCCAACGACAGCGACTTCAACGCCGACGAGGTGGCAGCACTCCTCAACAAGGAGAAGGCCAAGGGCGGCGGACGCAAGAGCTCGACGGAAGAGGCGGCACTCGGCGGAAAGAAGACGACGGGTGGCTCCAAACTCAGCATGAGCGAAATGGACGCGTTGCGCGGGCAGATCCAGAACAACTGGTCGATCATCCCCGGCATGGCCGATGCGGCGGACGTCCGCGTCCAGGTGAAGATGCAGCTCGACCAGAACGGCGACATCATCGGCGAGCCCGAGGTCGTCGCGACCGGTGGCTCGGAAGCCGCCCGGCGCGCGCTCGCCGGCGGTGCCCGGCGCGCGATCATGAAGTCGAGACCGTTCAAGGGGCTGCCGCCCGAGAAATACGATGCCTGGAGCGAAGTGATCGTGAACTTCGATCCGAGCCAAATGATGTAAAACTAGGAAGGCCTAGACACCATGCTGAAACGCAATCTTCTCCGTTTTCTGGTCGTGCTGACCGGCCTGGCGGCATTCCTGTCGCCGGCCTGGGCGCTCGTGGAAATCAACATCAACAAGGGTAACGTCGAGCCGCTGCCGATCGCCGTCACCGACTTTGTTTCGAGTGGGGACCTCGGACAGAAGATTACCGACGTGATCGCAGCCGACCTGCAGCGCTCGGGCCTCTTCGCGCCGGTTTCCAAGCAGGCCTTCATCGAGAAGATCTCCAATCCCGACCAGCCGCCGCGTTTCGAGGACTGGAAGGTCATCAACGCACAGGCTCTCGTGACGGGCCGCGTCACCCAGGAAGGCGACGGGCGGCTGCGCGCCGAGTTCCGTCTCTGGGACACCTTCGCCAACCAGCAGCTGACGGGTCAGCAGTTCTATACGCAGCCTGAAAACTGGCGCCGCGTTGCCCACATCATCGCCGACGCGATCTATGAACGTCTGACCGGCGAGAAGGGCTACTTCGACACCCGCATCGTCTATGTCGCCGAAAGCGGCCCGAAGACCGCCCGCAAGCGTCAGCTTGCCATCATGGACCAGGACGGCTTCAACTCGCGGGCATTGACCAACGCGAACGACCTCGTGCTGACGCCGCGCTTCTCGCCGAACCGCCAGGAAATCACGTACATGTCCTTCGAAAACGAGCAGCCGCGGGTCTATCTGCTGCAGCTCGAGACCGGACAGCGCGAAGTCGTAGGCAACTTCCCCGGCATGACCTTCTCGCCGCGCTTCTCGCCGGATGGCCAGCGGGTCATCATGAGCCTCCAGCAGGAAGGCAACGCCAACATCTACACGATGGACCTGCGTTCGCGCACCACCACCCGTCTCACCTCGACCGCGGCAATCGACACCTCTCCGTCCTATTCGCCGGACGGCGGCCAGATCGTGTTCGAAAGCGACCGCGGCGGACGCCAGCAGCTCTACGTCATGAACGCCGACGGCTCCGGACAGAACCGCATCTCCTTCGGCGACGGCGCCTATTCGACGCCGGTCTGGTCTCCGCGTGGCGACCTCATCGCCTTCACGAAGCAGTCTGGCGGCAAGTTCTCGATCGGCGTGATGAAGCCGGACGGCTCGGGCGAGCGCATCCTGACGACGGGCTTCCACAATGAAGGTCCCACCTGGGCTCCGAACGGACGCGTTCTGATGTTCTTCCGCCAGGGCGCCGGCGCCGGCGGACCGCAGCTCTACTCGATCGACCTTACCGGCTACAACGAGCAGTTGGTCAAGACGGGTGGCTTCGCTTCCGACCCGGCCTGGTCTCCGCTCCTCGAATAGCACCCCGAAAACATGGCGGGCCGCCGTTTTCTTGCCGCAAAGTCCTGTAAGTCAGGCCAAATCGCGGTAAGGCGGCGGCCTTTCTTTTTTGTGACGTTGAATGTGGGAGCACGCGGTAAGCATCCGTTAACCATAATTCTTGAAAGCAGATTAACCGCTTCCGGTTACAGTCCGGCAACCCTGATTGAAACTAGTGCCCTCAATTGAACTGACGCAAGGAGACCGGCCCATGAGCCGTATCGATACCCCGGCCGCCGGCCGCATGCAGACCATCGCACGTAATCCCGTCATGCTCGCTCTCTTCATGGGTCTGGCCCTTGCCGGCTGCGCCTCGAAGAAGAACCTTCCGAACAGCGCTGGCGAACTCGGCCTGAACAATGCGACGCCCGGCTCCACGCAGGACTTCACGGTCAACGTCGGCGACCGCATCTTCTTCGACACCGATTCGTCGTCGGTTCGTGCCGATGCCGCTGCGACGCTCGACCGTCAGGCACAGTGGCTGCAGAAGTACCCGAACTACGCCATCACCATCGAAGGCCACGCCGACGAGCGCGGTACGCGCGAATACAACCTCGCGCTCGGCGCCCGCCGTGCGGCCGCCACGCGTCAGTACCTGATCGGTCGCGGCGTTCCTGCAAACCGCATGAAGACGATCTCCTACGGCAAGGAACGTCCGGTAGCCGTTTGCGACGACATTTCGTGCTGGTCGCAGAACCGCCGCGCAGTCACCGTTCTTGGCGGCGCCGGCATGTAAGTTGCCGCGGTTCCCGAAGAAACGGGAGCGTGATTTCCTCAAGGCCCTGCCTCGTTCGGCGGGGCCTTTTGCTTTCGCAAGCGGCTTTTCTTTTTTCAACACACTTTGGCCGAAGTCCGTTGCTTTTTGGGTGTATTTGGAAAAAATCGGCCCTGCGCTTCGAAGCGCGTTATTGGATCCAACAGGACGAAGACAGATGAGAAAACTTGTCGCGGCAGGCGTGATCAGCCTGGCAGCCCTCGGCGGAACGGCAGGGGTGCTTCATGCATCGCCGCTCTCCGCGCTGGCGAGCCGATTCATGCCCCATACCGCCAAAGACGGGCAGGTTGTGCTGGCGCAATCGAACGAGACGGGCCGGATCGGCCAGCTCGAGGAAGAACTGCGCACGCTCAACGGCCGCATCGAGGAGCTGAGCTACCAGCTGCTGCAGATGCAGGAACAGCTTCGCAAGACTCAGGAAGACAACGAGTACCGCTTCCAGGACCTGGAAGGCGGAAAGGGAACGTCGCAGAAGAGCGGAAGCCTGACGAAGCCCGCCGACAGCGGCAGTGTCACCGATCTGTCTACGAGATCGGGTCAGCCGGCGGACGAAGCCGCCGGCGATGACGTCGCTGCGGCGATCGGCAGCGCCAATGGCGGATCAAATGACGGCCTCGGCGCTCCGCCGCAACAGCTGGGTTCGGTCCGCTTCGACGAGAAAGGCAACGTCATTGGTGCCGAAACAAGCCCCGACCTCAACGAGAGTGCGTCGATCAGCAAGGAGGTAATGCCCGGGGACGATTCCGGGCTTCCTGCGGCATCGTCCGGGACTGCGTCGGGATCGCTGGACAATCCCGATGATATCTACAAGGCGGCCTACGGCCATGTGCTCTCCGGCGACTATCAGCTCGCCGAGAAGGAGTTTCGCGACTATCTCGACATCTATCCGAAGGGCGAGAAGGCGGCGGACGCTAGCTTCTGGATGGGCGAGGCACAGTACTCGCAGGGCAACTTCAACGAAGCCGCCAAGACCTTCCTGAACGCGCACCAGACCTTCGCACAGTCGAAGAAGGCGCCGGAAATGCTGCTGAAGCTCGGCATGTCGCTTGCGGCGCTCGACAATACGGAAACTGCCTGCGCAACGCTTCGCGAAGTCGGCAAGCGCTATCCCAACGCTTCCAAGGCTGTGAAGACGAAGGTCAACAGCGAGCAGAGCCGGCTCTCCTGCTGAGGCGATGAGCTCCTTCGCTGTCGCCGACGCCGCTCTTTCTGGCGTCCTTTCCGCCGCCGGATCGTTTCTTTCAAGTGTGCCGAGCCCAGCCAGACTGGTTGTGGCCGTCTCCGGAGGAAGTGACTCCACCGGACTGCTCCTGGCGCTTCGCGCCGCGCTCGCGACCGGGCGTTATCCCGGACTCTCAATTCTTGCCTGCACCGTCGATCATGGGCTGAGGCCCGAGTCGGCCGATGAGGCGCGGGCCGTTGCGGCCCTGTGCGCCCGCCATGGCATCGAACACCACATCCGCAGGTGGGAAGGCCCCAAGCCTGCGACGGGTCTGTCTGCCGCCTCGCGCGAGGCCCGCTACGACCTTCTGGCAGGTATCGCCCGCGAGACGAAGGCCGTTGCCATCCTGACCGGTCACACAGCCGACGACCAGCGCGAGACGATCACGATGCGCAAGGCCCGAGGCGCTCCGGAGTCGGCAGGGACCTCGGGCATGGCGGCCGAGGTGCTGTTCGATCGCTCCGTCTGGATCATGAGACCCTTTCTCGCCCTGGCGAGAGACGACATCCGTACGTTCCTGAGCCAGAGCGGAGAGGGGTGGATCGATGACCCGAGCAACCGCAACATGGCGTATGAGCGGGCGCGGGTTCGTGTCGGGCTAGCGGGTGATAACGTGTCCCCGGAGGAAGCGACCGATGCCTCGGTCGATCGTAAGGCGCTCTCAGAGGCGGCTGCCGATTTCGCCAGGGAGCATCTCCGCGTCTATTCCGCTGTCGACGGCGACAGTCCCGGTCGCCTGGTTCCCGCCCTTGTCGCCCGGACCGATCTTGAAGGGATCGGACGTGCGCTGCGCGATCGCGGCGGATGGCGCGCGGTGACCAGCCTGGCCGCGGCCATGGGCGGCAGGGTGTTTCCGGCCGGCCCGGTCGACCGATCGCCGTTACGAGCGTTTCTCGAGAGCGGCATCCTGTCGCGGGTGACCTTCGGACGGGTGGTATACGATCGGCGCAAGGACGGGCTCTACATCTACCGCGAATGCCGCGGCATCCTGCCCTTGACGGTCCAGCCGGGCGAAAGACGCCTCTGGGACGGGCGCTACTGGGTCGTCAACGCGTCGCGATCGCCACTCCTCGTCGAGGCGGCAGGTTCGCACCGCATGCCCTATGGGGTTGTGGCGGACGGGAGCGTGCCGGACGCTGTCGCGAAGAGGGCGGGACGGGCCGCGCCCAGCCTGAAAACCTCGGGCGGAGAGCCCCCGGGGGCCGCCGTTTCAGTCGAGGCGCATCTTGCCCCCTACGACCGTTTCCTTCCCGCCTTCGATCTGGAGCTCGCCAATGCACTTGCACCCACGTTCGGGCGGGAGCCGTTTCCCTCACCGTTCGGCGGGTGAGGAGCGGTTGCCCGGCTGCCTGCCGCACATGCCTTCCGCCGGGTCGCTCGCCGTTCGCGGCCGAGAAAGACCGGTGCCATTCAAGAAGATTCGATAAAAGCCTCAGGGTTGTGCGGTTTGCCTTGGCAAGGACATGCTCCGACCCTATGTTAGGCGACAGTGAAGCGGCCAGGAAAGCCACGGCCGAGAAAGTGCCCGGGAAGTTCGATGAATCCTAATTTCCGCAATTTTGCCCTGTGGGCAATTATCGCTCTGTTGCTGATCGCCCTGTTCAGCATGTTTCAGACGAGCCCCGCCCAGACCGGCTCGCGGGAAATCCCCTATTCGCAGTTCCTCAAGGAAGTGGACTCGAACAGGGTGAAAGAGGTGGTGATTACCGGCGGTAAGGTTGTCGGCAGCTACGTCGAGACCGGTGCGACCTTCCAGACTTTCTCTCCGGCAGTCGACGACTCGCTGGTCGACAGGCTTCAGTCCAAGAACGTCGTCATCAACGTGCGCCCGGAGACGGACGGCTCGTCCGGGTTCCTCAGCTATATCGGTACGCTGCTGCCGATGCTTCTTATCCTCGGTGTCTGGCTGTTCTTCATGCGCCAGATGCAGGGTGGCTCGCGTGGCGCCATGGGCTTTGGAAAGTCCAAGGCCAAGCTCCTGACCGAAGCGCATGGTCGCGTGACCTTCGCGGACGTTGCCGGCGTGGACGAGGCCAAGCAGGACCTGGAAGAGATCGTCGAGTTCCTGCGCGACCCGCAGAAGTTCCAGCGTCTCGGCGGACGTATTCCGCGCGGCGTGCTGCTCGTCGGCCCGCCCGGCACGGGTAAGACCCTGCTCGCACGCTCGGTGGCGGGCGAGGCGAACGTGCCCTTCTTCACGATTTCGGGTTCCGACTTCGTTGAAATGTTCGTCGGCGTGGGTGCGTCCCGCGTCCGCGACATGTTCGAACAGGCCAAGAAGAATGCACCCTGCATCATCTTCATCGACGAAATCGATGCGGTCGGCCGTCATCGCGGCGCCGGTCTCGGCGGCGGCAATGACGAGCGCGAGCAGACGCTGAACCAATTGCTCGTCGAGATGGACGGTTTCGAGGCCAACGAAGGCATCATCCTCATCGCCGCGACCAACCGCCCCGACGTCCTGGATCCGGCGCTCCTGCGTCCGGGCCGTTTCGACCGGCAGGTTGTCGTGCCGAACCCGGATATCGTCGGCCGCGAGCGCATCCTGAAGGTTCACGTCCGCAACGTGCCGCTGGCGCCGAACGTCGATCTCAAGGTTCTGGCTCGCGGTACCCCCGGCTTCTCCGGCGCGGATCTGATGAACCTCGTCAACGAGGCTGCCCTCATGGCGGCACGCCGCAACAAGCGCCTCGTCACGATGCAGGAGTTCGAGGACGCCAAGGACAAGATCATGATGGGTGCGGAGCGTCGCTCCTCGGCCATGACCGAGGCCGAGAAGAAGCTCACCGCCTATCACGAGGCCGGCCACGCCATCGTTGCGCTCAACGTTCCTGTCGCGGATCCTCTGCACAAGGCGACGATCATTCCGCGCGGTCGCGCTCTCGGCATGGTCATGCAGCTGCCCGAAGGCGACCGCTATTCGATGAGCTACAAGTGGATGGTCTCTCGCCTCGCCATCATGATGGGAGGACGCGTGGCCGAAGAAATCACCTTCGGCAAGGAGAACATCACGTCAGGTGCATCCTCCGACATCGAGCAGGCGACGAAGCTTGCGCGCGCCATGGTCACCCAGTGGGGCTTTTCCGATCAGCTGGGCCAGGTCGCCTATGGCGAGAACCAGCAGGAAGTGTTCCTCGGTCACTCCGTCGCGCAGTCGAAGAACGTTTCTGAATCGACGGCACAGAAGATCGACAATGAAATCCGCCGCCTGATCGACGAGGCCTATACCGAGGCCAAGCGGATCATCACCGACCAACACCACGAGTTCGTGGCACTGGCGGAAGGGCTGCTGGAATACGAAACGCTCACCGGCGAGGAAATCAAGGCCCTGATCCGTGGCGAGAAGCCGGCGCGCGATCTTGGCGACGATACGCCCCCGAGCCGCGGTTCGGCCGTTCCGAAAGCCGGTCCGAAGAAGGACGGCACCAAGGGCGGGGAGACCGAAGGCGGTCTCGAACCACAGCCCCAATAGGACGCGCAGTCGCAATTCCGACCGACCGGCCGCAGGCGAAAGCCTGGCGGCCGGTTTCATATTGGTAACAGCCTGTAACGAATTCTGATGGCGGCAGTGCTGTTCTTTGCTAAAAATTGTGGCAAACAGAGCGGCAGGCCGACGTTCTCGAGGACGATGGCAGGGGAAGGTCATAAGAAGCCTCCATGCTTGCGCGCCGGATGATCTCCGGACTCTTTCGGCAGCATGGCGCAAGAAACTTCAGGAGGTGACATGAAACGTCGCTACTTCGGTACGGATGGCATCCGGGGACAATCTAATACCTTTCCGATGACGCCAGACCTCGCCATGCGGGTCGGCATTGCCGTCGGAACCATTTTCAGGCGCGGCACGCATCGCCATCGCGTCGTGATCGGCAAGGACACACGGCTCTCGGGCTACATGCTGGAGAACGCCATGGTTGCCGGGTTCACCGCAGCCGGCGTCGATGCCTTCGTTCTCGGCCCGATCCCCACGCCCGCTGTCGCGATGCTGACCCGATCGCTGCGCGCGGATATCGGCGTGATGATCTCCGCCTCCCACAATCCCTTCCAGGACAACGGCATCAAGTTGTTCGGCCCCGACGGCTACAAGCTTTCGGACGAGCTGGAAAACCAGATCGAGGAGCTTCTCGAGCGGGATATCGCCTCGCAGCTCGCCAAGGCCGATGAAATCGGCCGCGCCAAGCGCATCGACGGTGTGCACGACCGCTACATCGAGCATGCAAAGCGCACGCTTCCGAGGGACGTCACGCTTCATGGTCTGAGGGTCGCGATCGACTGCGCAAACGGTGCCGCCTACAAGGTCGCGCCGGCCGCGCTGTGGGAGCTCGGCGCCGACGTGGTAACGATCGGCAACGAGCCGAACGGCATGAACATCAATCTCGAATGCGGCTCGACGCATACCGCGGCCCTTCAGAAGAAGGTGCACGAGGTTCGCGCCGACATCGGCATTGCGCTTGACGGCGATGCGGACCGAGTGCTGATCGTCGACGAACAGGGCAACCTGATTGACGGCGACCAGCTGATGGCGGTGATTGCCGAGACATGGGCGGCGGACGACCTGCTCAAGGGCAACGGCATCGTCGCGACTGTCATGTCGAACCTCGGGCTGGAGCGTTTCCTCAATGACAAGGGCCTCGGCCTCGAGCGGACCAAGGTCGGTGACCGCTACGTCGTCGAGCACATGCGCCAGAACGCCTACAACGTCGGTGGCGAACAGTCGGGGCACATCGTGCTGTCCGATTTCGGCACGACCGGTGACGGCCTTGTGGCCGCGCTGCAGGTGCTCGCCTGCGTCAAGCGCAGCGGCAAGACGGTGAGCGAGGTCTGCAATCGCTTCGAAGCCGTTCCTCAGGTGCTGAAGAACGTCCGCATCTCGGCGGAGAAGCCGCTGGAAGACCCGACCGTCCGCGCGGCGATTGCCGATGCGGAAAGCGAGCTTGCGAGCAACGGCCGTCTCCTCATCAGGCCGTCGGGCACCGAACCGCTCATCCGCGTGATGGCGGAAGGCGATGACAGGGAGCTTGTGGAGCGCGTCGTCGACGAGCTCGTTTCGGTGATCGGAGCCGTCCGCAGCGCGGCCTGAGTTCGGGCGAGGCGCCAGCCACCCAATTGAATTTGAAAAGGCCGGGGATCCAAGTCCCCGGCCTTTTCATTGTGCGCAAGGAGGCTCCGCCGGGCGCCTGTAGAGAACGTATCGTCTTCAAGACTATTGCAAATCGGATGCTGATCGCCGGGCGATTCCTTGCCAGAACGTTAATCGCTTAGGTAAAGCTTCGTAGTTAATTGCAACTTAACCTTTCCCAATCATTATCCATGGCAGATCGATGAATTCGGGCTCGCGGCCGTTCGCCGCGCCGAGCAACATGTCTATGGAGTTGGGCGATGAGGAAGTATTTGTATGGCGCCGTTGCCGCTCTGATCGGGAGCACATCGGCGTTTGCGGCGGATGTCTACCAGCCTGAGCCGGTTCAGCCTGCTCCCGTCGAGCAGGTCGTCGTTTCATCGAGTGGATGGTATCTGCGCGGCGATCTCGGCTACGGCTGGACCCATATGCGCGGGGCGAATTACTACCAGGGCGGGCCGGGCGGCTTCAAGACCGATTTCGACGACACCGACCTAGATGGCGGAGTGATCCTCGGCGGCGGCGTCGGCTACCAGTGGAACGACTACCTGCGCACGGACGTGACGGTCGACTACCTGTTCGACAGCGACTTCAAGGGCTCCACGAGCGGAAGCTGCGGCGTTGCCGCAAACTGCGTCTCGACCGACCGCGCCTCGATGTCGGCCCTCAGCCTGCTCGCCAATGCCTATGTCGACATCGGCACCTATGGCGGCGTAACGCCCTATGTCGGCGCCGGTATCGGTGCGACGCGCGTCAACTGGGGCAATCTCAAGAACACGTCCTGTGACGCGAACGACCCAAGCAATTGCGACCCGACGATCACGCACAAGGGTCGCGACAGCTGGCGCTTCACCTACGCGCTCATGGCCGGTGCATCCGTCGACCTGACCTGCAACCTGAAGGCCGATGCCGGATACCGCTTCCGCAGCATCGACGATGGCGACATGTTCGGCTACGCGATGAACGGCGGCCCGGGCAAGGATGAAGGCTTCTATGTCCACGAGGCTCGCATCGGCCTGCGCTACTCCTTCAACGCATGCGAAGTGCCCTACGTGCCGCCGGTCGAGCAGCCGGTCTACAAATAGGACACATCAAATCTCACCCTACAAAGGGCCGTCCGGCATCACCGGGCGGCCCTTTCGTTTGGCCCTGAGGAAGACGATCCCGGGCAGACGCCAATCGTGTGCCTGAGGCGGGTGCGAAGCCCATGCGCAGGGCGTGACGCACTCGAACCATGTTCAGTCGCGCGAGCCGGGGACGTCGTGCAGACGGGCTTGGTTAAGAAACATGGTTAACCTGCACTTAACTTCCGGCTGCGATATTTCCCGCATCAATGAAACGGCACGGTGATTCCGGTCGTCGCCGGAGGATCGGGAAATGGTTGCGAAGCTGCTTGTGTTGGGATCGGCTCTTCTTGCCACAATGGGCTCCCTGCCGGTCTTCGCCGCTGACCAGGAAGAAATCATCGACGCGCCCGAGATCGACATTGCGTCGACCGCTGCCTCAGCCCAGGGCTGGTATGTCCGCGGCGATGTTGGCTACGCAGCCTGGATAAAGGGCGACCGGCCCAAAGCGAACGACAACCAGCCGTTCGTGATCACGCCCGGAAGCTTCGACGATGCCCGCTTCTCCCGGCCGGTCTCCGTTGGCCTTGGCGTCGGCTATCAGTTCAACGACACGTTCCGTGCAGATTTCACGGCAGACATATATCAGGGTGACCTCGACGGGCACACCTCTACAGCCCAGCCGTGCTCTGGGCCGAGCCGGGAGGGACCTCGTGCCGCTACTCCCAGGACGCCTCCTATCAGGCCGCCACCTTGATGGCGAACGCCTATGTCGACATCGCCACCTTCGCCGGCTTCACGCCCTATGTCGGCGCTGGTGCGGGCATGACCAATGTCCGATGGGACGACTTCTCGAGCACAGCCAGTTGCCGGAACGGCACGGCCGCATGCTCCGGCACGACATACGATGAGGTCTCCGCCCCCGGCCAGGACAGCTGGCGCTTTACATATGCGCTGATGGCGGGAGCGTCCTACCAGATCTCCGAGGGCGTGAAGCTCGACTTCGGCTACCGGTTCTCGGACGTGAACGGCGGCGACATGTTCGGCTATACGGCCGCGGAGCGCGCGGCCGGCGCATCCGGAGTGAAGGGTAGGGACGACGGGTTCCAGAAGCATGAATTCCGGGCAGGCATCCGCATCGACCTCTGGTAGGGTCCGGTTCCGCAATCCCATCGCTAGCCACGTGCCGCGATCCGCTTGGCGTGACTGCAGGGCGGAACTCGATCGGGCTTGCCCCAGAAATGGGCGGTGCCGACTGCACGCGTGCCGTGTATTTTGTCTCCAGGTTCAGCCCAGGAGGTCAATGCTATGGCATGGCAGTTTCCCGCTTCGGCAAGTCAACCAGGAACGGTGGTCACTCTCAACGGTAGCGACGATGCCGTGATACAGACCGGCGTCGCGATTGCGAGCAGCATCGGCACGACGCTCTACGGATATGGCAGCAATCACGACGTCCATGTCTACGGTTCCATCGGCGGGACGGGCATGTTCCTCGGAGGTGACGCCACGGATGTCGCCAACAATCTCTATGTGGAGAAGGGCGCCCAGGTCGCCATCATCTACAACTACAGCCTCTATGGCTCCAATTCGGTCATCGAGAACGCCGGGTTGATCCGGTCCTTTGCCTCAACCGCTGTCTATCTCGCAGGTCTCGACGGAACGACTTCAATCACGAACTCGGGAACGATCGATGGCTATGACAACGCGATCGAGCGGGCCTACATCGCAACGCGCGGGCAAACCGTAAAGATCGTCAACTCCGGCACGATCGTCGGACGCACCGGAGCGGCCCTTGAAATGAACGATGCGGTCGGCATCGATCTCGTTACGAACACCGGTCGGATCACCGGCGACGTGCTGCTCTTTGGCGGCAGCGACCTTTACGATGGCCGAAGCGGCCGTGTCTCGGGCAAGGTGGATGGCGGCAACGGCGACGACCGGCTCTGGGGAGGGGCGGAAGCCAATACGCTGCTCGGCGGGGAGGGCAAGGACAACCTCCAGGGGTTCGGCGGGAACGACGTGATCAAGGGTGACGCCGGCGCAGACACCCTTGTCGGCGGAGCGGGCGCTGACGGCCTTACGGGAGGAGCCGCCGCTGACGCTTTCCTCTTCTATTCGATTTCCGAATCGACCGTGTCGGCGAGCGGCCGCGACACCATCTTCGACTTCAAGCGCGCCGACGCCGACAGGATACACCTTGCCAATATCGATGCGAACACCGCGACATCAGGCAATCAGGGCTTCGCATTCAAAGGGACTGCCGCCTTCACCGGCCATGCCGGTGAACTCAGATATACGAAGGCTACGAGCGATACCTACATCTACGCGGATGTGAACGGGGACAAAAAGTCCGATTTCGCAATCCATCTGGATGATGCGATCACGCTGAGGGCGGCTGATTTCATTCTCTGACGGGCGGCGTCTGGGGGCGTGGCGCGGGAGCGAAAACTCACGCACACCCCTCGCGCGCGGCACTCAGGCCATCTTGTCGCATGGAGAACACGGCGTGCCGTTTTCCTCTTGCGCTTTCCCATGAGATCCCATATACGCGGCGGCGGGACACCCTTCCCCAACGAAGGGCTAACTATCTGAGAGGATAGATCATGACGAAGACCGTCACGCCGGACGTGCGTCCGAACAATACCCATTTCTCTTCTGGCCCTTGCTCGAAGCGCCCCGGTTGGTCGCTCGATAAGCTTTCCGATGCCGCGCTCGGTCGTTCGCACCGCGCCAAGGTCGGCAAGGCCAAGCTCAAGCAGGCCATCGATCTCACCCGCGAAGTGCTCGAGGTTCCGGCGGACTACCGCATCGGCATCGTTCCTGCGTCCGACACCGGCGCTGTCGAAATGGCGCTCTGGTCGCTGCTCGGCCCGCGCGGCGTCGACATGGTCGCATGGGAAAGCTTCGGTTCGGGCTGGGTTTCCGACGTCGTCAAGGAACTGAAGCTTCCGGACGTCCGCAAGATCACCGCCGACTACGGCGTTCTCCCCGACCTTTCCACGATCGATTTTTCGCGTGACGTGGTCTTCACCTGGAACGGCACGACCTCCGGTGTGCGCGTTCCGAACGCTGACTTCATTCCGGCCGACCGCCAGGGCCTGACCATCTGCGACGCCACCTCGGCGGCCTTTGCACAGGACATGGATTTCTCCAAGCTCGACGTCGTCACTTTCTCCTGGCAGAAGGTGCTGGGCGGCGAGGGCGGCCATGGCGTTATCATCCTCAGCCCCCGCGCCGTCGAGCGGCTCGAGAGCTACACGCCGGCCTGGCCGATGCCGAAGATCTTCCGCATGACCAAGGGCGGCAAGCTGATCGAGGGCATCTTCCAGGGCGAGACGATCAACACGCCGTCCATGCTGTGCGTCGAGGACTACATCGATGCGCTTCTCTGGGCGAAGGAAATCGGTGGCCTCAAGGCGCTGATGGCTCGTGCGGATGCAAACGCCAAGGCGATCTTCGACTTCGTCGAAAAGAACGACTGGATCGCCAACCTGGCGAAGGATCCGGCAACGCGGTCCAACACGTCCGTCTGCCTGACGATCGCCGACAAGGACGTGCTGGCGCTCGACGCCGACGCTCAGGCTGCCTTCGCCAAGGGCATAGTCGCCCTTCTCGAGAAGCAGGGTGTCGCATACGACATCGGCGCCTATCGCGATGCTCCCTCCGGGCTTCGCATCTGGGCCGGCGCCACGATCGACACGGCTGACATCGCGGCATTGATGCCGTGGCTGACCTGGGCCTTCGAGACCCAGAAGGCAACGATTTCCAAGGCTGCGGCCTGACATCGCGACAGGCTTCGCCCCTTCGGCGAAGCCACCCTTTATCCATCACCATTGACCGATTGAAGGAGGCCTTTCATGGCACCTCGCGTACTCGTATCCGACGAACTGTCGGAAACCGCCGTCCAGATCTTCCGCGACCGCGGAGTCGAAGTGGATTTCCAGCCGCAGCTCGGCAAGGACAAGGACAAGCTCGCCGAAATCATCGGCAACTATGATGGCCTTGCCATCCGTTCCGCTACCAAGGCGACGGAAAAGCTCATCGCCGCCGCGACCAACCTCAAGGTTATCGGCCGCGCCGGCATCGGCGTCGACAACGTTGACATCCCGGCCGCCTCGCGCCGCGGTATCATCGTGATGAACACGCCGTTCGGCAACTCGATCACGACCGCCGAACACGCCATCGCGCTGATGTTCGCGGTCGCCCGCCAGTTGCCGCAGGCCGACTCGTCGACCCAGGCCGGCAAGTGGGAAAAGTCGAAGTTCATGGGTGTCGAGATCACCGGCAAGACGCTCGGTGTCATCGGTGCCGGCAACATCGGCGGCATCGTCTGCAAGAAGGCGATCGGCCTCGGCATGCATGTTCTGGCCTATGACCCCTTCCTGTCGGCCGAGCGCGCCCAGGAAATGGGCGTCACCAAGGTCGAGCTCGACGAACTGCTCGCCAAGGCGGACTTCATCACGCTGCACGTGCCGATGACCGACAAGACCCGCGGCATTCTCGGCAAGGAAAACCTTGCTAAGACCAAGCCGGGCGTGCGCATCATCAACTGCGCCCGTGGTGGTCTGGTTGACGAGGCAGCACTGGCCGAAGCCATCAAGTCCGGTCACGTTGCCGGTGCGGGCTTCGACGTCTTCGAAGTCGAGCCGGCCAAGGAAAGCCCGCTCTTCGGCCTGCCGAACGTCGTCTGCACGCCGCATCTCGGCGCGTCGACCACCGAAGCGCAGGAGAACGTGGCGCTTCAGGTTGCCGAGCAGATGTCGGACTACCTCGTCAAGGGTGCCGTTTCCAACGCCATCAACATGCCGTCGATCACCGCCGAGGAAGCGCCGATCCTGAAGCCGTTCATCCGGCTTGCCGACGTTCTCGGGGCCTTCGTAGGTCAGGTCACCGAAAGCGCCATCAAGGAAATCGAGATCCTCTACGATGGTGCGACAGCGTCGATGAACACCAAGGCGTTGACGAGCGCGCTGCTCGCAGGCCTCATCCGCTCGCAGGTTGCCGACGTCAACATGGTTTCGGCCCCGATCATGATCAAGGAAAAGGGAATCATCCTTTCCGAGGTCAAGCGTGACAAGTCGGGTGTGTTCGACGGCTACATCAAGCTGACCGTCAAGACCGCCAACCAGACCCGCTCGATCGCCGGCACGGTCTTCTCGGACGGCAAGCCGCGGTTCATCCAGATCAAGGGCATCAACCTCGATGCCGACGTCGGCTCGCACATGGTCTACATCACCAACACCGACGTTCCCGGCATGATCGGCTTCATCGGCATGACGCTCGGCGATGCTGGCGTCAACATCGCGAACTTCCAGCTCGGTCGCGAGAAGGAAGGTGGCGACGCCATCGCGTTGCTCTATGTCGACGGCCCGGTTTCGGATGCCGTTCTCGACAAGCTTCGCGCCAACCCGGCAATTCGCCAGGCGAAGTCCCTGGTGTTCAACGTCGACTGATCTCGTCTCCTCCCAAGACGAAAACAAGAAGGGCGCGCCACGGACTTCGTGGCGCGCCTTTTTTCCATTTGACGGTCGGCGGCTGGGCGGGAGCCAGAAGATCAGCAAGTCGCTGGGGGTCAGCGAGAGTTTGGGCTTCAGCAGCGCGAACCGCAGCGCCTTCGCGGCGTCCGTCCCATCCGCATCGTAGAAGAGATTGCCGGTGCGGGTCTCGAAAATGATCCGGCCGCGAATTTGCGGATTTCCGACCGGTTGCTTCCCCAATAGCAAAAGGCCCGCCCGGTTTGCGCCGGGCGGGCCTTTTGCATTGATGTCGGACGGGGCTCAGGCTGCGCGGCGTGCGGTGTAGCCGTGTTGCTGATGGGATCCTTCCATCTTGAAGTGCGCGATGCGTGCCGCCAGCTGGCCGCTTTCGCCGGCAAGCGTCTGGCTGGCGGCGGAGGTCTGCTCGACCATCGCGGCGTTCTGCTGGGTCATCTGGTCCATCTGGTTGACGGCCGTGTTGATTTCCCTCAGGCCGACAGCCTGCTCCTGCGCGGCGGTTGCGATTGCGACGATGCGCTCGTTGATCTCGTTGACACGGCGTTCGATGTCGCTCAGCGACGTGCCGGTCGCCTCGACGAGTTCGACGCCTGCCGCGACCTCCGTGGAGGAAGCGGTGATCAGTGTCTTGATCTCCTTGGCCGCGTTTGCGGAGCGCTGGGCCAGTTCCCGGACTTCCTGTGCCACGACCGCAAATCCCTTGCCGGCTTCGCCTGCGCGGGCGGCTTCCACGCCTGCGTTGAGCGCGAGAAGGTTGGTCTGGAAGGCGATGTCGTCGATGACGCCGATGATCTCGCCAATCTTGGAGGAGGAGCTTTCGATCCGCCCCATGGCGTCGATCGCATTGCGAACGACCTCGCTCGAAGCCGCGGCACCCTTGCGAGCGTCGGACACCATCCGCTTTGCTTCTTCCGCGCGGGTCGTCGAGTTCTGAACCGCGGAGGTGATCTCGTCCAGTGCCGCAGCAGTTTCCTCGAGGGAGGCTGCCTGTTGCTCGGTCCTCTGGGACAGATCGTTGGCGGCCTTGCTGATCTCGCCGGCGCTGCCGTTTACGATGGAAGTCGAGTCGGCGATGGCGCTGATGGTCGACCTCAGGGCATGAACGGCAGTGTTGAAGTCGCGGCGCAGCTTGTCATAGTCAGTGCCGAGATCCGGGACTTCGATGGTGAGGTCTCCGCTTGCCAGGCGCTCCAGGGCGCCACCGATCGTGGTAACCACGCGCGACTGGCTCTGCGATGCCGCGCGCTGGCGGTCTTCGTTCGAACTGCGTTCGCTGTCGATCAGCTCCTGCTGTTCGCGCTGACGCTTTTCCAGCAGGTTGCGTTCGATCACCGAGTTTCGCAGCACGACGAGCGCATCCGCCATGTGGCCGATCTCATCCTCGCGGCCGGTGTCAGGAACTTCCGACCGGGTGTCGTTGCGGGAAACTTCGAGCATGACGTCCTTCAGCCGGTTGATGGGGCGGCTGATCGAGCGCCCGATCGCCATGGCCGCGGCAAGCGTCGCCAGACCAGCGAGGATTGTGATGACGACCGTGACGGTCATGGAGCGGACGTACTGGGCGGCGAGATCATCCGCGTAGACGCCGGTGCCGATCCCCCAGCCCCAGGGAGCGAAGCCTCGGACATAGGAAAACTTCTCGACGGGCTCGCTCTTGCCGGGCTTGTCCCAGACATAATCCACGAAGCCTTCGCCGGGGTTCTGCGCGAGGCCGATGAGTTCGGTGTTGAAGCTCTTGCCGTTCTGGTCCTTCAGGCCGCGCACGTCGGTGCCTATCAGCTTCTTGTTGAGCGGATGGGCGACCATCAGGCCTTCGAAGCTGTTGATGAAGAAGTATCCGCCCTCGCCGAAGCGCATGCTCATGACATCGGCGATGGCCGCCTTTTGCGCCTGCTCGCGGGTAAGCGTGCCGTCCTTTTCCTGCTTTTCGTAGGCGGCAACAACCGAGACTGCCGCGTCGGTGACATTGCGCAACATCTGGCGACGCTCGGCATTCACCTCCTCGGTGGCCGATTGCGTCTTGTAGGTCATGGCTGCTGCCATGAAAAATAACGCCATCGCAGTCAGAAGATAGATGCGGGCGGAAATGCGTATGTTCTTCACCGGGGCAAGCCTCACAATAAAACCTTATCGTGCAGGACTGAATCATTAAAAGTATAAGTAAAACTTAAGTGTTAGCGCCCGGTGAGGGTCAGGCTGACTGCGATTTGTGAGGGGTGAAATTTCATAGTGAAGCGTCGCCCGGCGCGCCGGGGCCGATCAACTGACGGAGTTGATAGACGCCAGCCGCTATGCTTTCCGCTTCACCTTGCCCCATTCTGCAATCGCTATTCCGCCGAGCACAAGCAGAAGCGCGACGAAGTGGTAGAGGTGAAATTCCTCGCCGATCAGGATGACGGAGAGCAGCGTGCCGAAAATCGGGATCGCATTGATGAAGAGGCCTGCCCTGTTCGGGCCGATCATCTCGATGCCCCGCACGTAGAGCACCTGCGACATCAGGGAAGGGAAGATTGCAGCGTAGATGATGATCGCCCAGCCCTTGGTATCCGGCAGGATCATGCCGCCCGAGGCAGCCTCCCAGCCGAGGATCGGCAGCGAGCTCAGAAGGGCGCCCAGGGCTGGAGCGGCGATGAAACTCTGCCAGTGCATGTCCGGCTTCCACCGCAACGACACGGTGTAGCCGGCGTAGACCAGGCAGGCACCCAGCATGAGGGCGTCCCCGAGGTTGAACTGCAATGCCAGCAGATTTGCGAACTGCCCATGGGAGGCGGCGACGAGCACGCCCACCAGCGTAACCGTGAAGCCGGCGATCTGCATGGGTGACGCGGGAACACGGAAAAGCAGAAAGTTGAACACGAAGATCAGCATGGGAATGCCGGCCTGCTCGATCACGACGTTGATCGCGCTCGTGTGCTTCAGGGCGGTGTAGAGGAGTACGTTGAACGCCGTGAACCCGAAAGCGCCGTAGACGAGCAGTTGTGGCCAGTGTTTCCGGATCTTCGGCCAGTCGCGCCGGATCTGCGGCGTCATGAATGTGAGGATGATGGCGAGAGCCAGCACCCAGCGCAGCGTCGTGAGCACCAGGGGGCTGACATGTCCGACGGCCATTTTCCCCGCGACCGAATTGCCGCCCCAAAAGAGAGCGGTCACGCAGAGATAGAAATAGGCCTTGCCATTCACAGTGTCGTATCCAGTAAGGGGATTTTGAGGAAAGCTTCGCGGAAGATGGCCCACTTAAACCAATAATCCAGTTCAAGCCACGCAAAAAGCTCGATTGACCGCTGACAACAGGGTCGCTTTCCCCGAAGCAACACAGTATAGATGCGCGGGTTTGTGTGTGGTGCGCGCGAGCGCGCAAGGACAGGAAATACGAAATGACGAATGTCGTGGTGATCGGGTCGCAGTGGGGCGACGAGGGCAAAGGCAAGATTGTCGACTGGCTCTCCGAGCGTGCGGATATCGTGGTTCGCTTCCAGGGCGGGCACAATGCCGGCCATACGCTCGTAATCGACGGCACCAGCTACAAGCTCTCCTTGCTTCCTTCGGGCGTCGTGCGTCCCGGCAAGATGGCGGTCATCGGCAACGGTGTCGTCGTCGACCCGCATGCGCTGATCGCCGAAATCGAGAAGCTGTCCGCACAGGGCGTCACGATCACGCCAGACAACCTGCGCATTGCCGATAACGCGACGCTGATCCTTTCGCTGCACCGCGAGCTCGACGGCCTGCGCGAAGACGCGGCCGCAGCTTCCAACAGCGGGGTCAAGATCGGTACGACGCGCCGTGGCATCGGCCCTGCCTATGAAGACAAGGTGGGTCGCCGCGCGATTCGCGTCATGGATCTCGCCGACCTCGATACGCTCTCCGGCAAGGTCGAACGCCTTCTTACCCACCACAATGCACTGCGGCGTGGCCTGGGCGAACAGGAGATTTCGCACGAGACGATCATGACCGAGCTGACCTCGGTTGCCGATCGCATTCTGCCGTTCCGTGACACGGTCTGGCTCATGCTCGACAAGGAGCGTCGTCGCGGCGCGCGCATCCTGTTCGAAGGCGCGCAGGGCTCCCTGCTCGACATCGACCACGGCACCTATCCGTTCGTGACCTCGTCCAACACGGTTGCAGGGCAGGCCGCCGCAGGTTCCGGCATGGGCCCGGGCGCGCTCGGCTACATCCTCGGCATCACCAAGGCCTACACGACCCGCGTGGGCGAGGGGCCCTTCCCAACCGAGCTTACGGACGAGATCGGCCAGTTCCTCGGCGAACGGGGACGCGAGTTCGGTACGGTCACCGGACGCAAGCGGCGTTGCGGCTGGTTCGATGCCGCGCTTGTCCGCCAATCGGTCGCGACGAACGGCATCACGGGTGTTGCTCTGACGAAGCTCGACGTGCTTGACGGCCTCGACGAGCTCAAGATCTGCGTCGGCTACACGCTGGACGGCGAGGAAATCGACCATCTGCCGGCGAGCCAGGGGCAGCAGGCGCGCGTCGAGCCTAAGTACATCACGCTCGAAGGCTGGAAGGAATCCACCGTCGGGGCACGGAGCTGGGCCGATCTTCCGGCACAGGCGATCAAATATGTGCGTCAGGTGGAAGAGCTGATCGGTGCGCCGGTTGCACTCCTGTCGACCAGCCCCGAGCGGGATGACACCATACTTGTGACCGATCCATTTGAAGATTAATCTTAAGTTAAGCGCAACTTCCGGACCGTTTTTCAATAACAAGAGGCCGGAGTTCACGAGAAAGTTCTGATGGCGGATTTTGTAGCAGTCATTCGTAGAGCCGTTGATGGCCTTTCGGACAATACTCCCGAAATGCGGGTCAAGGTCTACGAAAAGGCGCGTGGTGCTGTGCGCAGGCAATTGGAGGCGATGAACCCGCAGCCTCCGCAGGAACTGGTGCAGCGCCAGCTCGACAAGCTCGAATCGGCCATCAGCGAAGTGGAAATCGAGCACGCAGAGGCACTGCCCGCGGAGGAGACGGTCGAGGAGACCGTATTCGAGGCGGAGCCGGTGGCCCATGAAGCTGCGCCTGCGGTCGAACCCGTTGCTGCGGAACAGGAAGAAGAGCCGGTTCGCGAGGCGGTACACGAAACCGCAGAACCCGAGACGGCTGAATACCATGCAGAGCCAGTTGCGGAAGAGCCTGATAGCGTCGAGGAGCGCGCCGAACCTTCCTTCGTGCACGAGGAACCTGCGGCGGAAGTGCCTTATCAGGCCGAGGTAGAGACCACCGTTCACGAAACGGTCGAAGAGTATCATGAGGCCGAGATTGCGGCCGCGCCGGAGCCCGTCGCTTCGGCTGCCGAGGTCTATGAAGAGCCGCAGGCACACGACCAGTGGGCGCAGGAGCGGGAGCATGTCGAGCCACCGGTTTCCGATGGCGAGGAACTCTACGTAGAGCCTGCCGCACCGGACTATCACGTCGCGACCGACGCCGATCTCGCCCACGTTCCGGAACACGTCGAGCCGATCAGACAGGATCACGAGGTTGCGGCCGAAAGCGCCGAAGTGGCGCCGGCGGGCGAGGTTGCCTACATGCCTTCCTGGCACATCCAGGAGCAGCCGGCCGAACCCGCGTTCGAGGAATTCCGGGACGCTGCGCAGACGGATCTTACGGCACATCCTGGCTCGGACGATGCTGTCGCCAGGGTTTCCCCGGACGATCACGCCCCGGCTGCCGGCGAAAGCGAGACGCTCGGCTTTACCGATACCGAACCGAAGATGCCTGCCACCCACGATTCCTGGGGATGGGAAGGCAAGGCGCCGATCGCCGAGACCCATTCGCACGCAGACCCCCACTCGCACGGGGTTTCCCCGCATGGCGATCCGGCATGGTTCTGGCCGGACGATGAAAATGGCGAGGTCAAGGGAGACGAGTCGAAGGCGGCCGAGGTCAAGGGAGACGATTCCGCGCGCGCTCCGAAAAGCGCCTGGAGCGATCTCGAGGATCTGATCGGCTACGACCGAAGCACCGACACTGCCCAGCAGGGGACGGCCGCGGAAGCCCCCCTCGGATCGACTGCTGAAGCCGCTGCAACTGCGGCGGGGGCCGCGGCAGCGGCCCGGAGCGGTCAGCGCTCGTTCCGCGCCGAGCCCCGTCCGTCGCGCTTCAATCTGCGCACCATCATCGTCATCCTCGCATTCCTGGCGATCGTCGGCGGTGCCGGTGCGGGCTATTGGCTGAACCGCGACAAGGTCCACGCCTGGATCGCCAGCGTGATGGCTCCGAAAGTTTCGGAGAAGAACGCAGCAGAAAAGCCGATCGAAAACAGTGCTACCGAGAACTCTCCGAGCACCACTGCAAACACGACCAACGGAGCCGCTCCGGCCACCACGAACAACGAGGTCGCAGCACTCAACCCCGGCGCGAGCGGCGGGAAGTTCACCCAGCGCCTGCTGGCTGACGGAAGCGAGCGCGACGAGGGGCCTGCAGCTGCGCTCGAGGGCGCGGTTGAGGAGGGCAAGTCGGTCGCCGAACAGTCGGAAGTCGCATCTGCCGAGACGCCGGGCATCGAGACGCCGACCGGTCAGGCACCCGTAACAACGGATGGTGCTGCCGCGGCCGCCACGAATGAGACAGCACAGGCGACGGAGACCGCACCTGTCGTGAACAACACGCCGGCAGCGGCAAGCACGACCGCCGAGCAGCCGGCTGCAACCCCGGGCGCTGCGCAGAAGATGTTCCTCTACGAGGAGCGGCTGGGCCAGACGGCTCCCACGGCGATCGAGGGCACCGTAGCGTGGTCGTCCGCGGAAGAAACACCGGGCGACGGCGGCAAGCCGGAGCCTGTCATCCGCGCGCAGATCAACGTCCCCTCGAACGGTCTGACGGCACTCATGACGATCCGCCGCAATGCCGACCGTTCGCTTCCCGCGAGCCATCTGGTCGAGATCGTGTTCTCGCTGCCGGACGACTTCGAAGGCGGCGCGATCGAAAGCGTGCAGCGCGTTGCGATGAAGCAGACGGAGCAGGATCGCGGCGATCCGCTGATCGCGGTACCGGCGAAGATCACCGAGGACTTCCACATGATCGCCCTCAACGATTTCCCCGAGGCGATCACCAAGAACATGGAACTGCTTCGGACCCGCAACTGGATCGACATCCCGATTACCTACCGCAACGGCCGTCGGGCACTGATCACCCTCGACAAGGGGCCGAACGGCATCGAGGCCTTCGACAAGGTCCTCAAGGCCTGGGCCGCACTCGGGACAACCCCGACGGACAGCCAGTAAGGCGCGGTATCCGCGCCGGACGGCCCGTCTTCGCAGTCCGGGCGTCCCGCGATGCGGGGTACCACACAAAACACAAAGGCCGCGGCATGACCGCGGCCTTTGTCGTTTGAACTGTTTCCAGCGAGGTGCGCCGCCCATCAATCGGGACTGAGGCGTTACCTTCAGGCGTCTTCGATTACGCGAACGGCCTGGGCCTGTTCGAGCGCCATCTTCTGAACCGCTTCCTGCACCTTTTCGAAGGCGCGAACCTCGATCTGGCGGACACGCTCGCGGCTGATGTCGAACTCGGACGAAAGTTCTTCCAGCGTTACCGGGTCCTCCGACAGGCGGCGAGCCTCGAAGATCCGGCGCTCGCGTTCGTTCAGGACGCCCATGGCACGCGCGAGCATGGAGCGGCGCGTTTCCAGTTCGTCCTGTTCGATCAGCGTCTGTTCCTGGCTGTCGTGATCATCGACAAGCCAGTCCTGCCACTGCCCGGAATCGCCTTCGCTCGCCTTGATCGGCGCGTTGAGCGATGCGTCGCCGGAGAGGCGGCGGTTCATCGAGATGACTTCTTCCTCGGACACGTTCAGCTTTGTGGCGATTTCGGTCACCTGATCGGGCTTCAGGTCACCGTCTTCGATGGCCTGTATCTTCCCCTTCATGCGGCGCAGGTTGAAGAATAGCCTTTTCTGGTTGGCGGTCGTCCCCATTTTCACGAGCGACCACGAGCGCAGGATGTACTCCTGGATCGAGGCCTTGATCCACCACATGGCATAGGTGGCCAGACGGAATCCGCGTTCCGGGTCGAACTTCTTCACGGCCTGCATCAGGCCGACATTACCTTCGGAAATGACTTCGCCGATCGGCAGGCCGTAGCCGCGATATCCCATAGCGATCTTGGCCACGAGACGCAGGTGGCTTGTCACCAGCTTGTGCGCGGCGTTGCGGTCGTCGTGTTCCTGGTAACGCTTGGCCAGCATGTATTCTTCCTGCGGCTCAAGCATTGGAAATTTGCGAATTTCGTCGAGATAGCGGTTGAGACCACCTTCACCGGCCGTAATCGACGGCAATGTATTTCGGGCCATTCAGCACCCCTTTCTGAAGCGGCTTCCATTGCGGCAAGCCTTAAGCCGGAGCGTGATCCCGTTCACGATCACGCTCCTGTGGGTCGTCCTGACCCCACGACTGCAAAGATAGGTGTGGCGACGCAATGGTTCAAGCGCCCACCTTCTCACGAGAGTGTGAAGGCGGGTCGGTTCGCAGAGCGGCTTTACATTTCCCCTAGATGCAACACCCGGAACCGAATTCAAGGGCCGGCGGCAAAAAAGCTTCGGGCGATCGGTGGTGGCCGCGAGATGTCAGTCGAGCGCCCGCAACGCCTGGAGAAGCGCTTCCATGTCGTCGGGGATCGGTGCCTCGAAGTGCATGATCTCGTTCGAGGCGGGGTGTTCGAACTGCAGCATGTAGGCGTGAAGCGCCTGGCGGTCGAACGCGTTCACGACAACCTTGGCGGCGGGTGGGAGGAGATTGGCCTTGGTCTTGAAGGCCAAGCCATAGTCCGGGTCGCCGATCAGGGGATGCCCGATATGAGCCATGTGAACGCGAATCTGGTGCGTCCGTCCGGTCTCGAGATGACATTCGACGAGGGAGGCGAGGCAAGTGCTGTCAGGCTTTTCGCCGTAGCGCTCCACCACTTCGTAGTGCGTGATCGCCTCGCGTGCGTCTTCGCTTTCCTCCCGCTTCACCGCGCGCTTCGTCCGGTCTCCGGCCCGGCCGAGCGGCGCGTCGATTACGCCGCGAAGCTGCCGCGGACGGCCCCAGACGGCAGCCTGATAGGCGCGTTCCAGCGGTCCCGTGCGCCCATGGTCGGCGAACTGGGCAGAAAGGTGCCGATGCGCCGCGTCATTCTTGGCGACGACCATTACGCCGCTGGTCTCCTTGTCGAGGCGGTGAACGATCCCGGGACGCCTGACACCGCCGATGCCCGAAAGGCTTTCGCCGCAATGATGGATCAGTGCATTGACCAGCGTTCCGGTCCAGTTCCCTGCACCGGGGTGAACGACGAGCCCGGCCGGCTTGCAGATGACGATGAGGTCGTCGTCCTCGTAGAGTACGTCGAGCGGTATGTCCTCGCCCTGCGGTACCGGATCTTCCGGTTCCGGAAGGCCGACCTCGATGACGTCGCCCGGATGCACTTTCCGCTTCGGCTCCGTGACGGCCGCGCCGTTGACCAGAACGGCGCCCTGCTCGATGAGCGACTTGATCCGGTTGCGGGAGAAGTCGCCGGCAAGTGCCGCCGTCAGCCATGAATCGAGCCGCCCGGCCGCTTCCTCGTCCGCCTTCAGGACTTTCCTTGTTGCGCCAGCTTCTTTAAAGGGGTCGTTCATACTGTAATCCATCCTGCATGCCGGAGGCGCAATCGCCCATGTCGAATATTGAAGCAGACCAAGTGGAAGAGAAGCCGCTCGACCCTGCGATGGAAAGTGTCCGCCGTAAGATGGTGCGCCTCCAGCTCGTATCGGGCGGCGTCATGCTGATCATGTTCATGGCGGTACTCGCGGCCATTGTCTACAAAATCACTGCGCGCGATAGCAAGCCGGAAGAACAGATTGCCAGCGGCTTTACCGTGCCCAGCGACGCGCCCCTCAAGGGGACGATGACGTTGCCGGATGGCTTCAGCGTTTCGGCTGTCTCCCATGCGGGATCGCAGATCATGTTCTACGGCTCGCTGCCGGACGGGACCCGGAAGGCGCTGATCTACGATATCTCCGCCGGCCGGACCATCGCCGACATCGACGTGACCGGCAAGTAGGCAAGCAACCATGGCCGGCGAACCCGTTCGCATCGTCGACAGCGGCGACCCGCGCATCGCGGGTTTCGTGTCGATCCGCGAGCGCGATCTGACCGGCCGGGACGGTCGCTTCATCGCGGAGGGCACGGTCGTCCTGCGCATGCTTGCGGCTGCGGCGCGCGAGACCGGCAGATTTGCCGCCGAGGCGATCCTGCTCCTGGAAAACCGCATCGCCGGCCTTGGCGACATTCTGGCGCTGTTTCCGGACGAGATCCCCGTCTACGTCGCCAGCCAGCAGGTTTTCGACGCGATCGCCGGCTTCAACATGCATCGCGGCGTTCTGGCGATCGGCCGCAGGGTGGATCCGCCCGGTATCGGTGATCTCGCTTCGCGCCTGCCCGAACAGAGCCTCGTGCTCGCCGCCTGCGGAATTTCCAATCACGACAATATCGGCTCGATGTTTCGCAATGCGGCGGCGTTCGGGGCCGATGCCGTGTTCCTGGACGGCACGTGCTGCGACCCCTTGTACCGCAAGGCTATCCGGGTTTCCGTCGGTTCCGTTCTGACGATGCCCTATGCGCGCGAAGGCGGGGCGGATGCGATGCTTGCGATGCTGGCGGCCCAGGGCTTCGACATCTGGGGCCTGTCCCGCGCGGGGATACGCCCGTTTCGGAGATTGCTCCAGGCAGACGGGTGGCTCTGGTGGTGGGCACGGAAGGGGAGGGGTTGCCTGCCGAGATCCTTTCGACATTTCGCTCGGCCCGAATTCCTCAGCGCGCCGGGCTCGACAGCCTGAACGTCGCGACCGCGAGCGGGATCGCGCTTTACCAGCTCGCGCTTGCGTCCGGCCGCATCGGCTGAGCGACGTCAGCCTTCGCTGCCGTCCAGCGCGTCGAGGCTACGGCGGGCGAGGCTCTTCGCACCAATCTTTTCGGGGTCCACTGCGGCGAGCAGATCGTGCACGGGGGAGTGTTGTCCTTCGCGTGCCGCGGTGAGCACGATCATCTTCGTGGCGATGTCGGCGATTTCTTCGCGGAGCGCCGCATCGTTTGCACCGGACTTGGCTGAAAGAAGTCTCTCGGAGAGCGCCGAACTCTGGTTGCGTACATCCTCGTCGAGTGCCTGCAGGTCGACGGGCGCCTTGGTCCGGCGCCCGATCTTCTCTGCCGATCCTTTTTTGGCCGGCATGCGTTCCAGCAGGTTCGACCGGGCTATGCCGGTCATGCGGGAGAGCCTTGTCGCTTCCTTGGCTTCGTTCGTCACGGTCTTGAGCTTTTCTTTCAGCCGGTTGATCTCGGCGATCCGCCGTTCGATCACGTTATCCTTGTCTGAACTGCCTGCCAGTTCCCGGGTCAGGCGGGTATCGAGCTGGCGGGATCGGCCCTCCTCGTGAGAGAGGCGTGACTGCACCTCCCTCAGCGCGACGCCGGAAATCTTTAGGTCCTCTCTCAGCTTGTCACGCTCGTCGCGCAGGGCGGAGACGCGGCTCTTGAGGCTCTCGATCTCGGTTTCGCGTGCCGCGAGATCGATCTTGACCGTATCGATATCCGAAAGGAGATCATGCAGGCGCACGGTCAGATGCTCGATGTCGCGATGGCTGCTGCGGCTTTCCCTCTCGGAGGCATCGAGCGTCGACTTCATCTGATCGAGCTTCTGGGTCTCCCGCCGCATGGCGGAACGCAGGTCGCCCGCTTCCACATTCATCTCGGCGATCTGGGCCTGGAGGTCTGCGTTCTCCGCATTCAGCTTGCTCGTCTCGCCGACGAGACGCTCGTGATCGACGGTGGCCTGAACGAGCTTGTCGCGCGTGCGCCGCAGGTCGTCGGAGACGCGGGCATTCTCCGCCGCATAGGCGGCGCGTGCCATGTCCTTCTGAGCGCGGACTTCCTGGGGGCTGAGAGGCATGGTCGCCTTCAACCGCTCTTCGGTGAACCGGACGACACGCCCGTGGATCGCCGGAGCCACCAGAAGACCTACCAGTGTTGCGGCAAGAAAGCCGAGGGCGAAGAGAAGGACATACGCGATCACGGTCGAGCCATTTCCATCGGTTTGTCGATTGCGACAGTATCGTCATGGCTGCGGCCGGGAACAAGCCCCGGCCGCGGAAAAGAAAGGGAATCGGTTAATCGACGTGCGCCCCGGCGGTTTCATTCGCCCCCGCGGCAGATTTTCCGACCTGCTCAGAAGGGATTCCAGGTGGGATCCCGGGTCAGCTTCAGGTAACCGGCATTGAGGCCGAGCCGTGCGCCGACGCCGGTGCGGATGGGAACCAGCACCACGTCGTGCTGGGTCAGCACGGTCATGCCGACGCCCGCCACGATATAGGCCGATCCCGATACGCCGGCGAAGCGGTCATAGACGTTGTTGACGCTCGGCAGGTTGTAGACAAGCATCATGACGCGGCTGCCCTGTCCGCCCCAGTCGAGACCGAGGGAGGGGCCCTGCCAGAAGATCGGATGCTGGCCGGCGTTCTTGGTGTTCATCTCGCCTTCGCCATAGGTCAGGCCGGCAACGAACGCCCCCGAGCCTTCCTGCCCGAGAATGTATCCGTTCGGGAGGCCATAGGATTCGAACGCCTTCTCCACAACCTTTGCCAAGCCACCGGAGGTCGAGCCGAAGAAGCCGTGACCGGCATCGACGATCTCCTGCATGGAGTATTGGTCGCCCGAACTGGCGAACGTGTTTCGCGCGCCGAACGCGGCGACAAGAACGGCCACGATCAGCAGGTATGCAGTCTTGCGGAAGTTGGAAACCGACATTTCCGTCACCCATCCTTCGGTTCAAAAGCCCTAGCTGAGAGCAATTTGAACCGATGGTGTTAATAATCGGTTTACCAAATGTGGTGTCATTATGTTTGCCTCGATTTCGGACACGCTCCGCGCAATTCTCACGTGCTAAGCGTCGATTCGCGAATATACCCTCAGAACCCATAGGGGTCCTGGGGTCGAAGCTATGCGGGAGCTCGGAGCACACTATGGTAAAGAATGCAAATCTCACCCTGACCGGTCCCGATCTGGCGGCGCTGCTGTGCAGCCGGGTCTGCCACGATATTATTTCGCCGGTGGGCGCCATCAACAACGGTCTTGAGCTTCTGGACGAGGGCGGCGCCGATGCCGACGCCATGGACCTGATCCGGACCAGCGCGCTCAACGCCTCCGTCCGTTTGAAGTTTGCGCGTCTCGCGTTCGGAGCGTCCGGCTCCGTCGGAGCATCGATCGACACGGGCGAAGCGGAAAAGGCCGCGCGCGACTTCGCTGTTGCGGAGAAGAAAACCGAGGTCACCTGGACCGGTCCGCGCGCGATCGTCGCCAAGAACCGCGTCAAACTGCTTCTCAACCTCTTCCTCGTCGCCTACGGCGCCATCCCGCGGGGCGGCTCGATCGATGTGAGCCTGGAGAGCCCCGAATTCGATGCGGTGTTCAAGCTGACGGCGAAGGGCCGCATGCTGCGCGTGCCGCCGAAGTTCATGGAGATCCTCAACGGAAACCCCGAGGAAGCGGTCGATGCCCACAGCATCCAGCCCTACTATACGGTGTTGCTCGCTGAGGAAGCCGGGATGGACCTCGAGGTCGTGGCCACGCCCGAGGAGATCGTCTTCAGTGCGAAAGTCCGTTCCGAATAATCGCAAAGGGCTAATTTTCGACATGCGCGCTAACACTTTGTTTGCCAGACGCTCATAGAATTGTTGCATGGTGAGCCCGGTCCTTTCGGACCGGAGAGAGGAGCATGCAATGCATCGCCTGATGATCGCGGATAGTTCCGACGTCGTACGCAAGGTGGGCAAGCGTATCCTCTCGGGTCTGAACTTCCTGGTCCTCGAAGCGTCGAGCTCGCTCGAGGCACTGGTGCGCTGCGAGGCTGACCTGCCCAACATCCTGATCGTCGATTCGACGATGGACGGAGCGCTCGACCTCATCGCCAACATCCGTAATCTGCCCCAGGGCAAGACGGTTCGCATCTTCTACTGCGTGGTCGAGGCGGACCTCAAGAAGATGATGATGGGCAAGCGCGCGGGTGCCGACGACTTCCTGCTGAAGCCCTTCGATCGCAAGATCCTGACGACGGTCTTCGCAAACCTTTCGATCGCCGCCTGATCAACACGCAGGGGCGAGTGGTCGCTCCGTGCCGGGGACCAGAAGCACTGCTCGGGCCGCTGCGCCCTTCCTCCTTCCAGCTGCACTCTCTCGAAAACTTCTGCCGCTCTCGCCGTGGTGTGGCCTTGCGTCGTCGCGCCCCTGTGAGAGGAAGGTCGCGCGAGGTTTTTCGCAGGTGATAGGCATCCCGGACGTCGGCCCCTTCCAGACAAGAAAAAACCCGCTCTGGCGGAGCGGGTTTGATGCGGGGATCGATAGTATGCGGGGGATCAGGCGCTTTCGAGGTAGTCGCCGTCCGGCTCGCGAAGCACGTAGCCGCGGCCCCACACCGTTTCGATGTAGTTGGCGCCGCCGGCAGCATTGGCGAGCTTCTTGCGCAGCTTGCAGATGAAGACGTCGATGATCTTCAGTTCCGGCTCGTCCATGCCACCATAGAGGTGGTTCAGGAACATTTCCTTGGTCAGGGTCGTGCCCTTGCGGAGCGAAAGCAGCTCCAGCATCTGGTATTCCTTGCCGGTCAGGTGCACGCGCTGGCCGCCGACCTCTACGGTCTTGGCGTCCAGATTGACGATCAGTTCGCCCGTAGCGATGACCGACTGGGCGTGGCCCTTGGAACGGCGGACAATGGCGTGGATGCGGGCAACCAGCTCGTCCTTGTGGAAGGGCTTGGTCATGTAGTCATCGGCGCCGAAGCCGAGACCGCGCACCTTGTCCTCGATGCCGGCCATGCCGGAGAGAATCAGGATCGGCGTCTTGACCTTGGAAAGGCGAAGCGTTCTGAGAACCTCATAGCCCGACATGTCGGGCAGATTCAGATCCAGAAGGATGATGTCGTAGTCATAGAGCTTGCCGAGATCGACGCCCTCTTCACCGAGATCGGTGGTGTAAACGTTGAAGCTTTCCGATTTGAGCATCAGTTCGATACTCTGCGCTGTCGCGCTATCGTCTTCGATCAGTAGAACCCGCATATTTGTCCCCTTTTCCGCCGCTCAAAGGTGTCTGGCCCCCTTACGCGATACGGATCCAGTCGTTGCCTGATTTGGAGGCTGCCACGGAATGGTTAACAAATTCTGATTCACTCTGGCAAGATGTATCGAAAATGTTAAATATTTTGGGCAGACCCCTGATTTCACATACTAATCCGGAATCGCGACTCTCATCCAAAACATAAGAAAAACCCGCTAACCGACTCTTTTGACTCATCAATGCAAGGAACGTGCTTTTTAGTGCTTTGCATTTACCGACCCTTAAATGATCGCACCTATGATTAACGATGCCCGTAAACGAAAGGTTACCGGCGGTATGCATTTGTTAATATCGTCGAATTTTTTGTGCGTTCCGGTGTTTGAAAGCCGAATTCGCGGGTGAAAAGACGGTTTTGCCGTGCCTGACCGGTGGTCGGGAGGGCAGAAAGGCGTGCGGATCAGAGATCGACAGTGATTCACGATCGGTTCGTGCGCCGGAGAATGTCCCGCCATGTCGTCCGCGTCTTGTTCAGGCGCGTGGCACGCGGAGGGAAAGTGCCGGATCGGGGAGGGCGCCAGAATGGCGCGTTCTGATCCGGGTGCCGGGGTCTCGCATCACGGGAGTATTGCGTATGAGGTCGCGTGAGAGCCTAGTTCGCCTGAAGGAATTTCAGGTGAAAGAAAAAAGGCGGCAGTTGAGCCAGCTACAGATGATGATGTCCGAATTCGACCGGATGTCTAAGGAGCTGGAAAGCCAGATCGCCATCGAGGAAAAGAAGTCCGGAATCTCCGATCCCGGGCACTTTGCCTATCCGACCTTTGCCAAGGCGGCGCGCCAGCGTGCCGACAATCTTCAGGTCTCGATCCGGGAACTGAAGGTTCAGCAGGATGCCGCCGAGCTGTCGCTCGAGGAAGCGGAGGCGGAATTCGCCAAAGCCGCGGCACTCGAGGTGCGCGACAGCGCCGTTCGCCTTCGAGCCTGAGAGCGGGTCGCCGGTTCCGTTCGGCGACGTAGAGTCGGAAGCGCAGGAAGCCTCAGGACCGGTGGAGCACCGATCCTGAGGCCTCTTGGCGTTGTGCGCCAGCGTTCCGTCCGGTAACGCGGATCTGCCCTTACGGATTGACCACGTCGCTCCATTCCGGATGGCGCAGTGCCTGCGACTTGAAGAAGGGGCAGAGCGGAATGATCTTCCAGCCCCCGGCGCGAGCCGCTTCGACCGCATGGGCGGCGAGTGCCTGGCCCACGCCCTTGCCGCGCAGGGCATCCGAAACGCCGGTATGGTCGATGATGATCAGTTGCGGCGAGGTGCGGGAATAGGTCATTTCCGCCTCATGTCCCTCAACAAGCGCAGAATAGCGGCCGTGCGAGCCCGTTTCTTCACTTCGAATTTCCACAGATACCTTCTCCTGCCTGTTGCGGCCTGCGCCGACGTGCAACTCTTGCGCGGGTGAGGGGGCCTTGCTCCCGTCCCGAAACTGCTATGAAGAGTGGTGCCTAACGTTCACGAGTGCAAGATGATCTGGATCGTTCCGCTTCTGCTGGTCTTTTCGGCGTTTTCCCTGGCGCTCGGCCTGGTGCTGCCGCTGGTCCGATTCGAGAAACTCTATTTTTTCAGCGAAACGCCGTCGCTGGTCGAAGTGGTCCATTCGCTCTGGCTGCAACAGGACTACGCGCTTGCGACAGTGGTGGCGCTGTTCTCGCTGGTCTTTCCGGTGGTCAAGCTGGTGGGGATCGCCTTCGAAGCCGTCGTGCCGCGCGACGGGGCGGACCATGACAGGCTGTTTGCGCGCATCCTGCCGCTTCTCGGAAAGTGGTCGATGATGGACGTGATGCTGGTGGCCCTTGTCATCGTGGCGGCGAAGACCAGCGGACTGGCATCGGCATTCAGTCAGCCGGGACTGTGGTTCTATGCGGCGTCGGCCATGGCCGCTGGCGTCCTGCAAATATGGCTGCGGCCGCGCTAAGCACGGCCGCAAGGTCTTGAAAAAAAGAAAAGATTGCTAGTGGCGGTATTGCTGGATACGCGTGGTGCGCAGGCCGGCAAGGCCGTGATCATTGATGGACGACTGCCAGGACAGGAACTCTTCAACCGTCAGAGTATAGCGCTCGCAGGCTTCCTCGAGGCTCAACAGGCCGCCACGGACGGCAGCGACGACTTCTGCCTTTCGGCGGATCACCCAGCGCCGGGTATTGGCCGGCGGCAAATCAGCGATCGTCAAAGGACTGCCATCGGGGCCGATGACATACTTTACGCGGGGTCGTATCAATTCGGTCATTGGACTCTCTACACACACTCAAGACCATATGCGGGCACTCTATCCCGCCACATTTAAGAATTGCCTAAGCCGGAAGTAACAATTTGCTAACAATTTGAGCGGGTTCACTGTTGCTGTGGACGGCGGATGACAGCACGCCGACATGGCCAGCGAGGGGCCCCGGACGTGGCGTTGCATGGGAGCTATGCATTTAAGCCACTTCTCATAGCCGGCGAATCCTGTAGGGACGCCGGCGGAAGGGTAGTTGGGCATCGTCGGTGCCGCCAGAACCCTCCTGCATTCTCCGCAGTCTCATTCACGGCGCCATCACTGTTCAACGATGGAGCCGCCCGCATTGGACCTGCTGCAATCTTGCATTGGTCCCTCCCCAGATTTCCGGATTGAAAGCAGGCTCGTGATGGTCACAATACCCGAGATTCGAAAAGCAGAAACATGAGAGAGCCTGATGATATGCTGATGCAGCAGGAATGGTCGCCCGAATTTCTGTCTACATCCGTCCTTGACGCCGTGCAGACCGAGTACGAGGTCCTGCGGCTCATGCGGCAGTGCACCAGCCACTTCAATTTCACGCATTTCCTCGTCGCGCGTCTTCCGACGAACGATCAGCAACGCTTCTCCGAGCGGCTGATGGTCAGCAACTGGCCGGTGGAGTTGGTTCGCAAGTACGATGCACTCGGCACGTTCCATGCTAGCAAGCTCTTTGCCGAAGTCACCATGACGAAGCGGCCGGTGATCGGCGATGGTCAGTTGCTTGCGCCGCGGGATCCATCGGACAGCCGGAGGCAGGAAGTGCTCGAACTCGCGGAGGAACACGGGTTCGGCGGCTGTGTGGCCTTTCTCCTGCATTCCACGGGCGGCGAGCCTCACGTGATGCTCTATGCGGGCCAGCGCGAAGTGGCCGAGCGCGCGGAGATGGCTTTCCTCTACTACGCCTCCGTGCAGCTTTTCGAATGCCAGGAGCGGACGTCGATCGCCGGTCTTGCGACGCGCGAGAAGCTCTCCAGCCGGGAGATCGAGTGCCTGCGCTGGGCGGCCGCGGGAAAAAGCAGCGACGAGATTGCGATCATTCTCGGCATTTCCGTCTACACCGTCTCGAGCTATTTCAAGAGCGCGACCAAGAAGCTGCAGGCGGTCAACCGTATGCAGGCAATCGCTTCCGCGATGCGGATGAAGCTCATCTGATCTGCTGAGCCGTTCCGAAACCGGATGTTCCCGCCGCAAGCCTGCGGCAGGGCTTGCGAGCGCGTGGATGCGGCTGTCCCTTGCCCTCGGCGCGCCAAGTTTCTATATGTCGGCTGAACTGGACGAGGGCGCGGGAAACTCCCTGGCCCGGATGGCTGGAGCGTTGCGCGCGGGTGACCGCGGCAAGGGCGCTCCGGCGTTTTGAAACGAAAGCAGCTTCCGCCCTCGAGCCGTATCACTCGACTGCGCGCGCGGAAGCCCGTGCGGCACCGGGATCGGCCGCAGCAGACAAACCGGAACGGATCGCGTGAACAGTCTCGATTTCGACAAGAAGCCAGAAGATACGCGTGTCGTGGTCGCCATGTCGGGCGGCGTCGACAGCTCCGTCGTGGCCGGCATCCTGAAGCGCGAGGGCTATGACGTCCTCGGCATCACGCTACAGCTCTACGATCATGGTGCGGCGGTCCATCGCGCGGGCTCGTGCTGCGCGGGCCAGGACATCGACGATGCGCGTCGCGTCTGCGAGACGCTCGGCATTCCCCACTACGTGCTCGACTACGAGAAGCGCTTCCGCGAGACGGTGATCAATCCCTTTGCCGAAAGCTACATTGCCGGCGAGACGCCGATCCCCTGCGTCGCCTGCAACCAGACCGTCAAGTTCGCGGACCTTCTGGCGACAGCCAAGGAGCTCGGCGCCGATGCGCTGGCGACCGGCCACTACATCCGCTCCCGCGCAAATCCGACCCCGGCGGATCCCGGCCGGCGCGCACTCTATCGCCCGATCGACGCCGAGCGCGACCAGAGCTATTTCCTGTTCGCGACGACCCAGGAGCAGATCGACTATCTGCGCTTCCCGCTCGGCCATCTTTCGAAGGCCGAGACGCGGGCGCTCGCCGAGGAGATGGGGCTTGTCGTCGCCGCGAAGGCCGACAGCCAGGACATCTGCTTCGTGCCGCAGGGCAAGTACAGCGATATCGTGGCGAAGCTGAAGCCGAATGCCGCGCTCTCGGGGGAGATCGTGCATATCGACGGTCGCGTGCTCGGCCGGCACGAAGGCATTCTCCACTATACGATCGGACAGCGCCGCGGCATCGGCATCGCCACCGGCGAGCCGCTCTACGTGGTATATCTCGATGCCCGCTCGCGCAGGGTCATCGTCGGACCGAAGGAAGCGCTGGAGACCCGCCGGCTCTATCTGCGCGATATCAACTGGCTCGGGGATGGTGATCTGGAACAGACCGCCGCCGAGGGATTCGACTGCTATGCGAAGGTGCGCTCCACCCGTCCTCCGCGGCCCGCCCGTCTTCTTGCCGATTCGGCCGGCATCTATGTCGAGCTCTCCGAAGGGGAGGCAGGGGTCGCCCCGGGACAGGCCTGCGCGCTCTATTCGGGCGAGGGCGAGGACGCCCGCGTCTACGGCGGCGGCTTCATCCTGCGCTCCGAGCGCGAAGAGGCGGCCGAAACGGCCCTGAAACGCATTCTTGCAGCCCCTGCGGCCGCATGAATCGCGAGATTTTCGAGGCGTTTGCAGACAACGCGTTTTTTGTCCGCACAGCGCTTGACACTTTGGGGAAGGGCACCTTATAAGCCGCCCACCCGGACGGAAAACGAGCAGGTTTTCCAGTCCCGCCCGGCGGCGGAGTAGCTCAGTAGGTTAGAGCAGAGGAATCATAATCCTTGTGTCGGGGGTTCGAATCCCTCCTCCGCTACCATTTTTTCAAGGCCCTGCCGGGAGTACAGCTTTCAGCTTGTTTGACTGCAGCCCGCGCCAGTTTGGCGGACGATCAAGATCTGCAATCGGCTATCTGGACGATCGTCTGATCCTGCCACTCGGGATACTTCTTGCTGTCCGTCTGATACCAGGACCGCTCATGTCCGACTTCCGAGCGCTCGCCGAAAAGAAACGGCGACCAACCAGCCGTTTCGGACCCATGGCTGTCATCGCTATTTGGACGATGCTCGCGATCGCCGCCTCTTGGTTCTCGTGGCGGGAATTCAACCACCTTTGACCTGCTGGACAGTTCTTGACCACGGCTGTCTGGCGCGGAGAAAGCCTTGGATCCCACCCAACGCGCCTGCGCAGTGCATCGAAACACACCTGCATGATGCACTCATCGATAAGCACCGTATCGCTTCGACACCACATGAGGTAAACTGTTGCGCGGGTAGTCGAGGACGACAACCATCGCCTCGTTGCCCGGCAACGATAGGGCCAATTTCCCATACCAATGTGAAATCGCAGGATGACGGCACGAGTGCCGCTTCACGTCGTTTTGGTCCCGGCGGGTCACGCTAACCTGTGCCCATCCGAAAGCAGCCTGGCAGTTATTTGCAACGGTTGTTCCGAGGGAGGAAGAGTGACATGAAAACATCAACATGTGTTGCAGCGGCGATGGCCGTTGCCGTCAACCTTCTGTGCAGCACGACAATGGTCCAAGCGCAGGAACAGGCCAAGCCCAACATCCTGGTCATCATGGGTGACGATGTTGGCTGGTTCAACATTGGCGCCTATCACCGGGGGATCATGTCGGGCAAGACGCCGAACCTCGACAAGCTTGCCTCCGAGGGCATGATGTTCACCGACTACTATGCGGAGGCAAGCTGTACTGCGGGGAGGGCAAGCTTCATTACTGGCGAAATCCCATTGCGCACCGGCCTGACGACTGTCGGTCAGGCGGGCGCGGACGTCGGCATGCCTGACAAGGCCGCAACCATGGCGACTGCGCTCAGGGCCGAGGGCTACGCCACGGGCCAGTTCGGCAAGAACCATCTAGGCGATCTGAACAAGTTCCTGCCGACGCTGCATGGCTTCGATGAGTTCTTCGGATACCTGTATCACCTCGATGCCATGTCCGACCCCTACTGGTATTCGTTCCCGAATGACCAGTCCTACCGGGACAAGGTCGGGCCTCGCAATGTGGTGCACACCTTCGCAACGGATACGGACGACACGACAGAACAGCCGCGCTGGGGCAAGATCGGCAAGCAGCGGATCGTGGACGAAGGTCCACTGGCACCCTACGCCGACATGACCAACGTGCCGAACATGCATGACATCATGCCCAAGGCCAAGTACGACATGGGCACGTTCGACGAAGTCTTGTCCAAGGCTTCGTGTGACTTCATGGACAAGGCGAAGACGGATGGCAAACCGTTCTTTGTCTGGCACAACACGACGCGCATGCACGTCTGGACCTTCCTTTCGCCGAAGTACCAGGCGCTGATGAACAGCGAGACCAACTTTGGTCTCGAGGAAGCCGGCATGGCGCAGCTTGACGACAACGTCGGCGCGCTCCTGAAATGCGTGGAGGATGCGGGTCAAAAAGACAACACCATTGTCGTCTTCACCACCGACAACGGGGCGGAAGTGTTCACCTGGCCCGATGGCGGCATGACTCCGTTCAAAGGGACGAAGGGTACCGTGATGGAGGGTGGCTTCCGTGCGCCCGCAATCATCCGCTGGCCTGGAAAGGTCAAGGCGGGCGCGGTCGAGAATGGCATTTTCTCTGCCCTGGATTGGTTCCCCACGCTCGTGGCGGCAGCCGGCAACCCCGAAATCACAGATCAGCTTTTGAAGGGCGTGACGTTGGGTGACCGGTCGTACAAGAACCATCTCGACGGCTACAACCAGTTGGACCTGCTTGAGGGCAAAGGACCGTCTGCGCGGCATGAATTCTTCTATTTCGGCGGCCCCGCGCTCGGTGCTGTTCGCATCGACAACTTCAAGTTCCAGTTCTTCCAGCAGCCGCAGGGTTGGCCCGGAGCCAAGCTGACGACGGACATGCCCACCATGGTCAACATCCGCCAGGATCCATTCGAGCGGACACCATCGATCGGAGAGCAGAGCCTCAATGATCTCGGTGGCGGATACATGAACGACTTTTTCGCTCGCGAGTTCTGGCGGTTCGTCAGTGTCCAGCAGGAAGTCGCCAAACTGGCGCTGACGGCGGTTGACTACCCGCCGATGCAGGATCCAGCCTCCTTCAACCTGGATGCCGTGAAGAGGCAGATTGATGCAGCCATCAAGAACAAGCCAGGCAACTGAAGCGTGCCTTGATCTTCGAACTAGCCATCCACGCTTTGGCTCCTGGTACTTGCGCATGCGTTAACGCCGGAAACGGTGACTGCTTTCGGAACGCATGCGTCGGGACCTGAAACGTGACAGGCGACCTTCGGGTCGCCTGTTCGCCGGCAGGACAATCGGGGTAGGGGGTGATGTGCCTCGGCCGGTGCGTACGGGGAATTCCGGACAGGTCGCTGTTTGTCTGTCGCGGCCGCAACGGAGCGCTGGATCCTTAGGATCTCAGGGAGAAAATTGATGCGGAAGGTATGCGCGGTGCCTTCCGCGAGCCTCACAACGTCGCCGCGATGCCTCGCGACATCAAGGCGTAGCCCCTGCTGTTCGGATGAATGCCATCCGAGTAGGCTTTCTTCGACCATCCGCGAATATCTGCGACGTGGAAGATCCTGACGCGATCCCCGAGCCTCTGGTGCAGATTGTCCGCATGCTTCTGGAGTTGCCCGGGATTTCCAAGCTCGCTCTTTTTCGGATGAAACCAGACGTCGACGGGGATTTCAGTCGTAGAGAGGAGGGCGGCGAGCTCGCCCAGGGCATCCTTCGGCTTTACCTTGAACTCCGGCGGCACCTGTGGAAGCGGTTTGCGTTCGCGGTTCTCCAGCATGTACCACAAGGCCGAAATCGGCCGCTTTGTCGGCCTGTGTTCCTCGGATCTCCACGAGGAAGGGCCCACGAAGTCGTTGCTGTTCAGGATGAAGACGATCTTGTCCACACCTGCCACGACGTTCGGATGATCCTGGAGGTACTGCACTTCATTCTGGAGAGACCAGCTTCCGGCGCTGATCGGCCACACCTTCTGTCCCGAAATCTTGTTGAGCCTGCCCGCGAGCCTTTGATGATGCTCCATGGTCAGCCGGCCGAAGACGATGCTGTCTCCGATGAGAAGAACGTCCTGCTTCCCGCTTGGGGCGAAAGGCTCGTCCGTTCCCATGCTCAGCTCGTTGAAGGCCCATTGGCCACGACCCTGGAAAGACCCCGCCTGGTTGGGGCTGGGAATGTATCCGATCTGGTTGTCAGCGTGATAGGTCGGGAAGTCGGTGACGCGCCTCAGCCGCGCATTGACTTCGCCGAAGCCGGCAGCTGCCATTGCAAGGGCGACGAGCGGTATCGCAACGGGAAACATCAAATAGCCTTTTGTTCGAACGACGCAGAACCGGGGCGGCAATTGCCCTGGACAGAAAATGAAATGGCGCGTGTCACGCACGCAGTCCCACAGGATCGCGACAAAATCGAGGCGGATTCCGGACGCAGACGTTGGCCGGCTCGACGGTCCCGACAGGCGGAATGAATGGCAGCGGGGCGGGGCAGTTGAGCCGGAGATTTCGATCTCCGACCTCGAAACTGCCGTCGGATCCGGCGAGGGGTTTGCTCAATTCGTTCTTTAACCTATTCTGCGATCGGTTCAGTAGAACAACGACAAAATGCCGCTCTTGGAAAGAATAGCGATCATGTCGGAAGCAAGCGTCAAAAAAGAAGCCGCTACAAGGATCAAGTCTCTCCTGAAAGAGGAAAAATCTGATCAGGCAGCAATGATCGTTGCATTGTTCAAGGCAGGTGAAAGATCATCATTCGACGATCTCGTTTTCTATGGGAGGTTGCTCCTTCAGACCGGACAACTTCAAGAGGCGAAGAAAATTCTGGATCTTGCGCTCGCAAAGAAACGGAATCAGGAGGTCGAGAGGGAGCGGGAAACCGTTCACTGGCTGCTTCAGGCGGGCGATCCGTTCGCATCGATGCGCGCCGGCGCGGCCCTCGCTTACATAATGTCGCAACCGAACATCGAGAATGTGCTCGATGTCGGCTCGGGCGGAGGCGAGCACGCCCTCGTGTTCGCGAAGGCGGGCAAGAAGGTGCACTGCGTGGACTTCGGGCGTTCGGTGTATGTCCACAAGTCGAAGGTCCTGCAGGGACTGGACAGCATGGATAGCGTGCGGCGGACCGTCGGTGACTTCATGAAGCTCGAGGATCCAGGGCAATACGACCTCGTCTGGTGTAGCCATGTACTCGAACACCAGCCCAATGCGAACGCCTTTCTCGTGCGCTGCCTGTCGCTTCTGGCGCCGGACGGATGGCTTGCCATTACTGTGCCACCATTGAAACATGCGGTGGTCGGAGGTCACCTGTCACTATGGAATGCAGGGTTGTTGCTTTATCAACTCATTATATCTGGCAACGACTGTTCCGACGCAGTAGTAATGAACTATAACTACAATGTGAGCGTCATCGTAAGAAAGCACCCCATAGTGCTTCCAGAACTTGACTACGATTCAGGCGACGTAGATCGTTTAGCGAAATTCTTCCCTCCAGGCTGCTCTGAAGCCTTCGACGGAAGGATGGTTGGATACTCCACAGAGTTGCGTTCCAACGAAGACACCGAGGCAGAATCGCCAGAGCCGCCTGACAGCACGCAGGCCGGCAGCCGCAGCGAATGAGCTAAGACTGAAGCCACCAGGGTACCGGCAGGCATTGCGGATCGGATGAGGGCATAGGGGCATCAACTCACCGTCTCATCGCTATGAGGCGCCATCAGCACATCGATCGAGGGAGGTCAGAGTGAAAGCATCTCTCCCAAAATGGACCAAGAGACTGATCGGACGAACAACGGGATGGTCCCCCTCCAAACATGCGGAAGGCAAGGGTCCCGGCGACAAGTCGAAGGCGAGTTCCAAGCCATCAGCGCTTCCTTCCTGGTTTGCTTCCAACCATGGCGTGCAGGTTCCCGCCACCGAATTGCCGATCGGCCTCTATCAGTCCTGGATACCCGAGCACACGGATGCGCTGGTTCACTCGCTGGTCAGCGAGGATGAGTATGTGCTGGCCGATTTGCGGATCCTCAAGGACGTAGAGTCCAAGGCCAAGAGGGTGGAGGCGCTGAGGTTCGCGGCGAAGTATCCTGAGACCTATCGCCGGATGGTGATGCACAAGCTGTCACCGTACAAGAACCAGGCGAAGTTCCTGATCGCTACCTTCGACTGGCAGCCTTTCATACGCCATGTCGTCTATGCGGCTGCCCAGCTGAGAATTCCAACCGTCCTGGTTCCCCACGAGTCCGTGTTTGCCAAGAAGAGCATGTACTACACACATCCTGTGCTCGGCATAAACACGCCCGCCTGCGATCTGATCCTTGCCTGGGGCGACCTGCAGGAGAGGATCTTCCTGGAAAGAGGCTATCCCGCCGAGCGCATCGTCAAGGTCGGAGCTCCCAAGTTCGACTATACGGATCGCATTCGCGACGCCGGTCGAAGGGATGCAGTGGAGGTGCTCGGGCTCGATCCAGGGAAACCCATCGCAACCTTCGCGGTCCAGCCTCTCGATAGCCAGTTCGACATGCAGGCCGCTCGCGAGGCGCAGAACCGGTCGATCCGCGACCTCGTCCAGACCGGGCTGGAGAAGGGCTACCAGATCATCATCAGAACCCCGCCTTCGAAGGATCAGGTGCTTGCATCCGAAACGATCGCCTACATCCACGACAGCGACGGTGCCACGATAGACGATTCCAGCCTCTACCTCCTCACACCGCATGAGACGATCGAGGTCAGCGATGTGCTCGTTTCCGTGAACAGCACCATGTTGCTGGAGGCGGCACTGTCCGGAAAGATCGCCGTCAGCGCCAAATACATGGAGTTCGACCAGGTATGGGACTCGCTGCGGATCCCCGTCGTGCGCAACGCATTGGAAATGTCGGACCTGCTCGATCAGGCCGGCCGCGACCCGGCGGCAATCGTTGCACGGTACGATACGCAGTGGGCCGCTTCGGCGTTCTCGGCGGGTGTCTTCGACGGGCGGGCAGCGGAGCGGATCCGCGCTATTCTGTCGGACATCGGTCATGGCCGGCGAAAAGTCGATGTGGGCTATGCGTTGACCGTACCCTTCATGCCCGAACAGGTGCCGGACACGTAACGTCTTCCTCCGGAAACGGCTGAGGAAGCAGTACCTGGCGATTGCGATTTCAACGAGAGAACCGAGCTTCCGCCGACGCTGTCGCGGGGCCGCCCGACAACGGAGGGGATGCCATGAATGAAGAGGTAGACGAACCAGGCGTTCGCCGCAGAACCGTTCTCGCCGGGGGACTGTCCCTTACCTTCGCCCTCGTAGCCTGGGAGGTCGGCTCGACGGAGGTCGTGAAGGAGATCTCCGATCTCAAGCCGGGTGAATTTACCTGGCACCCGGATAGGCAGATGACGGGACCATTGGCCGTCGTCGTTTCGCTGCCCGAACAGCTTGTCCATGTCTACAGAAACGGCATTCGCATCGCAGTTTCGACCTGCTCCAGCGGCAAGCCCGGACATGAGACGCCGACCGGTGTCTTCGTCATTCTCCAGAAGGACAAGAACCACCATTCGAGCACCTATGACGACGCATCCATGCCCAACATGAACCGGCTGACGTGGTCCGGCGTCGCCCTTCACGCGGGTAACCTGCCGGGTTATCCGGCCTCGCACGGCTGTGTCCGGCTCCCGCTCGACTTCTCGGCGAAACTCTTCGAGATCACTCATCTCGGTACGCCCGTCATCATCGCGGGAGCCGCGACCGATCCCTGGGAGCTCCAGCATCCCGGCATGGTTCTGGCCGGCTATACCGAGTCCGAGTTCAATGACGTGGTCTCGTCGCTCGACGGCAAGAAGCCGCCGCAGGACTGGGCGGAAGCGGAGAAGCAGCCGGTCGCCTCGGCCATTGGTTCCTTTGCAGACAGGCAGATCGTTCTCCTCGAGAACGGCGCCGAGATCGCAGAAGGCACGATGAGTTTCACGGGCAAGACGCCCACGGGGTCACACGTTTTCGTTCTTCGCGGTCCGCATGACGACCAGAAGGGCATGTCCTGGTTCGTCGTAAGCTACTCGCACGACGCGGACGATGACATCTCGAAAGAGGAAGGCTTGCTCCAGCAGGTGCAGGCGGATCCGGAATTCCTCGCGGCTCTGCAGAAGCACATGCACCCCGGCATGATGCTTGTCCTGACCGATGTCCCGCTTCACCCCGACACGCGAAGCGGCCAAGACTTCGTCATCATGTCCTGAGCGGCATCGTGGTACGGACTCCACCGGGTCATCTTGCTGCAAGTATCTTCGTGAAGCATTCTGCGCGCACACCCGTCGCGAAACGTTGAGTTTGCGGCGGTAACCGAGGGAGTTGACTGGATGGGGCAGGACAGGGTGACGTTTTCCGCCAGAGTACTGCGCAAGGAAGATTTCCTGCCCCGCTACATCGTTGTCAGGCCCGAACATGTGCCCGGCCGCGCCCGAGCTTTTCCTGCCGATGTCATGCTGAACGATGCGGGTCCGTTCGCGCGAAATATCCGGCCTTGGGGGAGGGGCTCGGACGTGTTCTTTTTCAACCTGACCAGCCCTCAGTGCGCGAGGGCTGGGCTGGATACACATGATGAATGCCTGATCACGATAATTCCGAGGGCCTGATTTCCCCGTTCCGCAAGGCGGACATCATTTGCAACAGTCGGAGTTTCGCGACGGATACTGCGACTGAAAGCATTCCACATTTCGGTCAGTGGCTGGTGATCTTACCGGCTACCTCTGTCAGGGGGCCAGCTGTCGACGATGTAGCGGTTGACCAGCAACAGCGATCGATCGGGCTGTATCACATAGGTTTCGAAGGCCATGCCGCCCATGTCGGTAATAAACTGGTGCTCGAAGCGGCTCCCGACGGGCGACTTCGTCAGCTTGGTGCGTGGCTGGCCACCATAAGTGATGCTGCCCGGTATGGGTTCGACCGGCGCGTAGCTGGTGCAGGCGGCCAAGCTCGTGATGCACGCGGCTGCGATGATTGCCTTTCTCATCTGCTGCCCTTTCCCTCCAGTTCCAGCCCGATTGCGTCCCGCTTCGAGCGATTTGCGTTGCTCAGTCGAGCCGATTGTTCCCGCATGAGATGCGCGAAACAACGAGTAAGCGTTCCTTATTGCTATTCCCACCCGAAAATGGCGCGTTGCGCGGCGGGTTTCAATCGTCGAGCGTGAAACGGGCTTCGAAACCGTCGTTGCGACCGGCGACCGGAGAGAAAAGCTCCAGGCGACCGTTCATCTGGTGCGCCAGCCGCTCTGCGATCGAAAGGCCGAGCCCCGAGCCCGGCGATCCCGTCTTGCCCCTGGCGAAACGCTGACGGAAAGCCTGGAGTTCGGCCTCCGTCAGTGGGGCGGCGCCATTGATGACGCGGAGCATGCCGTTTCTCTCAAGACGGATCTCGACGGGCTCGTCAGGTTTCCCGTGCACGAGGGCATTCTCGATCAGGTTGCGGACGACGATGGCGAACGCGTCCTGGCTCACCGGCCGCACGAGGGTCGTCCCGGGATCGCGTTGGTAGCGGATTCGTCCGGGCGCGGATGCACTCCGCTCGAAATCATTGACGACCAGTTCGAGAACGGATGCGAGATCGACTGGATCATCGATGGTCCCGATCCCCGCCTCGGCCCGGGCGAGTTGCAGCAGCTTCTCGGCGAGGCGCCCGAGATTGGCGAGCGAGGCCTCGATCTGCCGCGCCCGTGTCTTCGCCGGGCCGGAACGCAGTTCGGCGATCAGCAGTTGGGTCTGGGCGAGCGCGCCGGCGATCGGAGTTCTCAGTTCGTGTGCGCTGTTGGCAGTGAACTCCCGCTCGGCGTCGAACGCGGCGCGCAGGCGTGAAAGAAGGCGGTTCACCGAGCGGCCGATCGGACGCAGCTCCCGCGGCAGCGTTTCGAACTCAATCGGCTCGAGATTTCCGCTGTCCTTCCTTGCGATCGCCTGGCGAAGATCGTTGATGGGCGCAATCATCCGCCGGACGATCAGCCAGACAACGAGGATGCTCAGCGGCACCAGTAGAAAGATGGGCAGAAAGAGAGCGAGCCCACCTTCCATCGCGGCTTCGTGGCGATGCGCCATCCTGTCGGCCACCTGCACGAACACCGTACCGTCGACGGCCGAGACCGTGTAAATGCGATAGGCCTCGTTCTCCCAGAAGCCCTGCTTCAGCGGTGCGGGGAAGGGGGCGGCGGTTTCGTCGTGCGAATGCAGGAGCACATGGCCTTCGGCATTGCGCACCTGGTAGGTCAGGTACTTTTCTTCGGCCTCCGTGGCAGCCGTCCCCTCCAGCCGGCGCGGTGCCTGTAGCCCCTCGCGCTGGAAGAGATCGTCAATCACCAGCGGCATCAGCCGCTCGGCAGTTTCCTGTAGCGAACTGTCGAAGATCTCCCCGAATTCATCCTGCATGACCAGGACGCCGAGTCCGGTGGCAAGCAGCCAGAAGGCCGTGATCGCCGCTGCAAGCCAGAGAATGAGCTGGCGCGTCATGCTGCGGTCCTTCATGCGTTGCCGTCCATCCTGTAGCCGACGCCGCGCACGGTCACGAGGTGATGCCTGCCCAGCTTCTTGCGCAGGCGGCTGACATAGACCTCCACTGTATTGCTTTCGATCTCGGAGCCGAAGGCATAGAGCGCTTCCTCTATCTGCGCCTTGGAAACAATGGCGCCGGGACGGGAGATCAGCTTGTCGAGCACGGCCCATTCCCGGCCGGACAAGGTCACCTCCTTGCCCTCGGCCGTAACGCGCCGATCGACGGAATTGATCTCCAGATCGCCAAGGCGGATGACCGGGACCGGGTTGCCGCCATACCTGCGCGTGACGGCAAGCATGCGCGCGGTCAGCTCATCGAGATTGAACGGCTTCACGAGGTAGTCGTCCGCGCCGCTGTTGAGACCTTCGATGCGGTCGGATATCTGGTCGTGGGCCGTGAGAATGATGACGGGTGCGAGGTTGCCGCTGGCGCGAAGCTCGCGCAGCAGGCCGATGCCGCTGCCATCCGGTAGGCGAAGGTCCAGGAGGATGAGGCCGTAGTTGACTGCGCGCAGCGAGCCCCTCGCATCGTCGAGCCGCTGCATCCAGTCCACCGCATGGTCACCAGCCGCGACGTGGTCACGCACGGCTTCGCCAAGGATCGCATCATCTTCGACCAGCAGAACTCTCAATCCGTGCTCGCTTCGCGTGCCAGTTTGGCGGAATCGCTTCACGCTTTATCCTTTCTCTTCGTCCGGCGGTCAAACTCTATCGACCATGCGAAGCATCGCCCGCGTGACCGGAAAAGCTGACAGGGAGCTGAAAACAGGGATGCAAGGCGAGTGAAATTCTTTCGTCGCCGTTCAGGCGGCCGTCAGTTTCGGCTCCCAGAAATGCGGTGTCTTCAACCAAATCGGAGAAACCCAATGAAGGTTTTGCTTGCAGCTCTCACCATCAACGCCGCTCTCGCCGGTGCCGTATTCGCGGCCGAAAAATGCGATGAGCCCCTTTCGAACTGGCAGCCGCGCGAGGCGCTGAAATCCAACCTCGAAAAAGAGGGCTGGAAGGTCCGCTCGATCAAGAGCGAAGACGGCTGCTACGAGGCCTATGCGATCAATGCCAAGGGCGAGAAGGTGGAGGCCTATTTCAATCCGAAGAGCCTCGACGCGGTCGAGACCAAAATCGAGGATTGAGCCATGGGCGCTACCGTGAAAGTCTGGGATCCCTACGTCCGGATGTTTCATTGGGGCCTTGCCGGAACCTTCGTCGTGGCGTGGCTCACGGCCGACGAACTTCGCGACATGCACGAGTTCGCCGGCTATGCCGCCGGCGCACTTGTCGCCTCGCGGCTGCTGATGGGCCTTGTGGGATCACGCTACGCCCGGTTCCGGCAGTTTGTTCGCAGCCCCGGTATGGTGGTCGCCTATGCGGCTGCGATGGTTCGCAAACGCGAGCCGCGCTACATCGGCCACAATCCGCTGGGTGGCATCATGGTCATCGTTCTCATTGCCATGATGGCAGCACTTTCGCTGACCGGCTGGATGCAGACGACGGACACCTATTGGGGCGTCGAGTGGGTCGAGAATCTTCACGAAACCCTGGCCAATGTCCTGCTCGGTTGCGTCGCGCTGCATCTCTGCGGCGTGGCCTACGAAAGCGTACGTCACCGGGAGAACCTCGTCGCGGCCATGGTCAGCGGCTCAAAGCGCAAGCCTGATGTTGGCGATGTAGCCTGAGAATTGGTACAAAGACGCAGACACCGGAACGCCGCCGATCCATGATCGCGCGGCGTTCGCTTTTCCGGTCCGCGTCACCAGCGCAACGCTGCCATCAGCACGGTGAACGCAACGAAGGTTCCGTTGGCGGCAAGCAGGCAGAAGACCGCGAAGGAGCCAAGATCCTTGGCATGCCGGCCGGTCAGCGAAATCTCCGGAGAAATGCGGTCGACGATCTCCTCGATCGCGGTGTTGAGCGCCTCGATCGCGATCAGAAGCCCGAAAAGGATCGTCAGCATGATGTAGTCACTGACCGTCGCTCCTCATGCCGCAAAGAGGAGAAGGGCCGCCGCATAGGACAGGATCTCCTGGCGGAAGGCCGCCTCTTTCGTGAGGCGCGTGGCGCCGCCCAATGAGTAGCCGAGGGCCGCCTGGAGATGGGCAAGACCTGTGAGCTTGCGTGGAGGCAGCGATGAAACTTCAGTCATGAGGACACGTTGCGCCGGCAGGACGAGAGTACGTCCAGCCTCGTGTCGCGGACCGTCGTCTCGACGTCCGCCATGCCGAGGACGGTGTGGAACAGATTGTCGTGAGAGTAATCAGCCCCGGATTTGGCAGCGAGGCAGGAAACATCCACGGAGGCCTGCATGTCCTTGCCCAGCCAGAGCAAAAAGGGGACATGAGTCTGCTGCGACGGCGCGATCATGTACGGTGCGCCATGGAGGTAAAGCCCGAATTCCCCGAGAGATTCGCCGTGATCCGACATGTAGATCATCGATGGCGACAGGTGGTCCTCCCGCGCCTGCAGCTTCTCGATGATCGTCGCCAGAACGTGATCGGTATAGAGAATCGTGTTGTCGTAGGCGTTGACGATTTCTTCCCTGCTGCACTTCGAGAATTCTGCGCTGCGGCACTCGGGCGTGAAACGCCGGTAGGCCTCGGGATAGCGCAGGTAATAGGCCGGGCCGTGGCTGCCCATCTGGTGGAGAACCAGCACGGAATCCTGCTTGATTCCGTCCAGCCAGCCGTCGAGCCGGTCCAGCAGGATGCCGTCCTCGCATTCGTTGTCACGGCAGAAGCGGGGATCGTTGAGGTCGGGCATGGAGACGTAGGTCACCCGGTCCGCGACGCCCTTGCTGCCGGTATTGTTGTCCCACCATTCCGCGTGAACGCCGGCATGCGACAGGACGTCCAGAAGCGTCTCCGTCTCGAGACCCTTGCGGTGGGAGTAGCTTGCTCGCGGATAGACGGAGAACATGCAGGGAATGGACACCGCAGTCGCCGTGCCGCAGCTCGTCGTGTTGGGAAAATAGACGATATCCTTTCCGGCAAGCTCGGGATTGGTCAGCCGGCCATATCCACCAAGAGAGAAATTCTCCGCCCGAGCGGTTTCGCCCGCGACGATGATCGTCACCCGGGGCTTGCGCGAACTTGCGACCGGCGAAGTCAGGTGCGCGTCGGTTCCCAACTCCTTCACAACAAGATGGCGTTCGGCCTCACGGTAACCGAGGTATCTGATGACGCTTGAGATCGGCACCACTGGATTGAGCGTGGCGAACCAGTCCCTGTGCTCGCGGCTCACCGAAGCAAAGGTGCTGGCCTGAGACAGTCCCGCAATGGCGAACACGGCGAGGCAGGGCAGGATGACCGCGAGGTTCCACTTGACCTTCTGCGGAAACGACCGGTGGACGATCCTCACCGACGCGATGAGCGCGGACGGCAAGAGACCGAAGATGGCCATGTGCCAGAGGAAGCCCGGCGTGATGAGGTGACCGGCCTCCGCCGACGTCGTTTCGGCGGCATTGCGGATCATTTCAGGATCGATGATCACGCCGAAGCGGTCCGTGAACCAGGCGCCCGCCGCGCTGGCGAGTACAAGGACGATGAACAGCGGCTTGATGAGGTACTTGACGGAAACGGTGACGAACATCGCGACGAAGGCCGTCACGATGCCCGTTGCCAGCAGGGCAAGCGCAAGGGGCTGGCCCTCGAGATAGAACCAGGCCTTCTCCCAGAAGCTGAGGTTGGTCGCAGCGAGCACATAGAGAGCGACGGCAATGCTCAGGGTCACGCTGCCGATCCTGGGTCGGGACCAGCGCGGCCGGGCTGGAGAACGAGCGTCCAAGTGCACCGTACATTCCTTTCGGCCCGCGGATGCGCAGGGGCTGGCTTGCCGCGGGCGCACGCATGGATCAGCTGTCGCAGCGACGCGGGACTCTGCTGCGGTCCTCGGAAACTCGTCCGATTTCCTGACAGGAACCTGAAAGGTGGGTTGGTTGGGCGCCTACTACCGGGCAAAACGTCGGTGTCCAGGGCGTTACTGAATGCCGGAGGAGCTGGAATTGCCTCTTGTTCAGCTCGGTGTCAGCAAGCATCCTCATATTCGATGATGCGAATCGGCGAAGGATGGGCAATGAAATCGCGAAGCATAAATCTCGGCGTCGTCCTGATCGTCGCGCTCATGGCGACCATCATGGTCATTCCGCTTGTGACCAGGCACGACAAGCTACCGCTGCAATACGCGTTGCAACGCCAGTCTTGACGGAAAGGCCAGCGCGAGCGCTCAGTGCGCTTCCAGCGCGACGGTCTTGACGATCGCGAAGACCGGCTTTGCCGGCGCCAGTTTCAGCTTCTCGACGGAGAGCACCGTTATGCGGGCGGTAATGGCGTCGCCCCCGCAGTCAACGCGAACATTGGCCATTCCATCGCCATCCTCGGCTATGGCTGCGATCGTTCCTTCGAGGATGTTGAGCGCACTAATCCCCTCCGGACTGACAGTCGAGAGCATCACGTCGCGGGCGGGGATATGCAGGCGAACGGCATTCCCGATCTCCGCATGCACATTGGGAATGACGAGCTCGCGATTTTTCAGCTGGACGATAGCCAGCCGATGGTTCGTATCGAAGCGGGTCACGGTGCCTGCAAGAACGCTACCCGCTTCCCGTCGATCAGCGGCGAGCACTATCGAGGGGCCGCTGAGGATCTCGGATGCGGCGCCTATCGCCTCGATCCGGCCATCGTTCATCAGAACGACGCGGTCCGCCAGCCGCGCGACCTCGGCGACGGAGTGGCTGACGTAGATGATCGGTATGTTCGTCTCGTCGCGGAGCTTTTCGAGATAGGGAAGGATTTCTGCCTTGCGGGCTTCGTCAAGCGCGGCCAGCGGCTCATCCATCAACAGCATGCGCGGCGAGGACAGTAGCGCCCTGCCGATCGCGACGCGTTGCTTCTCCCCACCCGAAAGATTGGCCGGTCGGCGATCCAACAGCGCGGAAATCCCTAGAAGCGTCACGATCTGGCCGAGATCGGCCTTTCGAGCGCCACGCGGAGAGAACCAGCGCCCATAATTCAGATTTTGCCGTACGGTCAGGTGCGGAAAGAGGCGGGGCTCCTGAAATACGTATCCGAAGCGGCGCCGATGCATGGGCACGCGGATCTTGCGCGCGGTATCGAGCAGCACGTCGCCGTCGAGCGCGATGCGGCCTTCGTCCGGGGTGGAAAGCCCGGCGATGGCGCGTATCAGCGAAGTCTTGCCAGATCCGGAACGGCCGAAGAGCGCGGTCACGCCGCGGCTCGACAGAAAGGAAGCGTCGAGCGTGAAGGCGCCCAGACGATGTCTGATTTCCACCAGCAGTGTCATTCGAAATTGACCTTCCTGCCGATCGCATGGGCGATGAATTCGGATGCGAGCAGTGCGGCCATCGATATGGCCACGGCAACGATCGTCAGGCGCATGGCTCCGGCGTCGCCCCGGGAACCTGCGTGAAGGTGTAGATCGCGGCGGAGAGGGTCTGGGTTTCGCCGGGGATGTTCGACACGAAGGTAATGGTCGCACCGAACTCACCCATCGCCTTGGCGAAGGAGAGGATCATCCCGGCGAGAACGCCCGGCAGCGTCAGGGGCAGGGTGACAGTGAAAAACACCCACAGGGGGCTTGCCCCCAGCGTTCCCGCCGCTTCCTCCAGCTTGCGGTCGACCGCCTCGATGGAGAGACGTATCGAGCGGACCATCAGGGGAAGCCCATGACCGCGCAGGCGAGTGCGGCGCCGGTCCAGCGAAAGGAGAATACGATCCCAAAGTGCTCATCGAGGAAGGCGCCGATCGGCCCGCGCTTTCCGAAAAGGACGAGCAGGATGAAGCCGGTCACGACCGGTGGGAGGATCAACGGCATGTGGACGATGCCGTTGAGCAGAGACTTTCCCCAGAAGCGGCCCCGCGCGAGCGCGAGAGCCACCGGTATTCCGAGCGGAAGGCTCGCCAGCATCGCAACGCTTGAGACAAGAAGGCTGAGGCGGATGGCCGTCCACTCCTCATCGCTGAGTTTCAGCCAATCCAATTCTGCGGGCACCCGGTCACCTCAGCGTTGCAAGCATTCTGTCGTTCCCGAAAAAGGCTAACCTCTCATTTGAGAATGGTGAAGCCCTGCTCCTCGAAGAAATGAGCCGTGTCCGCAGACTTGAGGAACTCGAGATAGGCGGCTGCGTCGGCGTTCTTCGATTCGGTCAGGACCGCGATGGGGTAGATGATCGGGGGATGACTGTTTTCGGGGAAGGTGCCGACGATCGCCACGCCCGGATCGGCCGCCGCATCGGTCTGATAGACGATGCCGAAGGGTGCCTCGCCGCGTGATACGAGCGCCAATGCCGCCCGAACGCTTTCGGCGCCGGCGACCTTGCCTTCGACCGACGACCAGACGCCGAGCTTTTCCAGCGCCGCCTTGCCGTACTTGCCTGCCGGGACGGAATCGACCGCGCCCATGGCAAGGCGCCCGTCGCCGACGAGTCCGGCCAGGTCAAAGCCCTCCTTGATTTCGACCGACTGGGCCTTGTCCTTCGGTGCGACGAGCACGATCCGGTTGCCCAGCATGTTTGCGCGGGTATCTTCCTTGATCAGCTTCCGTTCCGCCACGTAGTCCATCCATGCTAGGTCGGCAGAGATGAAGATGTCGGCCGGGGCGCCTGCCTCGATCTGCTTGGCGAGCGCGGAACTTGCCGCATAGGAGGTTGTCGCTTCTTTGGAGGTCTGCTTCGTCCACTCCGCATTGGCCGCGTCGAGGGCGTTCTTGAGGCTGGCCGCCGCGAACACCGTGATCTTCTCCTGGGCCGCTGCAGGAGTGGTGACGAACGTGAGGCCGGCCCATGTCGCGGCGAGCGTCACCACTGCAAGTTTCATCCAGTTGCGGCGTTTGATTGGCATAGTCGTCTCCCTTGCCCTCTCGAAATATTGCAATGAATATATCGGTGAGCCGCTTGTTGGCTAGGGATATGTTCAAATAAATATATCGCCAGAGGAAACCAAGTGCGCCACACTCTGCGCATGTGTCCGCAACTCAGGAAGTGCCTATGGTTCGCGAGAACGAAATCCGCAAGAACGAGGTGGCCGTGACGCCGCCGGATGGGAAAGACGCCGGTCTCACCTTCATCGGGCGAATACGGACACCGTGGGAATCACGGCTGCTCTGCCCGCGCCAGGGGCGGCATGACGGCCCGCTCTGCCAGATCGAGATCTTCGATCCCTGGGTGCCGGCTCTCAAAGGCGTGGAGGCGTTCGAGCGACTTGAAGTCCTCTATTGGCTCGACAAATCCCGCCGGGATCTGGTGCTGCAGAGCCCGGCCAACAGTGGCAAAGTCCACGGGACATTTGCACTCCGCACGCCGGTGAGGCCCAATCCCATCGGTACCTCTATCGTTCTTCTGGAGAAGATCGAAGGCAACGTCCTCATGGTTCGTGGCCTCGATTGCCTGGACGGGACGCCTCTGATCGACCTGAAGCCGGATCGTTCGCTCTTCAAGCCGATCGCGCCGCCCCAGCCGGGCGACTACGAGACCGGCAACCCCGAACAGGCGAAGTATTGCCAGAAGGCCTGAAGAAACTGCCGATAAGGGCAGGTGCCCCCGCCGGCATTGCCGGCAGGAGGCGAAGGCGAGTTGGCAATCCGGTCAGCCAGCGGCGACCGTCTGGCGCTGGGTGCCGAGACCGGCAATGCTGACTTCCATCGTGTCGCCGGGCTTGAGGTAGCGCGGCGGTTTCATGCCCATGCCGACGCCGGGAGGCGTGCCGGTGGTGATGACGTCGCCCGGTTCCAGCGCCATGAACTGGGAAATGTAGTGGACAAGGAAGGGTACGTTGAAGACCATGGTCTTCGTGGAGCCGTTCTGGACCAGTTCACCGTTGACGGAAAGCTTCATGGCGAGGTCGCCAGTATCGACTTCGTCGGCGGTGACGAGCCAGGGGCCGAGCGGTCCGAATGTCGGGCAGCCCTTGCCCTTGGTCCACTGACCGCCGCGCTCCAGCTGGTAGGCGCGTTCGGAAACGTCGTTGCATACGCAATAGCCGGCTACATAGTCGAGCGCCTCGGCCTCGGAAACGTAGGATGCGCGCTCGCCGATCACCACGGCAAGTTCGACTTCCCAGTCGGTCTTCTCCGAGCCACGCGGAATGAGCACGGTGTCGTCGGGGCCGACGACGCATGAGGGGGCCTTGTTGAAGAGAACGGGTTCGCTCGGAACCGCCATGCCGCTTTCGGCCGCATGGTCGGCATAGTTCAGGCCGACCGCAATGAAGTTGCCGACGCGGCCCACGCAGGCGCCGAGCCGCGCGCCATCAGGCGCAAGAGGCAGGGAAGCAGTGTCGAGGGACTGCAGCTTGGCAAGCGAGGCGCGGCCGAGCACAGCACCGGAAATGTCAGGGACGATCCCGGACAGGTCGCGAATCTTGCCTTCGGCATCCACAATCCCGGGCTTCTCCGAGCCCGGTTCGCCAAAGCGAACGAGTTTCATGCGTTGTCCTCCTCAGACGTGTTCAGCGGGAGCTCGTTTCGGTCGACCAAACCGAATTCAGGCGATCGAAAATGGCTCCAGCCTCGATTTCGATTGCGATTCACCTTCCACGAGTTTTACAAGGAGTCAACGATTTTCGAAAATCTGGAAAATTTCGAAAACAGGTGGCGCCGATGACCGAAACGAGGAAGACAGCGAACCGGACGCTTGCCAGCGATGCCTATGCGCTGATCAGGGACAATATCCGTACCGGTGCCTTTCGCCCGGGAGAGAGGCTTCGCTTCGCCGACCTACAGGCACTGTGCGTGATGAGCGTCACGCCGGTGCGCGAAGCTCTCGTTCGCCTCACCGCCGAGGGCTTCACGACGCTGGACGATCATCGTGGCTACACGGTGGCTTCGCTCTCTCTGGCCGAGCTGCGGGATATCACGGCCAACCGTCAGCTCTGCGAGGGAGAGGCCTTGCGGCTGTCGATTGAAAAGGGCGAGGAGGACTGGGAGGCGAGGCTCGTGGCCGCTCATCACATGCTCGCGCGCATTCCGCAGGGTCGCGAGGACATGCCATCGGCGATGCGCGATGACTGGGAAGACCGGCACCAGGCATTCCACTATGCCCTGATCTCGGGCTGCGGCTCGCCCATCCTGCAGGAGGTCTGCACAAACCTGTTCACTCGGGCCGATCGCTATCGCCGCATATCGGTGAGCGTGACCGGCAGCGCGCGCGACGTCGCGGCCGAGCACCGGCTCCTGTTGCAACTGGCGCTGGATCGCGACGCTTTCGGCGCGGTCGCAGCCCTTCGCGCGCACTACCAGCGCACTGCCGACGCACTGGAAACGTTCTTCGGAAACGATTCGTAGGCACGCAACGAAAAGCCCCGGTGATCATCAAGATCCCGGGGCTCAATGGACGCAGAATTAGGCGTCGTGTGACCTTACTGCGAGGGCGAGGTCGATGCGAGGCTGGGGGAGCCAATGTCCGCAGCGCCGCCGATGGCGACGTTCAGCGCAACGAAGCTGCTGGCCTGCGTGCGGATTGCGGCTGCAAGCGACAGGCGTCCGTCTGCGACGTTGCGTTCGGCGTCGAGAACATCGAGGACCGTCGTCGCGCCACCGCGGTAGCTTTCACGAGCGAGCGACAGGGCTTCCTCGTAGGAAGAGACAACCTTCCGGAGGGCTGCAACGGTCTGGATGGCGCGGTTGATCGAGACCTGCGCATCTTCCACTTCTTCGACCGCGTTCAGAACCGTCTGCTTCCAGGCCAGGTACTGCTGCTGTGCCTGCGACTTGCTGATATCCACCTGCGCACGCAGGGCGCCGCCCTGGAAGATCGGCACGGTCAGGCTCGGCCCGAAGGCCCAGCTCGTCAGGTTGCCGGTAACGGCATTCGTGAAGAGCCGCTGGGCGCCGATCGAGCCATCAAGCGTGAGGGACGGGAAGAGCTGGGCTTCCGCAACGCCGATCGCTGCGGTGGCGGCTGCCAGCTCGCGCTCCGACTTGCGGATGTCCGGACGGTTGCGGATGAGGTCCGCGGGAACGCCCGTCTTGGTCGTGTAGCGAGCAACCGGCTGACCGGCGCCCTTCTCGAGGCTCTTGGTGATCGTTGCCGCCGGAAGGCCAAGCAGCGTCGCGATGTGGTTCGCGGCCTGATAGTAGCCGATCTCCAGCGCCGGAAGCTCTGCGAGTGTCTGGTTGACGAGACCCTCGGCCTGAACGACATCGAGGCTCGATGCAGCGCCTGCCTGACGGATATCCTCGGTCAGCTTCAGCGTTTCCCTGCGGGACGCCAGGCTGACGCGGGTCTGTGCCAGGGCTTCCTGATAGTAGCGAAGATCGATGTAGCTGGTGGCAAGATCCGAGAAGTAGGCAAGGCGGGTGACATTCACATCGGCATAGGCGGCATCGAGTGAAGCGTTGGCCGATTCGACTGCGCGCCTGTACTGACCGAAGAGATCAAGCAGCCATGAGGCGCCGACGCCGGCGTTCATCTGTTTGGTCTGGGTATGGCCGTTCACCGGTTTTCCGTCTTCGCCGGAAGCCGTTGCGGAGCCGCTGCCGTTGATCTGCGGTAGGGCGCCGGCACCGGCGGCGACGACGTTCGCCTGCGCTTCGACGATCCGCTCAAGCGAGGTCAGAACGCTGAGGTTTTCGTTCATCCCCTGCTGAATCAACGAATTCAGCTTCTTGTCCCGGAACGCTTCCCACCAGGGGTTCAGCGTAACATTCGGAGTGGGCTTTGATCCGCTCTCCGAAAATTTTGCGGGAAGCGCCGTATCGGGAGCCTGATAGTCCGGTCCGACGACACAGCCGGACAGGAGAAGAAGGGTGAGCGGTAAGGCTGCTTTGATGATTTTCATGTCCATTCCCTGACAGGCGTCTGCGCCGCCGTGACCAATCAGTTCACTTTTTCTTTACGCATCTTTCGTCCGAAGATCGAGCGCACAAGCACGAAAAACGACGGGACGAAAAATATTCCAAGAAGTGTTGCAGAAATCATTCCCCCTAGAACGCCTATGCCGATCGCATTCTGCGCGGCAGATCCGGCCCCTGTCGCGATCGCCAACGGCAGCACTCCCAATATGAAAGCGAGTGACGTCATGATGATCGGTCGGAGACGCAATCTAGCGGCTTCCAGTGTCGAATCGATTATCCCCAGCCCAGCATCCTGCCTATCCTTTGCAAATTCTACAATAAGAATTGCATTTTTGGCGGCAAGCCCGATGGTCGTCAGCAACCCTACTTTGAAATACACATCGTTGGATTGCGAGAAGAGCCCGGCTGCAAGCAACGCTCCGAGAATGCCGACGGGGACGGCGAGAATCACTGCGACCGGCACCGACCAACTCTCGTAGAGAGCCGCGAGGCAGAGGAATACGACCAGCATGGATACGGCGTAGAGCATCGGTGCCTGCGATCCCGACAGACGCTCCTGGTAGGAGATGCCAGACCAGGAAGCCCCGTATCCGCCCGGCAGGGCGGCAGTCAGTTCCGCCATGCGGTCCATCGCATCGCCGGAACTGACCCCTGAAGCCGGCGAACCGTTGAGCTCCACCGCGCTGTTGCCGTTGAAGCGGGCGAGCGTCGGGGCGCCTTCCACCCACTTCGTCGTTGCAAAGGCGGAGAAGGGCACCATCTCGCCATCGTCGTTGCGTGCATACCACTGCATGATGTCGTCGGGTTGCATGCGGTAGGGAGCGTCAGCCTGCACCTTGACCGGCCTGATCTCGTTGTTGAGGATGAAGTCGTTGACCTCTGTTCCGGCGAAGATCGTCGAGAGCATGCCGTTTACGGAGGTGAGGCCGACTCCGAGCGCACCCGCCTTTTCCTGGTCGATGTTGATCTTCAGCTGAGATTGCAGGCTGGTGGTATTGCCGCGGAAGCTGCTGATCTCTCCGCTTGCCTCGGCCTGCTTGGCAAGGGTGTTTGCAGCCTCTCTCAGTGCCGTCGTGCCGTTCTTGCCGGTGTCGACGAGATACATGCTGAAGCCACTGGAGTTGCCGAGACCGGGCATGGATGGCGGAGACAGTGCAAAGACCTGAGCATCGCGAATCTTGGAGAATGCCATCATGGCACGGCCGGCGATTGCCTGCGCCGTCTGGTTCTCTCCGGTGCGGACGGAGAAGTCCTTGAGCCGGACGAAAGCCATGGCCGAATTCTGGCCGCTGCTGCCGAAGCCAAAGCCGAGAGCGGCAAAGACGCTTTCGACCGAATCCTTCTCCTCTGTCAGGAAGTGATTCTCGACGGTCTTGACCACTGCCTCGGTGCGCTCGGTCATGGCGCCTTCGGGAAGCGTTATCATGACCATCAGAACGCCCTGATCCTCCTCGGGAATGAAGGAGGTCGGCAGCCTGTCGTAGAGCCACCACGTCGAAACACCGACCGCCACGAAGGCGATGGCCACGGCGAGGGAGCGGCCGAGTAGCGTGCGGACCGTGGAGACATAACCGTTCGTCGTGCGGGCAAAGAGATCATTGAAGGCCCTGAAGACCCGGTTCTTCTTCTTACCGTGCTCGTTCTTCAGCAGCGTTGCGCACAGGGCAGGGGTCAGCACGATCGCCACCACCACGGACAGCAGCATCGCCGCGACGATGGTGACCGAGAACTGCCGGTAGATCACGCCTACAGAGCCGCCGAAGAAGGCCATCGGTATGAAGACCGCGGTCAGGACCATCGCGATACCGATCAGCGCGCCGGTAATCTCGCCCATGGACTTGATGGTGGCTTCCTTGGGGCTCAGCCCCTCCTCGCTCATGATGCGCTCGACGTTTTCCACCACCACGATGGCGTCGTCGACGAGGAGACCGATCGCCAGCACCATTGCGAACATGGTGAGCGTGTTGATGGAATAGCCGAATAAGGCGAGGACGCCGAAGGTTCCGAGCAGCACGACCGGCACGGCAATCGTCGGGATGAGCGTTGCCCGCAGGTTCTGCAGGAAAAGTAGCAGGACGAGGAAGACGAGCACGATCGCCTCGATCAGCGTGTGCACGACCTTCTCGATCGAGAGTTCCACAAACGGCGAGGTGTCGTAGGGATAATAGACCTCGACATTCTCCGGGAAGGTGTTCTTGATCGAGTCCATGGCCGCGCGCACGCGCTCGGCGGTGTCGATCGCATTGGCTCCGGTGGCGAGGTTGATACCGAAACCGGCGGCGGGCAGGCCGTTGTAGCGCGAGTTGCTGCCGTAGGTTTCCTGTCCGATTTCCACGCGCGCAACGTCGGAAAGGCGGACGATGTCGCCTCCCGTCGCAGTCTTGAGGATGATGTTCTCGAACTCCTGCACCGTCTTCAGCTGGCTCTGCGCGGTCACGGTGGCGTTGAGTTGCTGGCCCTCGACAGCAGGCTGCCCGCCGATGGAGCCGGCAGACACCTGCGTGTTCTGCGCTTCGACGGCCGCGGTGATGTCGCTCGGCGTCAACTGATACTGGTTGAGCTTATGTGGATCGAGCCAGATGCGCATGGCATAGCCGGAGCCGAAGGAATTGATGCCTCCCACGCCTTCGAGCCGCTTGATCTGGTCCTCGACGGAACCCGACAGGATGTTTGCGAGCTCCAGCGAACTGCGCTTTCCGTCGGTCGAGACCAGCGTGCCGACCATCAGGATGCTCTGCGTCGACCGCGTCACCGTCAGGCCCAGCTGGCGGACGGTATCGGGAAGTTGGGACTCCACGAGTTGCAGCTTGTTCTGCACCTGGACCTGGGCGATGTCCGGATCGATGCTGTCGCCGAACGTGAGCGAGACCGATGCCGAGCCGGTCGACGAACTCGAGGTCATGTAGGTGAGGTCGTCGAGCCCTGTCATCGCCTCCTCGATGGGGATCGTGACCGAATTCTCGATGGCTTCTGCCGTCGCGCCTGTGTAGGTGGCTGTGATGCGCACCGTCGTCGGCGCGATTTCGGGATACTGGGAAACTGAAAGTGTCGTGATCGCCAGCAGGCCGCCAAGCATGATGGTGATGGCGATGACCCAGGCGAAGATCGGGCGATGTATAAAGAAGAGTGCCATGGTTACTTCGCCGTCTCCCCGGCGGGAGCCGTGCTATCAGTATCCGATGTCTGCCCGGCTTGCTCCTCCACGACGATCCCGTCGCTGTTGACCGTTACCGGAACGGGGTTCGCCTTCTGCCCTGTCGTGATCCTCTGGAAGCCGTCGACGATCAACCGGTCGCCGTCCGATATACCTGTGGTAACCAGCCAATTGTTGCCGATGGCACGTGTCGTGGCGAGCACCCGCTCATCGACCGTGTTGTCCTCGGTGAGGAACTTGGCCGTAAGGTTGCCGGATGGGTCGCGGCTGCCGGCAAGCTGCGGCACCAGGTAACCCTTTTCCGTGCCCTGCGAGACCGTCGCCCGTACATACATGCCCGGCAGCAAGACGTGCTTGGGATTGGCAATGCGCGTGCGGATGGAGAAGCTGCCCGTGGTTTCGCTGACGCTGAACTGCGGCACTTCCAGCCTTCCAATCTCGTCGAAGACGCTGCCGTCCTCGAGAGTGAGCTTGACCTGTCCTTCCTTGATCGTGCGGGCGAGGGCGCCGGACTCGATTGCCTTGCGGATGCGCAGCAGGTTGGCGCTCGAGTCGATCATGTCGACGTAAATGGGATCCAGCTCCTTGACCGTCGTCAGGGCATCACTCTGGCTGGCAGTGACGACCGTGCCGACGCTTACCTGGGAAACCGCTGTTACACCGGAGATCGGTGCGCGAACTTCCGTGAGATCCAGGTCGATCCGGGCGGACTTCAGCGTTGCCTCCGCGGAGGCGACGTCGGCCCGCGCCTGCGCAAGCGTCAGCCGGGCGTTGTCGAGCTCGATCTGCGTGCCACCGCTGTTGACGAGCTCCTGGTAGCGTTTCACGTTCGCTTCAGCGACGGGAATGCTGGCAAGCGCCTTTTGCAGGGCAGCGTCCGCAACAGCGACAGCCGCCACGTAGGAATCGTCGGCGATCTTGTAGAGCACGTCGCCCTTCTGGACCGGGCGTCCTTCTTCGTAGGCGATCTCTTCGATGATGCCGCCGACGCGCGGCCGGATGTCTGCCGAAGCAAGCGCCACGACGCGGCCGGGAAGGGTGGTCGAGACTTCAACTTGCTCTGCTTTCAGAGTGATGAAGCCTGCGTCCGGCATCATGCCGCCCCCGGGCATTCCCGCGGGCCCCTTGGATTGCTGGTCGCCGCAGGCGCTAAGAGAGAGGAGGGCGAGGGCGACTGCGCCCGCTGCCAGTATTCGTGACGTTCTGTCCGTCATCGGCAAAAAACTTCCGTTCCATGGGAGGCCAACACTCAGACGAACTAGCTGTCTGCGTGCTTCTTGCGACCCGAGGCCGGCAGGCATTTTCGCCCGCATGCGCCGGTACTCCGCGACCTCTCCGCGAGGTGAATCGATTCCAGTACCGCGTCCATGTCAGGGCATCATGCCCGTAGACGGTGACTAAGAAGTAAACGCTTATGCAGGACGCGTTGCCGATGTCTTGCCGAGACATGTCGAACTGTATCGATCGCAGGCATTTTTGTGTCGAAACGTTGCTATGTGGCCGGTGGAAGGGGAAATGTTTCCGGATCTTTCAATCGAAGTCGGTGTCGCTGGACTGTCCGAGGCGCCAATAGGCTGCGACCGTATGGCGTGACCTGTCGTGCCGGAGTTCGGTTCGCAAGAACCTGCGGATCGCTTTCGCCTCCGCATGTTCGCACGCGACCCAGACATGGTGATCATCGTCGGCTCCGCCGGCAAGCGCTTGTCGGATGACATTAGGAATGAGGCCGCAGGTGCCCGCGTCCTTGCCGTTCCGGTGGAGCCATGTGATCTCGGAGGTGGACGGGAGTGCGATCGCCTGTTCCTCTTGCGGACCGGCGACTTCGATAAAGATGCGGGCGCTCACATGCTCCGGCATGAGCGTCGCCATCCTGGCAATTGCCGGCAATGCCGTCTCGTCGCCCGCGATCAGCAGGCGCCGCGCCTCCGGCAGTCCACCGCCGCCTGGTCCGAGGAATCCGACGATGGCGCCGGGAAGGGCGTCCTCGGCCCAGCTTGCCGCAGGCGTCACCCCGCCCCTGTGCAGAACGAAGTCGATGTCGATGGTCCCGCGCTGCTGATCGATGGCGCGGATCGTGTAGGCACGGATGGTGAGGGCATCCTCGCTGGCGGGCCAGGACAGGCGCCCGTCGGGTCGTGCCGTCGGCCAAACCGGCGGTCGACCTGCGGGCGGGATCAGGAGGCGGACGTGAAGCCCGCCCTCGGCGAAGGCTCCAGCGTCGCTCACCGCGAATGTCACGCGCTGCATGAGGGGCGTGACGCGCCGCGCCGCGACGACGTGCGCCTCCCGGAAATAGGGTATGCTCCCCGAGGGTGGCGCGCCGTCCCACACGAGTTCCAGCTCCTCTTCCCCGGCGAACATGAACAGGTGTTCCGCGAGCACCGATTTCACCGTGAACAGCGTGTCGGCGTCCGGGCAGTCGACCCGGATGCGAAGATGTCTGCCGTCGACCGTAAATTCGGCACTGCCGATCGGACTGTCGATCCTGCCGCGGCTGCCATCGCGGGTTACGACGCCGTGTTCGACGAAATGCTCGCATATCATGTCGAGCATTTGTGCCGGGTCGGCGGGAGAGGCTGTGCCGGTTGCGATCGAACGCTTCGTGGTGGCGGTTTTCAAGGCGCTTTCCTGTTCAAGAGCCATGGGAGGCAGGGACCGCCGATCAGCGAGGCGAACAGACCGGTCGGTACCTTGTAGAGATAGATGATGACCCGCGACAGCCAGTCGGCTGCCACCAGAAGGCATGCACCCGCCAGTGCCGAGGCCGCGAGCTGGTGGCCTATGCGCACGAAACCCGCCAGGCGCGCGACGTGCGGGGCTATCAGACCGGCGAGGCTCGGGGGACCGACCACGAATGTGGAGACGGCCGTCAGGAGTGCGGCAAAGACCGCGACAACGAGCCGGCTGCGAGCGAGCGGCAAGCCCAGCGAACGGCCGGTGTTGCAGTGTTCTGTTTCCCGTTCGAAACGGTTTCGGGAGCGACCAGTGCCGCTCCCGAAACCTTCTGTCATGCATCGAGGCAAAGTCGATGGTGCACTATCGGTTCACCACTTCTTGCTGATCTTGAAGGTCACCGTGCGCGCATCGCCATAGCCGCAGACCAGTTCGCCCTGGCATCCCGCCACGTACTTCTTGTCGAAGAGGTTGGTGACATTCAGCGAGGCGCCCCAATCCTTCTTCTCGTAACGAATGCCGGCATCGAAGATCGTCGCCGAAGGCACTTCCAGCGTGTTGGTGGCGTTCGCCCAGGAATTGCCCTGGTGGCGCATGCCGGCTCCGAGGCTGAGGCCTTCCATGCCGCCATCCGTCACCGCGTAGTCGATCCAGAGCGAGGAAGTGAAGCGGGGAACGAGCACCGGCGACTTGCCGACGAGCGTTGGGTCGGCATCCTCGGTCACTTCCAGATCGGTGTAGGACAGTGAGCCGAGCACCTTCCAGTTCTGGTTGATGTTGACCTTGGCTTCCAGTTCGGCGCCGGTTGACTGGACCTCGCCGAGCTGCTCCTGCAGGAAGGTGCCGGGGATGGTAACGGCCACGTTCTGCTTGGTGATCTGGAAGACCGAGGCGGTGATCAGGCCGTCGAACATCGTCGGCTCGTACTTGACGCCGCCTTCGACCTGATAGCCTTCCTCGGGTGCAAAGGCGGAGGTGGCGCTGACGCCGATGACCGGACGGAAGAAGGTCGAGGCGCTCACGTATGGCGTCACCCCGTTGTCGAACTCGTAGGCGAGGCCAACGCGTCCGCTGAGCGCTCCGTCGTTGGTCTTGTAGCTCGTGCCGACGACAGCATCGGAGTCGGTGTCGACATAGTCGTAGCGACCATTGAGGGTAACCAGCCACCCGCCGCCGAAGCGGATCTGGTCCTGAACGTAGACGCCGGTCTGCTGCTGCGTAAGCACCTGGTCGAGATAGACGAAGTTCGCGCCCTGAGGAACGCCGTAGACGGGATGGACGGCGCTGATCGGGGTCGCGCCGCAGCATGCCTGCACGTGGTCCAGCCGGTAGTAGCTGTAGTCGAGGCCGACCAGGAACGTGTGGTCCAGTCCGCCCGTCGAGAATTCTGTCTCGGCGCGATTGTCTATGGCGAAGGTGTCCACCTTGGAGGTCGCGTCGAAGCCGATGCGGTTCAGCAGATAATCCGGCCCGGTCGGTGTGCCGCCGACATAGCCATAGACATAGGGACCGGTCTCGCTTTTGTAGAGATGGCCGTAGCGCGCGTTCTGGCTGAGCGTCCAGCCGTTGTCGAAGGTGTGGCTGACCTCGTAGCCGATCATTTGCTGATCGTAATGGCCGTTGTCGATGTCGGGTTCGCCATAGTTCGCGTCGCGCCGGATCTTGCCGAACGGCGCGTCGACGACCGTACCCACATAGGGGAAGAATCCGTTTCCGGTGTGAACCTGGTCAAGTCCGCCGGCATAGCCGAATACGGTGATGCTGGTGGCGTCGTCCGGCGCATAGGTGATCTGCGGCATGACGAAACCGCGCAGATCCTCGGAGAAGTCGCTGTAGTTGTCGCCGCCGGCGATCTTGCCTGTCAGGCGATAGGTCAGCGTGCCGTCGGCATTGAGCTTGTCGTTGAAGTCGAAGCCGAAGAAGGCGTTGCCGTCACTGTTGATGCCGGTCTCTGTGTAATAGAGCCTCTCGTCCTGCGGCCGCTTGCGAACGAGATTGACGATGCCGCCCGGATTGGCCCCGCCGTAGAGCACGGAGGACGGGCCTTTCAGCACCTCGATCCGCTCGAGCATAAAGGGATCCATCTGGAAGCCGCCGAAGCCATAGCTATAGAGCGTGAGGCCATCGAGGAAGACGCCGGTCTGCGTGGCGTCGAAGCCGCGGATATAAAGCCAGTCGGTGTCCGGATCGGTGCCGAAGGGCGCCGCGGTGACGCCCGGGGTGTAGCGAAGCGCTTCGTCGATCTTGTTCACGACGCCGCGGTCTTCCAGCTCCTCGCGCCCGATCACCGAGACGGACTGCGGGATCTGCGTGATCGGGGTGCTCGTCTTCGAACCTGTGGCCGTGTTTGTGGCAACGTATCCATCCACGGGACCCGTTGCGCTGGCCGCGTTCTCGGTGCCGCCGCCTTCCACGACGACGCGTTCAAGAGACGTTGCGCCTTGTGCCTCCGCTTCCTGCGCGGCGGCGTTCCCCGCTCCGCACGCCACGATCGCGGCGATCGCCACACCTGCCCGAATCACGCGGTCGAACCGCCTCGTCGTTTCATTCATGCCTCATACCCCATTGCATCCGCGCCCCTGCCGGCCGGCGAGGGTACGGTTCAGGCCCCGATTTAAGGTGAGTAAATATATCAACTTTAAACGGGAGGCTTGTCGGGTCTGCGGGAATTTGAATAATCTTGGTCAAATTTTGCGTTGCACACAGGGTAGAGAAAACGCTCAGGTCCGCCGGCTCTTCTTCCAGTTGGAGGGCGTGGCGCCAACGACGCGCCTGAATGTGCGGGTGAAGTGGGCCTGGTCGGAAAACCCGGTGTCGGATGCGACTATGGTCAGCGGAACATCGGTCTCGAGCAGAAGCTGTTTTGCCTTCTCGATCCTGAGGTTCATCTGCCACTGGTGCGGCGCCACGCCGGTCGAAGCCTTGAAGGCATGGCTGAAATAGGACTGCGACAGACCCGTCAGCTGCGAAAGCTCCTCGAGCCTGATGCCACGCAGGCAATTGGCCTCGATGAAATCGGTCGCCCGGCGGAGCTGCCAGGATGCCAGCTGGCTGCGCTTGCGGCTCCTTGCGAGAGGAACGCGCATGAGATCAACGAAGAGTGCGACCGTCAGTCCGTCGCCGTAGAGATTGTGGAGCGGATCGGGGTTGTCGCATTCCGCGGCGATCAGTTCCGCAAGCGCGAGGAAACGCGGATCCTGAAACATGAGACGGGGATCCGACAGCCGGACGGGATCCAGATCCTCCATCAACCTTCGGCCGAGCGCCTCTATGTTGAAATGCAGGTCCAGGTGGCGAATGTACTCGACATCGCGCAGTTCCGCCCAGAGCTCCATGCCTGCGGGTATATAGGAGAGCGTGTGCCGCCGTTGCTCGACGGTCGTGCCGTTGCGGCTGGGAGCGAAGCTGACCTTGCCATTTCGCCCACCCTTCATGTCTAGGACGACGACGAGCCGCGGGTCCTGGGCGACATAGTATCCGCCTGCGCCGGGTGCGCATTCCACGTCCCAGAGGTCGGCCACAACCCCGTTCCAGTTCCGTCTTCGCAGGTCGCCGATGACCGAGAAGCCTTCGATCCTGTTTTGCATGCGCGGCTGAAACGTCATTGCGGCCTCTTCGAAGCGCATGGTCCAGATGCGCCGTAAATCGCCCTCCGTTGCGGGCATTAAACTTGTAAGTTTTACTCAAGTTTATTAGCGTGTCCGCGGTGAAAGCACAAGGCATTTGTGCGAGTATCTGACACTGTCGAGAGCACATGCCCGCGCATTTCTTGTGCACCTGCGCTGCCTGTTTTTTCGCAGGTCGCGAGAAATTTAGTCAAATCTGGCTTACACAACGGATTTCTACGAATTTGTTGCATGTGCGAACAATTTTTTGTGAATCGAATTGTCATACCAATCTTGAGGTAGATTTTTCCAACAAACCTTGATGCTCCTTGACAAGCCACGGAGTTCATTTTATTTGATTCACCAATGCATAAGGCTCGCATGCAGTTCAAATTGCGGACCGTACCAACCAACCACCGCAACGGTGGTGGCACCAACCAAGAGGGAGAGTGCATTGAATCATTTCGTCCGCATTGCTTCCGCTTGTGGTGAGTTCTCCTGTCTTGGAACGATTTCGAGGAAACGCCGTTCGGCACCCTGCCGAATGTATTCTGCCCTCGTCTGATTGAAGCACGTTTCTGGAATTTGGCTGCGCTCAAGCGCGGCGGGAGTGTTTATGCAAAAGCAAGTTATCGAAATCGGCGGTGAAGCCGTTGGCGTCGTTGTTCCGGACAATGACCGGCTGAAGTTCGTCGCCGTGAAGTATCATGTTTGGGATCTCGATTCTCAGCGCTTCGGGTCGGCAGACGAAGTGCGTGCGGCTATTCGCCAGTTGATGAGCAACTCGGCTCATGCCGCTTCCAAAACCCCTGGTATTGCCGCGGCCTGAAACCGTGGCCATACAATCCCGTTTGCGCGGCGCCGGAGCGTAAATCGATCCGGCGCCGCGGTCGCATCCAGCATGCGGCCGTCCCCGAAACACCCTTCCCTGACGGAATATTCCCATGCCGCACGCCGTTCTTTCTCCGAACAATGTCGCAGTTGTCACCGGTGCTGCTTCCGGGATAGGCCTCGCCGCTGCCAAGAAATTTGCCGACCTCGGGATGAAGGTCGTCCTGGCAGATCTTGGCGGCGACAAGCTTGATCAGGCCGCTTCGGAAGTCTCGGCGATCGCCTCTTCCGGAGCGGCGGACGTCATGGCCGTGGCGACGGATGTCTCGGACCAGAAGGCCGTCGAGGCGCTGGAACACGCGGCGGTTTCCCGTTTCGGCAAGGTGCATCTCCTGATGAACAATGCGGGCGTCCAGCCGGGAAGTGCGCTCTTCGGTCCGCGGGAAAACTGGGAGAAGGTGTTTGCGGTCAACCTGTGGGGCGTGATCAACTGTACTCGCGCGATGGCGCCGGGGATGATCGCCCACGGCGAGCCCGCTCTCATCATCAATACAGGATCGAAGCAGGGGATCACGACGCCTCCCGGCGACCCCGCCTACAATGTTTCGAAGGCGGGCGTGAAGGTCTTTACCGAAGCCTTGCAGCATGACCTGCGGGGTCTCGAGGGAGCCCGGGTCTCCGCGCACCTGCTCATTCCGGGTTTCGTCTTCACGGGAATGACGGCCGGAGGGCGAGCAGAGCGTCCCACGGGCGCCTGGACGTCGGAGCAGACGGTCGACTTCATGGTGGAAAGCCTCGAACGCGGCGATTTCTATATTCTGTGCCCTGACAACGACGTCGATCGCGCGACCGACGAGAAGCGCATTCTCTGGGCTGCGCGGGATATTGTCGAGAACCGTCCGCCACTCTCCCGCTGGCATCCGGACTATGGGGAGGCCTTCCGGGCTTTCCTCGCCGAAACGGGCAAATAGCCGCGGCAATCCGAGCATTTCGGCTGGCGGGTGAAATGCCTCGCCCGATCTCACCTCAACCTACCGGTCACAATCGGTAAACAGTGCATTCACCTCGCCGGTACTGGCAGGGGTTGGCGTTTCCTGATTGGGTAGCGCCAAAGGAGACGTATCGTGACAAGTGGAATTCATCATATCACGGCGATCACGCGCAAGGTTCAGCTCAACGTGGATTTCTACGCGGGCTTCCTCGGCCTGCGCCTCGTCAAGCGCACGGCCGGGTTCGAGGATGCAGACCAGCTCCATCTGTTCTACGGCGACGCCAAGGGCTCGCCGGGCACGCTTCTCACCTTCCTTGCCTGGGAGGATGGTTCTGCCGGACGCGTCGGCATCGGCCAGGCGGCGGAAATCGCCCTTGCCATCCGACCGGAGGCGATCGGCTTCTGGTTGACGCGCGCGCTTTCCCACAATGTCGCGGTCTCAGGTCCCGCCCAGGAATTCGGCGAGCCGGTGCTGAGGTTCAAGGATCCGGACGGTATCATCGTCAAACTGGTCGGCGAGGTCGGGGTCGAATCTCCGGCTCCGTGGGCGGCCCGGGGCATCGATCAGGCAGACGCCGTTCAGCGCATTCGCGGCGCGACGATCTTCAGCGACCAGCCGGAAGCGACGGCAAGCTTCATCACGACCCATTTCGGATTTCGTGCGGTCAGCGAGGCGAACGGTATCCGCCGCCTTGCCGGTGATGCCGCTGATATCATCGACATTCGCGATGCCGGCGGGTTCTGGACGTCTGCGCCGGGGACCGGGACGATCGACCACATCGCCCTTCGCGCGCCGGACCGCGCGGCGGTCGAGCGTGTCGAGGCCAGTCTCGCGACCGGGGATGCGGGCGCAACGAACGCGCACGACCGCAAGTATTTCTATTCGCTCTATGCCCGCGAGCCCGGTGGCTCGCTCCTCGAATTTGCGACGGACTCGCCGGGAATGCTGGTCGACGAGACCGAGGAGAGCCTGGGGCGGACACTGTTCATACCATCGCATCTCGGAGCCGATCCCCTAGACGTCCACGCGCGGTTGCCGCAGTTTTCCCTGCCGGGAGAGGAGCGCGTGATCGAGCGGGAGCTGCCTTTCGTTCATCGCGTACGTCGCCCGGAAAGCCACGATGGCAGCGCCGTCGTCCTGCTGCACGGTTCCGGCGCCAACGAAACCAGTCTCTTGCCTTTCGGCGTGCGTGCAGCGCCCAATTCAATGCTCATCAGCCTGCGCGGACGCAGCGCCGACGAGGGCTATCCGCGGTTCTTCCGGCGGTTGACCCCGTTCAGCTTCGACCAGAAGGACGTCGTCGCCGAGGCCGAGGCATTCGCGGCCTTCATGGAGGATGCAAATGCGGCCTACGGGCTCGACCCGGAAAGGACCGTGCATCTCGGCTATTCGAACGGGGCGAACATGATCGGCGCCGTGATGTTCCTACATCCGCATGTCGTGAAGAACGCGGTCCTGATGCGGGCTATGAACGTGCTGGAAACGGTGCCCGAAGCGGATCTTGCCGGTACCAACGTGCTGATGGTCACCGGCCAGTCGGATCCGTACGGTCCCTATGCGCCCGATCTCGAAGCGCAACTCGTGCAAGCGGGCGCGAGGGTGGAAAGCCGGTTGCTCCCCGCCGGTCACGACATCGGATTACCCGATATCGAGCTCGCCCGCTCCTTTGTGCAGAAGGTCGCCGGATAGTTTCAAGCGACCTCGCGCATCGCTCCCATCCTCAGGACGCCACAAAGGCGCAGAAGCCTTCGACGAAAGATCGAAGCCGCTTTTCCGTCGCTTCGTCGACGATCCGGCCGTCTGCGTCGAACACGGAGCCGGCCTTCGACACCATCAGTTTCTGACCGAACCAAGGGCGCGTGCCCAGGGTCCGCATCACGGGAAGCCAGGCCTCCTGGGAGAGCAGCGTGCCGAAGTTTCCGGGGGAGGCGCCGGTGATCGCGAAGGGCTTGTTGCCGAAGACGCGCCCGATGTCCGAGGAGGGCCGGGTCAGCCAGTCGATCGCGTTCTTCAAAACGCCGGGAATGGAATTGTTGTATTCCGGGGTGAAGAGCATGACGCCGTCGGCGCCCGCAATCAGATCCTTCAGGCGCGTCGCTGCTTCGGGAATGCCCTCCGCTGCCTCCACATCGCCGTCATAGAGCGGAATGCCGCGGATCGAACCCTCCACGATATCGGTTCCCGCCGGCGCCATCGCGATCGCGGCCTTCATCAATGCCGTGTTGTAGGAATCTTTCCTCAAGCTTCCCGATAGAGCGATCAATCGTGTCATCATGGTCCTCTCAAATGCTGTTCACATGGTCGCCCCCGGAAGGGAATGTTCCGGGTGCGGGGGCGCCGGTCTTCATCGGCCTTAGGCCAGCGGCTTCAGGCGTGCCTCGATCTGTGCCCGCTTTGGTTCCAGGAACGGCGGCAGGGACAAGGCTTCGCCCAACGTCTCGAGCGGTTCGTCGACCGCAAAGCCCGGACCGTCGGTCGCGATCTCGAACAGGATGCCGTTCGGTTCGCGGAAGTACAGCGAACGGAAGTAGTAACGCTCGACCTCGCCGCTCGATGGTACGCGGAGACCGCGCAGGCGCTCGGTCCAGGCATGGAGGGCCTCCACGTCCGGCGCACGGAAGGCGACATGGTGAACCGCACCGGCACCCTGGTGGGCGGCGGGGAGGTCGGGCTCCACTGCCACATGCAGCTCGGCCGAGGGTCCGCCTTCGCCCATCGAGAAGACATGGACCTCACCGGTTCCCTCGGGAGCCGGATAGGTTGACGTCTCTGTCATGTTCATCACGTCGGTCAGCACGATCTTTGTGTTGCGCAGGTCCGGCACGCTGAGCGTGATCGGTCCGAGGCCCTTGATCTGATGCTCGGCGGGCACGGGGCTCTTTTCCCATGGATGCGAAGGAGCGCCGCTATCGTCCACGACGAGGCGGAAACGCTGGCCTTCGCCATCCTCGAAATCGAGCGACGGACGACCACCGACATCGCGGATTTCGCCGGCTCTGACCTTCTGCTTCTGGAAGTGATCCTTCCACCACTGCAGCGAATCGGTGCTCCCGACACGAAGGCCAGTGCGGGAAATGCTGTGCGTTCCGCGGCGCTCATGGCCTACCGGCCAATCGAAGAAAGTGAGATCCGTTCCCGGCGAGGCAAGGCCGTCGGCGTAGAAAAGGTGGTAGGCGCTGGTATCATCCTGATTGACGGTCTTCTTCACAAGGCGAAGGCCAAGAACCTGGGTGTAGAAGCGCAGGTTCGCCGGAGCATTCGCCGTGATGGCCGTCAGGTGATGAATGCCTGTCAATTGCATTGTCATGATGAACTCCTGACTTCGAGGGGAGCAGCAATCGCTCCGTTGAGACGAATATCGCCTCAACCACGGCCCGATTAAAGCCGGTCGGCGGCAAACGCTGTGTTCAGCGATTGCGAACGCACGCCCAGGAATTGCTCCGAAGGTTCACGTCCGCGGAACAGTCCGGCGTTGCAGCTGGAGATTGAAGCCCTGTCGGGAGCGCAGGTCAAGCCGCGCCCCGGGCGTGGTGGTACGCCCGATCGAAGTAGATCAGGCCATGCCCGTCCCCGCGCCTGCGGATCGCTTCCACCGCGCAGATCAGGATGTCGTGCGTCCCGCCGTCGGCGACGCGCGTGATACGGCAATCGAAGGAGACGAGGGCGTCGTGTAGGGCGGGTGCGCCGGTCTTCAGTTCGCTCCATCCGGCGGCGGCGAAGCGCTCCGCCACCGGCGTCTTTCCGCCGAAGAGCTGAGAGAGTTGTTCCTGCCCGGCCGCGAGCGTGTTGACGCAAAGCACACCGTTTGCCGTGACGGCCGAGTAGACGGAGGCGGCCCTGTTCAGGCAGACGAGCAGGGTTGGAGGTTCGTCGCTGACGCTGCAAACGGCGGAAGCCGTGAAGCCGGCCAGTCCTGCCGCGCCCTGCGTCGTGATGATGTTGACCGCTGCGCCAAGCCTCGCCATCGCATCGCGGAATTCGGTCTTGCTGAATGCGTGCGGATCGGCCGCGGGCCATTCGATCGATTCAGCTGACATGGAGAGCTGTCCTTGCATGCACGTGGCGGAGATGGGTGAAAGGCCGCGGCGTTGGAGGTTCGCGCTCATTGAGCCGCTTCCTGCGATGCATCCGATAGAAGGAAATCGGTTAGCGCGCGGTTGAAGGATTGCGCTTCGGTTACGTTGACGGCATGGCCCCCGGAGGCTGTCAGCACGAGGCGGGCGTGCGGAAGCCCTTCCGCGAGGCGAAGGGAGCGGGTGTAGGGGACCAGGATGTCGTCCTCGGTCGCGATCACGAGTGTCTGAGCACCGATCTCGCCGAGTCGTTCATCGACGTCGAAGGCGCGAAGAGCTGCGATCCGGCGCAGGACATTCGTCTCTCCCTGGAAGTGGACGATTCCGTGGGCTTCGTCTGCTGCAAGCCGTGCGGCGTTTTCCGACATCCAGCGGGCGGGATAGAGGAAGATCGGTTGTGCCTTGACGAAGGCCGGCACGCCTGCCGCCTTCAGAAGCGTGATCCGCGTGTCGAAGCACCGTTCGGAATGGGGGGACACCTTGCTCCAGCCATTTATGACGACCAGACGGTCAAGAACCGAGGGAAATCTCAGCGCGAGATCGAGCCCAATCAGCCCGCCCAGCGCGTGGCCGACGAAATCGAAACGGCTGAGGTCGAGCGCGCGGGCGATCTCCATGACGTCGTCAGCCATGGCGGAAATCCCACCGTTCTCCGGAACGCTTCCGCCTGTCCGGCCGGTCCCGCGGTGGTCGTAGGTGACGACGCGGAAATGAGGGCAAAGCACCTCCATTTGCTCCGCCCAGTAAGACCCGGCGCCGCCGAGACCAGATGACAGGATGACGGTACGGACATCCTTGCCCTGAAGGCCGTGAACCTCGAAATGCATGGTCGCTTCCATTCGCTGGGCCGTATCGGCGGCGGATCTCGCCACCGATACGGATCGATCCTATTTCTTGCCGACGTGCGCGACGGTGGCGATCTCGATCAGCGCATCCGGCTTCACAAGGCCGCACTGGACGCAAAAGCGGGCCGGCTTGTCGCCGGGGAAGTATTCCGCATAGACCTTGTTGACGGCCTGGTAGTTGGCCCAGTCGGTGAGGAAGATGTGGTTCATCGTCACGTCCTCCATGGTGCCACCTGCCGTCTCGATCACAGACTTGATGGTCTCCAGGACATGGCGGGTCTGCGCTCCGGCATCTCCCACATGAACGACGTCATTGTTCTTGTCGAAGGGAAGCGTGCCCGAGACGTAGATGATGCCGTCGGCAATCGTTCCGGGCGAATAGGGCGCGATCGGCTTCTGGGTTCCTTCGGGCACGATGATGGATTTCGGCATTCTGTGATCTCTGTTCGATGGAAGGGGTTCGTGACTATTCGGCCGCCGCGGCTGGCGCCGCCTGCGAGATCGCTCCGCAGAAGTCGTTGACGGTGGCGACCCAGCCAAAGAACTTCTCGACGTTGTAGACTGTTGCCTGCTGGATGAACTCGGGGCCGAGGTGATGCGTGGCGTCCTCGAGCATCACGCCGAAGTATTCGAGGTGGAAGGCATCGCGCAGCGAGCTCTCGACGCAGACATTGGTGGCGATGCCGACGAAGACGAGATTGCGGATGCCGCGCGCCCGCAGAACGCTGTCCATGTTGGTGTTGAAGAAGCCGCTGTAACGGGTCTTGGGAACCAGGATGTCGCCCGGCTGGGGCTTGAGTTCATCGACGATGTCATAATCCCAGGTGCCCTTGGCCAGCAGCTGGCCCTGCAGTTCGGGCCTGGCGCGCATGGTTTTCAGCGCATTCGACTTGTGCCAGTTGGGCGAACCGGGACCACCGGCCTCCACATAGTCCTTGTCCCAGCCGTTCTGGAAATAGACGACCAGGACGCCGTTCGCGCGTGCCGCGTCCAGGGTCTTTCTGATGTTCGCGATGGTCCCTTTGGCGCCCGAGATATCGAAGCCTGCGAGGTCGACATAGCCGCCTTCGGTCGAATAGGCATTCTGCATGTCGACCACGACGACGGCGGTCTCCGAGGGCTTGAGAGTGATCGGTTCCGGGCGGGCGGGCAGCGTGACGCTTTCCGTCGTGGCCTTCCGGGGCTGATAGCCGGCTGTCACTGTTTCGCTCATTCCGCGGCCTCCAGCAGGGGCTTCACGTGCTGGCGGCATTTCATCAGCGGCTGGATCCTCGTTCCGAAATCCTCCACCCCCTTGACGAAATCGTCGAAGGTCAGGAGGACCCCGCCGGTGCCGGGCACGCTCGGCACTTCATCGAGCAGCTTCGCCACCGTCTCGTAGGAGCCGACCAGCGTTCCCATGTTGATGTTGACCGCCGATACGGGGTCGGCCATCTGGCGGACGTTGGTGTCGGAACCCGATTTCGTATCGGCCGCTCCCTGGATGCCCAGCCAGGCGATCGCCTCCTGGTCGGCGCCCGCCTTGTAGTGTTCCCATTTGGCGCGGGCAGCGTCGTCGGTTTCGTCGGCAATGACCATGAAGAGCACGAAGGAGGACACCTCACGGCCGGTCTTCTCGGTAGCGGCCTGCAGCCGCTCGGCGGCGGGTGCGAAGGCCGTCGGCGTATTGACGCCAACGCCGAAGCAGAAATTGTAGTCGGCGTGCTTCGCCGAGAATTCCATCCCAGCGTTGGAGGAGCCTGCGCAAATGATCTTCATGTCAGTCTGCGGGCGAGGGCTGAGCTTGCAGTCTTCCATCTGGAAGAATTCGCCCTTGAGGTCGCTCGTCCCGGTTTCCCAGAGCTCGCGCAGGACCGTCGCGTACTCGGCGAGGTAGTCGTAGCGCTTCGCGAAATATTCGTCCCCCGGCCACATGCCCATCTGGGAGTATTCCGGACGCTGCCATCCGGTCACGAGATTGAGGCCGAAGCGCCCGTTGGAGATGGAGTCAATCGTGGAAGCCATACGGGCGACGATCGCAGGAGGCATGACAAGGGTCGCGGCCGTGGCGAAGAGCCGGATGCGCGTGGTGACGGCAGCGAGCCCCGACATGAGGGTGAAGGATTCGAGATTGTGATCCCAGAACTCGGTCTTGCCGCCGAAACCGCGCAGCTTGATCATGGAGAGCACGAAATCGAGACCGTACTTTTCCGCCTTGAGCGTGATCTCCTTGTTGAGTTCGAAGCTCGGCTTGTACTGCGGAGCATTCTCCGACAGCAGCCAGCCATTGTTCCCGATCGGGATGAAAACACCTATTTCCATTGTCATTCTCCTCGATGCTGCTGCGTCCGCGACCGACTGAGCCGCGTTGCTTCGTCATCGAAGGAGAAGCAGGTTCCGTGCCATCTAGAATATTTCAATAAAAACAATTCGTTGTTGTGTCGGCCCCTGAGATAAATTTACCGGATGAACAAATATTTATCGTTTGGTCAAATTTTTCCGATCCCAGTTGCCGGAAATTGCAGCAGATCGTCCCCCTGCCGCGGAATTGGGCGCCTGAGGTCATCGATGCGTTGGGGAGTCATTCTGGTGCTGCAATTGGTGGGCGGACGCCGAAAAAGTAGTCAGTGTCTTGCTCCCTCCCTGGGCTCGGCGCGCCGCGAGGTTGATTTTGTGCAGGTTTCAAGGCTCGATTCGCGCCATTTTCCGGACTGGCACGGATCCTGCTTCCCTTTTAGCGGTCCAGAGGGGACCAGAATAAAAATAGCGCCCCAATGAAGGTCGCAGGAGACAAGGCTGCCGCGCTGACATCGCGATCTTCTCAGAAGGTCCGCTGATTTCGGTTCGGCAGCCTTTCCATTTCTTGGAAGGCTGCGACGTGCGCGCTCCGTGGACGGGCGATCAGCGTCAATGACAGGATAGGGTGTAGGAGTGATCAGCGGTCGCGATTGCGAATCCGTTCAGGTCGCAGCTCCCCTCTCGGATGTTCGCGTTGCCCGCTTTGTCAGGAGTGGCGACTGCAGGCAATGACCACTTCGATCGAGTTGGACGCAAGCATCTGACCGATCTCCACCGGCGGCTCGCCGTCCGTTACCAGCATGTCGTAGTCCTTGGGATCGCCGATAGTGATCGGAGCGGTGCGCCCGAACTTCTGCGTGTCGGCGACGATGATGCGCATCTGTGCGTGGCGGGCTGCCACGCGCGAAATCTCCGCCTCCTGCATGTCCTGCAGCATGAAGCCGGCGCTCGCGTTGATCGCGGTGACCGACAGGATGGCGATGCGCACGTTGAAGCGCTCGATGAACTTCGACGCTTCGCTGCCGAAGGCGCCGGCGTCGTGCCCCCGCAATTCACCGCCGGCGAAGAAGATGCGGTTGCCGTTGCGCGCGGCGAGGGTATGGGCAACCGACAGCGAATTGGTGACCACGAGAAGATCGCGATGGTTCTGCAGCGCCACCGCGATGAAAGCCGTGGTGGAGCCGATGTCGAGGAATATCGTGTCGCCGTTCTGCACCAGCGAGGCGACCTTGGCGGCGATGACCCGCTTTGCTTCGGGATTTTCGTTCATGCGGAAATGGAGCGGCTTTTCCGCGACCCCTTCCGTGATATGAACCCCGCCGTGGACCTTCGTCACAAGGCCACTTGCCTCGAGCGACCGGATGTTTCGACGGATGGTTTCCTCGGAAACGTTCAGCCGTTCGGCAAGGAACTGAATCCGGCTCGAGCCGCCGGCAAGGCGAAGCTCATCCAGGATCTCGCGTTCGCGATGATTGGAAAGTGCTGGGGTGTTTTCGTTCATCTTCGGTTCCGTCCGACGTGCAGCAAGGCAATTGACTGGTATGAACTTTTGCGAGTGTCGTAAGTCAATTTTCGAGGACGATGAAGGGGCCTGCGCCATCTTTTGATGATGTTAGCGCTGGAAAGGGCTCGCAGCAACAAATTGCAACAAAAAACCAAAACTCCGTTACAATATGTGGGATGTCCTTGACAGTGATGTGGGACTGGAGGAACTTGCGGTCTGGCAGAGGTGCCAGACGGGGACGAAAGTGGAAGGCGGCAGCGAGGCGCTTGCTCGAGAAAAAATTCAGTCGCTCCCGATCTGGAAGGGCGATGTGGCCGTATCTCCGGTCGCCGGAGGCATGACCAACCGCAACTATCTCGTGTCTGACGGGAGAGGTCAATATTTCGTCAGGATTGGCGAGGACATCCCGGTTCATCATATCAGTCGCGCGAACGAACTGGCTGCAAGCAGGGCAGCCCATGCGGCTGGCCTTTCGCCCGCCCTCGTTCATCATGCACCCGGCATTCTGGTGTTCGAATACATCGCAGCGCGGACGCTTGGACCCGAGGACGTCAGGAATCCTTTCTACCTGGAGCGGATCGTGACGCTTCTGCGCCGATGCCACCAGGAAGTGGGACGGCATTTTCGGGGTGCGGCAGCGTTCTTTTGGGTCTTTCACGTGGTCGAGGACTATGCTGCGACACTGACCGAAGCCGGCAGCCCCCACGTTCCGCTGCTGGCCGATCTGCTCGGCAAGGCGCGCCTCCTCGAAAAGGCCGCGTCACCGTATGACATCGTCTTCGGCCACAACGATCTGCTGGCGGCCAATTTTCTCGATGACGGCAATCGGCTGTGGTTGGTGGACTGGGACTATGCCGGATACAACTCGCCGCTCTTCGATCTGGGCGGGCTCGCTTCGAACAACGAGCTCTCTGAGGCGCAGGAACGATGGTTGCTTGAGGCCTATTTCGATACCTCCGTCTCCGACAGCTTCATGCGGCGATATCGGGCAATGAAATGCGCCTCGCTGCTGCGCGAGACGATGTGGAGCATGGTCTCCGAACTCTATTCCGCGATCGATTTCGACTATGCGGCCTACACGGCCGACAATCTCAGCCGTTTCCATCGCTCCTATGACGACTTCCGGGAGGCGTAAGGAACATGTCCACCAGGGATTTGCCCGATGCGGCGAGGGCGGTTGTCATAGGCGGAGGGATTATCGGCTGTTCAACGGCCTATCATCTGGCGCGGCTTGGCTGGACCGACACGGTTCTCCTTGAGCGCCACAAGCTCACGTCCGGGACGACGTTCCACGCGGCTGGCCTTGTGGGCCAGCTGCGCACCAGTGCCAACATCACCCAGCTTCTCGGCTACTCCGTAGATCTTTATCGCAGGCTGGAGGCCGAGACGGGGCTTTCAGCGGGCTGGAAGATGAATGGCGGGCTGCGGCTCGCCTGCAACGAGAACAGATGGACGGAACTCAAGCGCCTTGCGACGACCGCGCATTCCTTCGGACTGGATATGCAACTGCTCACGCCGAAGGAGGCCGCGGAACTCTGGCCGCTGATGAAGGCGGACGATCTCGTTGGTGCGGCATTCCTGCCAACGGATGGCCAGGCCAATCCCTCGGACATAACCCAGGCACTTGCCAAGGGTGCGCGCATGGCGGGCGTCTCGATCTTCGAGGACACGGCGGTGGTCGGGATCGAGGTGGAAGATGGGCGTATCCGCGCTGTCATCACGGATCGTGGCCGCATTGCGTGCGAGCGCGTCGTCGTCTGCGCCGGCCAATGGACCCGCGCCTTTGCCGCGCAACATGGGGTGAACGTCCCGCTCGTGCCCGTACAGCACCAGTATCTGGTCACGGAGCCCTTCGGGGTTCCGTCCAACCTGCCGACGCTGCGCGATCCCGACCGTCTCACCTATTTCAAGGAGGAAGTCGGCGGGTTGGTGATGGGGGGCTATGAACCCAACCCGAAGGCCTGGGCAGTGGACGGCATTCCCGAGGGGTTCCATTTCTCCCTGCTTCAGCCTGATTTCGATCATTTCGAGCCACTGATGGAGCAGGCGCTTGCGCGTGTTCCCGCGCTCGAATCGGCCGGCGTCAAGCAACTGATCAATGGGCCGGAAAGCTTCACGCCGGATGGAAACTTCATCCTCGGGGAGGCTCCCGAACTCAGGAACTTCTTCGTGGGGGCGGGTTTCAACGCATTCGGCATCGCTTCAGGCGGCGGCGCCGGCATGGCGCTTGCCGAGTGGGTGCACAAGGGCGAGCCGCCCTTCGATCTCTGGCCCGTGGATATCCGCCGGTTCGGTCGTTCGCACCTCGATACCGACTGGGTCCGCCGGAGAACGCTAGAGGCGTATGGTCGCCATTATACTATTGCCTGGCCGAATGAGGAGTACGAGACGGGAAGGCCGTCCCGGACGTCGCCGCTCTATCAACGGCTCAAGCAACAGGGGGCCTGTTTCGGGGAAAAGCTCGGCTGGGAACGGCCGAACTGGTTTGCCGATCTGGCAGCAGGCGAGGTCGCCAGCGACAGCTATTCCTTCGAGCGGCCGAACTGGTTCAACGCGGTCGCGCGCGAGCATCGTGCTGTCCGCGAGGCGTCCGTGATCTTCGACCAGACTTCGTTTGCGAAGTATCTCCTCAAGGGGCCGGACGCGGAAGCCGCGCTTCAATGGATCGCCGCCAACGACGTTGGGCGTCCCGTCGGTTCGCTTACCTACACCCAGATGCTCAACGATCGCGGCGGCATCGAATGCGACGTTACAGCTGCCCGCCTCGCGGAGAATGCCTACTACATCGTCACCGGAACGGGCTTCGCAACCCATGATCTTGACTGGATTGCGCGGAACATTCCGGCGGGTTTGCGCGCCGAACTTTCCGACGTTACCGCAGATTTTTCCGTGCTCTCCCTGATGGGGCAGAATTCGCGGCGTATCCTGGAGCGGGTGACATCCGACGACGTCTCCAATGCGGCCCTGCCATTCGGAAGCTGGAAGGCGATCCGCATCGCGGGCACCGAGGTTCGTGCCTTGCGCATCACATATGTTGGAGAGCTCGGCTTCGAGCTTCATGTGTCGGTGAATGATGCCTTGGCCGTCTATGAGGCGCTGATGTCTGCCGGCAGAGCCGAGGGGTTGATCAACGCCGGATACCGGGCGATCGAGACCTGCCGCCTGGAAAAAGGATATCGTGCATGGGGATCGGACATCGGGCCGGACCATACACCGATAGAGGCGGGCCTTGGCTGGGCGGTGAAGCTCGGAAAGCCGCTGGACTTCAGGGGGCGCGGCGCTTTGGAGGCACAGTCGGAGCGAGGCGTTTCCAAGATGCTCGTCTGCCTGGTTCCTGACGATCCAAGCGTCGTTCTGCTGGGGAGGGAAACCATCTACCGCAACGGGCAAAGGGCCGGTTGGCTGACGAGTGGCGGCTTCGGCCATACGCTCGGGAAGGCCATCGGCTACGGCTACCTCCGCAACAAGGCGGGTGTCGATTCCGCCTATGCTCTGTCAGGCAGCTATGAGCTCGAAGTGGCGACGCGCCGCGTAGCGTGTTCCATTCATCTCAAGCCACTCTACGATCCCGAAATGAGACGGGTTCGATCCTGAGGCGATTCGCCCCGAATGCTGTCGCTGATCGCAGCGGCCTTGCTTTCGTCGCCTTTGCAAGGTGTAGCGGACCTCGGAAGATTGCGATTTTTTTACCGCACCCGCACGGGAACCGCCATCGAAAGAGTTTGAAAAACAAGGCGAGCCGACAAATCGACTTTTCTTGCCGTAACGAATGTGCAAGGGATTTGCTCCATGTTGGGGTATTGGGGTTGCGCGGGAAGGCTTGGCGCAACGGACGGTGAGAGATTGGTCTTCCGCATCGTTAACGGAATGGATGCGAACATTCGTCAGAGTTCGGCACAGTGCTCTAGCGAGCGCGGCCAAAGGGAATTGCATTGTTATGATCAGAACTAAGTATGCGGGCGAGTCGGGAACGGTTACTGCGTCTGTTCTCGTGCGCATGTTGGCTGGCACGGCACTCTTGGCTGTTTCCGGTTGCGTTGTGCCAAGCGATGGTCCCCTGACCGCGGAAGTTCTCACCTCCGGCGCCGGCGGCAAGACCTATCAGATTCCCGAAACGCGCATCGTTTTCGATGTGGTGAATATCGACCAGCGCGTCGCCAGCAGTGTGACCGCGCTCGGCCGCCCGAGTCTCGCCAGCACCTTCGGTTTCGGCGGTCCCACCGGAACGCCCGTCATCGGCGTTGGCGACAAGCTCGCGGTCACCATCTTCGAAGCAGGCCCCGATGGCCTGTTCTCGACCACCGACCGCAAGTCTACCTCGATCCCGGTTGTCGTGCAGCCGGATGGCCGCGGCCAGATTCCCTACGTCGGTTCGGTCCGGTTCGCCGGCATGACGCTCGATTCTGCGCGCGACACGATCGTGCAAGCATTGAAGGCCAAGGCCGTCGAGCCTGACGTGATCGTGTCGCTGGACGGCAACGAGTCGCGAACCGTTTCCATTCTGGGAGATGTCGGCAAACCCTCGGTCGTGCCGCTCGGCCTCAGCGAGGCGCATCTGACCGAAGCGCTGGCAATGGCCGGCGGGCCGCAGAAGGCGCCCTACGACACCTACGTGACCCTCAAGCGGCGGAACCGCACGGGTACCGTGCTGCTCCAGAGCATCGTCGAGAATCCCAAGGAAGACATTCTCGTCCGGCCGGGCGACCAGATCTACGTGACTTACGACCCGCAGACTTTCTCTGCGCTGGGGCAGACGGAAAAGACCGGAAAGATCCGCTTCGATGCGGCGAACGTCAGTCTCGTCGAAGCAGCCGCCCTGGCAGGCGGCGGCAACATCACCACCGCGGATCCGAAGGGCTACTTTGTCTTCCGTTACGAGTACGAGCGGGCCTACCGCAACGTCGTGGGCGACGACCGCTTCCGCGATCTGCTTGCCAAGGGCATGACAGCGGACAGCGAAGGCAGATATCCGATCGTCTACAGGCTCGATCTCGGCCAGACCCAGAGCTACATGGTTGCGCAGAATTTCCCGGTCCGGAACAAGGACGTCATCTATCTGTCGCGCCACCCGGCTACCGACTTCCAGAAGTTCGCAACGATGATGTCGACGACCGCGTCTGCCTCGCGAAACTTCCAGCTCGCATTCGACAATTAGGCGTTCAGCCGGGAAAATCCGGCGGACAGCCAAAACGGTCCGGATGTGGTATGAGCATGCTGGTAGCTAGGTCCTGACCTGGGGCGATGCTTTCGCCAACGATTGTGATTTTGGAAAGAGCGTGACGGATAGCGAGCGCAGAACCTATGCCGTCGTTTCCACCGGACTGTGGCGGTTGCGATCGGACATTTCACAGCTTCTTCAAGCAAGGATCGTGCTGTGGCCGTGGGGCGGCGCGGGTGGTGTCGACGGGTTCGTCGGCTGGGGCCGGCGACCGTCCGGCCTTCGCGCCACGGCTCTTGCGTCACGCCTCGGAAAGCCGGCGATTACCATCGAGGACGGGTTTCTCAAGGGGTTCTGGCCGGGGCAGGAGGAGCCGTCTCATTCGTTCGTGGTCGATCGCCGCGGCATCTACTTCGAGACGATGCTGCCCAATGATCTCGATGACCTGCTCCGCGTTCCAGATATCGACCCGGGAGAGGAGCTTCGCGCCTCTTCGCTCATTCATTCCTTACGTTCGCAGCGGCTGACGAAATATAACAACGGGCCGATGATCGGGCTCAGACAGGCGGGAATCCCGGCGGGCAAACCCTTTGTGCTGCTGGTCGATCAGGTTGCAGGCGATGCATCGATCGCGGCTGCAGGCGCCGAAAGCGGAACCTTCGCCCGCATGCTGGAGCACGCCGCAGCGCACAATCCGGGAAAGGCAATCGTGGTGCGGACGCACCCGGCCGCCGGGGATCGCAGCCTGCTTCGCCAGGCCGCCCAGAAATCCGGTATCCCGATCGTCGTGCCGGAGCGAATGAACCCCTGGCCGCTGATCGAGGAGGCGGACAGCGTTTATACGGTGTCGAGCCAACTCGGTTTCGAGGCGCTGATGGCAGGTCGTCCCGTGCATTGCTTCGGGGTGACGTACTATTCGGGCCGTGGCGTCACGACGGATCACGGTTCCCGCCAGGTGCAGCGGCCGGCGGCCACCGTCGAACAGATCTTCCACGCAGCCTTTCTCCGCTATTCGAGCTATCTCGATCTTCACACGCGGCTCCCATGCAGCTTGGAAGATGCAATCGAACAGGCGGTTGCTGTTCGTGACCAGCGCAACAGGATTGACAGGAAGGTCTACACGGCCGGTTTTTCGCCCTGGAAAAGAAGGGCGACCACGCCGTTTCTTCGCGGCGCAGCCGGCGCGCCGGTTCACTGCCGGCGAGCAACCGAGGCGGCCAAAGCAGCGCATCGCGACAACGGCATCGTGGCCGTCTGGGGCTCTGAGCGTTCGCTTCCGCCGGGCGTCGACGGCGTGCGGCTCGAAGACGGCTTCATCCGGTCGAAAGGCCTGGGGGTCAATTTGACCTACCCGTCTTCTCTCGCTCTCGATGGCGAGCATGTCTACTATGACGCCCGGGGCGAGAGCGAGTTGGAGCGCATCATCTCCACACACGATTTCGAGGAGGCGTTGCTGGCGCGTTCGCGGGATCTTGTCCGGCTTCTCGTGGAGCGCGGCGTCTCGAAATACAACCTGGGGACGATTGCCGAACTGCCGGCCGTCGAAGAAGGGCGCCTCAAGATACTCGTGCCGGGACAAGTCGAACAGGATGCCTCCATACGCTATGGTTCGCCGATCGTCCGCAGCAATGCCGTGCTCGTGTCGGCGGTTCGCGAGCGCTATCCCGGCGCCTTCGTCGTCTACAAGGAGCATCCGGACGTAACGTCCGGCTTGCGCTCGGGGGACGTGTCCCGGACGCAGCAGATCTCGTGGTGCGAAGCGGCGATATCCTGCATTGGATCGGCTGGGCGGACCGTGTGGAGACCATGACGTCGCTTGCGGGCTTCGAGGCGCTGCTGCGCGGCAAGGCCACCGGGGTGCACGGCCTGCCGTTCTATGCCGGGTGGGGGCTAACCGATGACCGTCTGCCGATAGAGCGCCGCACGCGGCGAATCACTCTCGATATGCTCGTGGCGGCCGCGCTCATTCTTTATCCGTTTTACATTCATCCCCTGAGTGGTATGCCGTGCCGGCCCGAGGAGATCGTCGGCGCATTTTCAGCGAATCGGTCGCGCAAAACGTCGCCCGGCCACGCGATTGTCACTTTCGTGGCGCAAAGGGTGAATCGCGTGGCCGTAAAGCTGCGCGATGGTCGACTAAAATAAAAAACGACCAGTAGAGGCAGGGACGCTACTAGGTGGGAGTATCTACTTCCTTCGGTTGAAAAGCCGGAAGGAGTATGTAAGGATCTGCGCAAATTTCGGTCGAGCAGCCGCGGAAACAAAGTTCATTTGACATGGCGAGTAAAGACGACGCACCGGAGCGGCGGGACAGGGACAGGAAAGAGGGAAGGAATTCCCCGGACAGCAGATCTTCGCGTCTCGTCCACCTGAATTTCCGTCGTCGGCCCTCGCGCAAGTTTCCGTCGAAGAGCGAACTGCGCGTGCTTCTGCTGCAGGGACCCGTCGGCCCCTTTTTCAAGAAGGCGCAGGCGCATCTCAATGCGAACGGCTTTGACGCGTGGAGAGTATGCTTCAATGCCGGCGATCGCCTTTTCTCCCGCAGCGAAAAGACTCTCAACTTCTCGGGTTCGCGCGATGCGTGGCAGGCGTGGTTCTCGGAGTTCGTGATCGAGAACGCATTCGACTATGTCGTCCTGTTCGGCTGCGAACGTGTCGCACATCGGGTCGCCATCGATTGCTGTCATGAGAACGGCATACCCGTACTCTGCCTCGAGGAAGGATACCTGCGTCCGGGTTATGTGACCATGGAATTCGGCGGCAACAACTGGCGTTCGCCGATTGCCGGGCAGCTTGCGCCAGAGAAGATCTCGGCATCGTCGCGTGATTCGGGCAAGGTTACTGCCTACCCATCCTCTTTCGGGGCGATGGCTACATTCGCGTTTCTGTATTTTTCCGTGCGTGGGCTGTTTTCCACGGTTAGCGAACGCAAGCTGTTCCACAAGCAGAAGAGGACCCTGGTTTCCGAGGGATTCTACTGGCTGAAGAACTACTACAGAAAGTTCCGCAATCTCGGGCACAACTATCGCCTCGTGGAACGCCTGCTTGAGGATCACGACAACAGGTATTTCCTCATCCCGCTGCAGGTGCACGACGATAGCCAGCTCGGGCAGGCTGCAGGAAGCTGGAACAATCAGAAGCTGATCCTGAAATCGATCGTTTCGTTTGCGCGCAACGCACCGCCCGGCTACCAGCTGGTCTTCAAGATCCACCCGATGGAGCGCGGGCACAGCCGCGATGGCCACTTTATTCGCCAGGTAAGCGCACTCAACAACGTTGCCGAACGGGTGCATATTCTCGACGGCGGATCGATGGGTCTCCTGACGCGACATGCCGCCGGGATGGTGACCATCAATAGCACATCGGGCTTGTCAGCGATCTTCCACGGCGTGCCGCTCGCTGTGATGGGGCATGCGATCTATCGAAACCCGGAGCTTGCCTTCTGCGTTCGAAAGGGCATCGAACTCGACGAGTTCTGGACTGGCGGGAAGACTGCTTCCTACGAGGTTCGCCGCAATTACCTCTCGTGGCTGACACGGGAATCGCTCCAGGCCGGCGACTTTTATGTGCGTGACGGCATGGAACTCGCGACGGCCGCGGTTCTCGAACTGCTGAAGGGAAAGGCAGAAAAAAAGAGCCAGTCCGTACCCGTACCTGCTGCGCCGGCCCGGGACCGTGTCGTTACCGAGTTTCCGCCAGGACGGGCAACGCGCACACGGACGTGAGTTAGGAGTGGAGGCGGTCCTCGCGGGCCGCCTTTCTCGCGTGTCGAACTTACGACAGAGCGACCATCTGCAGTTCCGTCGCGTTGTATCCAAATTGCAGGCTCGCGCTGCCTTCGTGTCTGAAGCAGATCCAGTCATCTTTCTGAAGGCGGGCCATGGCGACGGTCGTGATCTTTCTTCCCGCCCCGATCGAAACGACTGCTCCCGTATCAGCGACCACATCGTTTCCGTTGACGACGACCGAGGTTTTCGATGGTCCGGTATCCAAGGTGAGAACTGTCAGATGGATCTCGTAGTCTCCATCGACGGGAACGACAAGGCGATTTCCTGTCCCTCCGGCAATCGCGTCTCCCAGTGAGAAGCCTCCCGCCGCAAGTGCAAGGGAGGAGAAACCTGTATTGCTGCCATCCGACGGACTGAACGTTCCGGCGGAAAGATGCGCCCGTGCGATTGGCCTCTGGGGCGTCGCGAGGTGGCCCGTGTCCGTCACGGTGAGGGCCTCCGTCCAGGTGGTTCCGTCTGTGCTGATCTTGACCGACAGCCTCCCCGATCCCGTCAGGCCGATTTCGGCCCTGCCACTCCAATCGGACTGGAACAGGATCGATGCCGTGTCCGATGCATCTGCCTTGTTGATCTTGAGGCGATGGCTGCCACCCGCATGCGAGAAGAGAGTGGACTCGGAGGAAAGGGCCAGGCGGTTGGTTGCGTCCGGCGTGGCATTGATCCCCAGCATCGGCAGCGTACCCAGGGTACCGAAGGCCCGCCAATTCGCGCCGTCGTGAACATAGAGCCGTTCCTCGTCGGTGTGCCAGGCAAGCCAGCCTCTTCGCGGAGCTACGAAGTTCCAGATGCCGTCCTGCCACATTGCGATCATACCTGCAGCGGCAACCCACTCGCCGGAAGGCACCGCGCCTATCCCGTATGTGATGCCTTCGATCGGGGCCTCCGGCGGCGCGTCGCGAAAGCCGGCAATCGCAAGCTGAACGATGCCGTCGAGTTTTTGCAGGGCCTCGTTGTGAGGGACATGCTTTTGCGCCTGCGACTGCAGGATGAAGGGAAGCTCAAGGTTTGCGGTTTGATCCGGCATCGACATTCTCCGCTGTGCAGCCGCCCGATCTTGCGGGCACGGGATAGCATAGCGGGGCAGGGGGACGCGGGGAAAATCCGGGTAGTTCCACCCCAGTGTACCTGGCTGGTGAACGAGATCCCGGTGTCGTAGATGACTGCGTATCGAAGGCTCGGCAGGCGAAGCTACTTGCTATGCCGATTGCATCCGGTTCCGCTCGCTGCGGCTCTGATTGTCCTCGTGCGCCTGGATCGCTTCCTCGATGTCATCGTAGAAGGTCAGCTCCCCATCGGCGAGCACGCCGCCGATATCGCAGAAAGCGCGCAGAAGGGCGGACGAGTGAGAAACGAGGAGCAGCGTGGCATTCTCCCGCCGTTCCTCGAAGACAGCCTTGCACTTCTTCTTGAACGTCGAATCGCCGACGGCGATCACCTCGTCGATCAGATAATATTCGAAGCCGATTGCCATACAGATGCCGAACGCCAGGCGTGCTCGCATGCCTGCGGAGTAGGTCTTCACCGGCATGTCTATGTAGGGGCCGAGTTCCGCGAAATCCGTGACGAAGTCGATCACCTTCCGCCAGTTCCTACCATAGATATCGGCAATGAACTTGGCATTCTGGGTGCCCGTCAACTTAGCGTGAATGCCGCCCTTGAAGCCGAGAGGCCATGAAATCCGCCCCTCGCGGATGATGCGCCCGGAATCTGGCATGTCGCCACCAGACATGAGGTTCATCAGCGTGGACTTGCCCGCGCCATTGCGTCCCAGGATCCCTACATTGATCCCTGGACGGAAGGCTGCAGTGAAATTGTTCAGGATAACCTTCTTGCCGCCGCCCGGACGGGGAAAGGCCTTGCTGACCCTGTCGAAGATGATCATTCGCTCATGATCCTGTTTCGGTAAATCCGTTCCGCTGCAAGCCCCGTCATGAGCAGTCCCGTCGAAACGGCAAGAAGGTATCCCTTGTCCAGGATCGTCAGATAGTCGAGGTAGGTCGTCGACCGGAACCATTCGACGCAATGGAGGAAGGGGTTCCACGATATCACGGCCTGAAAGTCCGGCGGTAGCTGTGACGGCACGAAGAACACGCCGGAAATGAGCATCAAAGGCATGCTCATCATGCTGAACAGAGTGTCCCAGAGTGGCACCAGCGTCCCGATAACCGCATTGAACAGGGCGAGCGAAAAGGCAAAGTAGAGAATTGCCAGGATGCAGGTGGCAAACTCCATCGGAAATACGATGATCTTCCGGTCGAGCACATGTGCCATGAACAGGATGAAGAGCGCACAGATGATCAGCCAGATGATCGCTTCGAGGATGAACGCCGAAACGATTGTATCCAGCGGGCGGACCAGCGGATAGGTCAACATCGGCTGGTTCTGGGCTATACCTTTTTCTGCCTTGCGCGCAATGCCTCGAGTCATCCGGAAACCAAACACTCCGGACAGCAGGAACAAGAGTGCACTGTCCCCGAAGGGAACCGCTTCCTTCACGAAAGCATGCAGGAAGATATAGACGCCCACATACGCGGCCGGCTCGGCAAGCGTCCACACGATGCCGAACCTGCTCTCTCCAAATCGCGTAGCAGCGGTCCGCACCACCAGCGCCGAAATGACGCGAAGGTTCTCCTTCAGAGCGTAGGCCAGATCCTTCTCAACGACATGGGTCGCCATGTTCTGTTCCCGTCAACTCGCCACTGAGCGTCAGATTGCGTGGTCCTTGACGGACCTTACGACGAAGTAACCGATCAGCCAAAGTGCGGTGAACGCCAGCAGCGTAAGCAAGGTGTTCATGCCGCGTTCCGGGTAAAGGGCGATTTCCGGAACTCGCGGCTGCACGTAAGTTGCGAAGTAACGCTCCTGTTTCTGTGCATCTTGCACGGCTGCCTCGAGCGATGCCAGGGACGCCGTGTAGGCCTTCGTTGCGAATTCCTGTTCTACGAGCAGTTCGGAGAACCTGTCGATAACTTCCGAGACATTATTGCCGGCAGATTCGGTCCCGTCGCGTGCAGTCTTGGTCGCACTGCCCGAACCGACGCGAGCCCTCTGTTCCGAAAGCTGGGCCTCGAGGGCCGCAATCTGGCGGTCAAGCACCTTGGCCGAAGGAGCATCCTTGCTGATGGTGTCAACCAGGGCCTTGTAGCGGGTCTTGAGTGTGGCGAGCTCTTTCTCCAGCTCTCCGATAATGGAAGACTCCATCGACGCGACAGCCGTCGGATCCACCGCCTGTTCGCTCTGCCGGAGCTGGGTGATGGCGTTGCGGGCCTGCTTGAGACGGTCCTCAGCGCGCGCGACCTGCTGGTTGGCAACGCTCACGAACTGATTGCGCGATTCCTCCGAGAGCGTGTTAACCAACTTTTCGGAGACCGTCAGAATGGCGTCCGTCACGGACTTGGCATCTTCGGCAGAGAACGCGAAGACCTGAAGCGTCACGTTGCCCGTGGTCGAATTGAAGCTGACGTTGACCATGTCGCGCCAATAGCTCACGAACTCATCCAGCGGTGCATCGGGGTTGGAGCGGTAGAAAAAATCGATGTTGCTTCGGGAGTAGATCTCCCTGATGTCGAGCCCGGCGATATCCTTCAGATCCTTCAGAATTTGGGCCGAGTGGATATAGTCCGCAACGATATATGAATCGCCGCCCTGTGCGGTTGAACCGACCAGAGCCGTAATGCCAAGACCGCCGAGTGACGCCTCCTGGGTTCCGCGCACCGTAAACTGTGCTTCGGTTTCGTATTGCGGGCTAGCAATGAAGGCGAAGTAGAGACCGGTGGCAACGGTCGGCAGTACGACCGCGAGGAAGAAGGACAGAATGCCCCAGAAGCGGTGGCGCGCCTTGACGCGGATCTTGGGAAGCTCGAGGAGCGACTGAGCCGTGAATTTCTCCGACCGCTTGCGCTTGCCGAGCAGACGTTCGTCGTCATCGAGCGGGTCCGTGCCCCGCGAGGCGCTGACGCCTGCTTGATCAGTTTACGCTTCTGATGCTCTGCCCGGCGGGCCGCACGTTCCCTCGCCATGTCCAGCAAATTGCTTTCATTGGGGTTCTCGGGAGGTGTGATTTCCGGCACGGCAGGGAAGGTTTCATTCTTCACGTCAGCGGTCTCTTCGGTCGAGTTTCTGGTGGCAGCCGTCCGACTGCCAGACTAAACGGAAAGTTTATTCGAATTCAAAACGTTCCACAAGGCGCCAGCCCTTCGGCCGGCAGGCGCATCGATCAGCGCATCGCGCCGACGATCGATCGGCAACTCGTTCACGGCATACCATATCAGGATAAACCATTCCTTTCGAGTGCGGCCCATCGTCCTAGCCACTCAACTCACAGGCAGCATCATCGTTTGGCGGTGTTCATGACGGGGCACTTGGGTTATTTTATGTCCTTCCGGCAGATCGATGGTCTCGTCTCCAGGTGTTTGCCCGCCCGCACTTCGGCGCTCAACAACGTCCGGATGTTTCGCCGATAAGAAAGGTGTTCGCCGTAGAATTCTCCGCAATGTGCTCATTTGCAGGCTTTTTCTGCCATTTTTTTCGATTTTTCCGGCTATAAAATCGTCAAATTCACTAAAAAGGGGAAGAAGTTCGGGGCGAAGACATTTTAGGCTTCCCTTTTCGTTCGAAAGCAGTATGGAATCCCATTTATACAAGGGTTCAACAAGAGCTCGAATAACAAGAGATGCGGCCACACCGGATCGCATCCAGGGGATAGGCAATGGAATATTTTGTCCAGCAGCTCGTCAATGGGCTGACGCTCGGATCTATTTATGGTCTCATAGCCATCGGCTATACCATGGTTTACGGCATCATCGGCATGATCAACTTCGCCCATGGCGATATCTTCATGCTGGGCGGTTTTGCCGCACTCATCGTCTTTCTGATCCTGACCGGGGTCTTCGTGGGGCTTCCCGTCGTCATTCTGTTGCTGGTGATGATCGCCGCAGCCATGCTGACAGCATCGCTCTGGAACTGGACGATCGAGCGCATCGCGTACCGACCGCTTCGTGGTTCCTTCCGGCTGGCGCCGCTGATCACTGCGATCGGCATGTCGATCACGCTTTCCAACTTCATCCAGGTGACTCAGGGGCCGCGCAACAAGCCGATCCCGCCGCTGGTCTCGTCGGTCTACTCGGTCTTCGGGATCTCCATTTCGCTCAAGCAGCTCGTCATCGTTCTGCTGACCGTGATCCTGCTCACCGTCTTCTGGTACATCGTCAACAAGACGTCGCTGGGACGCGCACAACGCGCCACCGAGCAGGACCGAAAGATGGCGGCCCTTCTCGGCATTGACGTGGACCGCACGATCTCGATCACGTTCGTCATGGGTGCGAGCCTCGCCGCCGTGGCCGGAACCATGTACCTGATGTACTATGGCGTGACGGTGTTCACCGATGGTTTCGTGCCCGGGGTCAAGGCCTTCACGGCGGCAGTTCTGGGCGGCATCGGTTCGTTGCCCGGTGCCGTGCTTGGCGGGCTTCTGATCGGTCTCATCGAATCCCTGTGGTCGGCCTATTTCACAATCGACTACAAGGACGTCGCGACATTCTCCATTCTCGCGATCGTCCTGATCTTCAAGCCTTCCGGCATTCTCGGACGGCCGGAAGTCGAGAAGGTATAAATCCATGGCAAACATTACCTACAATGAAGCAAGCGCCGGCAGCAGCCTGACGGCGCGGGCTCTACGCGAGGGTCTGTTCGCGGGTCTCATCTCGCTCGGTCTCTTCGTCCTCTTCGTCGGACTCGAGACGACCCAGAACATTCGCAACGAGCTGGTGCTCCGGCCACGGTGGGGCCTGCTTGCGATCTTCGTCATCGTCGCTGCCGTGGGCCGCTTCCTTATGGTCGCCTACGTCGCCCCATGGGTTGCTGCGCGTCGAGCGGAAAAGGCGGCTGCGAAGGTCCAGGAAGCTCCGGAGGGTTTCGTCACCCGGAATTTCAACAAGCTCGCAATCCTGTTCCTCGTCCTTCTTCCGCCGATTGCCATTGCTCTCGTCGGCGTGCAGGGTTCGCTGAAGTGGGTCGACAACTTCGGTATCCAGATCCTCATCTATGTGATGCTGGCATGGGGACTAAACATCGTCGTCGGTCTCGCCGGTCTCCTCGATCTGGGATACGTCGCCTTCTATGCCGTAGGCGCTTACTCCTATGCGCTGCTGTCGCAGCACTTCGGACTGTCGTTCTGGATCCTCCTGCCCATGGCCGGTATCCTCGCGGCATTCTGGGGCATGATCCTCGGGTTCCCGGTTCTGCGTCTGAAGGGCGACTACCTCGCCATCGTCACGCTCGCCTTCGGTGAAATCATTCGCCTCGTTCTTCTGAACTGGTCGGAAGTCACCCGAGGCTCTGCGGGCATCTCCGGTATCCCGAAGGCTTCGATCTTCGGAATTTGGTCCTTCGATGTCGGCGCGGCGAACAATTTCGCCAAGTCGTTCGGCCTGCCGCTCTCGTCCGCCTACTACAAGATCTTCCTCTTCTATCTCATCCTCGGCCTCGCTCTGCTCACGGCCTATGTGACGATTCGCTTGCGCCGCATGCCGATCGGACGCGCCTGGGAAGCACTGCGCGAGGATGAGATCGCCTGCCGTTCGCTGGGGATCAATACGGTGACGACAAAGCTCACCGCCTTTGCGACGGGTGCGATGTTCGGCGGTTTTGCGGGCTCCTTCTTCGCTGTCCGCCAGGGCTTCGTCTCGCCGGAATCCTTCGTGTTCCTCGAATCGGCAATCATTCTCGCCATCGTCGTTCTCGGCGGCATGGGCTCGCTCACCGGCATCGCGGTCGCGGCCACCGTCATGATTGGCGGCACGGAACTCCTGCGCGAAATGACCTTCCTGAAGGCCGTCTTCGGTCCTGATTTCACGCCGGAACTCTATCGCATGCTGATCTTCGGTCTGGCGATGGTCGTCGTCATGGTGTGGAAGCCGCGCGGTTTCGTCGGAAGTCGGGAACCGACCGCCTTCCTTCGCGAAAGAAAGAGCGTGTCCGGCAGCTTTACCAAGGAAGGGCACGGCTGATGGCCCTCGAGACCAATACCATGACCGATGACCTCATTCTGAAAGTAGAACATCTCTCCATGCGCTTCGGCGGCCTTATGGCCATCAACGACCTGTCGTTCGAGGCTCGTCGCGGAGAGATCACGGCACTCATCGGCCCGAACGGTGCCGGCAAGACCACCGTGTTCAACTGCGTGACCGGCTTCTACAAGCCGACCATGGGCATGATCTCGATGACGCAGAGGTCCGGGAAGACGTTTCTTCTCGAACGTATGCCGGATTTCGAGATCACGAAGCATGCGAAGGTCGCGCGGACCTTCCAGAACATCCGGCTCTTCTCGGGCCTGACCGTTCTCGAAAACCTTCTGGTGGCGCAGCACAACATGCTGATGCGCGCTTCAGGCTTCACGATCCTCGGGCTTCTCGGGATCGGTGCCTACAAGCGCAAGTCCGCGGAGGCGATCGAGGTCGCAAAGCACTGGCTGGAAAAGGCGAACCTCATCGATCGTGCGGATGACCCCGCCGGTGACCTGCCCTACGGGGCGCAGCGTCGTCTCGAAATCGCGCGTGCCATGTGCACCGGGCCGGAGTTCCTGTGCCTGGACGAGCCCGCCGCGGGCCTGAACCCGAGGGAGTCGCTCGCGCTCAATGAGTTGCTACGCAACATCCGCCAGGAAACGGGCACGTCCATCCTGCTGATCGAGCATGACATGTCCGTGGTCATGGAGATATCCGACCACGTCATCGTGCTCGAATACGGCCAGAAGATTTCGGACGGAACGCCCGACCACGTGAAGAACGATCCGAGGGTCATCGCGGCCTACCTGGGTGTCGAGGACGAAGAGGTCGAAGAGGTGATCGAGGCAATAGAAGGCGACCAGGGAGGGATGCACTGATGAGCCAGACCCTCCTCAATGTACAGGGCGTCGAGACATACTACGGCAACATCCGTGCCCTCGGCGGCGTGAACGTCGATGTCAAGAAGGGCGAGATCGTCTGCCTCATCGGCGCGAACGGTGCAGGCAAGTCGACGCTCATGATGACGATCTGCGGCAGCCCTCAGGCCCGCAAGGGAACGGTGACGTTCGAAGGACAGGACATCACGCATCTACCGACCCATCAGATCGCGCGTCTGCGGATTGCCCAGTCTCCGGAAGGGCGCCGCATCTTCCCGCGCATGACCGTTTACGAAAATCTTCAGATGGGCGCGAGCCTCGACAATCTGAAGCACTTCAACGAGGACGTGGAGAAGATCTTCACGCTTTTCCCGCGTCTCAAGGAACGTCAGGCGCAACGTGGCGGCACGCTTTCCGGCGGTGAGCAGCAGATGCTGTCGATCGGGCGCGCGCTGATGGCGCGGCCGAAGCTTCTTCTTCTCGACGAGCCTTCGCTCGGCCTCGCACCATTGATCGTCAAACAGATCTTCGAGGCGATCAAGGTCCTCAACAAGGAACAGGGGCTGACCGTGTTCCTCGTCGAGCAGAACGCCTTTGCCGCCCTGAAGCTTTCGGACCGCGGCTATGTGATGGTGAACGGACAGGTCACGATGAGTGGTCCGAGCAAGGAACTGCTGGCCAATCCGGAGGTGCGCGCCGCCTATCTTGAAGGCGGGCGCCACTGATGACTGCCAGAGGGAGTATCTGACATGCAGGGAATTCTGTACGAGGAAGCATCGTTCCTCCAGTTTTTGTTCATCAGCATCATCATGGGTGGCTGGACCGCATGGCGGACCGGTAAAGCGTGCGCGGAAAACTGGCAGAGCTTTGGCAGACTCTTCGTTTACGTGTTGTTGCTGGGGGTCGCGATCCGGTTCATCCATCACGCGCTCTTCGAAGGTAGCATGCTGACTTTTCAGTACTATTTCGTAGACACAGTCATACTTTTGTTGTTTGCTACGGCCGGCTATCGCTTCTACCGTACGCGGCAGATGACCAACATATACTACTGGCTTTACGAGAAGGCCTCGCCCTTCTCGTGGAGATCAAAATAACAGAGGGAACCTCCGAGATCGGACTTCTTACAGCCGGTCCGGGTACAAAGATGCTGGCGCAATGATGGTGGGTATTGCGACCGGTTCAAAAACGACCTGCCTTAAATTCGGGAGTAACAAGATGAAGAAAGTTCTATTGTCGGCTGTTGCGCTTTCCGCCATGGTCGCCTTCAGCGGCAACGCGTGGGCAGACCTGCTGATCGGCGTAGGCGGCCCGTTCACCGGTCCGAACGCGGCATTCGGTGCACAGCTCCAGAAGGGTGCCGAACAGGCTGCAGCGGACATCAACGCTGCCGGCGGCATCAACGGCGAACAGGTGAAGATCGTCCTCGGCGACGACGTGTCCGACCCGAAGCAGGGCGTCTCGGTTGCCAACAAGTTCGTCGCTGACGGCGTCAAGTTCGTCATCGGCCACTTCAACTCGAGCGTTTCCATTCCGGCATCGGAAATCTACGCTGAAAACGGCATCTTCCAGATCACGCCGGCATCCACGAACCCGACCTTCACGGAGCGGGCCTCTGGAACACCTTCCGTACCTGCGGCCGTGACGACCAGCAGGGTGGCGTAGCCGGCGCTTACATCGCCGCCAACTTCAAGGATGCCAAGGTAGCCGTCGTTCACGACAAGACCACCTACGGTCAGGGTCTTGCCGACGAAACCAAGAAGGCAATGAACGAAGCAGGCGTAACCGAAGCCCTCTACGAAGGCGTTACCGTCGGCGACAAGGACTTCTCGGCTCTGATCGCCAAGATGAAGGAAGCCGGTGTCAAGCTCGTCTATTGGGGCGGTCTGCACACCGAAGCCGGCCTCATCATGCGCCAGATGAAGGACCAGGGTCTCGACGCCGTTGTGATGTCGGGTGACGGCATCGTTTCGAACGAGCTTGCCTCGATCGCTGGCGACGCGGTCGACGGTACGCTGATGACCTTCGCTCCGGATCCGCGCAAGAACCCGGCCGCCAAGGAACTCGTCGAGAAGTTCCGCGCTGCCGGCTTCGAACCGGAAGCCTACACGCTCTACTCCTACGCTGCTCTCCAGGTCATCGCGGAAGGCGCCAAGGCTGCCGGCGGCAACGACCCGCAGGCTGTTGCCGAGGCCGTCAAGGCAAAGGGTCCGTTCAAGACCGCGATCGGCGAGCTCGGCTTCGACGAGAAGGGCGACATCACCCGTCCGGACTACGTCATGTACACCTGGCACAAGGGTGACGACGGCAAGTACACCTACACCGAAAACCAGTAATCATTCTGCCGGTGCGGGGCGACTGAGTTCGTCCCACACAGGACAAATTTGGCCCGGCCGCTTGCGCGCCGGGCTTTTTTGCTTTTTGTCGCAGAGCACCAGCCATCCGTGACGGAGAATTTCCCCATGAGCAAACCCCGTATCCTGGTCACACGTCGCTGGCCGGCGGCCGTTGAGTCCATCCTGGCCGAGCGCTTCGATGCGACGTTCAACCTTGATGACCGGGCCATGGACGAAGCCGCGCTCGGAGAGGCGCTTGCCTCCCATGACGCGGTCCTGCCGACGGTATCGGACCGGTTGCCTTCAGCACTCTTCGATCGTTCCGATATCCGGACGCGCATCCTCGGCAACTTCGGCGTGGGCTACAATCACATCGACGTCCGTGCGGCATCCGCACGCGGGATCGTGGTCACGAACACGCCCGGCGTCTTGACCGAGTGCACCGCCGATCTTGCGGTAACGCTGCTGTTGTCCGTCGCACGCAGGGCAGGAGAGGGGGAGCGGCAGTTGCGGGCCGGCGAGTGGAAAGGCTGGTGCCCGACACACATGATCGGGACCAAGGTGACGGGCAAGACGCTCGGGATCGTCGGTTTCGGACGCATCGGCAAGGCGATGGCGAAGAGGTGCCACTTCGGGTTCGACATGGATGTGGTTTTCTACAACAGGTCCCGTATCGATCCGTCGGAGGCCGCCCGCTACGGCGCGCGCCAGCTCGATACCATCGAGGACGTGATGGCGACGGCCGACTTCGTGTCGCTTCATTGCCCGGGCGGGGAGGAGAACCGCAATCTCATCAACGCCGAGCGGCTCGCTCTGATGAAGCCTTCCGCTTTCCTCATCAATACCGCGCGGGGTGACGTGGTGGATGAGACGGCATTGATCAGCGCGCTCCGTTCCGAAACTATTCGCGGCGCGGGCCTCGATGTCTATGCCGGAGAACCAAACGTGCCGGCTGCGCTCAGGCAAATGGAAAATGTCGCGATCCTGCCGCACCTCGGCAGTGCGACGGAAGAAACGCGGACCGCCATGGGCATGAGAGTGGTCGAAAACATCACGGCCTATTTCGAAGGACGAGAGCCGCAGGACCGCGTCGGCTGAGCGAGCACCGATGCAAAAACGTCGCACGCCCGAGAAACATGACCCTGGCACAGGGACGAAATCATCCCTGCGCGATTGCCAGATCGTAAGAATCGAATGACCCTGACGGCATAAGGCAGGCCGAGGCGCAGCGCCGAGCGAGGTGCAGCGTCGCGGTACGTGAACCGATGCATCACGATCTGCCAAGGGCTTGCATCTTCCGGTGAAGCGCCGGAATGTGAAAAGTGCTCTAGAATCAACAAACTAGGGCATTGTTGCGTGTTCGGTCGAATGCGTGGCGCCCTGGGTTGGCGGAGCAGAGGTCGACATTCCGGGTTCTTGCTAGATCGCGGAATGCAGCCGATAGGGATGAACGCTCTAGGACGGGAAGCTTCAGCTTTGACCCGAGCCAGGAGATGTTCATGCCAAACTCCAGCCTTTCGATCCGATCAGTTCGCGCAATTTCCGATACCATTTTGCCAACCGGCTCCAACCGGACGAACTTTGCATGGACAGCGAGCATTGTGCCGCTTCTCGTGTTCGCCTCCTGCTTCGTCCCGTTCAATAGTGCCAGGGCGCATGATGCCCCCTCGGGATGGAGCTATCCCTATTCCTGTTGCTCGGACCAGGATTGCCGCCCGGTCGCCACGAAGGCGATCAGCGAAAGGCCGCAGGGCTATGTCATCAATGTCACCGGCGAAGTCGTACCCTACACCGACACGCGCGTGCGCTCGTCTCCGGATGGTGAATTCCACTGGTGTTCGGTGGCCGGAAAGGAAAAGAGCCGCACGCTCTGTCTCTTCGTTCCGCCTAGGTCCTTCTGAGCGTTTCACACGGCGTGGAGGACGTGCGCCGCCTTGACGGCGGCTGACGCGCGGTTTTCCACGCCGAGCTTCACGTAGATCTGCTCGAGGTGCTTCGTCACCGTGCGGCTGCTGAGGCCGAGAATCTCGCCGATATCCCGGTTGGACTTGCCCTTTGCGATCCACAGGAGGACCTCGGACTCGCGATGGGTGAGGGTGAAGTGCTGGCGAAGAATTTCGTCATCGCTGAGCTTGCTCTCCGCCGTCAGGCGAAAGAGATACTCGTCGGAGCCGATCGCGCCGAGAAATGAAAGGTGCAGGCTCGCCTGCCCGTGCTGTCGAATGACGAAACTGGCGTCCCGGACGCCGGGCCTGTCCTTCTGCCGCATCCAGCGGAAGATCTCGACGGCGACGGAATCGAGCCCTTCGTCGCTGCCGGTCGCCGCGTTCACCAGCCGCGTCGCCTGAGGTGTAGACCAGCGGATCTTGCCGTCTCCCCGCACCGCAAGCAAATGTCTTCCCGCAGCGTCGAGTGCCACGCGCGCGCTTTGCGCGGAGCGGGCATTGGACAGATGCACCCGAATGCGTGCGCGCAGCTCGTCTATGTTGATGGGTTTCGTCAGATAGTCGACGCCGCCTGCCTCCAGCGCTCGCACGACGTGTTCCGTCTCCGTCAGGCCGGTCATGAAGACGACCGGCACCTGGCTCACCGAGGCCACCGCCTTCAGCCGCAGGCAGGTCTCGAAGCCGTCCATGCCAGGCATGACCGCGTCGAGAAGGATGATGTCGGGTGTGATACGGTCGACGATGTTGAGCGCCGAGGCGCCGGACGTTGCAATGAGCACGGAGAAGCCGGACTGCTCCAGCGCTTCCGTCAGGAAGCCGAGCGCTTCGGGTGAATCGTCCACCAGCAGAACGATATCCCGTGGGCCGGATGCGTCAGTCACGTCCGCTTATCCTTTCACCTTCCAGCGCTCTCAGGAACGCATCATATCCGGCAAGGTCGAATGCACGCACATAGGAGCGTACCGCGTCGGCGAACGGCCGGTGCTCTGGCTCAAGTGCGATTTCCGTGAGCTTTGCCTCGATACCCCTCACGTAACCGATTTCTCCGAGACGGATCAACTCCTGGACGTGCTGTTCGCCAGGATTGATGATGCGTTTCAACGTGCTGTCGGGCGCATCGGGCGGGGGCCATCGTCGTAGACCCATTCCACGCCCGTGTGGATCGCGAGCTTGTCGCAGAGCTGCTTGATGTCGAAGGGCTTTGCCAGCGTGTCGTCGGGCCGGCCCGCAGTCGAATCCGCCGAACCGTCGCCGATGTTGGCGGAAAGCATGATGACCGGGGCGTGCTGTCCGATTGCCCTCAGTCTCTCGACCAGCGCCCAGCCGTTCATGCCGGGCATCAGGATGTCGATGAGGAAGAGATCCGGCCGGATGCCCTCCATCAACGCAAGGCACTCCGATCCGCTTGCTGCCGAAAGCACGATGAAATCGAGTGGAACGAGCAGTTCCCGCATGAGGTTTCGGTGGTCCTCGTTGTCGTCGACCACGATGACGGTGCGCCTCGGTCCCCTGTATGAACGGATCTTGCGATCCGGATCCTTGAGCGCTTTCGGACGATCGATCGCGGAAAGCATGAGCCTCACCTTGAAGGCGGTGCCCTTGCCGTGTTCGCTGGTGACCGAGATCTCTCCGCCGAGCGTCTGCGTGAGAAGCCGGGTGATGGTCAGGCCGAGCCCAAGCCCCGGCATGCGGCCGACATGCTCGGCCTCGCCACGCTGGAAGGGTTCGAAGATCCGCGGAAGGTCCTTCTGCGAAATCCCGCGGCCCGAGTCCTCGATGACGAAGGTCGCGACCTGGCTGCGATAGGTGACCTCGAAACGGATGTGGCCGCTCTCGGTGAACTTCATCGCGTTGGACAGCAGGTTGACCAGGATCTGGCGCAGGCGCTTCTCGTCTGTCCGGACGTATTGTGGCAGGGAGGCCGCGCGACCGTGCTCGAAGGCCACGCTTTTCGCCTGCGCCTGGGGACGAAACATGTCGACGATCTGGTCGAGGAAATCGTGGATGTTGATCTCGTTCGCGTAGACCTGCAGCTTTCCAGCCTCGATCTTGGAAATGTCGAGCAGGCCGTCGATCAATCCGGAGAGATGATCCGCGCTCCGCTTGATGACCTTGATGGCGCCCTGGCGGGGCTGGGGAATGGTCTCGTCGCGCTCCAGGATCTGCGCATAGCCGAGAACCGCGTTTAGCGGCGTTCTCAGTTCGTGGCTGAGGCCCACGACATAGCGGCTCTTCGCTCGGTTTGCCGCCTCGGCCGTTTCCTTGGCGTTCTGCAGCGCGGCATCCGTCTTCTTGTGCGCGGCGATTTCCTTGAGCAGCAGCGTGTTCTGGCGGGAGGACTCCTCCTCCGCCACGACCCGGCTGTCATGGGCGAGCACGTAGAACCAACAGACGACGCCGGTCACGACAGCGAAGACGAAGAAGACGATCGCCACGGTGCGGTGAACGACCTCCGCGGTCTCGGGGGAGGCGCCGGCCGTCTGGTGGGCGATCATCGCAAGGATGACGCCTATCCCGGTGATCGAAAGCACCGCTGATATGGCGTAGCGGCCAAGCCGCGTCGCGAGGGCCGCCACGACCGGCTGGGGCAGGATCGTCCTGGCGACGACGGCAGCCTGGGCATTGAACCGCGCCTTGGGCTTGCACATGTCGTGGCAGCGGCTGTCGAGCGAGCAGCAAAGCGAGCAGATCGGCGCAGCATAGGCCGGACACCAGGCCATGTCCTCCGGTTCGAAGGGATGCTCGCAGATCGAACAGGTGATCGAACCTTTGGCATGCCAGCTCTTGCGGGGTTTGCGGGCCAGATAAAACTTCCCCTTGGTCGCCCAGGCGATCACCGGCGAGGCGATGAAGGCGGCGACAAGGGCAACATAGGGGGCGAGTGAGGCTGCAATTTCGCCAAACAATCCGAAGTGGGCGCTCAGCGCGACGACCGCGGAGAACGCCATGGCGCCGAGACCGACCGGATTGATGTCGTAGAGATGGGCGCGCTTGAATTCGATGCCGGGTGGGGAAAGGCCGAGCGGCTTGTTGACGAAAAGATCGGCCGAGATCGTGCAGAGCCACGCCATGGCAATGATCGAGAAGATGCCGAGCGTCTCCTCGAGCATCCGGTAGATGCCGAGCTCCATCAGAAGCAGCGCGATCGCGACGTTGAAGACGAGCCAGATGACGCGTCCGGGATGGCTGTGGGTGAGGCGCGAGAAGAAGTTCGACCAGGCGAGCGAGCCCGCATAGGCGTTCATCACATTGATCTTCAACTGCGAGACCACGACGAATGCGACCATCAGCAGGAGAGCGGCGGTCTCGGACGGGATCATGTAGCCGAAGGCCGTATAGTACATCTGTGCCGGATCGGCGGCCCGCGTCGAAGGAACACCCGCGCTGAGGGCCAGAACCACCAGAAAGGACCCTGCCAGAAGCTTAGGCGCGCCGACGATCACCCAGCCGGAGCCGGCGAGAAAGATCGCAACGCGATGGTGCAGCTTTCGCTGGCCGTTCGGCGGGAGGAAGCGCAGGAAGTCGACCTGCTCGCCGATCTGCGCCATCAGCGCAAAGATCACGGCGGAGGCTGCCCCGAACTCGACAAGGTCGAAGGGGGCATAGGTTCCGGGTGGTCCCGACGCGTGGTGGATGCCGGCATAGGCGAGCCAGAGGCTGACTTTCTCCCAGTCCGCAAACGCAATGAACACGAAGGGAAGGATGTTCAGCACGATCCAGAACGGCTGGGTGACGAGCTGGAACTTGCTGATCAGGCGCACGCCGTGGGTCACCAGCGGGATCACCATCACTGCGCTGATGATGTAGCCGATCCACAGCGGGATACCGAGTGCAAGCTCCAGCGCCCCCGACATGATGGAGGCTTCGATGGCGAAAAGAATGAAGGTGAAGCTCGCATAGATCAGCGAGGTGATCGTCGAGCCGATGTAGCCGAAGCTCGCACCGCGGGTCAAAAGATCGATGTCCACGCCATGGCGGATCGCATAGCGGCTGATCGGCAAACCGACGATGAGGATCATCAGGCTCGCGACGAGGATTGCCACAGCCGCGTTCGTCGTCCCGTAGGACATTGTGATGGCGCCGCCGATGGCCTCCAGCGCAAGGAAAGAGATTGCGCCAATCGCGGTCTGGGAGATCCGGTCGGATGAGAAACGGCGGGCGCTCTTGGCGGTGAAGCGCAGCGCATAGTCCTCGAGCGTCTGGTTGGCGACCCAGCGATTGTATTCTCGACGAACGGGAATGATGCGCTGGCGTGCCGCCATTTGGCCTCGTGGTGTGCTGCGCGGCGTCCATCACCGCTTTTTCAACCCGTAACATAGATGCCGGGAGCGCGGAATTGGTGCGTTGCGAAAGATTCTTCCCTCTTCCCCCCGTCATCTACGCAATATGTCGTATGTGCAGTGCAACGTGACTCCCCGATGATCCCTTAAGCAACGGTTAAGGCGCCTCCCGCCCCGTTGCGACCCAGGAGCCAGATAAGAACTAGAGGGGTTCATCCGATGAATATCAAGGCACGCGCCGCTGGCGCATTCCTCGCAGCCGTGTTGTCGAGCACTGCTCTGCACGGCGCATTCGCTGCCGACGACACCATCAAGGTCGGCGTTCTGCATTCGCTTTCCGGCACCATGGCGATCTCCGAGACGACGCTCAAGGACGCCATGCTGATGCTCATCGAGGAGCAGAACAAGAAGGGCGGTCTGCTCGGGAAGAAGCTCGAAGCCGTCGTCGTCGATCCGGCGTCCGACTGGCCGCTCTTTGCCGAAAAGGCTCGCGAACTGATTTCCGTCGACAAGGTTGCCGCCGTGTTCGGTTGCTGGACCTCGTCCTCGCGCAAGTCGGTTCTTCCGGTGTTCGAAGAACTGAACTCCATCCTGTTCTATCCGGTCCAGTACGAGGGTGAAGAATCCTCGCGCAACATCTTCTACACGGGTGCAGCACCGAACCAGCAGGCCATCCCCGCCGTCGACTACCTGATGGCCACGGAAGGCGTCGAGCGCTTCGTTCTCGAAGGCACCGACTACGTCTATCCGCGCACCACCAACAAGATCCTCGAGGCCTATCTGATCTCGAAGGGTGTTGCGAAGGAAGACATCCTCATCAATTACACGCCGTTCGGCTTTTCCGACTGGCAGACGGAAGTCGCCAAGATCAAGGAATTCGGCTCGGCCGGCAAGAAGACCGCCGTCGTCTCGACCATCAACGGCGACGCCAATGTTCCCTTCTACAAGGAACTCGGCAACCAGGGGATCAAGGCAACGGACATCCCGGTCGTGGCCTTCTCGGTTGGCGAAGAAGAACTCGCCGGTCTCGATACCAAGCCGCTCGTCGGCCATCTCGCTGCCTGGAACTACTTCCAATCCGTCGATGCTCCGGTCAACGCGGAGTTCATCAAGCAGTGGCATGCCTTCACGAAGAACGACAAGCGCGTGACCAACGACCCGATGGAAGCCGCATATATCGGCTTCAGCGCATGGGTTAAGGCTGTTGAGGCTGCCGGCACGACCGACACCGACGCGGTTCTGGACACCATCATCGGCACCAGCGTCCCGAACCTTTCGGGCGGCTACTCAACCGTCATGCCGAACCACCACATCACCAAGCCTGTCCTCATCGGCGAAATCCAGGAAGACGGCCAGTTTGAGATCGTTCAGCAGACGCCGGCCGTCGTCGGCGACGAGTGGTCGGACTACCTGCCCGACTCCAAGGACCTGATCTCCGATTGGCGCAAGCCCCTGTCCTGCGGCAACTTCAACGTGGCAACGGGCAAGTGCGGCGGCAAGGGTTCCTGATCCGGCATGAACCTTCAGGCGGAGCGGCCGGCGAACCGGTCGCACCGCTCGGTATAGCGTAAGCAGCCAAACTGCCCTGCTAGCTCCGCCGGGGGATCTTCTCCCGGCGGAGGACCTTCCTCAGGACAACCGGACGGTGAAGCTGCGGCTGGCATGCTTCCTGCATCGTTGCAAGAAGGAGCGGGTCTCGCCGGCCTGACGCCTTCTGATCGATCTCCGGTCGGGCTGCCTGCGGAAATACTAGGCAATCGCACGGCGTTGTGCCGCGCGGGACAAAGAGCAGAAACACTCATGTATCGCGCCCTTCAGATCTTTTTCGTCCTTGTGTGCCTGGTCGTCAGTGGTCTTGCGACCGGTGTGCGGGCACAGGAAAACATCAAGCCGCTGGTGGATGCGCTCGGCACGGGGGCTTTCCCCAGCGCGTCGCAGCCGTCAAGGCGCTCGCCGCATCGGGCGACCCACATGTCAGCGAGATCCTGACCTATCTGGCGGACGGCAAGCTCTACGCTCCGAAGAACGGCGGCGCCGTCTACCTGCTCGGCGGCACGGAGGATGCTCCCGTGTTCTCCGATCCCCTCTCGGGTGCCCCGGCTGCCGACGTCGCGCCGGCAAGCCTGCAGAAGATCAAGCTCAACAACTCGTTGCGTGGCGCCATCAGCGCCGCCCTCAGCCAGCTGACGCTCCTCAGCCCTGACCGGTCAGCCCGGTTGGTGGCGGCCCAGGATCTGCTGAAAAAGCCCGAAGCCGACAACCTGGAGCTTCTGACCAGCGCACTTGCGCAGGAGCAGGATGCGGAGATCAAGGCGACGATGGAAGCCGCGCGCGCGGTCATCCTCCTGCAGACCGATGCGAGTGCCGAGGACAAGAAGGCCGCAATCGACACCATTGCCGCGCGCGGCAACCGCGACGCGCTGAATACGCTTACTGCGGCCCTCTCGAGCGCACCGGCCGACCTGGTTCCGGCGATCCAGCAGAATATCGACGCGATCAATCGCTCTCTCGCCGTCTGGGATGTGGCGCAGAACATCTGGTACGGCCTCTCGCTCGGATCGGTGCTGCTCTTGGCGGCGATCGGCCTTGCGATCACCTTCGGCGTCATGGGCGTCATCAACATGGCCCATGGCGAAATGGTCATGCTCGGGGCCTATACGACCTATGTCGTGCAGCAGGGGGTCAACACCTTCGCGCCGGGGTTCAGCACCTATTCGCTCGCACTCGCCGTCCCCGCGGCCTTCCTTTTCACCGGTCTTGTCGGCGTCTGCATCGAACGCGGCATCATACGATGGCTCTACGGCCGGCCGCTGGAGACGCTGCTTGCCACATGGGGCCTTTCGCTCATCCTGCAGCAGGCGATCCGCACGATCTTCGGTCCCACGAACCGGCAGGTGGACAACCCCAGCTGGATGTCGGGCGCGTTCGAACTCGGCGCAATGTCCATCACCTGGAACAGGCTCTGGATCATCGTCTTTTCGCTCGGCGTGTTCGTGGCGTTGCTGCTGTTGCTCAAGCGCTCGAAGTTTGGGCTCCAGATGCGGGCGGTAACCCAGAACCGCCGCATGGCCTCGTCCATGGGCATTCGCACGCCGTGGGTGGACGCACTCACCTTCGGGCTCGGCTCAGGCATCGCCGGCATGGCCGGCGTGGCACTCTCCCAGATCGACAACGTCTCGCCGAACCTCGGCCAGAACTACATCATCGACAGCTTCATGGTCGTGGTCTTCGGTGGTGTCGGCAATCTCTGGGGCACGTTCGTCGGAGCAATGTCGCTCGGCATCGCCAACAAGTTCCTGGAGCCCTATGCCGGGGCAGTTCTCGGCAAGATCTTCATCCTCGTTCTCATTATCCTCTTCATCCAGCGGCGGCCGCGCGGCCTGTTCGCTCTCAAGGGAAGGGCGGTCGAACAATGATCACCCAAATGCTTCTCCGCAATCACGACAGGAAGGTTGTCACCGTCGCCTTTCTCATCCTGCTCGCCGCACTGGCCGTGCCGGTTGCCAACCTGGCGATCCCCGCAGGAAATCCACTGCACGTGCCCGACCACCTCGTGCCACTCCTTGGCAAGTATCTGTGCTATGCGCTGCTTGCGCTCGCCCTCGATCTGGTCTGGGGCTATTGCGGCATCCTCTCGCTCGGACACGGCGCCTTCTTCGCTCTCGGCGGCTACGCCATGGGCATGTATCTCATGCGCCAGATCGGCTCACGCGGCGTCTATGCCAATCCCGTGTTGCCGGACTTCATGGTCTTCCTGAATTGGCAGGAACTTCCCTGGTACTGGTACGGGTTCGACCGCTTCTGGTTCGCGGCGCTGATGGTGCTCGCCGTGCCCGGGCTTCTCGCCTTCGTCTTCGGCTGGTTCGCCTTTCGCTCGCGCGTTACCGGCGTCTATCTTTCCATCATCACGCAGGCCATGACCTACGCCCTGCTCCTTGCCTTCTTCCGCAACGAGATGGGTTTCGGGGGCAATAACGGGCTCACGGACTTCAAGGACATCCTCGGCGCAAACGTGCAGGCGAGCGGGACGCGCGCGGTCCTCTTTGCCGCCACCGCAATCGCGCTTGCCGCAGCACTTGTACTGAGCTCCGCAATCGTCAAGTCGAAGTACGGCAAGGTCCTGGTTGGCGTGCGTGACGCGGAAAGCCGGACGCGCTTCCTCGGCTACCGGGTCGAGAACATGAAGCTCTTCATCTTCACCGTGTCGGCCATGATGGCAGGTATCGCGGGCGCGCTCTACGTGCCGCAGGTGGGCATTATCAACCCGGGCGAGTTCGCGCCGGCAAACTCCATCGAAGTCGTCATCTGGACGGCGGTCGGCGGCCGCGGGACCCTGATCGGGCCAATCATCGGCGCCGTCCTCGTAAACTTCGGCAAGAGCGTGTTCACCGCGGCGTTTCCCGAGTTCTGGCTGTTTGCGCTCGGTGCACTCTTCGTGGCCACCACGCTCTTCCTGCCGAAGGGCATCGTCGGCACGATCCAGCAGTTCGCCCGTTCGCGCAAGGAGAAGCAGGCAGCCGCCGCGGCGGAGAGCGCATACCAGGACGGCGGCAGCGGCAAGGGCGGACTCGGCTCTCTCGCATCGCCCGAACCCCAGGCAGCGGAGTGACCGCCATGAACGAGAAAGTCTCCACCAGCATTCTCTACCTCGACGGCGTCTCCGTTTCCTTCGACGGCTTCAAGGCACTGAACTCGCTCTCCTTCGTGGTCGAGCCGGGTGAACTCAGAGCCATCATCGGACCGAACGGAGCGGGCAAGACGACGATGATGGACATCATCACCGGTAAGACGCGTCCGGACGAGGGGCAGGTCTTCTTTAACGGGGAAATCGACCTCACCAAGCGCGATGAGGCGGACATCGCCCAGCTCGGGATCGGGCGCAAGTTCCAGAAGCCGACCGTGTTCGAGAGCCACACCGTATGGGACAACATCGAGCTTGCCCTGAACCGTAAGCGCGGCGTCTTCGCAACCCTGTTTTACCGGCTTACGCCCGAAGACAAGGCCCGCATCGAGGAAATCCTCGAGACCGTCCGGATGCTGGGGCGCAAGGACGAGCTCGCCGCCAACCTCTCCCATGGCCAGAAGCAGTGGCTGGAGATCGGCATGCTCCTTGCCCAGGAACCGAAGCTGTTGCTTGTCGACGAGCCGGTTGCCGGCATGACCGACGCCGAGACGGCGGAAACGGCGATCCTGCTCAAGGAGATCGCCAAGACGCGGTCGGTCGTCGTGGTCGAGCACGATATGGGCTTCATCCGGGATCTCGGCGTCAAGGTCACATGCCTTGCGGAAGGCTCGGTGCTTGCCGAGGGATCGATCGACTTCGTGAGCAACGATCCGAAGGTGATCGAGAACTATCTGGGGCGGTGATCCGATGCACTACAATGTTTCCATGTTCGCGATGCTGGTTTCCCCGCTTTCACCTCCCTCCGTCCCGTCCGATGCCCTTCCGCTCCAGGGAATACACGGGATTTCGAGTTTCATGGCCCCTCACGCAGACGAATGGGCGGTGTTCGCGCAAAGGGATCGCTCGCAAACAATCATTCCCCTTGAAGGGAGCATTCCGGCAAAGCCGTCAGAGGGGGACATGACCCCCGCAAATTCGGGAGGTGCGGTATGCTGACCGTCGACAACATCAATCTTCATTACGGGGCGGCTCAGGCGCTGCGCGGCGTATCGATCTCGGCGCCGATGGGCAAGATCACCTGTGTTCTCGGGCGAAACGGCGTCGGCAAGACGAGCCTTCTGCGTGCGATCACCGGCCAGCACGCGACGAGTGCCGGCACCATCTCGTTCAACGACACGGCGCTCAACGGCATGGCACCCTATAACAGGGCCAAGCTCGGCGTCGGCTTCGTGCCGCAGGGGCGCGAGATCTTCCCGCTCCTGACGGTCAAGGAAAACCTTGAATCCGGATACGCCCCAGTGCCGCGCAGCCAGCGCTTCATCCCCGACGATATTTTCAGCCTCTTCCCCATCCTGCAGTCGATGCTCGGCCGGAGGGGCGGCGACCTTTCGGGCGGCCAGCAGCAGCAACTGGCGATCGGCCGCGCGCTAGTGACGCGCCCGAAAATCCTCGTTCTCGACGAGCCGACCGAAGGCATCCAGCCATCGATCATCAAGGATATCGGCCGGGCGATCAAATACCTCCGCGATTCCACGGGGATGGCAATTCTGCTTGTGGAACAGTATCTTGATTTTTGCCGCGAACTTGCGGATCACGTCTACATCATGGATCGCGGCGAGATCGTCCACCAGGGACCGGCCGAAACGCTCGACACCCCGGAGGCGAGGCGGCATCTGACGGTTTGACGCCGCACCGAACGATGGGGGCGCGATTGCCGCGGAAATACCGATGGGATGGGCGGAGCAGGTGACTGTGCAGACGATGGCGAGGCCCCAGCGGGCACGGGGGGCGGCCGGCTGAAGACGAAGTCTCTCGGCGGCACTACGCGTCTCGATACCTTCTACCAGGAAGGCTGCGCGAAGATCCGCCTTCCCAAGACCTTCGACACATCCATGGAGGCCGTGCTCATCAACACGGCTGGCGGACTGACGGGCGGCGATCGGCTCGACTGGGTGTTCGAGGCGGAAGCCGGCACGCACCTCACACTCACCACGCAGGCCTGCGAGAAGGTCTACAAGGCGAACGCCGGCACGGCGACGGTCGAGACCCGTATCGGGGTTTCCTCCGGCGCCCGGGCCGACTGGCTGCCGCAGGAGACGATCCTCTTCGACCGGGCATCGATGACGCGCAATCTCGATGTCGAGCTTGCTGACGATGCCGAGTTCCTGGCGGTGGAGGCCGTGCTGCTCGGTCGCAAGGCCATGGGCGAGACCATGGTCGAGGGGCTGTTTCGCGACCGGTGGCGCATCCGGAGGAAGGGGCGGCTGATCCATGCCGAAGAGGCCCGGCTTTCCGGTCGCATCGCGGAGATCGGCGCGGCATCGGCGGTTCTCGACGGCAACCTTGCGTTTGCAACTGTACTTTTCTGTGGGCGAGGCGCCGAGGGTGCTCTCGAGCCTGTCCGCAAGCTCCTCGGCACGTCGCTGGCTGGCGCAAGTCATTGGCAAGACAAGCTTGTTGCCCGCGTGGTGGCTCCCGATGGCTTTGCCCTCAGAAAAATTCTCATCCCGGTGATTTCGCACTTGCGGAACGGAGCGTCAGTGCCGAAAGTCTGGACACTGTGAGTTGAACGAATGGAACAACGATGAACCTGACCCCCCGCGAAAAAGACAAACTGCTGATCGCAATGGCGGCCATCGTGGCGCGCAAGCGGCTGGAGCGCGGCGTGAAGCTCAACCATCCGGAAGCGATCGCGCTCATCACGGATTTCGTGGTGGAAGGCGCGCGTGATGGGCGTCCCGTCGCCGAACTCATGGAGGCAGGCGCGCATGTGCTGACGCGCGCCCAGGTGATGGAGGGGATTGCGGAAATGATCCACGACATCCAGATCGAGGCGACCTTTCCCGACGGCACCAAGCTTGTAACCGTCCACGAACCGATCCGGTGATCCCATGCTGGAACTGCGTCCCAATTGCGAGTGCTGCGACCGCGATCTGCCGCCCGAAAGCCGGGACGCGATGATCTGCACTTTCGAGTGCACGTTCTGCGCCGACTGCGCGACCGGGGTTCTTTCCGGCATCTGCCCGAACTGCAGCGGCGAACTGGTTCGTCGGCCGGTGCGACCGGTTGAGAAACTCGAGAAGTATCCCGCATCAACCAGGCGTGTCCTCAAGGCGGAAGGCTGCGGCCCCGCCAGGGCTGCCTGACGGAAGGAAACGAAGATGATCCCAGGCGAAGTCATTGCCGCGAGCGGCGAGATCGAACTCAATGTGGGCCTGCCTGTCGTGACGCTGGAGGTTTCCAATACAGGCGACCGGCCAGTGCAGGTCGGCAGCCACTATCATTTCTTCGAGACCAATCCCGGTCTCGTCTTCGAACGCGAGAAGGCGCGCGGCATGCGGCTCGATATTCCCGCAGGCACGGCCGTGCGCTTCGAGCCGGGGCAGACGCGCTCAGTCAATCTCATCCCCTTCGCCGGCAAGCGCGAGATCTACGGTTTCCGCCAGGACGTGATGGGAAAACTCTGATGCGTTTCGCAGGTCCCTTGCTGCTTGCCGGCGCGCTTGCGGTTTTCGCGCCGCCCGCGGGGCCGAGGACGCAGTCCCTCAGGTCGATTGCGCCAATGCGATGACGCAGATGGAGATGAACATCTGTGCGGGCAGGGACTACGAAGCGGCCGACGCGGAGCTCAACCGGGTGTATCGCGAGACGCTGAAGGCGATGGAGAAGACCGACAAGGACCTCGCCGAACTGGATCCCGCCTATGTCGGCGCCGTGGAGGCGCTCAAGAAGGCCCAGCGGGCATGGATACCCTATCGCGACGGGCAGTGCGAACTGGCAGGCTTCGAGGCGCGCGGCGGATCGATGGAACCGATGCTCGTATCCGGCTGCCTTGCCGACCTGACGCGCAAGAGAACCGACGAACTGAAGAGCCTTGTGCAGAGTTCCCAAAACTAAGGACGTGGATTTGGCTGAGAGCCGAACGGTAATGATTGTCGGAAACGGAGACCTGCCGGACGATGCTGCCGGCAGGATCGACGCGTCCGACATCGTGATCCGCTTCAACGACTGCCGTTCCGTCGGAAGGGGCGGGACGAAGACCGATATCATCGCTGTCTGCAACACAGGCAGGCCGGCACTGTCGATGCTGGCTGGAGGCGTCTGGAAATCGAGCCCCGCCGTCGAGCGGGCATCCGAATTCTGGGGGGTGCGCGATCCCGCGAAGTTCGAGGCGATGAGGGCGACGCTTGCCGGGACCCATCCCGAGCTCGACGATTTCTGCGACGACTACACCGAGGGATTTGCGACTTTTGCCGCGGTCACGGGGCGAAGGTTCCGCGTCATTCCGGCCGCCGTGCACGAAACCCTTGACGATGAGTTGCTTGCGCTAGCGCCGCCGCCCTACGTGGTGCCGAGCTCCGGCCTCGTCGTCATCGCGGACGTGCTAGAGACCATGGCGGGACCCGATGATACCGTTGTGCTCGCCGGCTTCGGTCATGCCGGCTGGGAGTGGCATCCGTTCGAGGCCGAGCGTGCCTGGGCCGACGACCTCGCGCGTGCGGGTCTGGTTCGCCGCCTGCATGCTGCGTCCGATGCCCTACAGCCCGCTATCGCGGAGGTCTCGTCGTGATCGACGCTCCCGTTTACACCCATTCGTCCGAACGTATTCGCTCCCAGAGGTAACATCATGTCCTACAGAATGTCCCGCGCCGCCTATGCCAACATGTTCGGACCGACGACCGGCGACAAGGTGCGCCTGGCGGACACGGAACTCTTCGCCGAGGTGGAAAAGGACTACACGACCTACGGCGACGAAGTGAAGTTCGGCGGCGGCAAGGTCATTCGTGACGGCATGGGCCAGAGCCAGGTGACCCGCGCCGACGGCGCCGTGGACACGGTCATCACCAACGCCCTGATCATCGACCACTGGGGGATCGTCAAGGCGGACATCGGGCTGAAGGATGGGCGGATCGCGGCGATCGGCAAAGCCGGCAATCCGGACACGCAGCCTGGCGTCAACATCATCGTCGGACCCGGCACGGAGGCAATCGCCGGCGAGGGCAAGATTGTAACCGCTGGCGGCATGGACAGCCACATCCACTTCATCTGCCCGCAGCAGATCGAGGAGGCGCTGATGTCCGGCCTCACCACGATGCTCGGCGGGGAACCGGCCCCGCTCACGGAACTCTTGCGACAACCTGCACCCCGGACCGTGGCATATCGCGCGGATGATCGAGGCTGCCGATGCCTTCCCCATGAACCTCGCCTTCGCCGGCAAGGGCAATGCGTCGCTGCCCGGTGCGCTCGTGGAGATGGTCCAGGCCGGCGCGACCTCGCTAAAGCTCCACGAGGACTGGGGCACGACGCCCGCCGCGATCGACTGCTGCCTTTCGGTGGCGGACGAGTATGACGTGCAGGTGATGATCCACACGGATACGCTCAACGAGAGCGGCTTCGTGGAGGACACGATCGGGGCCCTCAAGGGCCGGACCATCCACGCCTTCCATACGGAAGGTGCAGGGGGCGGTCACGCACCTGACATCATCAAGATCTGCGGCCAACCGAACGTCATCCCTTCCTCGACGAATCCGACCCGTCCCTACACGGTCAACACGATCGCCGAACACCTGGACATGCTGATGGTCTGCCATCACCTGTCCTCGTCGATCCCGGAAGACATTGCGTTCGCGGAAAGCCGCATCCGCAAGGAGACGATCGCGGCCGAGGATATCCTCCACGATATCGGCGCCTTCTCTATCATTTCGTCGGACAGCCAGGCCATGGGCCGCGTTGGCGAAGTCGCGATCCGGACATGGCAGACGGCGGACAAGATGAAGCGCCAGCGCGGGCGGCTCGCGACGGAAACCGGCGACAACGACAACATGCGCATCCGCCGCTATATCGCCAAATACACGATCAATCCGGCGATCGCCCACGGCCTCAGCCATGAGATCGGCTCGGTGGAAGTCGGAAAGAGGGCCGACCTCGTTCTGTGGAACCCAGCCTTCTTCGGAGTCAAGCCGGACATGATTTTGCTTGGAGGATCGATCGCGGCCGCTCCCATGGGCGATCCGAACGCATCGATCCCGACGCCGCAGCCGGTGCACTATCGCCCGATGTTCGCTTCCTTCGGCAAGAGCCTGACCAACTCGTCGGTCACCTTCGTGTCGCAGGCAGCGCTTGATCTCGGATTGAAGAACAGGCTCGGCGTGGCCAAGGACCTCGTTGCCGTGAAAAATACCCGCGGCGGCATATCGAAGGCGTCGATGATCCACAACGACCTGACGCCACATATCGAGGTCGACCCGGAGACCTACGAGGTGCGGGCTGACGGAGAACTGCTCACCTGCGAACCGGCAACGGTGCTGCCGATGGCCCAACGGTATTTTCTCTTTTAGGACGAAGATGCCCCGCTACGGCACGAACCCATAAATTCTTAGCGAATAAGTTGAAAGGACGTGAAAGTTCCCCGGCTATTGTCGGCTCATCTTTGCTGCGACCCGGATCCTGCCGGGATCTTTCTGGACGCAGCATTGTTTTGAGTAGCGCTGTCTTGCAGACCAGCTTCGGACTGGTCTGAAGACGTGTCATGTCGGAGAATGAAATGTCAGGAAGTCTGGCGCACTGGATTCGAGCCCGTATCGGGGCCGGTGCGGTGGAAAACAGGGCGGATATATCGACGTTCGTGCTTTATACGGTGCTGACGATGACGGCGCTCGTCACCGCAGTGTTCCTGGCGCTGACGACCGTTCTCGCCGAATTCGAGCTTCTGCCGGTATCCTATGCCACTGCAATTCATCTCGGCAGCCTGAAGACCCTGCTCATCGCGGCGAGCGTTACCGCACTTCTTGCATGCCTTGCCAGCATGGCAATTCAGGAGATGCTGGTGACGCGGGCCGAACACCGCCGGCGCAAGGAGCTTGATCCGCTGTCGGGCCTGCTCAAACGGGACGCCTTCCTCGACTTCATGCACATGACGAAGGTACGCGGTTTTCTCGTGCTCCTCGATATCGATCACTTTCGCATCGTGAACGAGCGCTATGGCAGGGATGCCGGCGATGCGGTCATCGCCGCGCTGGCCGAGGATCTGCGCCGGACCTTTCGCTCGCCGCACATCATATGCCGTTACGGCGGCGAGGAGTTCGCAGTCCTGTTCACCGGAATGGACTACGATGACTGCCTCCTTGGCATCGAGGAAGTACGGCGTTCCATCGGATCGCGCTCGATCCGGGTCGGCACGAGAGCGTTCTCCGTGACGACTTCGGCGGGCGTCGCCGATTTCCGGGAAGACAGGAGCCCGGCCGTCGCGCTCAAGGTCGCCGACCACGCGCTTTATCTGGCCAAGTCGCTCGGACGCGACCGGACCGTCCACGAGTCGGAAACGGAGCAACTTCTGGCACCAAGCCGGCGGTCGGATACCGTGCGGCGGCGAAAGAGCGGCAAGAATTCCAGGGCGCGCGCAGTCAAGCCGTCTCCTGCCGAGCGGCACGCTGGGGATGCGCTTCGGCCCGCCCAAAGTTCCGGCTGACCGATCGACCGTATCCCGTGCGCAGAAATGCCGGGGCTACGTAGTTTGTCGGTTTTCTTGCGCCACCAAACATGCTCTTGTCGGTTCCTTCGCCGCAGGGCGTCCGGCCGGACGAAAAGGGGCCTTGCCCTGGGCGAGCGTCAATTCGCATCATCCGAGGACTGCTCAATGCCCTATCGTTCCACGCAAATCCTGTCTCCAGACACCGAGCACGGAACACTCATCGGAACGATCGTCCTGCAGCATGACCAGCGCCATCTTCGCCGGAAGCTCCTGCACCTGCATGATGACGACGTGGTGATGCTGGACCTCAAGGAGCCGGTGCAACTCGCGCATGGCGACCTTCTGCTGCTCGATACCGGCGACTGCGTCCAGGTGGTGGCCGCGCAGGAGGAACTGTACGAAATCCTTCCACGCAACGGGCTGCATCTCGTTGAACTCGCATGGCACCTCGGCAACCGCCACCTTCCGGCCCAGGTGGAGGAGGGGCGTATCCTTGTTCTCAGGGACCACGTGATCCGCGACATGCTGATCGGCCTCGGGGCGACGGTCAATGATGTCGTTGAGCCGTTTCATCCGGTGCGCGGCGCATATCATTCCTCAGGTGGCCACAGTCACGGACACCATCATCACCACCATGACTGAGGCAGGTTCCACCGCCGCGCTCCTTCGCCTCATCGCCTGGCTTTCACCAGCCTTCCCGGTCGGGGCCTTCTCCTACTCGGGGGGCTCGAGCAGGCCGTTCACGACAATCGCGTCCGGGACCGGGAGAGCCTTTCGAGCTGGACGGCGGCATCGATAATGCACGGGGCACTCTGGAACGATGCCGTGATCATGGCCGAGGCCTATCGGGCAATCTCAGACGAGGAGCGCCTGCGGGCAATCATGGAACTGGCCGAGGCACTGCCCGGCTCCGCCGAGCGCCATCGGGAAACGATGTTGCAGGGTGAAGCTTTCCTTGCTGCGGCCGCCAACTGGCCACATCCGGTGTTCGGCCTCCTCGGCGAGCACGCGGCCTACCCAGTGGCCGTCGGTGCGGTCGCTGGGGCTCATGAGACCGGCCCCGACGCCGCGATCGCCGCCTACCTCCATGCCCAGCTTTCCAACCTCATATCGGTTGCCATCCGCTGCGGCGTGATCGGCCAGAAGGAGGGCGTGGCTACTCTCGCCCAAGCGGAAGGTTTGATCAGTGAAACTGCGTCACGGGCGGCGCGAAGCAGCCTCGACGATCTTGGGTCGGCGGCGATCCTCGCCGATGTGACGAGCCTCAGGCATGAGACCCTTTCGTCAAGGCTGTTCCGCTCATGACCGGCCTTTCCGATTTTGCCATCACGTCTTCCGCGTCCTATCCTGCGCCAAGCACCCTTCAGCGCGCAGCACACATCCATTCCGGAGGTAACATTCCATGACATCGAAAAATGGCCCCTTGCGCGTTGGCATCGGCGGTCCGGTCGGATCCGGCAAAACCGCCCTGACCGAGAAGCTCTGCAAGGCGATGCGCGAGCAATATTCCGTGGCCGTAGTAACCAACGACATCTACACCAAGGAAGACGCGGAGGCGCTGGTGCGCATGCAGGCGCTGTCGTCCGACCGAATCGTCGGCGTCGAGACGGGCGGCTGCCCGCACACCGCGATTCGGGAAGACGCGACGATCAATCTGCAGGCGATCGCCGACCTCAATCGCCGCATCCCCGATCTCGACGTCGTGTTCATCGAGTCCGGCGGCGACAACCTTGCGGCCACCTTCTCACCTGATCTCGCCGACCTGACGATCTACGTGATCTCCGTCTGTCAGGGAGAGGAAATTCCGCGGAAAGGCGGCCCGGGCATCACGCGGTCCGATCTTCTCGTCATCAACAAGAAGGATCTTGCGCCCCATGTCGGTGCGGACCTGGGTATCATGGAAAGCGATGCCACGCGCATGCGCGCAACCCGCCCCTTCGTGTTCTCGGACATGAAGCGGGGAGACGGCATCGACGAAATCGTCGATTTCCTGAAAGTGCAGGGCGGACTTCACTGAAGGCCCGCTTCCGCAGGCGCGAGTACGATACCCTGAGGCCTGACCAGCAGACCTCCAGGGTTGCGGCGTGCTTCAGAACTGGGCGAGCGAGCGCGGATCGCCGATCTGGACCTGGCGGCCACGGACGGTGACGTGGCACGGCCGTAGGGCGGCGAAGGCGCGTGACAGGGCTTCCGGCGCCAGACCGAGTTTGCCGGCAAGCAGACTCTTCGGATAGGGAAGGCGGAACGTCGTGGCCTTGCCGTCATGGCCGCAGTTTTCGAGAAGATACCGGGCGACCCGCTGCACGGCCGTATGAAGGCGATCGTTCGCGACGCAGGCGTAGGAGGCCGAAAGCTGGGATGAAAGCGTCCCGAGGAGGGCCACGGCTACGTCCGGGTGGTGGCTTGCGATATCGCGTACGCGCTTGAGGTTGAAGCCTGCGACGGTGGCTGTTTCTGCCGCCTGGGCGCTGGCCGAGTAGCTGGCATCGCCGAAGGCCGCACTTGGCCCGATCAGTTCCCCGGGGCCGTAAAGCGCCACGTCGGCGCCCCGTCCGTCCGGATTTGCCTTGAAGACCCGGACATAGCCGGTGAGGATGCAATAGAGCGTCTCCGCCGGATCACCCTCGCGGAACAGCATCTGCCGGGGGGCCAGCTTCCCGATCGACACGATCTCCATCATGGATGTCAGCGAAGGACCGTCCAGTCGGGAAAGGACGTTGCAGTTCACCAGAAGGTCGGCGTCACGCGGTGTGGGTCTGAGATGCCTGTTCATCAATCGTCCTCAACCAGTGGCCGCTCATCCGAGCCGAATTGCTCAAGGACGGAGCGAGGTTCCCGTTTCGACGCGTCCGACAGACTGCCCGCCCTTTTGCGCACGGGTGCTCGAGACGCCATTCGATGGTTCTGACGATAGAGGACGCGGGGCAGGTCGAAATTGATTTCGATCAACGGTTCGATGAGCGATGCAACAAGCAGCGATCATAGCCGCGCGAAGACGGCGGCCATCCGATCAAGGACGGCCGACCAAGTGGCTGGATAATGTCCTATTCAGCCGCCAGCGCCGGATGGTTGAGAACGTTGGACTTTCCCACGGCACGCTTCTGGCCTTCCAGCTGCTGTTCGAGCGACTCTATGCGTTCGCCGAGTTCCGCGACGTTCTTCGCATTTTCCTCGGCCAGGCGAGTCAGTGCTTCGGGCTCCAGCACCTCGCCTTCCTCGTCCTTCTTGCCGACAAGGCGGCCGAACGACCAGGCGAGCAGCCGCGACAGGTCGTCCATGATCAGGAAGAAGGAGGGGACGATCACGAGGCTCAGCACCGTGGAAACGATGATTCCGCCGATCACCGCGATCGCCATCGGCGCGCGGAACGAGCCGCCTTCGCCAACACCGAGCGCAGACGGCAGCATGCCGGCGGACATGGCGATCGACGTCATGATGATGGGACGGGCGCGCTTGCGACCTGCTTCCACCATCGCCTCCTTCCGCTCCATGCCCCGGTGCATCATCTCGATTGCGAAATCGACGAGCAGGATGGCATTCTTGGTCACGATGCCCATCAGCATGAGAATGCCGATCAGCACAGGCATCGACAGGGCGTTCTGCGTCAGGATGAGACCCGCAGCCACGCCACCGATCGCGAGTGGTAGCGAGAAGAGGATGGTGAAGGGCTGGATGACGTCCTTGAACAGCAGGATAAGGACCATCAGAACCAGCATCAGGCCGAGCAGCATGGCCTTGCCGAAATTCTCGACCATCTCGGCCTGAACCTTGGCGTCGCCACTTTCGGCGAACTGCACGGTCGGCGGCATGTCGATGCTCGAGGCGATTTCCTTGAATCGGGCCGTCGCGGTATCGAGCGCCACGCCCGGTCGCAGGTCGGAGCCGATCGAGACGACGCGGTTGCGGTTGTGACGCTTGATGGCGCTCGGACCTTCCGAATAATCGATATCGGCGACGCTCGAAAGCGGGACCATCGCGCCCGTGGCCGTGGCGATCTTGAGGTTACGGATTGCAGCAAGGTCGGCGCGGAAGTCGCGGTCGACCTGCACGCGGATCGGGATCAGCCGGCCGTCGAGCGAGACCTTGGTCAGCTGCGAGTCGATGTCCCCGATGGTGGCGACGCGCACCACTTCGGAAATCTGCGCGGTGGTGATGCCGAGGCGCGCCATCTGGTCATAGCGGGGACGGATCTGCAGTTCCGGCCGTGGAAGGGATCCTTCGGAGCTGACGTTCGACAGGACCGGGTCGGCCCGGAGCTTGGCTTCCAGCAGGCCGACGGTGTTGTTGAGATCCGCCTCGTCATTGGAAAGGAGGTTGAACGCCAGGTCGCGCTCGCCGCGGTCGTTGAGCTTGATGATCCGTACGTCGGGCAGGTCGCGAAGGGTGGCGAAGAGTTCCTTTTCGATCTCCCACTGCGGCCTGATGCGGCCATGCGGTTCCAGTTTCGGAACGTAGCTCCCGACCAGGGGAAGCTTGGCCAGCACGCCGTTCACGAGCTTGTAGGCCAGCGAATGGTCGAGCTTCTCCAGGATGACGGTCACAGAGGCCCGGCGCAGTTCGAGGTCGCCCTTCGGAGAGGAGCCGCCGAGCACGAAAACGCTCTCGACCCCGTCGAGGTCCTTCACCCGTTCGTAGATCTCGCTCGTGGTGCGGTCGGTGTCCTCCAGCATCGCATCGGGCGGCAGTTCTACCGAGAGGACGACGCGTGACGCATCTTCCGGCGGCATGAAGCTGCCCGGAACGGTCGAAAGCAGCATCACCGATCCGACGAGGAATCCGATCGCCGCAAGCAGCGTCGCGTAACGGCTGTACCAATGGCGGGTCGTCACGGTGACGACCCAGGTGTAGCCGCGCATGAACAGCCCGTCTTTCTCTTCCTCATGACCGTCGGCGTCACTGGATCGCATGAGGTAGGCGGCCATTACGGGTGTGACCAGGCGCGCGACAAGAAGCGAGAAGAAGACCGAGACGGCGACCGTCAGGCCGAACTGGATGAAATACTGGCCGGCGATGCCCGGCATGAAGGAGACGGGCACGAACACAGCGATGATCGTGAATGTCGTGGCGATCACGGCAAGACCGATCTCGTCCGCCGCCTCGATCGCGGCGCGATAGGGCGTCTTGCCCATCTTGATGTGGCGGGCGATGTTCTCGATCTCAACGATCGCGTCATCGACGAGGATGCCTGTCGCGAGCGTCAGCGCGAGGAAGCTGACGAGGTTCAGCGAGAAGCCCAGGAGATCCATGATCCAGAAGGTCGGAATCGCGGATAGGGGTAGGGCGACGGCGGAAATGAGGGTCGCGCGCCAATTCCTGAGGAAGAGCAGGACGACGATGATCGCGAGCAGCGCACCTTCGATCAGCGTGTGGATGGCGGATTCATAGTTGCCGTAGGTGAAATATACGGCATCGTCCACGAGCTCGATCGAAACTTCCGGGTTCTTTTCCCTCACCGTAGCGAGCGACTTCTGGACAGATTCCGCGACCGTGACCTCGCTCGCGCCCTTGGAGCGAAACACCGAGAAGGTGACGACGGGCGTGCCGTTGAAGCGCGAGAAGGAGCGCGGTTCCTCATAGGTGTCGGAAATCCGGCCGAGCTCCGACAGCCGCACGAAGCGCCCGTTCGGAAGGGCGATCGTCGAATTCGACAGCTTTTCTACCGACCTCGCGTCGCCAAGCACGCGAATTGCCTGTTCGCTACCGGCGATTTGGCCGCGGCCGGAACCGATGTCGGTGTTCATGCGGCGCAGCTGCGCGTTCACATCGGCCGCCGATACGCCGTAGGAATCCAGCCGGTCCTGGTTAAGGTCGATGCGAATTTCCCGGTCCGCGCCACCGTAGCGCTCGATCTTGCCAATGCCGGACTGGCCCTGCAGCGCTCGCTTGACCGTATCGTCGACGAACCAGGAGAGTTCCTCGAGCGTCATGTTGGGCGAGGATACCGCGAAGGTCTGGATCGCCTGGCCCTCGACGTCGATCTTGGTTACGACCGGCTCGTCCACCGATGCGGGCAGGTCGCTGCGGATCCTGTCGATCGCATCCTTGACGTCCTGGAGCGCCTGGTTGGTGGGAACCTCGATCTCGAACAGCACCGACGTGACCGAGCTGCCGTCCGTCACCGTAGACATGATCTCGTCGACGCCGGAAATGCCGGCGACGGCATCCTCGATTTCCTTCGTCACCTGCAGTTCGAGCTCGGCAGGAGCCGCGCCGCTCTGCGTGACGGTGATCGCCATGACAGGAACGTCGATATTCGGAAAGCGCGTGATCGGCAGCGTCAGGAACGACTGAATCCCGACGAATACGAGAAGAACAAAGGCCAGGAGAGGCGCAATCGGGTTGCGAATGGACCAAGCAGAAAAGTTCATTAGCTCAAAAGTCCTCTCGTCAGAACCGACCGTCTCTTCGTCGGACCTCGATGTGCCTCACATTACAGCATCCGGCGGATCAATGGGCCGGTATCCCGCGGCGAGCGCATCAGTCATTGCACCCGTATCCGTCAGCGCATTCAGTTCGTCGCGGCCGATGCCGCCTTCACGGGCTTGATGCGATCGCCGTCGCGTACATAGGCTCCGGCCTTCGCGACCACTTCGTCGCCGGCCGCAAGCCCGTCCACGATCTCGATCACTTCGCCGTCCTGTATGCCGGTCTCGACCTTGACCATCTCCACCACGCCATCCTTCACGCGCCGGGCCACAGTTTGACTGCGCGACGTCGTGACGGCGGAGAGGGGCAGAACCAGTCCGTCCTTTTCCTCTGCGATGATCTCGGCACTTGCAAACATGCCGGCGCGTGCTTTTTCAGGCTGCTCGATCCGGATGAACACGCGGCCGAGGCGCGTCTGGGCGTCGAGCGTCGGTTCGATCAGGCGGATGCTGCCGGCCAATTTCGTATGCCCACCGGTCAAGGTCACGGTCGCCTTCTGACCCGGCGCAAGTTTCTGGATGTACTCTTCTGAGACGTCCGCCTTGAGTTCGATCTCGCCGTCGCGAATGAGCGAGAACATGGGTTCGGCATTGCCGGCGGCGATTGCGCCGACCTTCGCGGTCCGGGCCGATATCACGCCGGCGACCGGCGTCTTGACCGCCGTGCGTTTCAGCTTGAGTTCGATGTCGGCAATCTGTGCTTCGACCATCTTGATGTCGGCCTGTGATACGGAGACGGCTCGCTCCGCCCAGCTTACCCGTGCCTCGGATGCCGCCGCGGCAGTCGTTGCCTCGTCTGCGGCCGCCTGGGACTGAGAGCCACTCTTGGCGAGCTTTACGGTCCTGTCGCGAACGCGGATCGCCTCCTCCGCGTTCCTTTGCGTCTCGACCAACTGCGCCTCGATCTGCGCCTGGCTGGCGTTCGCGCGCGCGAGCGTTGCTTCCAGATGGCTCTTCTCGAGCACGAGCGCGTCATCGTTCAGCGTGGCTAGCACATCGCCAGCTTCCACCTTGTCGCCGACATCGGCTTCGAGCGTGCGGATGGAAAGGCCCTCGACCAGCGGGGCAACGTAGATTTCCTGCACCGGTTGGATCGTTCCGGTGGCGATGACGCGATCGACGATCTTCTGCTTCTTCGCCTCGGTCACGACGATCGCAGGCAAATTCTCGACCTGATCCGTATCATTGACGCTCGCGACGGCATCGGCAGCGAAAGACGCGGCCGGAGTGGTCGCCAGCAACAGGGCGACGGAAAGACGCAATGCGTTTGTGTATCCACGAGCCATCGGCCGACTTCTTTCGAACCAAGAGTAGCGTGCAGTCGCGTCGGCCCCTGATGGTCCTCTTGCCGAAACGCGTATTCCTTCCCAGATTGGCCGACCGCCGGAACACTCGTTCCGATAGCATCGGCGGCGCGCTGAAATCGCCTGCTCCAAGCTGCCAAACCTATGTAATGAGAGGTTCAAAGGCTTGCAAGGCCTCGACAAAATGGTGCCTCACGATTTTATCCGTCGCTGTGCGCCAAAGCAACAGAGCTCAGTCAAAACCCTCGAATCTCACTGGGATTTCGGTCAATCGCACCATTTCCAACTGAAAAGGGCGCGGAAAATCGCTCCGCGCCCCGATTCTACCGCCGGATCCAGCCTCTGCTACTTCAGGGCCTCATCCGTTACCGCGTGGGTCCAGGCGCCTTGCGGCTCCTTCGAAATCACGGGGTCGGAGCCGCCGGAAAGAAGGGAGGCAACGGTGCGCTTGTAGTCGGCCTCGTCGAGCGCGCCGTTGGAGCCGGCCGTCAGCTTTGCCACTTCGCCCATCATCCGCTTCTGGTGCGCTTCAGTCTGGGCACCGGTCGAGTCGTTTTCGAGCACGATATCAGCTGCTTCGTCCGGATTGGCCTCGGCGTACTTCCAGCCCTTCATCGAGGCACGCACGAACCTGACCATCTTTTCCTTGAAGGCCGGATCGGCAAGCTTGTCTTCCAGGACATAGAGGCCGTCCTCGAGGGTGGCGACACCCTGGTCCTCGTACTTGAAGGTGATCAGGTCTTCCGGCTTGATGCCGGCGTCGATGACCTGCCAGTACTCGTTGTAGGTCATGGTGGAGATGCAGGCGGCCTGCTTCTGGATGAGCGGATCGACGTTGAAGCCCTGCTTGAGAACCGTCACGCCGTCGGCGCCACCATCCGTCTTGATCCCGAGATGGCTCATCCACGACAGGAACGGATATTCATTGCCGAAGAACCAGACACCCAGGGTCTTGCCCTTGAAATCCGCAGGCGTCGCGACGCCCGATTCCTTCAGGCAGGTCAGCATCATGCCCGAGGACTTGAAGGGCTGTGCGATGTTGACGAGTGCCACGCCCTTTTCGCGTGTCGCCAGCGCCGACGGCATCCAGTCGACGATCACGTCTGCGCCACCGCCTGCGATGACCTGTGCCGGTGCGATGTCCGGTCCGCCCGGCTTGATTTCAACGTCGAGGTTTTCCTCTTCGTAGAAACCCTTGTCCTTCGCCACGTAGTAGCCAGCGAACTGGGCCTGGGTCACCCACTTCAGCTGCAGTGTCAGCTTGTCTGCGGCCTCGGCCTGGAATGCGGCAAGCGAGAAGGCGCTTGCCATCAGAAGCGATGCGATTTTTGTTTTCATGTTCGTTCCCTCTTTTTTGTTGGATAGTTACGCCTGGCCACCACGGACAGACGGATGCCAGAAGGTGACCGCCCGCTCGACGAGCGCGACGATACCGTAGAAGACGGAGCCAGCCACCGCGGCGATCGCGATCTCGGCCCAAACCATGTCGACGTTCATGCGGCCCACTTCCGTGGAAATCCGGAAGCCCATGCCGACGATGGGCGTTCCGAAGAATTCCGCCACAATGGCACCGATCAGGGCCAGCGTGGAATTGATCTTGAGAGCATTGAAGATGAAAGGCCACGCGGCGGGAAGGCGAAGCTTCACCAAGGTCTGGAACCAGCTCGCCGCATAGGTGCGCATCAGGTCGCGCTCCATGTGGCTGGCGGAGGCGAGCCCGGTCACGGTGTTCACCAGCATGGGGAAGAAGGTCATGATGACCACGACTGCGACCTTGGATTGCCAGTCGAAGCCGAACCACATCACCATGATCGGTGCTACGCCGATTACCGGCAGGGCGGAGACGAAATTGCCGAGCGGCAGCAGGCCCTTCTGCAGGAACGGCGAGCGGTCGATGGCGACCGCCATCAGGAAACCGAGGCCGCATCCGAGCACGTAGCCGGGAATGACGGATTTCAGGAAGGTCTGTCGGAAGTCCGCCATCAGCGTCGGCACGGAATTGATCAGACGTGCCCAGATCATGGTCGGTGCCGGCAGGAGCACGGAAGGAATGGCGAAGCCGCGGACTATGCCCTCCCACAGCACCAGTATGGTGATGCCGAAGAGCAGGGGTACGGCGAGCCGCGCCGCCCGCTCGGCGAGCGGACTGGAGAAGTGCCGGCGCACCAGCCATTCGTTGAAAGCCCAGGCGACGAGCCAGAATAGAAGGGCTGCAACCAGATAGGAAGAATTCATGGCCTTGCCCCCATTCGCTTGAGCACGGCGGTGTGTGCCATGCCCACGATCACGACGAGCAGGGCCGCGACGGCGGCGGCCATGAAAAGGGCTGCCCAGATCTGGACGGTTTGCCCGTAGTAGGAGCCGGCCAGCAGACGCGCGCCGAGACCGGCGACTGCGCCCGTCGGCAGCTCGCCGACGATCGCACCGACGAGCGAGATTGCGATGGCCACCTTCAGCGAGGTGAAGAGGTAGGGCATGGATGCCGGCCACCGCAGCTTGAGGAAGGTCTGCAGGGGTGAGGCATTGTAGGTGTGCATGAGATCGAGCTGGATCGCCTCGGGGCTGCGCAGCCCTTTCACCATGCCTACGACGATGGGAAAGAAGCTGAGATAGGTGGAAATGAGTGCCTTCGGCATCAGGCCGGATATGCCCACCGCGTTGAGGACGACGATGATCATCGGCGCGATTGCCAGGATCGGGATTGTCTGGCTCGCGATGACCCATGGCATCAGCGACCGATCCATCGCGCGATTGTGCACGATGCCGATTGCCAGCAGGATACCGAGCACGGTTCCCATGGCGAAACCGGCAAGAGTTGCCGAGAGCGTCACCCAGGCGTGGTAGACGAGGCTGCGCTTGGACGTTACCGCCTTGTTGACGGTCGTGTCCCAGAGCTCGACTGCCACCTGGTGCGGCGCCGGCAGAACCGGACGTTCCTGGAACATGGTTTTCGGCACGATCTCCGAAAAGGTTATCGTCGTGCCCGCGCGTGCCGCCGTATCGCGCTCGAAGGGCGCGTTCAGAACGACGACGAAAACATACCAGATGACGACGAGCGCCAGGACGACCGTGCTTATCGGAAGAAGACGATCCCTGAAGAAGCTGTGTTCCCGCATCGCTCAGCCCCGTTCCACGTTCGGAAGCATCATCAGGCACATGGAGACCACGCCGAGCGCCACGCCGGCGATCTGGGTGCCGTTCAACCGTTCGCCGAAGACTGCAAAAGCTATGATGTTGACGAGTATCAGCTGCGTGACCGCCGACAACGAGACGGCAAGCCCGAGCCCTCCATCGCGCATGACCTTCAGCATCATCAGGTTTCCGACGATGTAGAGAGCCATCGAGAAGAGCAGGAAAAGGACATTGCTGTTATTGAGATAGGCACGTGAAGCGGTGGCGGCGCCGATGAACACTGCCGTCGCGCCGAACAGCCAGAGAATGAAGGGAAGCTTCATCATGCCTCACTCCTCATAGCTGTGTCCCGCCCTCAGTCCTTCCCGGACACGATGGGCGACCTCCAAGAACTCGGGCGTCTCGCGGATGTCGAGCGGGCGATCCTTTGGAAGAGGTGACTCGATCACGTCAGTCACGCGGCCGGGGCGGGGGCTCATCACGACGATCTTGGTCGAGAGATAAACCGCCTCCGGGATCGAGTGCGTCACGAAGCAGATCGTCTTGCTGGTGCGGGCCCAGAGTTTCAGGAGCTGTTCGTTTAGGTGGTCACGGACGATCTCGTCGAGCGCACCAAAGGGCTCATCCATCAGCAACAGGTCGGCATCGAAGGCGAGCGCGCGGGCGATGGATGCCCGCTGCTGCATGCCGCCCGACAGTTGCCAGGGGTATTTCTTGCCGAAGCCCGTGAGATTGACAAGGTCCAGGGTCCGCTCGATCCTCTCCTTCTGTTGTTCGCGCGAATGGCCCATGATCTCGAGCGGGAGGGCGATGTTCTTTTCGATCGTCCGCCAGGGATAGAGGGCGGCGGCCTGAAAAACATAGCCATAGGCACGGTGCCGGCGGGCGTCCTCCGGGCTCATGCCGTTGACGGTGATCGTTCCAGACGTCGGCTTCTCGAGATCCGCGATGACACGCAGGAACGTCGTCTTGCCGCAGCCCGATGGGCCGATGAAGGAGACGAAATCTCCCTTCTCGACGGTAAGGTCGACGCCGGTCAGCGCGTTGACCGGCCCATCCGACGTTTCGAAAGTCAGGCCAAGTTTGGTCGCGGAAACGACGGGTGAGGACGGATGCTTCATGGCTTTGCGCTCGGGATGGCGACGCGGATGGCAGAGTGCATGTCCGGCATGCGCATTGCAATCGGCAATGTCTTGATGAACAGATAGGGCAATGGAAATTCACATGAGCTGGTTGAGGGACGTTCGATGGGTATTTCTGGCAAGGCGGAGTGCCGCATAGTGCGGCCGGGCAGTACCTATGACGGCAAGCAGGGGCTCAGCTATTTCGAGGGGATAGCGCGCGAAACCGTAGGCTCCTCGGGAATCTGCATGCACCTTCTGACGATACCGCCGGGCGCGCGCGCCAAGGCGCATCTTCACGAGTCGCATGAGACGGCCATCTACGTGCTCTCGGGCGAGGCGCACACCTGGTATGGCGAACGGCTCGAGGAGCATGTGGTCGTCAAGGCCGGCGAGATGTTCTACATCCCCGCCGGCGTGCCCCATCTGCCCGCCAATCTTTCCGACGCTCCCTGTTCGGCCGTCATCGCCCGGACAGACCCGCACGAGCAGGAAAGCGTCGTGCTGCTTCCGGAGCTTGATGTGCTGGTGCCCTAGAGGCGCGTTGACGATCAAGTCTTACACTCCGCTTGCCGGAATGCCGCTGCGCTGGACCTGGCGCGGCGCGGTGACTTCCTTCCAGGTCGAAAGCGCGGAGCTGACTGCCGGGAAGGGATCCCGGCGGACGAACTCGCCATGTCCCTCCTGCGTCCTGATGGTCGATTCCTCGATCGCGACCACGCCGCGCGTCAGCGTGAAGCGCGGCAGGCCGGTCACCTTCTTGCCTTCAAAGACGTTGTAGTCGATCGCCGACTGCTGCGTGCTTGCCGAGATCGTCTTGGAGCGCTTCGGATCCCAGACGACGATGTCGGCATCCGCGCCGACGAGGATCGCGCCCTTCTTCGGGTAGATGTTGAGGATCTTGGCGATGTTGGTCGAGGTCACCGCGACAAACTCGTTCATGGTGATACGGCCGGTCGCCACGCCATGGGTCCACAGCATCGGCATCCGGTCCTCCAGACCGCCGGTGCCGTTCGGGATCTTGGTGAAGTCCCCGACGCCGAAGCGCTTCTGCTTTGTCGTGAAGGCGCAGTGATCGGTCGCTACGACCTGCAGGGAACCCGAGGCAAGGCCCGCCCACAGGGAATCCTGATGAAGCTTGTTGCGGAAGGGCGGCGACATGACGCGACGCGCGGCATGGTCCCAGTCCGGGTTCGCATACTCGCTCTCGTCAAGCGTCAGGTGCTGGATGAGCGGCTCGCCGAAGACGCGCATTCCCTTCTGCCGGGCGCGCCGGATCGCCTCATGGGCCTGCTCGCAGGAGGTATGCACGATATAGACCGGGCAGCCCGCCATGTCCGCGATCATGATGGCACGGTTCGTGGCTTCTCCCTCGACCTCGGCGGGACGTGAGTAGGCGTGAGCCTCGGGACCGTTATTGCCTTCAGCGAGAAGCTTTGCCTGCATCTGCGCCACGACGTCGCCGTTCTCCGCATGGACGAGCGGAAGCGCGCCGAGGGCGGCACAACGCTGGAAGGAGGAGAACATCTCGTCGTCGTCCACCATCAGCGCGCCCTTGTAGGCCATGAAGTGCTTGAAGGTGTTGATGCCCTTGTCCTTGACGATGGTCTCCATCTCGTTGAAGACCTGCTCTCCCCACCAGGTGATTGCCATGTGGAAGGAATAGTCGCAGTTGGCGCGGGTCGACTTGTTGTCCCACATCTGCAGCGCTTCCAGCATCGACTGACCGGGCGAGGGGAGCGCGAAATCCACGACCATGGTTGTGCCACCGGCCAAAGCCGCGCGGGTTCCGCTCTCGAAGTCGTCGGAGGAGTAGGTGCCCATGAAGGGCATTTCGAGATGGGTATGCGGATCGATGCCACCCGGCATCACGTAGCAGCCGGCCGCATCCAGTGTTTCGTCGCCGGAAAGGTTCGGGCCGATCTCGACGATCTTGCCTCCTTCGACCTTCACATCGGCCTTGTAGGTCAGGTCGGCGGTAACGATCGTGCCGCCCTTGATAACTGTGCTCGCCATTTCACGTTCCCTTTGCTTGTCTTTTGAAACTTGGGCGTCAGTCGATGATATCCCGGGAGCGCCCGTCCTCTTCGGGCGCAGCTCCTCTCAGGCGTTGAATTCCTCCTTGGTCCGCGGTTTCGTCGCGAGCTGTTCGTCGAGCGACTGGCGATAGCGGACGCATCCGCGCATGAACTGCGGCCAGTCCGGCACGGCGATCTCCGGGCTCACGAGGTCGGGCAACAGGTTCCACATGTGCGGATGATGCCAGCAAAGGTCGTGGCCCGTCGCATCCCGATGGGCGCGGATCGCAACCCGCATCGCTTTTGCCGCCGCTAGCAGTTCCGCATGGGGCATCGCTTCCAGATCGTCGTCCGGATCAGAAGTCATGCTGCTTCCTCCGCGATTTGCGACCCGTCAGGCTTCCGCAAGCTCGATGACCTTGCCGATCCGCACGGCACGCTCATCCAACCGGGCGGAAATGCCGCGGACCGTAAATATGTCCGCAGCGCTTTCACACCACGATCTCCGCCGTCTCGACCACCGCATGGAAGAGCACGTCGGCGCCGGCACTGGCCCAGTCCTTGAAGATGTCTTCGGCCTCGTTGTGCGAAAGCCCGCCGACGCAGGGGCACATGACCATGGTCGTGGGCGCCACCTTGGCTGCCCAGCAGGCGTCATGCCCGGCGCCGGAAATCAGGTTCATGTGGCTGTAGCCGAGCCTTTCGGCGGCACTGCGGACGGCCGTGACCAGCTTCGGATCGAAGGTTACCGGCTCGAAATGCCCGATCGCCTCGACGGAGCAGCCGACGGCAATCGCGTCGCAGATCTTCGGGGCCTCTGCCTCGATCCGAGCGCGCATCTTGTCGAGCTTGGTCTTGTCCGGCGAACGGATGTCCACGGTGAAGACGACCTTTCCGGGCAGGACGTTCCGAGAGTTGGGAGAGAAGAACACCTGGCCGACGCCGCCCACGGCGCCCGGCTGATTTTCCATCGCCACGGTCTGGACCATTTCGAGAATGCGCGACATGGCGAGGCCGGCGTTGATCCGCATGTTCATCGGAGTGGAACCCGTGTGGGCTTCGCGTCCGGTCAGCGTGAATTCCAGCCACCACAGCCCCTGACAGTGGGTGACCACGCCGATCTGCTTCTCCTCCGCCTCGAGGATCGGGCCTTGCTCGATGTGGTACTCGAAGTAGGCATGCATCTTGCGGGCGCCGACGTCTTCGTCGCCCTGCCAGCCGATGCGCTTCAATTCGTCGCCGAAGGACTTTCCTTCCGGATCCTTGCGCTCATAGGCGTATTCCAGCGAGTGGACACCCGCGAACACGCCGGAGGCGAGCATGGCGGGAGCGAAGCGCGCACCTTCCTCATTGGTCCAGTTGGTGACGACGATCGGATGCTTGGTCTTGATGTCGAGATCGTTCATCGTGCGCACGACCTCGAGCGCGCCGAGCACGCCGAGGACGCCGTCGAACTTGCCGCCCGTCGGTTGGGTGTCGAGATGCGATCCGACGTAGATGGGCAGGGCATCCGGATCCGTGCCGGGGCGGGTCGCGAACATGGTGCCCATCTTGTCGACGCCGAGCGTCAGACCGGCTTCCTCGCACCACTTCCTGAAGAGATTGCGTCCTTCACCGTCCGCGTCGGTCAGAGTCTGGCGATTGTTGCCGCCGGCGACGCCGGGACCGATCTTCGCCATTTCCATGAGAGAATCCCAAAGGCGGTCGGCATTGACGCGCATGTTCTCGCCGGGTGCGGCCATGTTCATAGCTCCCTATCGTCGCGCGCCTTCTGCGGGCTCGCCTATTCTGTTCCCACCGGTCTCTTCCGAAGCATATGCTTCTTTTCTTCTTGTGTCCTCGGATCGACTGTTGCCTTTGCTCAGCAACTGACCGATAATTTGACCGGTTGGTAAACATTACAACTTCCGTTGCTGCACTCAAGCCGAAAAACCAAAAAATACGTGGATTTCGCCTAAAAAAATGGCGATTGAAAAATTGGTGAATTTGAGGGCATCTAGTCGACTGATCGGAAGGACCGGGGAGCGAAATGGTACTGCCAAGAGCGGCGAAAACACAACGGCGCACACGCATTCAGGAAGAGAAGGAAGAGCGTATCCTGGAGGCGGCGCTGGAGGTCTTTTCCCTTCATGGCTTTCGTGGTGCGACAGTGGACCAGATTGCCGAAGTCGCCGGCATGTCGAAGCCCAACCTTCTTTATTATTTCCGCACCAAGGAAGCGATGCACCGGGCGCTTATCACGCGGGTGCTCGACACCTGGCTCGATCCGCTTCGTGAGCTCGACGCTGAGGGCAGTCCGGTTGCCGAAATCAGAAGCTACATCCGGCGCAAGCTCGAAATGGCGCGGGATTTCCCGCGTGAAAGCCGCCTTTTCGCAAACGAGGTGCTCCAGGGCGCGCCTAATATCGAGGACGAGCTGAAGGGACCCCTGAAGTCGCTGGTCGACGAGAAGGCGGAAGTCATCCGGACCTGGGCGAAGGCCGGCAAGATTGCCAAGTGCGACCCCTACCACCTGATCTTCTCGATCTGGTCGACGACGCAGCACTATGCGGATTTCGACGTGCAGGTGCGTGCGGTTCTCGGGCAGGAGCATTCGGGCGACGGACGGTTCGAGGATGCGGCGCGGTTCCTGGAGCAGCTGTTTCTCGGCGGCCTGGAAGTGCGGGACGAGCCGTCCTGATGGTTTCTTGCCTGCCAACCGGGCCCGGCGAGGCTTGCCGGAACGCAGCCGATGCCGGCGGCCTGTCACCGCGTCGAGCCCTTCTCAGGAGCTTTGCTCTTCCGGCCCTGGCCTGAATGTCTGCGGGCCTTCGATGGCGCTGGCTTCAAGGCACTCAATGGCGAGGCGAACACCGTGCAACACCTGTTCGCTGTCCTCCCTTCGCTCGAATTCGAGCCGGGTTACCATGACCTCAAGCGGGCGCAGCTCCGGAAAAGTCTCGAGCGTTCGCCTGAGACAATCCGCGGCCTTCTTCTCCATGCCGGCCATGGCATAGCTGGCCGCCAGCCGGACCCTGTGAATTGGTCCGTGGTAGTCGATGCAAGCCAGAGCCTCGGCGGCTTCGGCGTATTCGCCGAGCATGTAGAGCATCATCGACCGGTCCAGATGGTACCAGAGCGGATGGAGCGGATTGAGCTGAATAGCGCGTTCCATCCATGCCCTGGCATCCTGCGCTCGCCCGCGAAGCGTCAGCAGATACGCCATCTGGGCGAGTGTGTCGGCATCGTAGGGGTTGAGGTCCAGCGAGCGCCGGAAGTGTTGTTCGGCGGCATCGTATTCGCGCAGGCAGAGCAGGATCTGGGCCATGATCCGATGGCAGCGTCCCTCCTCGGGCGCCTCGATGAGCGCCGTCGCCGCTCGCTCGCGGCAAGCCGTCAGAACGTCGAGTGGCGCTCCCCCGTAGCCGCCGATGATGGCATCTGCGAGGGACAGGTAGGAATGGGCCAGTCCGTATCGCGGGTCGAGCTCCACCGCCCTCAAAAAATGCACGCGCGCCTTCTCGTTCACGCCTTCGCCGTAGCTTCGCAGCAGCGCAATGCCGCGCGTTAGCTGCTCGAAGGCTTCCACGCTCGAGGCCGCGGGTGCCGGAGGGCGGCGCAGCACGGCGCCTTCGATGTTGGCCATCAGACGGGCAATGATCTTGTAGGCGATCACATCGCTGGTCTCGAAAATCTCCTCCTCGCTGCAGGAAAAGGTTTCGCCCCAGAGCCGGCGGCCATTGGTCTCGCTCAGAAAGGCGGAGACGCCGACGCGGCCGGCATACCGGCGCACCGATCCTTCGACAACGAAATCGGCGCCGAGTTCGTCTCCGAGCCTGCCCGGTGCCGGTGCCGATCCGGACCGCAAGGCGAATACCGAGTTGCGGGCAAGAACGGTCACCGTCTTGAAGCGGGAAAGGCCGTTGGTGATCTCCTCGACTATGCCGTCGATGAAGAACGCATCCTCGGGATTGCCGGCATTGGCGAAGGGCAGCACCGCCACCCGGGGCTCGCCGGCGGAGCATCCCGGCGCGGCTTGAGCCACCGCGGAGTGCGGGACCTCGGAGCTGACGGCGCCTTCGGCGGAAGTTGCGAGAATGTATCCGCGGCGGGCCACCGTCTGGAGAAGGCGTTGCCCGTCGTCGCCTAACGCCTTGCGAAGATCGTGAACGCACTGGGTCAGCGAGTCATCCGAAACGACGATGCTAGGCCAGACGGCCGCAATCAGCTCTTCCTTCGAGAGGACCTGTCCGCGCCGCAGGGCAAAGTGGGAAAGCATGCTGAATGTCTTGGCTCGGATCGGAACGCGAATGCCACAACGCTCAAGCGTACCCCGACCGAGATCGAGTACGCAGTCGCCGATGTGGAACACGCACGTTTCGACCTTGTCCGCCACCGATGGAGCCTTCGTGGAACGCCGCTTCCATCGGACCTCGACACTGCCGTCAAGTCAAGCGAAAGGCGAGGCGTTGCGGGAACAGGGTGCTCCATGCTCCGAAGAGCGAGCGTGCCTTTCCGGGCTCCGCAGGGGCGTCCGTGAGCGTCAGCATGTCGACGAAGTAGGCGATTTCGGAGCCGGGGTAGGCAGGGCAACCGGATGCGACGATCTCCAGGACCTGATCCCGCCGCTCCTGATCCATCGTTCGTTCGTGAAAGTGCGTCGTCATCGTCGTCACCTCTCTCAACGGATGCGGAGAGTGTGCGGCTTCCAGTTCCGGAAGTCCGGAACGGGTTCTGAAATTTCGCTGAAATCGTGAAGAGCGGCGGGCAATGCCGCCACCGGAAAACGAAGCCGTTCCCGATGGCGGCGGTCCCTTACTCCGCGGCCTGCCGGGCCATTGGATTGTTCGGGTGCGTGGTCCAGTTGGCGTAGTTCGGATCGACCGGCTTGCCTGTCCGTTGGTCGATGGTTCCTGCTTCAAGGCCAACCATGGTGATACAGTTCTCCACCGGGCAGACGTTGACGCAGAGGTTGCAGCCGACGCATTCGTCTTCCATCACCTCGAACCGGCGCATGCCATCGACCATCGAGGTGATCGCCTGATGGGACGTATCCTCGCACACGACATGGCAACGTCCGCACTTGATGCAGGCATCCTGGTCGATATGGGCCTTGGCCACATAGTTGAGGTTCAGGTATTGCCAGTCGGTGACGTTCGGCACCGCGCGGCCGGTGATGTCATCGAGGGTCTTGTGGCCCTTCGCGTCCATCCAGTCCGACAGTCCGGTGATCATCTCCTGGACGACCTTGAAGCCGTAGGTCATTGCCGCGGTGCAGACCTGTACGTTCCCGGCCCCGAGCACCATGAACTCCGCGGCGTCCCGCCATGTGGTAATGCCGCCGATGCCGGAGATCGGCAGGCCGTAGGTTTCCGGATCGCGGGCTATCTCGGCCACCATGTTGAGGGCAATCGGCTTGACGGCCGGACCGCAATAGCCGCCGTGGCTGCCCATGCCGCCGATCGTTGGATTGGGGGCAAAGCTGTCGAGGTCGACGGACACGATGGAGTTGATCGTGTTGATCAGCGAAACGGCGTCGGTGCCGCCCTGTTTCGCAGCGCGAGCCGGCTTGCGGATGTCGGTTATGTTCGGCGTCAGCTTGGTGATGACGGGCATGCGCGTGTACTGCTTGCACCACCGCACGACCATCTCGATGTATTCCGGCACCTGGCCGACCGCGGAGCCCATGCCGCGCTCGGACATGCCGTGCGGACAGCCGAAGTTGAGCTCGATGCCGTCTGCGCCGGTTTCCTCGACCAGCGGCAGGATCGCCTTCCAGCTCTCCTCCTCGCAGGGTACCATGATGGATGCCACAAGCGCCCGATCGGGCCAGTTCATCTTCACCTGCTTCATTTCGCGCAGGTTCACGTAGAGGTCGCGGTCCGTGATGAGCTCGATGTTGTTGAGACCGAGCAGGCGTCGGTCCGCACCCCAGATCGCGCCGTAGCGCGGGCCGTTCACGTTGACGATCGGCGGGCCTTCCTCGCCGAGCGTTTTCCAGACCACGCCGCCCCAGCCCGCCTTGAAGGCGCGCTCGACATTGTAGGCCTTGTCGGTCGGCGGAGCGGACGCGAGCCAGAATGGGTTCGGTGACTTGATGCCGACGAAAGTGTTGCGAAGATCAGCCATTGTTCATCCTCCCCATCATGCGACAGCGACGCTGGGCTGCGCCGTGGCGGCGAGCGCGCGATTGATCGAAATGGCCGCGTCGCGGCCCTGTGCAACGGCGGTGACGGTCAGGTCCTCTCCGCGCGCCACGCAATCCCCGCCCGCCCAAATGCCTTCGATGGAGGTGCGGCCCTCGTCGTCGATGACGATCCGCCCACCTTCGAGCCGGATATCGCCGAGACCTGTGGGATCGAACGTCTGGCCGATCGCCTTCAGGATCTGGTCCGCGGCGAGGATGCCGGTTTCGCCGGTACCCGTGAGCCGCCCGTCGCGCATTTCAGTATACTCCACTTCGATGCCGGCAACCCTGCCATCCTTGGCGATGACGCGCTTCGGCTGGAGCCAGTGTCGGATGGTCACGCCCTTGGATGTCGCGAGGTCCTGCTCGAACTGCGAGGCGTTCATGTCTTCCTTGCCGCGGCGATAGCAAATGGTGACGTCCTCGGCCCCGAGCAGCTTTGCCTGCACGGCAGCATCGATGGCGGTCATGCCGCCCCCGATCACGACCACCCGTCTTCCGACGGGCACCGTGCCCTTGTCGCCTGCCTGGCGGAGCGTTGCGATGAAGTCCACCGCGTCGGAGACGCCCTCGGCGCTCTCTCCTTCCATTCGTAGGGCGTTGACGCCGGAAAGACCCATGGCGAGGAAAACGGCGTCGAAGTTCTGGGTCAGTGTCGCGAGGCTGAAGTCCCGGCCGAGCTTGAGGCCGTTGCGGACGTCGATGCCGCCGACCGCAAGCACGTAGTCGACCTCCTTCTGTGCGAAATCGTCGATCGCCTTGTAGGCGGCGATGCCGTACTCGTTCAGTCCGCCTGCCTTCTCGCGACCGTCGAACACGACGATGTCGTGGCCGCTGACGGCAAGACGGTGCGCACAGGCGAGACCGGCCGGGCCGGCACCGACCACGGCGATGTTCTTGCCCGATCGTTCGGCGCGTTCGTAGAACTGGCGGCCTTCTCGCATCGCGATATCTGTTGCGTAGCGCTGCAGCCGGCCTATTTCCACCGGGCGCTCTTCGGCGGTGTTGCGCACGCAGGCCTGCTCGCACAGCGTTTCGGTGGGACAGACGCGGGCGCACATGCCGCCAAAGATGTTCTGGTCGAAGATGGTCTTCGCCGCGCCCACCGGATTGCCGGTGGAGATCTGTCGAATGAACAGGGGAATGTCGATGGATGTCGGACAGGCCGTCATGCAGGGCGCGTCGTAGCAGAAGTAACAGCGGTCGGATGCCACCAGCGCCTCATGGCCGCCGAGGCCCGGATGCAGGTCCTCGAAGTTGGCCTCATACTCCGGTGCGGAGAGCCGCCGTTCGTGAATTCCGGATTCTTTCGTTCCCATTATTGTTGTCTCCCAAATGACGAGCACTGGATAGGAAACGGTAACTCAGGTTTATTTTTTTATCAAACGGTAAAAGTTCTGACCTGGAAGCATAGTACAAGATTAGGTGTGCTGACCAAATGATTTAATATGAGTTTCGCAGTAATGTTTTCTTGAGTGCGCCGCAGTATTTCATGTGCATCGCAGCATTTGTTTGGCATTGTTCAATGGAATTCAATGTCTTGATTGCCGTCCGGGTGCAAATTTGGTCTCCGGAATGATGCGCCTGCTGTCGCTTAAGCAAAACGCCTCCCTCCGAGGCCAGGCTGTAGGCCTTCGCCTTTGCACGTGGCGTTTGACAGATGCCCATCAAAGATGGCAGCACCTTTGCAAGGTGGCGAGGAGGAATGATGGCAAAGCGCGCGGAATCGAGTGGGCGGCTGGACGATGCGGCGCGGGCCGGATGGCTCTACTATGTCGCCGGGCGGACACAGGACGAGATCGCCGCAGCAATGGGCATTTCGCGTCAGTCGGCCCAGCGGCTCGTATCGCTCGCCGTGGCCGAGAGGCTGATCAAGGTCCGCCTTGACCATCCTATTGCGCAGTGCCTGGAACTCGGCGCACGTCTCAAGGAAAAGTTCAATCTGGTGCATGTCGAGGTCGTTCCGACCGATCCGGGGTCGAGCTCGACCACAGTCGGCATCGCAGAGGCAGGCGCTGCCGAAATCGAACGCTGGCTGAAAAGACCCGATCCGATTGTCCTGGCAGTCGGCACGGGACGCACGCTGAAAGCTGCGGTCGACCAGCTTCCCGCAATGGAATGTCCGCAGCACAGGATTCTCTCGCTCACGGGCAGCATCGGTCCCGATGGATCGGCAGCCTACTACAACGTCATCTTCAGCATGGCCGATGCGATCAAGGGTCGTCATTTCCCTATGCCGTTGCCGGTTCTGGTCTCGTCTGCCGAGGAGCGTGACCTCCTCCATCAGCAGAGCCTGGTGCAGACTACCCTGCGACTCGGTCGCGAGGCAGACGTCGCCTTCGTCGGTGTCGGCGAGCTCGGCACAGACGCGCCCCTTTGCGTCGACGGCTTCCTGGAACCCACGGAAATGGCCAGTCTGATGGAGCAGGGGGCAGAGGGCGAGATCTGCGGCTGGATGTTCGACAGCAACGGCGTCCTTCTTTCCGGCAGCATCAATGAGCGCGTCGCTTCGGTCCCGCTGCCGCCCCGCGATACGACTGCAGTGATCGGCCTCGCCATGGGCGCGCGGAAGTACAAGGCCATCCTTGCGGCCCTGAAAGGCCGGATAATCAACGGCCTGATCACCGACGAAGCCACCGCGCGCTATCTCCTGTCCGCGGCCTGATTGCACCTAAACTCTCGTATCGGGTGCTGCCGCAACGTCGGCATTTTCCATTCCTCGACCGCCCTTCGGCATTGCAGCAACGAATTGCTATTGACTTGTTTCGTGATTGAGTGAGTAATTGCCCATGAGCGAAGCAAATGCTCATAACCTTCTGGGAGGAAGATGATGAATTTGAAAACCCTTCTGCTGGGCACGTGCTCGGCCGTTGTCCTGTGCGGATTTGCGAATGCGGAAACCCTGACGATTGCCACCGTGAACAACAGTGACATGATCCGCATGCAAAAACTGACGGACGACTTCACCTCCAAGAATCCGGATATCCAGCTCGAATGGGTCACCCTCGAGGAGAATGTGCTGCGCCAGCGCGTGACGACCGACATCGCCACCAAGGGCGGTCAGTACGATGTGCTGACAATCGGAACTTACGAAGTACCGATCTGGGCGAAGCAGGGCTGGCTGCTGCCACTCGACAATCTCGGCGCCGACTATGACGTCGACGACCTCCTGCCGGCCATCCGCGCGGGTCTCACGGGCGAGGACGGCAAGCTCTATGCCGCGCCGTTCTACGGCGAGAGTTCGATGGTGATGTATCGGAAGGACCTGTTCGAGAAGGCCGGCCTGACCATGCCCGAGGCGCCGACCTGGGAGTTCATTGCCGACGCAGCCCGCAAGATCTCCGACAAGGACAACGAGATCTACGGCATCTGCCTTCGCGGCAAGGCCGGCTGGGGCGAGAACATGGCTTTCCTGACCGCGACGGCGAACGCCTTCGGCGCACGCTGGTTCGATGAAAACTGGAAGCCTCAGTTCGACCAGCCGGAATGGAAGAACGCCCTCGACTTCTATGTGAAGCTTATGAACGATGCCGGCCCTCCCGGTGCATCGTCCAACGGCTTCAACGAAAACCTCGCACTGTTCCAGACCGGCAAGTGCGGCATGTGGATCGACGCCACTGTTGCTGCCTCCATGGTGACGAACCCGAAGGAATCGACCGTCGCCGACAAGGTCGGCTTTGCACTCGCCCCGGACACGGGCCTCGGCAAGCGCGGCAACTGGCTGTGGGCCTGGAGCCTGGCAGTACCGGCGGGCACTCAGAAGCAGGCAGCAGCCGAGAAATTCATCGGTTGGGCGACTGGCAAGGACTATCTGAAGGTCGTTGCCGACAAGGAAGGCTGGGCAAACGTTCCTCCGGGTACGCGCACCTCGCTCTACGAAAACCCCGAGTACCAGAAGGCCGCGCCGTTCGCGAAGATGACACTCGACAGCATCAACGCGGCCGATCCGAAGAATCCTGCGGTCAAGCCGGTGCCCTATGTCGGCGTGCAGTTCGTGGCCATTCCCGAGTTCCAGGGACTTGGCACGGCAGTCGGCCAGCAGTTCTCGGCAGCCCTTGCGGGCCAGGTCTCGGTTGACCAGGCGTTGCAGAGCGCCCAGCAGCTGACTACCCGCGAAATGACCAAGGCCGGTTACATCAAGTAAGCTCCCAAGGACCGTGCCGCCGGCGGGTCGACCGTCGGTGACGCGGTGGGGTCTTGACGTCGCTCCCGGCGGAGAGACCCTCTTGCCGGTGCCGGGACACAGGATGGCTTTCGAGCCGATCGAAAGCCATCTGCCTGCGGCGCCGGCCTTTTTGTCAACCGCGTTTGCCCGCAGTTCCCGCGCCACCCCTCGTGTCGCGAGACTGGAGGCGGCCAACCTGACCGGGGACAGTCATGGCAACCTTACATACCCGCTCCGCAGCGCGCGCCATGATGGCGCCCTCGGTTCTGCTACTGCTCTTGTGGATGATCGTCCCGCTTGCACTGACGATCTACTTCTCCTTCCTGCGCTATAACCTGCTCATGCCCGGCATGGAGGAGTTCGCCGGCTTCGACAATTACCGCTACTTCCTGACGGATCCCGCCTTCTTCCAGGCAATCTTCAACACGCTCGCGATCGTGCTCGGTGTGCTGCTCATCACCGTCGTCGGCGGAATAGGGCTGGCACTTCTCCTTGATCAGCCGATGTTCGGGCAGGGTATCGTCCGCATTCTTGTCATTGCGCCATTCCTGATCATGCCGACCGTTGCCGCACTCGTGTGGAAGAACATGTTCATGAACCCCGTGAACGGTCTCTTCGCCCACATGGCCCGCGCACTGGGACTTGCACCCTACGACTTCCTAAACAACTCGCCGCTGCTGTCGATCATCGTCATCGTGGCGTGGCAGTGGCTGCCTTTCGCGACGCTCATCCTCCTGACGGCGCTGCAGTCGCTGGATGAAGAGCAGAAGGAGGCCGCGCAGATGGATGGCGCCGGCGCCCTGTCACGGTTCATCTATCTCGTCCTGCCGCATCTTTCGCGTGCCATCACTGTCGTCATTCTCATCCAGACAATCTTCCTGCTCTCGGTCTTCGCGGAAATCCTGGTCACGACCAATGGTGGCCCGGGTACGCAGAGCACCAACCTGACCTTCCTCGTCTATGCGCAGGCGCTGCTGCAGTTCGACGTGGGTGGTGCATCGGCCGGCGGCATCATCGCGGTCATTCTCGCCAACATCGTCGCATTCTTCCTGATGCGGATGATCGGCAAGACATTGGAGGCATGAGATCATGGCCCGCAAGGTTTCCACCCAACGCAAAGTCGCGGTGACGATCATCGCGTGGATCATCGGGATCCTGATCTTCTTCCCGATCCTGTGGACCTTCCTCACCGGCTTCAAGACGGAGGCGGAAGCAATCGCATCGCCTCCCTCGCTGCTCTTCTTCGATTGGACGCTCGAGAACTATCACGAGGTCCAGGAACGGTCCGACTACTTCAAGCACTTCATGAATTCGGTGGTGATCTCGTTCGGTTCCACGCTGCTCGGTCTGATTATCGCCATACCGGCCGCCTGGGCCATGGCCTTCGCGCCGACGCCGAAGACCAAGGACGTGCTGATGTGGATGCTATCGACCAAGATGATGCCGCCCGTCGGCGTCCTGGTGCCCATGTACCTGATCTTCCGCAACACCGGCTTCCTGGACACGCGCAGTGGCCTCGTCATCGTGCTGACGCTGATCAACCTGCCGATCATCGTCTGGATGCTCTACACCTATTTCAAGGAGATTCCCGGCGAAATCCTGGAGGCCGCCCGCATGGACGGCGCCTCGCTCGGCAAGGAGATCATCTACGTGCTGACGCCGATGGCGATCCCCGGCATCGCCTCGACACTTCTCCTGAACATCATCCTCGCCTGGAACGAGGCGTTCTGGACCCTCAACCTCACTGCCTCCAAGGCGGCGCCGCTGACGGCCTTCATCGCCTCCTACTCCAGTCCCGAGGGCCTGTTCTACGCCAAGCTGTCCGCCGCATCGACCATGGCGATCGCACCAATCCTCATCCTCGGCTGGTTCTCGCAGAAGCAGCTCGTTCGCGGCCTTACCTTCGGCGCGGTCAAATAGGGAAAACGACAATGGGAAGCATAACTCTCAGCAAGGTCAACAAGCGCTTCGGGGAAGCCAATGTCATTCCCTCGATCGATCTCAACATCAACGAGGGTGAGTTCGTCGTTTTTGTCGGGCCCTCCGGCTGCGGAAAATCGACGCTACTACGGCTCATCGCGGGCCTCGAGGACGTGTCGGGCGGGCAGATCGTCATCGACGGAAAGGACGCCACCGGCCTTCCTCCGTCAAAAAGAAGACTGTCCATGGTGTTCCAGTCCTACGCGCTCTATCCGCACATGAGCGTGCGCTCCAACATCGCATTTCCGCTGAAGATGGCGGGAGAGGACAAGTCGGTGATCGACAAGAAGGTCGCGGACGCCGCCAGGGTTCTCAACCTCACCGACTATCTGGAGCGCAAGCCGCGCCAGCTTTCGGGCGGGCAGCGCCAGCGTGTCGCGATCGGCAGGGCGATCGTCCGCCAGCCTGCAGCCTTCCTGTTCGACGAGCCGCTTTCGAACCTCGATGCCGCACTACGCGTCAACATGCGTCTCGAGATCAGCCAGCTTCACCAGCAACTCAAGACGACCATGATCTATGTCACCCACGACCAGGTGGAAGCCATGACCATGGCGGACAAGATCGTCGTGCTGAACCGCGGCAACGTCGAGCAGGTCGGCTCGCCGCTCGAGCTCTATCATCGGCCCGACAACCTCTTCGTGGCCGGCTTCATAGGCTCGCCGAAGATGAACTTCGTCTCCGGCCCGCATGCCAAGGCCTACAATGCCGACACGATCGGCGTACGGCCCGAGCATCTGGACCTGTCGACCTCTGCTGGCGCCTGGCGCGGCACGGTCGGCGTGGCCGAGCATCTCGGCTCCGACACCTTCCTGCATGTGAATGTCGACGACATCGGCACCATGACCGCCCGCGTCTCCGGCGACTTCCCGGTGAAACACGGCGACAGCGTCTTCCTCACTCCTCAGGAAGGGCGCGTGCATCGATTCAATGAAAAAGGACTGGCAATACGATGAAACGGCTTGAGGGAAAAAGCGCGCTGATCACGGGATCGGCGCGGGGTATCGGTCGCGCCTTTGCGGAGGCGTACATCCGCGAAGGCGCGCGCGTCGCCATCGCCGATATCAACATCGAGCGGGCTCGCCGGACGGCAACCGAGATCGGATCGGCCGCCTATGCGGTGGAGATGGACGTGACGAACCAGCACTCGATCGATGCGGCCGTCGCGGCCTGCGTCGAGGAGGCGGGCAGCATCGACATCCTCATCAACAATGCTGCCCTGTTCGACCTTCAGCCGATCGTCGAGATCACCCGCGAAAGCTACGAGCGGCTTTTCGCGATCAACGTCTCCGGGACGCTCTTCACCATACAGGCCGTCGCCAGGCAGATGATCGCCCAGGGTAATGGCGGCAAGATCATCAACATGGCGAGCCAGGCCGGCAGGCGAGGCGAGGCACTGGTGGCGGTCTATTGCGCAACCAAGGCCGCCGTCATCAGCCTGACCCAATCGGCCGGGCTGAACCTGATCAAGCACGGCATCAACGTCAATGCGATCGCGCCTGGCGTGGTCGACGGGGAACATTGGGACGGCGTCGATGCGCTCTTCGCCAAATACGAGAATCGCCCGCTCGGCGAGAAGAAGCGTCTCGTCGGCCAGGAAGTCCCATACGGCCGCATGGGGACGGCGGAGGATCTTACCGGCATGGCCGTATTCCTCGCCTCGTCCGAAAGCAACTACGTCGTCGCGCAGACCTACAACGTCGATGGCGGCAACTGGATGAGCTGACCGCAAGCCCCCGCCGCCACGCGAGAACATGCGAAAGACCGGCATCGTCCGCTGCCCGGTTCTGACCGGAAGGAAAGAAACATGACCACGAAACTGTCCCTCGCAAACCTGCAAACGGTGAAGAAGACCGCCGGCGTGCCCTCCTATGATCGGGCGTCGCTGACAGCGGGCATCGTGCATTTCGGAGTCGGCAATTTCCACCGGGCGCACCAGGCGGTGTATCTCGACCAGCTGTTCAATTCCGGCGTCGACCTCGACTGGGCGCTCGTCGGGGCGGGCGTCATGCCTTCCGACGAGGCGATGCGCGACAAACTCGAGAAGCAGGATTGGCTGACGACGGTCGTGGAACAGGACAACAACCGGAGTGGCGCACATGTGACCGGGGCGATGATCGACTATCTGAAGCCCGGCGACGTGCCGGCGATCGTCGCCCGGCTCTCCGATCCGGCGATCCGCATCGTCTCGCTGACGATCACCGAGGGCGGCTACTTCATCGATCCGGCGACCGGCATCTTCAATCCTGCCCATCCCGCCATCGTCGCCGACGGAACCAACCCGGATGGACCGAAAACGGTGTTCGGTCTCATCCTCGCCGGATTGAGAGCGCGCAAGGCCAAGGGGCTGGAACCCTTCACCGTCATGTCCTGCGACAACATCCCGGGAAATGGCGAGGTCACGCACGCGGCCGTCGTGGGGCTCGCGAAGCTTTCGGATCCCGGCTTCGCTGACTGGGTCGACGCGAATGTGGCCTTTCCGAACGGAATGGTGGACCGCATAACGCCGGCGACCGGCCCTCGGGAGATCGGCATGGTCGCCTCCGACTACGGCATCGACGATGCGTGGCCGGTCTTCTGCGAGGAATTCAAGCAATGGGTTCTGGAGGACAAGTTCCCGCAGGGACGACCCAGGCTCGAGCAGGCCGGAGTTCAGTTCGTGCCTGACGTCGCACCCTACGAGCATATGAAAATCCGCATTCTCAATGGCGGCCATGCCGCGATTGCCTATCCGGCCGCGCTGCTCGACATCCATTTCGTGCACGAGGCGATGGAGGATCCCGACATTCGCGCGTTCCTCGCCAAGCTCGAACGCGAGGAGATCATTCCGGTCATACCGCCGGTGCCCGATACCAATCTCGACGACTACTTCAAGCTCATCGAAAAGCGGTTCTCCAACCCGAAAATCGGCGACACGATACCGCGGCTGGCGCAGGACGGTTCGAACCGGCAGCCGAAGTTCATCCTGCCCTCCACGGCGGATCGGCTGCGCCGCGGTGAGGACGTCGTCGGTCTTTCGCTCGTATCCGCCCTCTGGTGCCGGTACTTCGCCGGCACGTCCGACACTGGCAAGCCGATCGTGTTCAACGATGCAAGCGCCGATCGCCTTCAAGCAGCGGCACTGGAAGCGAAGAAAGATCCGGCCGCGTTCCTTGCCCTTTCGGACATTTTCGGCGAAGTTGCGGCCTCGAATCTTTTCCAGAAGCGATTTGCCAACGCATTGAGAACGCTCTGGGAAAAGGGAACCCGCGCGACGCTTCAGCTCTATCAGGCGGGAAAACTTGCCGATTGATCAGGCGCCGGGCCGAGACGGCGTGCCGAACGAGAATGGAATGACGAGTATGACGCCCAACCCGATCGATCTGGTCATCTTCGACTGCGACGGCGTGCTTGTCGACAGCGAGCCGATCTCCATTTCCGTCCTCGTGACCGCACTGCATGCCGAAGGTGTTTCGATGAGCGTCGAGGAAGCTTGCGACCGCTTTCTCGGCAAGAGCCTCCAGAGCATGTCCGACATCCTTCACGAGGATTATGGCCTGGCAATCGACGATCATTTCCTCGAAAAGATGCGCAAAACGCTCTACGAGCGATTCCACAACGAACTCCGCCCGATCGACGGTGTGCGCGAGGTGGTGGAGCTGCTCGGGACACCCCATTGCGTGGCGTCGTCGAGCCAGCCGGAACGCATCAGGCTTTCGCTCTCCGTGACGGGACTGATCGACTACTTCGAGCCGCACATCTTCAGCGCGTCTATGGTATCGCGCGGCAAGCCGGCACCTGATCTCTTCCTCCACGCGAGTTCCTTGATGAATGTTCCAGCCGATCGCTGCGCCGTGGTGGAGGACAGTCCCGCCGGAATTGCGGCGGCAAAGGCTGCGGGCATGCGGGTCTTTGCCTTCACCGGTGGCTCTCACGCCAACAACGAGAGGCATCGTTCGGTCCTGAAGCAGCTCGAACCCGACGCCATGTTTGACGACATGCGGGAATTGCTACACTTTGTGGCAAAACAAGAAGGCGATGGGACGAAACACTGATGCGCAATCTGATCGTTGCTGTGGACGTCGGGACCGGCAGTGCGCGTGCGGGTGTGTTCGATAGGGCAGGCGCCCTGCTGGCGCGAGCGGATCATCCGATCGCCATGCGACGACCGCGGGAAAACTACGCCGAACACGATTCCGGAGATATCTGGAACGCTGTGTGCAAGTCCGTGCGTGCGGCCTGTGCCGAGGCAAGTATCGATGGAAGCCGCGTAAGGGCGATTGCCTTCGATGCGACCTGTTCACTCGTCGTTCGTGACGGGAACGGCGACCCGCTCTCCGTTTCGGACGGCGCCGAACCGCACTGGGACACGATCGTCTGGCTCGACCACCGAGCACTTGCAGAAGCGGATTTCTGCACAGCGACCCGCCACTCGGTCCTCGATCATTCCGGCAAGGTGATGTCGCCGGAAATGGAAATGCCGAAGCTCATGTGGCTGAAGCTGCATCGTCCGGACCAATGGGCGAGGGCCGGCTATCTGTTCGACCTTGCCGATTTCCTGACCTGGAAGGCGACCGGCTCCACCGGGCGATCGCGTTGCACGCTTACCGCCAAGTGGAACTATCTCGCGCATGAGGAAACGGGGTGGCAGGCCGACTTCCTCGAGACGATCGGGCTGGAGGACATCCGGGAACGCGGTGCGCTGCCGGAAGATACCCTGCCGGTCGGTTCCTCGGTCGGCTTGCTGAGCATGCAGGCCGCGCAAGAACTCGGGCTCGATGTCGAGTGCGCCGTCGGCACGGGTCTCATCGATGCCTATGCCGGCGCACTCGGCGTGCTCGGTGCCTTTGCCGGGAAGCCGGCCGTGCTCGAGCGCCAGCTTGCCCTGATCGGCGGGACGTCGAGCTGCATCGTCGCATTCTCGCAGGAAAAGAAGTTCGGGTTCGGTATGTGGGGACCGTACTTCGAGGCGGTGCTGCCCGGATGGTGGCTGGTGGAAGGCGGACAATCGGCGACCGGAGCCCTGCTGGATCACATCGTTCGTAGCCACAGCGCGGGCGGCGATCCCGCCCCGGCAATGCACGCGCGCATCATTGCGCGCTGCCGCGAGCTTTTGGCGGAAGAAGGACAAGCCTTCGGGGAACGGCTGCATGTCCTGCCGGACTTCCATGGCAACCGCTCTCCGCTTGCCGATCCGCATGCCCTCGGCGTGATCAGCGGGCTGACGCTCGATTCGTCGTTCGATGGTCTCTGCCGTCTCTACTGGCGCACCTGCGTTGCGATTGCTCTCGGCATTCGCCACATCCTCGACAAGCTCTCGGAGTGCGGTTACCCGCTTGATACGCTGCACGTGACGGGCGGCCATGTGCGCAATTCCCTCCTGATGGAACTCTATCGCGACGTTACGGGATGTCGCGTGGTCGTACCCGACACGAACGATGCGGTTCTGCTCGGGACGGCAATGGTCGCGGCCGTCGCGGGCGGGCTCTATCCAGACCTCGCTGCTGCCGGCGAGGCGATGTATCCCGGTGGTTCCGAGTTCGCGCCGAACCCTGCCCTGAAGGAGGGTTACGACCGCGATTACCGCCGATTCCTCGCGCTCGCACGCCATCGCGCAGAGATCGACAGCATCGACTGAAGCTCCCAAAAAAATCCCGAAAAAATTTTGGGGACGCCGGAACCAAGTTCGGACTTGTGCATTTACGTCGGACACCGGCACACGCATTCCCCAATGCGAGGCCCTCATGCCGGTGCCATATCGCGGCACCGCGTCCCCCTCCGGTCCGCGAGAATTCAGACAGCCAGTGCTCTCTCTCGCACTGGCTGTTTCTTTTGTGAGGGGCATTTTTCGAAGAGAATTGGAAATGCGATCCGTGATGAACTGGCCGACCCTGCCGGAAGCCTAAGGCAGCGTTCGAGGCGCACGCTGACAGAGCTGCCGGCACCCAGCAGAGCGTTGCTGGAGCAGCTCCGCAGTTGCTCCAGCGCAGGAAATCAGGCGGCAGCTTGTGTGGGTGTGGTGACGAGCAAAGCCTGATTTATCAGCACCTTCACCGTTTCCGGGTTGAAGGGCTTGCTGATCAGGAAAGTGGGCTCGGGGCGCTCTCCGGTCAGAAGCCGCTCCGGATAGGCGGTGATGAAAATGATGGGCAGGGTGGACTGCGCGAGAATGTTGTTCACCGCGTCAATGCCCGAGCTTCCGTCCGCCAGCTTGACGTCGGCAAGGATCAGCCCCGGGTGGGTCGAGCTCCACAGCGCTTCAGCCTCGGCCTGAGTGCGCGCAATTCCGGTCACGTGGTGGCCCATCGAGTTGACCATATGGGCAAGGTCGAGAGCGATCAGCGGCTCATCCTCGATGATCATCACGCCGGTCTCCTGCTGCGCGGCGATCTCCGCGAAGGCGGTTTCCAGCAATTCCTCTATTTCCGGGTGGCTTGCCTCCAGGATTTCGGCAGCACGGTCCACCGCGAACCCTTCGACGGTGACCAGGAGCAGGGCCTGCCGGGCGCGGGGTGGGACCGTCGAGAGGTCGAAGGGAACACCCTCGCCTTGCCTCTCGATGTATCCATCCGTGCTCATAGAGACCGGCAGCGACGATATTATCCTCGTCAGCAGCCGGAAGAGGCATTCACGGTCTCCCGCGCTGTCGGGAAAGAGCGTTCCGTCGGTCAGGATCGTTTCCAAGGTGGCCGCGACATAGGCGTCTCCGGACGTCTGGCTGCCCGTGAGTGCACGGGCATAGCGGCGCAACGACGGAAGGTGCGATACGATACGATCGGAAACAGGCATGATATTTCCCCCTTACTTGGGCGCGTGGACTTTCGGTCGATTGCCGCACGGTCCGCGCGCGAATTGCGTAACTTGCTACCCCTCCGCGCCATTCTGATGCGCCACGCAGTAGCCGTTATCGAGATCGGAACGTTCAATGCAGATTTTAGTTCCGCAGCAGGAACCTTTTTGTTCCCTGGGCATTTCCAGCGGTACTGCTTGGCAAAGGGCAACCAAACGGAAGTGACAACGTGGATAACAGCAACAGAAACAGAATGACCCCCGGTCTACCGGGAGTGTCGGAGAACCCTAACAGCCAGATTGCGCTGAGGCTTCGCAGCTTCTACCGTTCCATACAGGAAGAAGATGTGCCGCAAAGATTTCTCGACCTCCTGGAAAAGCTCGACGCTGCTGAACAGCGCTTCAACACCCGCGCGTCTGATTGAGGGCAATGATGGAAACCAAAGGTAACGACTTCAAGCGTGAACTCCTTTCCATGTTGCCGAGCCTCAGGGCTTTCGCAATCTCGCTGATCGGGCGCCATGACCAGGCGGACGATCTGGTGCAGGACACCATCATGAAGGCGTGGGCGAAGCAGGAGCAGTTCGAAATGGGCACGAACATGAAGGCCTGGCTCTTTACGATCCTACGCAACGAGCTCTATAGCAAGCTGCGTAAGCGGGGCCGCGAGGTACAGGACAGTGATGGTCTGTTCACCGAGAATCTCGCGCAGCATCCCTCTCAGTACGGATCGCTTGATATGCAGGATTTCCAGCGAGCACTGGAAAAGCTGCCGAGCGAGCAGCGTGAGGCCATCGTGCTCGTCGGCGCCTCCGGATTTTCCTATGAAGAGGCGGCTGAAATCTGCGGCTGCGCGCTCGGGACGATCAAGAGCCGCGTGAACCGGGCCCGCCTGCGGCTCCAGGAGCTTCTCGACGTAAGCGGTGAGAGCGACTACGGACCGGACTCGGTGTCGGCCCCGCTGACATCCCGATCTTTCGCGAGCTGAATTCCGTGAGCGAAAATTAGATTGCGGTCTGAAGGGACGGAAAGGAGAGGAGGGAAGGGAAGCAAACAGGTGGTATCTCTGTCCCCGAATACGCCTTGAAGGTCGGGCCGCCGGGTGTCAAAAAGAGTTTCAAATGAATGATAGTGTCCAACCCCTGCAAAACGACATCGTCGCTGCGCTAAGCGCGCCCGCCCGAATGGCCGTGCTGTCCGAGACCGTTCCCGCCTACTACGGGCCGGATCCCGATTTCGAGAGCATTGCAGGGCTTGCGGCGAGCCTTCTTTCAGCGCCGGTCGCGCTCGTCTCCCTCCTGGGAGAAGTCGAGGAATGGGCTCTTGCACAGCATGGCTTTGGCGATATCCAAGGTTCATCGTGCGAGAGCTTCGGCGCCCATATGCTGGTCGGCGAGACGCCCGTCTGCCTCGTCGTCGGGGATGCAGGTCTCGACGTCCGTTTCGCCAGTTTGCCAGTCGTGCGCGCTGATGGCGGTGTCCGGTTCTATGCCGGGGCGCCGGTGGTTGTCCGGGGGCAGGCGATCGGTGCGGTCTCCGTCTTCGACTATCTTCCGCGCGAGGGGCTCTCGCCACATACTCTCGAGCAACTAATAAGCCTTGCGGCCGTGGTCTCGAACCTCCTTCTCGCAAAGGAGGAGGCCTTGGCACGGAAAAAGGCGGCAGAAGTCCTTGCTAGGGAAGAGGAGCGACACGCCCTGGCGCTCGACGCGGCAAATGTCTCGAGCTGGCAGTGGGATGTGCGAACCGGAAAGGTCGTCGGAAATGACCCCTTCTACAGGATGCTCGGCCTTGGTCCTGCCGAACTGACCAATGCGCGGGGTCTCTTCTCCACAATCGCCCTGAGCGACCGCAAGGCGGCGATTGGGCGGCTACGGGCAGCGCTCAAGACCGGCGAGGAATATGACGGACTGTTCCGGACCGCGAAGTCCGAGCGGTGGCTCCTGGGGCGTGGCCGCGTTCACGAATGGGATGCCGACGGTCGGCCGAGGATCTTTCTCGGCATCAACATCGACGTGACGGACTCGCACATTGCGTCGGCGCGTACCCGGCTGCTTCTCAGGGAGCTCAACCATCGGGTCAAGAATACCCTGGCAATGCTGCAGTCGCTCGCCCGCCAGACCCTCCGCCAGACAAGCGACCCAGCCGAGTTCATGGAAGCGTTCTCCGGCAGGCTGCAATCCATCTCCGAGGCACACGGATTGCTCAGCGACCATGAATGGGGACTGATCCACCTCAAGATGCTTCTCGAGAAGCAGATCTCGCCCTATGCGATGAATTACGCAGAGCAGGTGGAGATCCACAAGGACGAGGTCGAACTGGGCCCCGATCAAGCCGTGGGCCTCGGGCTCGTGCTCCACGAGCTCAGCACAAACGCGCGCAAGTATGGTGCGCTCTCGACCCCGAGCGGAAAGGTGGTCGTCACCGCGCGTGTCGTCGACGAAGATGGCCAGCGTGTCCTCAACATGACGTGGCACGAGATGGGCGGTCCGCCCGTGGAACCGCCGCAGCGGCGTGGCTTTGGCACCATCCTGATCGAGCGCAGTCTCGACAAGGTGCTCGGTAGCAGCGTGCACGTGGAGTACCTGCCACAGGGCGTCACGGCAGTTGTGCGCCTTCCGCTTTGAGGTTTGACTGACTGGAGCGGGAAAATAGTCTCCGGGACCAAACAATCTGAAATCAGTGGTCTGGAGCGTCTCAAACGATCCGCGCCGATCGCGATGCGGCCTTTGAGTGCGCGATCGCCCCGCAAGGATGGGCGAACACGCGCGCGACAGCCAAGTGTGAGCCTGTCTTTTTCTGATCCGGGCGAAAAAATACCCTTCGCCATTCGGGGACCAGGTCTGCGACTGTTCAGTCGCGAGAGCGACGGCGGCGACGGCGCGGCCTTGGCGAAAGCAGATATCCGAGCGCGAGCGCAAGTCCGGTCGAGGCGAAGGGCCTTTTGGCGGCGATCGCCGCAGCAGCCGTGACGAGATCACGCTGCATCTGGGTCTGCCGGCGCCGCAACCGCCGCAAGCGGCGATCACGCCGGTTGAGATAGAGGAGAATGCCGATCGCGATCAATGCGAGGATGAGCGTGGCCAGGGCCAGTCCGAACAGTGCCGGCACTTCCCCATAGCGGTTCGAAAGCTCGATGCATGCGGCGATCACCGCGAGCACGTAGGCGGTCAACAGGAACAGCGCAGCAACAAGTCCGAAAATCAAGTTGCGGCGCGCCTGCGCAACCGCTGCCGCGACGTTGTTTTCCACGCGGGACATCAAGTTCTGGGCGATGATCGCTGCGATGGACAGCATGCTGACCGGCTCCTGGGTTTTTGATATGCCCGGCGCGCCGGGATTTGACTGGCGAGCGCACCGGGCGCGCGGCATTCACATGCTGCGTGCCGGCGTCCGGATCAGCGACGGAAGATGGCGGCGAGCAGAAGGCCGGCGGCGACGGCTGCGCCGATCGTTGCCAGCGGATGCTCGCGGACTGTCTCCCGGACCTGCCGGCCCGAGTCTCGATAGCGCTCGCGCAGGTCGGCAATGATATCCTCTCCGGCGGCGATGAGATCGGCAATATCGCCTTCTGCAACATCCTTGAGGTCTTCGACCTTGCCCTTGACCGTGCTCGCATGCTCGCGCGCACTGGCGACGCCTGCGGCGGCATCACGCTTCATCACCTTGGCGAGGGCGGCAATTTCATCGCGCAACTCGGAGAGCTGCTGCTCGATATCCTCGACCTGCGGGTTCCAGTCGCCACGACGGTGCCTACGGCTTCGCGACGGAAAAATTCCACTGACCATGCCGTTTTCTCCTTTTGCGGTCCTCAACGGGAACATTAAACGCATGGGGAGCACAAAGGTTCAATAGTTCGAGGGTTTTCCGGGCGGCACGGTTAACACGCGGCCGTCTGGGGCAACACGAAGGGCACGCCCGCCTCGGGCAGGCCGTTGACGCGCATGCGGCATCCGAAGACGGCCTCCATCGTCTCGTCCGTCATGATTTCGGCAGGCGCTCCGGCTGCGAAGACCGTGCCATCCTTCATCATGACCATCCGATCGGCGAACATCGCGGTCAGGTTGAGGTCGTGCATGACAGCGATGACGCCGCCGCCGCGTCTGCAGTAGTCCCGTGCCAGGGTCATGATCGTCAGCTGGTGGCGGATGTCGAGGCTCGACACAGGCTCATCGAGGAGCAGGAAGCACGCTTCGCCCTCCACCACGGGCTCCCATATCTGGGAAAGGACGCGTGCCAGCTGGACGCGCTGCTGCTCTCCGCCGGAAAGCTCCTGGTAGAGGCGCGGGGCAAAGCCGGAGAGATCGACGACGGCAAGCGCCGCGGCGGCAATCGAATCGATGCGTTCCGGGTGAATGTTCGAGCCGATGGACAGACCCATCCGCACGATCTCGCGCACGGTAAAGGGGAAGGCGAGGTTTGTCGCCTGGGGCAGGACGGCGCGCTTGCGGGCAAGTTCGGACGGCTTGAGACTGCGGATCTCGTGGCCGTTGATCGTCAAGGTACCGGTGCTCGCAAGTTCTCCCGCGATCGCCTTCATCGTCGTCGTCTTGCCCGAACCGTTGGGGCCGACGATGGCTGTCATCTCGCCCGCTCGCGCCTCCAGGGAGACGTTTCGGACAATGGATTTGCGGGAAAGCTCTACCGAAAGGCCGGAAACGGAAATCATGTGCACTCCAGTCGCCGCGCGGTCTTCACAGACCGTGTGCGGCGCGGCCCCGCAAGAGGATCCAGAGGAAGAACGGTGCTCCGACGAGCGCGGTGATAATGCCGATCGGCAATTCCGCGGGAGCGACGATCGCACGCGCAATCATGTCGGCGACGAGCAGCAGGATGCCGCCAAGCAACGCCGATGCCGGCAACAGGTACCGATGATCCGGTCCGATCACGAGCCGCAGCATGTGCGGCACGATGATGCCGACAAAGCCGATGCCGCCGCTGACGGCGACAGATGCTCCGACCGCGGCGGCAACTGCGACGATCGCGACGTTCTTCAGGCGCTGGACCGAGACACCCATGTGATAGGCAGTGGCTTCGCCCAGCGTGATCGCATTCAGCCCGCGCGCCAGCATGGGAATGACGATCAGCGAGACGGCAATGATGGGCCCGGCGGTAAGAACCTTGCTCCAGGTGATGCCCGAGAGCGAGCCGAGATTCCAGAAGGTGATGTCACGCAGCTGCTTGTCATCCGCCATGTAGATGAGGATACCGGTGATCGCGATGGCCAGGGCGGCGATGGCGATGCCGGCCAGAAGCATGGTCGCGACGGATGTCTGGCCGTTCAGGGTGGCTATCCGGTAGAGCAGCAGCGTCGAGACGAGTGCGCCGACGAATGCGGCAAGGGGGAGGGCGAAAGCGCCGATGACTGCGACCACGCCAGCGGGCAGCGTGCTCTCGAAGATGATCATGGCGACGGCGCCGAGAGCGGCACCTGAAGAGACGCCGATGAGGCCGGGGTCGGCAAGCGGATTGCGGAACAGACCCTGCATGACCGTGCCGGAAATAGCCAATGCGGCGCCGATCAGCACGCCGAGCACGGCACGCGGCAGGCGTATGTCCAGAACGATGATACGGTCGCGCGCGTCGAGGTCCGAGAGCGAGCCCCCGGAGAGGAGCGACGTCATCACGTCCCAGGCCGAGGCGCCGGACGCACCTGTCGTCATGGAATAGAGAAATACCACCACGCCGAGGATTGCGAGCAGGAGTACGGTCGCCTTTGCGATCGCGCTCCTGTCGCCTTGTGCATGCCTGCCGGCGAGGCGTCGGGCCGCACCCTTGAGCGAGGTCCCTTGCTTCATAGTGTCACTGAGAGACATTACCGGATTTGCCGTAGACTGCCGCGTTCAGATCGCGGATCGCCGTTGCCGTGCGCGGGCCGAAGCCGAGCAGGTGCAGGCTGTTCATGCGGATGACCGACTTGGTCTTGGCAGCCGGGGTCAATGCGAATGCCGGATGCGCGAACAGTTCTTCGTCCGTGCCTCCATGCATGCCCTCGCGGGTCATCAGCATGATGACATCCGGCTTGGCTTCGACGATCGCCTCGTCGGACAGCGGCTTGTAGCCCTGGAATGCTCCCTCGGTGGCGTTGACGACACCCGAGAGTTTCAGGATCCCATCCGCTGCCGTATGGGCACCGGCCGCCATGACCTTTCCGTTCTGGAAGCTCAGAACAAAGAGAACGCGCTTGCGATCCTTGTCCTCGCGCTTGGCCGAGTCGGCCGTCGCGGCATCGATCTCCGCCGCGACTTTATCGGCCAGAGCCTTTGCCTTGTCGGAAACGCCGAGGAAGTTGCCGACGGTCTCGATCTTGCGAACGATCGCGTCGCGGTCGTAGCCCTCGGGTACGGTTTCAAAGGGAATGCCCGCGCTCTTCAGGACCTGGAGTGCATCGGGCGGGCCGCTTCCCTCGACCGCCAGGATGGCGGTCGGGTTGGTCGCGATCACGCCTTCCGGCGAGAGGGCGCGCATGTAGCCGACGTCCGGAAGCGCTGCGGCCGCTTCCGGGAAGGTGCTCGTGGAATCGCGAGCCACCAGGCGGCCCTCTTCACCGAGTGCATAGACGATCTCGGTGACCGCCCCGCCGATCGAGACGAGGCGCGAGGTATCGATCTTCTGCTGCTCTTCGGCATGAGCGACTGCGACGGGACCGATTGTCTCGCCGGCCGCGAGCGGCAGGACGAAGGGCGCGGCGAGCGCGAACACGGCAAGGGCCGTCGCCCTGCTGCGAGAGCGGCGGAATTCGAAACGAATGCTCATCATTTGTCCCTCTGTCACCTTGTTCAGGCGGCTGCGACGTCTTCGTGGCGTGGCAGTCCGTCGAGGATTTCCCGCCATTCGGCGAGCTCGGTCTTGCCTTCCTTGCGCTTGCCGAAGAACTGGATGACCATCTCTCCGGCCGCATCGTAGGCTTCAAGCGATGTCACATGGCCGTCGACGGTCGGCTTGCGCACGACCCAGCATTCGGTGATGTGGTCCATGCGAAGATGGAGATGGAAGGTCGGATCCATCACGTTCAGCCAGGGGCCCATCGGCTCGACTTTCTCAACCTTGCCGGTGTGGATCTGGATCGTACCGTCGTTGCCGACGAAGCACATGATCTCGGTCGCGCGCGCAGCGGCGCCATGCATCATGGTCGCCACCGCATCGCTCTTCACCTGCCATGCAAAGTCGGGACCGACGCTGCGTACGGCATCCTGGCGGCCGATCTTGAGCTTCTTCAACATGCCGAAGAACTGGTGAGTGTCGGTCATGCGGCTCCAGTTGTCGCGAAGCGCATCGACGTCGACGGGACCGTTCTCGTCGGCTTGCTTCGCCGTCGGAAGCTCCTCGATGAATTCGCGCGACTGGTCCTCGAGGCGGAAGTCGGCAACGATGGATTCGTAAGCCGCAAGGTTGGAGGCGGGGCGCAGGTGAACCTTGTGGACCGCATTGCCCGTCTTGTCGAAGAACTGCAGGCTGCGCCTGACCTCTTCGCCGTCCGTCTTCGTGAACGCAAAGCCGTGGGCCCACTGTCCCGGGAAGATCCGCAGGTCGATGTTTTCGCCGAGCACGATCGAGGCATGCGCACCGGTGTTGATCTTTTCGAAGACGCCGATCTTCTCGTGCACGGCGCTTTCGTTGCGCGTCAGCGCCATGATCTCGCCAAGTGCTTCGGCGCGTTCAAGAAACCGGTTGGCGCCGCCGTCGATGCGGACCGCGGTGAGGCCGACCTCGGCAGCGACCAGGGCTGCTTCGGATATGCCAAGCTGGGCCGCGATGTCGCGCTCGCGCATTTTGGGGTTCTCGGCACGGAAGGCGCGAATCTCGTCGGGGCTGGGGCGTTTGTTGTCGGTCATGTGGTCCCTATGCGGTTAAATCCGTTGGCTCTGAAAATGTGGCGTCGGGCGTGCTGCAAACCGGATGGACAGCGGTATCCGCAGGTGGAACGCCGGCAAGCAAACTCTTCTTGTCGCATCCGAGAGCTTCCTCCCATCGCCGCTTCCACATTCATCCAAATTCACAAGTTGGAACAGATATTTGCCGCCTCGCGCCCAATATCTATCTTGACTTACTTACTCATATTTATTTAAGGAGGCAATACCGGATGCACGCTCGGTTTGATTGTTGCGCAGCTATGGCCTTGCGCACTCGATAGCCGGAAAGATGCCCGGGCGAAGAAAGCCGCGCCCCATTGGCCGGCCAGGGGCGGCCGCAAACCGCCGGGCGACGTTTTGAAAGGTTAAGTCAGATGATTGCGTTCCGAGGAGTGGTTGTGGCTGCGGCATTGCTGGGTCTGGTTGTGCCCGCGGTGGCGCAGGAGCCGGCTCCCGCGAAGGCGGCGCTCGAAGTCGAGCTCAACACTCTGGCGCCTTCCCAGAAGGGATGTCTCTTCACCTTCGTTGCGGGCAACCATCTCGAGCGGGCGATTTCCCGCGTTTCCTTCGAGTTTGTGATCTTCAACGAGAAGGGAACCGTCGAGCGCATGGTGGTTCTCGATTTCCGCGATCTTCCGCTCGGCAAGACCAAGGTGCGCCAGTTCGATCTGCCTGGGACGAAATGCGAGGCGGTGAAGCGCCTCCTGATCAACGACGCCCCGGTCTGCGAAGGCGAGGGGCTGGCCAAGGACGCATGCGCGACGGGCCTCGTTACCCGTTCCAACACCACCGCCACCTTTGAAGGGTGAGCGGACAAAGCGAGACAGCGCCGGAATGAATTCCGGGCGGCAATGCAAATAGACAGGTGATGCCATGATCGGAAGCAGGGTGATCTGGAGCGGAGCAATCGTGCTGTCGCTGCTTGGCCACGCGGGCGCTGCCGCTATTCTGACCATGACGCCCGAGCCCGAGCAGGAAGAGGCGCTCATCGCCGGCGGCGTGGTCGCCGAAGTGGCGATGCTCGGCAACGGAGCCTTCGAGGCCCTCGAGTCCGGAAACCCGCAGGATATCGTCAAGCCGGAGGAGATCCTCCCCGATGAGGTGCAGCCGGTCGTCCAGGAGGTTGCCGAGGCCGTTCCGACCGAGATCGAGCCGCTGCCGGTCGATCCGCAGCAGCCGATCGACATGGAGCCCGTTGCCGCCGAGCCGATCGAGGAACTGATCGTTCCGGGAGCCGAAGTCGAGATCGCGGCCATTCCAATTCCTGAAATCAAGCCTGAGATCATCGAGGACGAACCTGTCGAGGCTCTCCAGCCCGTTCCCGAGGTCAAGAAGGAAGAGCCGGTCAAGAAGGTCGAGCCGAAGCGCAAGCCGAAAATCACCCAGAAGGCGGGCGAGAAGGGCCAAAGCAAGGCCAATGCCGCCAAGGGACAGGTGGACGGCTCGGAGGATGTGAAGACCGCCTCCCTGGGAGGCCAGAAGCGCGGCAATTCGTCGAGCGCCGGCAATGCGGCGGTCAGCAACTATCCGGGCAAGGTTCGCAACAAGATCAACCGCGCAAAGCGGCGCGTCCCCGGTGGTGACAGCGGCAGCGTTGTCGTGAGCTTCGTGGTGTCCTCCGGCGGCCAGGCCGGCAATATCCGGGTGTCGAGAAGTTCCGGCTTTGCCTCGCTCGACAAGGCGGCGATCGATGCGGTTCGCCGGGCCGGGCCCTTCCCGAAGATTCCGGAGGACGCCGGGCGCGCGTCCTGGTCCTTCAACGTTCCCATCGTCTTCAACTAACCGGTCTCCATTACGCCCCCGACGTGGGGCGTTTTTGTGCGTATAAATATGAGTTTTTTTATCATGTTTATACTTTACTCCAATACTCATGTTTTGTAAGGTCCGCCTCGACCAATGACACCGGTGCACAGCAACAAGGACGGATGCATGTTGAGTGAGAGTGAAAGTCGCGTGAATGCGGCCCTCAGGGCGGCGATCGCCGAGCGCGACAGGCGCATTGCGCAGCTCGAGCGGGAAGTGGCCGAACTCAAGGCCCGGTTCGGCGCATCGGAAACAGCCAGACCTCAGGTGAAGAGCCCGGAGCAAACGCCAGCCCGGCAACCGCGGACCGTAGAGGTCACGCGCGTCAAGCGGCGTCACGGGGAAGCGGAGAGAAAAGCCATGCGGGAGAAGCAGAGACAACAGGCCAGGGCTCGTGAGGAGCAGGTGAGCGCCAGCGACAAGCAGGCGCTTGAAGGGCGGAGTTTCCTTTACGTCGGCGGACGCGACTGCCAGGTTGCGCATCTGCGCCAGATCGCCAGTTCCTACGGCGCCAACCTCATCCACCATGACGGCGGCCTGCGCGAAGCGGTCTCGCGGATCGACAACGTGCTGCCATCCGTCGACTGCGTATTCTGCCCCATCGACTGCATCAGCCACGATGCGTGTCTGCGCGTGAAGACGGGTTGCAAGAAGTGGGAAAAGGCTTTCGTCCCGCTTCGCAACGGCAGCAAGTCCAGCTTCGAGCGCGCCCTCCAAAGTCTCAGCCAGGGAGATTCTGTCCAGTGAATGAAAGACCAGATGGCTTCATGATGATCGGGCTTCACAAGCTGGCCGCGCAAAATGGCGACGGTCTGCTGCCCGAGCTCTACGCCCTGATGACGCGGCGGGCGGAAATGCTCGAGCAGAATCCGAATGTCGTCGAGTTTCCGACATGGGAAACGCGCCTTCCGGGCCGCGGACTGCCATTCGAGTCTGATGGCCTCGACCTTGAACCACAGCAGGACAATGTCGTAGCCTTCCCGCAAGCTGCGCCGGCAGGGATCCGGCGGAAGGATTCCGTCTGAGCGCATCCCGGGAGGGTGTGAAATGTATATCGCGATGAACCGGTTCAAGATTGTCATCGGCCAGGAGGAGGCGTTTCAAAGGGTCTGGCAGACCCGCGACTCCAGCCTGGAAGGGCAGCCCGGCTTCAAAGAGTTCAAGCTCTTGAGGGGCGATACGGCGGCCGAGGCCGGCTACACCCTCTTCGCTTCTCATTCGGTGTGGGCATCCAGGGACGATTTCGTGGCCTGGACGAAATCGGAGAACTTCCGGCAGGCCCACAGGAACGCGGCGGGCAATCTCTCCATGTACATGGGACCGCCGAAGTTCGAAGGCTTCTCGGTCATCGAAGGGGCGTGAGCGTGAGCGGGCCCATCGAAGACAGGGTCGAGGCACTGCCAGTCCTGCCATCCCTTGATCTTCAGGAGACGCAGGCCTTCTATTGCTCAAAGCTCGGCTTCACCGCAACGGTCTACGAGGCTCATGACTACCTGATCCTGCGGCGCGACGGCATCGAGCTGCATTTCTGGCTCACCGACAATCGCAGCCTCTGCGAGAACACGTCCGTTTACTTGCGCGGGGGCGGGATCGTCGACCTGCACCGCGAATTCAGTGCGCGCGGCGTTGAGCGTCTCAGCGAGCTCAGCATCAGGCCGTGGAACATGGAGGAATTCTATGTCCACGACCCCCATGGCAACCTTCTGCGTTTCGGGCGCGTGCCGGGCGGAGCCTGAGCGTGCTCTGCAGCCGAAATCAGAACCGGCGGATTAGCCCTTTCGTTCGCCAAACAGTGCGCCGGCGGAAACCGCAAGCCAGCCGGCCATCATCATGAAGCCGCCGGTTGGAGCCGACATGGGAAACAGTCCCTCGCCGGTGAAGTGGCGCATCGTCAGGTCACCGGCAAAGAGTGCGGTGCCGGCCGCAATGAGCAGCACGGAGATCGGGGCAGTGCGCAGGCTTGGCCAGGCAGCATAGAGGGCGATGAGCGCCGGAGCATGTGCAAGGCACATGGCCGAAACTCCGGCGAGCAGGCGCGGGTCACCGCCCACATGCGACGCGGCTGCGGCACTCACGACGCCTGCTATACCCATCAGGCCTGCAGAGAAGAGGGTAAGGGAACGTCCCGGCGATAAGGTCATCAGGGTGCATCCTCTTCGCTGTTCTGCATGTGGTAGGCGAGGCGTGTCACCGGCTCGAGGATGATCTTCCGCAACTCGGCGCTAGGTACGGTTTCTTCCAGTGCGCGGGTGAAGCACAGAAGCCATTCGTCACGTTCCTGAGGGCCGATGGGGGCGACGAAGTGACGACGGCGCAGCATCGGATGACCACGCTTGTCCGTGTAGAGGGGAGGGCCGCCGAGCCAGCCGCTCAGATACTCATAAAGCTTTTCGCGGCTGCCGGAGAGGTCTGGCGGATGTATCGCACGGCAGCGGGCTGCTTCCGGCAGGGTATCCATCAAAACATAGAAACGCTCTGTCAGCGCGCGTACGGCAGCATCGCCGCCGATCGCCTGGTAAAGCGTGACTGTCTCGCCCGTCTGTTCGCTCATCGCCCCGTCGAACTCTCTATTTTGCTGCAATCGGATTAGCCCGGAACATCATGGCGCACAATGACGAAGCGCAAGCCGGGACCTTACGACGCACGTACGGGGGCGGTCTCCATCGGAACTGTGTCTTGCGCCGACACGGTCGTCGGTTCAGCTCACATTTGCTGCTTTCACTTGACTTTAAAACCGTCCAGACGGTATGTTTGTGCATGACGAGCGCACATCACAGAAAGAAGCAGCCGGAGCTGGTTCGTGGCCAGTTGTTGAAGGTCGCTGCACGCCTGATGATTGAGAAGGGCCTCCCGAGCGTGACGCTCGATGCCGTTTCCCAGTCCGCCGGCGTCAGCAAGGGCGGGCTGCTGCACCACTTTCCCAACAAGGTCTCTCTTCTCGACGGGCTGTTCGAGTCCCTCGTGGACAACCTGGATGAGGCGATCGAGGCGAGAATGCTGATCGATCCTCAGCCCCGCGGACGGTTCACGAGGGCCTATCTCGCAGTTTGCTTTGTTCCGGGGGGCATGCCGGAAGGCGAAGCGTGGAAGTCGCTGACCATAGCCCTGATGGGCGAGCCGTACCTGCGCGAGCGCTGGCGGCAATGGGTTGCGGGAAGGGCTGCCGAGCACGTCGGCACGGATTCTTCCGTCAATGCCGAGCTCGTGCGTTTTGCGGCCGACGGCCTGTGGCTCGCCGAGGCGGTTGAAAGCCATGCGATAGAACCCGATCGCCAGCGAGAACTGATGGACCGGCTCGTCGAGCTTTCAATGCTGTGAACAACGATCGCCAGGGGTCGCACAAGCGACTTGCCCCTGCCGCGTAACCTTTTGCCTTTGAGGAAATCATGAACCTGGTCGCCGTCTACTCCGTGCTTGTCATTGCAATCGTGTTCGAGGTGCTCGGTACGTCCGCAATGCAGGCCGCCCAGCATTTTTCCCGACTCGTGCCGACGATGATCATGGTTGTCTGCTATGCCGTCGCCTTCTATTTCCTGTCGTGGAGCCTGCGCTATGTGCCTGTTGGCATCGCCTACGCGATCTGGAGCGGCCTCGGCATCGTGCTGATCTCCCTCGTCGGCTACTTCATGTTCGGCCAGAAGCTCGATCTCGCCGCCGTGGTCGGTCTCGGCCTCATCGTCACGGGCGTTCTGGTCCTCAATCTCTTCTCCAAATCCACGTTCCACTGACCGCGAAACAAAGCTGCCTGGCTCGATCCCGGTCTTGTCAGGCTGACCGGGATGCTTTAATCAGGGAACAAATTTGAAAGCGGTTTCAATTCTGCGGTGAACGGGACCCAACCCCGATGCGAAGCATTCTGCTTCCGGCGCCGCCAAGTCCATGGAGGAAGAGATCATGGCGATACGCACCGTCGTGTGGGGCGAGAACATCCACGAACAGACGAACGAGGTCGTTCGAAGCATCTATCCCGACGGGATGCATCGCACCATTGCCGACGCGCTGAACGAAGATCCGGCGATCAAGGCGACGACCGCGACCCTGCAGGAGGCAGAGCATGGCCTGACAGAGACCCGGCTCGCCGATACCGACGTGCTGCTATGGTGGGCCACAAGGACCACGGTGCCGTCTCGGATGTGGTTGTGGAGCGCGTCGCCAGGCGTGTCTGGGAGGGTATGGGGCTCATCGTCCTCCATTCCGGCCATTTCTCCAAGATCTTCAAAAGGCTGATGGGCACGCCCTGTGCGCTGAAATGGCGCGAGGCAGGGGAACGGGAGCGCCTGTGGGTCATCAATCCGCGCCATCCGATCGCGGAGGGGCTCGGCGACAACTTCGTTCTGGAGAACGAGGAGATGTACGGCGAACAGTTCTCCGTTCCCGAGCCGCTGGAGACCGTATTCATCTCCTGGTTCCAGGGCGGGGAAGTCTTCCGTTCGGGGATGACCTGGCGCCGCGGCGCCGGCAACATCTTCTACTTCCGTCCCGGGCACGAAACCTATCCAACCTACCATGACGCCACAGTCCAGAAGGTGCTGCGCAACGGCGTGAAATGGGCGCACAACCCGCTCGGCACCTATGCCGCGATCCACGACGCGCCGAATGTCCCCGTTGAAAGCGCTTTGGAGGCGATCGTCGAGCGTGGGCCACGGCTCCACCAAGCCGGCGAAGCCGGATATCGTTGAGGTCTGCCATGCGTCTTCTCATTCTGGGAACCGGCGGGATGGCCAACAATCACGCTGAACATTTCGCGGCGATCGACGGCGTTGAGCTCGTCGGCGCGGTCGACGTGGATCCGAACCGCGTCAAGGCTTTCGCGCAAACCCACAAGATCCCCAACGTCTTCACCTCACTCGAGGAAGCTATTGCCTGGGGGGCGTTCGATGCCGCGGCGAACGTCACGCCGGACAAGGCGCATCATCCCACGACGCTCGCCCTCCTGCAGGCCAACAAGCACGTCCTCTGCGAAAAGCCGCTCGCCGAAAACTACGCCAAGGCCGCGGAGATGGCGCATGCCGCCGAGCGATCCGGCCTCGTCAACATGGTGAACCTGACCTATCGCAACGTGGCGCCATTGCAGAAGGCGCGCGAACTGGTCCTTGCGGGGCGTATCGGCAAGATCCGCCACGTCGAGGCCTCCTACCTGCAAAGCTGGCTGGTTTCCAAGGCCTGGGGGGACTGGGCGACGGAAAGCCAGTGGCTCTGGCGGCTCTCCACGAAGCACGGGTCCAACGGCGTCCTCGGCGACGTGGGGATCCACATCCTCGACTTCGTGAGCTACGGGGCAGCGAGCGACGTGTCGCATATCTTCGCCCGCATGAAGGCCTTCGACAAGGCGCCGAACAACCGCATCGGCGAATATGACCTCGATGCCAACGACAGCTTCATCATGACCGTCGATTTTACCGACGGCGCGCTGGGTGTGATCCACGCCAGTCGCTGGGCGACCGGTCACCTGAACGAGCTGAGGCTCCGGATGCATGGCGAGAAGGGGGCGATCGAAGTGATCCATTCGACGGAAGGTTCGAGCTTGCGGGCCTGCCTTGACGACGATGTGGAGACGGCGACCTGGGTCGAGATCGACGCCGGGACCGTGCCGACCAACTATCAGCGCTTTGCCGCTGCGGTGAAGGCGGCAACGCCTGTCGAACCCGGTTTCCGTCATGCCGCCGATTTGCAGAAGGTTCTCGACCTTGCCATGGAAACGGAGCGGGAGCGCCGGGAACTGACCATATAACGAACGTTTCCGTTCTAGGGGCGTGGCGCAGGACCGGTCGAGCGGCGGATCACAAGCTCGACCGGCCAGACCTCCTGCAGCGTGTCGGCCGGTTCGCCCCGCAGCAAGCGCGAGACCAGGCCGCCGATCCGGTCGCCGGCGTCGCGGATCGGGGATCGCGTGGTTGAGACCGTGGGGACCAGGTTTTCCGGGCTGAGGTAGGGAAAGACGTCGTCGTGGGCGATGAGCGAGATGTCGTCGCCGAGCGTCAGGCCCGCGATACGGATGGCGCGCATCGCCCCGAGCGCCGACATCATCGAGCCGGCGAGAACGGCGGTCGGTTTCTCCTCGGCTGCGAGAAAGCCCTGCATCAGCCGAAAACCGGTTTCGTCGGTGAATTCGCCGTGGCCGAGCAGATGCGCCAAGGGTGCGATGCCGCGTGCCTCGAGGGCCCGGAGAAAGCCATTCTCGCGATCGCGTGCAAAGGTATTCGCCGTGTCGCCGTTGATCAGCGCGATGCGGCGGTGCCCGAGGTCCAGCAGATGTCGGGTCGCCGCCTCGATCGCGCCGAAATTGTCGATATCGAGGTAGGCATAGGGCTCGCGATCGTCGCTGCGCCCATGGACCACGAAGGGCATACCGAGCTCCCTCAGAAGGCCGATCCGTCGGTCCTTCCGGGCGGGCGTGTGCACAATCATCGCATCGACCCTCTTGCTCGCGGCAAGACGCCGATAGGTGGCAATCTCCGCCTCGAGCGAATCCACGGTGGAGACGAGGATATCCATGCCATCGGCCTGCAGGCGGGCCGACAGGCCGCCCATGAACTCGCTGGTGTGGGGACCAAATTTCGCCCCGCCCTGAAAGACGAGGCCGACTGCGCCGGCACGGCCGGTGGCAAGGCTGTGGGCGCTCATGTTCGGCCGATAGCCGAATTGATCTGCTGCCTTGAGTACGCGCTCGCGGGTCTCATTGCGCACTTCAGGATAACCGCTCAGCGCACGGCTCACGGTGGTCGGAGAAAGACCGATCCGGGCGGCGAATTCCTTGAGATTCATCTGTTTCTTCCGATGGAGGGGCGAGCTTAGCGCATAACATCCGAAGTCGAAACCGACATCGGTGCAGCGCGCGCGATTTCAACATTTTAGCGCCGGGCTGCGGGTCCGCCGACCGACAGTTGCAGCCGGACAAGGGCAACTCGCTCTTCAGACCCCTGAGAGTGCTTTGCGCGGCGGTCACAACAGTCACTCCGGCGTGCGTTGCCGAAGGGTTAAAAAAATCTGTTAACAACCTCTTGCATTGTGCAAACTATGGTTGCAGTGTGTTGTGGGGACTGATGGGGTCAAAAATTTTCTCGGCAAGGGCAACGCCACGCCGCATTGTATCACGTAATCCCTTTGAAAATGCCGAAGTATCAGGCCTTTTTTCTTCGAGCCTGAGCTGCGAGTGACAGTGATTTTCATTGCCTGAGTGCGGCTCGCCGGACGGTGAGACCGTTAGCTTCCGCTTGCTTTGCATTTTAGATTTTCGCGTATGGGATGTGATCATGAAGATCGTGAAGCCCGGACACAACAAGGTGGCGCTCGTTACGGGCGTGACGGGGCAGGATGGTGCCTATCTTTGTGAATTGCTGCTTGAGAAGGGCTACAAGGTCCACGGCGTCAAGCGGCGATCATCGTCGTTCAACACTGGCAGGATAGAGCACCTCTACGAGGATCCGCACGTCAACGATCCGCAGTTCGTCATGCATTTCGGCGACATGACCGATGCGACGAACCTCATCCGCATCGTCCAGGAGACGCAGCCGGACGAGGTCTACAATCTCGCGGCCCAGAGCCATGTGCAGGTCTCCTTCGAGACCCCGGAGTACACCGCGAATGCCGACGCCATGGGTACGCTCAGGCTTCTCGAGGCGATCCGGCTCCTGGGACTGTCCGACAAGACACGTTTCTATCAGGCGTCGACCTCGGAACTTTACGGAAACGCGCCGGTCGCGCCTCAGAACGAAGCCACGCCCTTCTCTCCGCGTTCGCCCTATGCCGCCGCCAAGCTCTACGCATATTGGATCGTGGTGAACTACCGCGAAGCCTACGGCCTTCATGCAAGCAACGGCATTCTCTTCAATCACGAGAGCCCGCTGCGCGGGGAAACCTTCGTGACGCGCAAGATCACCAGGGCCGTGGCGGCAATCCATCTCGGCATGCAGGATCGCCTGTACCTCGGCAATCTCGCCGCTCGCCGCGACTGGGGGCATGCGCGCGACTACGTGCGCGGAATGTGGTTGATGCTGCAGCAGCCGGAGCCGGACGATTACGTGCTGGCCACCGGTCGATCGCACAGCGTGCGCTCCTTCGTGGAGCTGTGCTTTGCGGAAGTGGGCACGACCATCGAATGGAAAGGGGTCGGCGCGGACGAGAAGGGATACGATGCGGATAGCGGCAGGTGCATCGTGGAAGTGGACCCGCGCTATTTCCGCCCGACTGAAGTGGACTGCCTGCTCGGTGACGCCACCAAGGCGTACGAGAGGCTCGGGTGGGCGCCCGAAGTCGAACTGGACCAGCTTGTGGGAGAGATGGTTCGGGAGGATCTGAGGGGCATGGCGAAGCGATCGTCGCCGCGTTCAACCGGCCTGGAGCTGGCTCATGGCTGAGCCGTTGTATCGGCTGTCGGGGAAGCGTGTCTTCGTCGCAGGTCACCGCGGCATGGTCGGTTCGGCGATCGTCCGCCGGCTGCAGCGCGAGGGCTGCGCGATCCTCACGGCCTCGCGCGCGGAGCTGGACCTGACGCGCCAGTCGGAAGTCGAGGAATGGATGGGCCGCACGAGGCCGGACGCCGTCGTGGTCGCTGCGGCGAAAGTCGGCGGGATCCTTGCAAACAGTGCAGCACCTGCGGATTTCCTCTACGACAATGTGGTCTTGGAAACCAACATCATCAGCTCCGCCCAGCGCGTAGGCGTTGGCAGGCTGCTCTTCCTCGGCTCGTCCTGCATCTATCCGCGCGACGCCCTCCAGCCGATCGTCGAGGATGCTCTTCTAACCGGGCCGCTTGAGCCGACGAACGAAGCCTACGCCATAGCAAAGATCGCCGGCATCAAGCTTTGTGCCGCATATCGCAGGCAATACGGGTGCGACTTCATCTCGGCGATGCCGACCAGTCTCTATGGGCCGGGCGACAATTTCGACCTTGCGTCCAGCCATGTCGTTCCCGCTCTCATCCGCAAGGTGCATGAAGCCAAGGCCAGCGGGGCTCCTGAAGTTTGCATATGGGGTTCCGGATCGGCCTTGCGGGAATTCCTGCATGTGGACGATTGCGCGGAAGCGTGCGTGCATCTCCTGAAACACTATTCCGGGGACATGCACGTCAACATAGGCTCGGGCGAAGAGATCGCGATCCGCGATCTGGCGCAGCTCATCTGCCGCTTGGCTGGATATAGCGGCGGCCTTCGCTACGACACCGAGAAACCGGACGGCGTGGCGAGAAAGCTGCTCGACAGCGGGCGCCTTCGTGCACTCGGCTGGAGCCCGAGCATATCGCTTTCCGACGGTCTCGGTGCCACCTACGCCGCCTATGTCGCAGGGCTGTCCATGCGCCGCGAGGATGCTGCCGCATGAACATTCGCAGCGACGCCTTCCCGGTCGGTGGCGAACACCTGACGGCTGCCTCACGGCCTCGAAAGCGAAAAACCGTTCTTGTTCACGCCATGAACTATGCGCCGGAAAAGACGGGCGCCGGACGCTACACCGGTGATATCGCAGGTCATTTCGCAGCCATGGGCATGGCTGTCACGGTCGTCACCACTCCGCCGCACTACCCGGCCTGGGAAGTGGATCGTGGATACGGCAATCGATACGCATCAAGGATCGAGGACGGCATCACGGTTGTGCGCGTTCCTCTGATCCTCAGGCCGGGGGCGAGGCTGTGGAGGCTTCTGGCGCCGGCGAGTTTTGCCGCGAGTGCCGCGCCGGTCGTTCTCTGGCAGATCCTGCGCAAGCGACCGGATGTGGTCTTCTGTGTCGAACCGACATTGCTGGGAGCCCCCTTTGCCCTGCTCGCGGCAAAGCTTGTCGGCGCGCGCACGGTGCTGCATGTCCACGACCTCGAGATCGATGCAGCCTTTGCAATGGGGCACCTCGGCAAGCACCGCTGGCTGATGCGAGTAGGAGAATTCTTCGAGACGGCTGTTCGCAAACGCTTTGACATCGTCGTCACGATCTCGCGGCGAATGGCCGAAAAATTGCTGGAAAAGGGCGTGGCCGCCGACCGCGTGGCCGTCGTGCGAAACTGGGTCGATCTGTCGGCAATCTTTCCATTGCCGGGCGCGAGTCCTTATCGCGACGAACTCGGCTACGCGGACGAGGACTTCGTCGTGCTCTATTCCGGCAACCTCGGCGCCAAGCAGGGGCTCGATCTCTTGATCGAAGCCGCGCGGACACTGCAAGGCGTGCAGGGGATCCGGTTCGTCATCGGGGGCGACGGACCGGCGAAAGCGGAGCTGGAGCGGCTGGGGAGCGTTTTAGGCAACGTGCGCTTCCTGCCGCTCCAGCCTGCGCACCGTTTCAACGAATTCCTCAACATGGCCGACCTTCACCTATTGCCCCAGAGGAGGGGAGCTGCCGACCTGTTGCTGCCGTCCAAGCTGGGCGCGCTGCTTGCCTCCGGGAAACCGGTGGTGGTCACGGCCGATCCGGAAACAGAGCTGGCCACTTTTGTCGGGGATGCCGCACTGGTCATTCCGCCGGAGGATCCGGCTGCCCTTGTTTCGACGATCCTGAAGGTCAGGAGCGGGGCGCTGCGGACAAGGCCCGATCACGGGAAGGAGCTCTGTCGCACGCTGGCGCGAGGAGATGGGCTGGCCGCCATGCTGAGTATCGTGGATCGCTGAGCGGAGGGGTGGCACGACCATGGCGAAGGGGGAGGAGGTGCTTATCTTCAGCAGGAGCGAGGACGGGCACCGCGCGCAGTACTTCCAGTTCGCCATGGGGATTCTCGGCGGCTGCCGCGCCCGGGCGGGTGATCTCTTCTTCCGGATGGAGCCGGCGCTGTTCCTCATGGTCGAGGAAGGGTTCCTTTTCTACGTGGTCGCGTGTCTCTGGCGTAGTGCGCTCGGCCGGCGGACAGTGGGCCTGCTTTTCAGGCCGAAGCCTGTCCTCGAAGGTGGTTCCCTGCGTCTGTCCTTCAAACGCTGCGCGCTGAAACTTCTGAAACGCATCCCTTCCGTTCGTACGCTGACGATCCTGCCCTTTGCGACCCTACCCGAGATGGCAGAGATTGCAGATGGCTGGATCTACGATTTCCAGCTCTGGGACCTGACGGACGAGGACCACCGGTACTATGAGAAGATCCGTCAAAATCCGGGAGAAGCGATCAGCCAGCTCCCCGCATCCCTTCGTTTCCGGGCGGGCAGCCAAAGGGTTCTCAGCGCCTTCGGTCCACAGGACCTGCACAAGGGTTTCGATCTCTTCGTGGATACGCTGGCAGGCAGCAAACGCGCGGGCCTTCCCTTTCACTTCGTTTTCGGCGGCAAGAGCGGCATCGGCTGCATCGGCCTCGTCAGCCGGTTTGAGCGCTCTGGCGGCTCCGCCATCGACAGGTGGCTTTCCGAGGAGGAGTGGATCGAACTCTATGCCGCAAGCGATCTCGTCTGGTGTCTCTATGCGCCGGGATACGATCAGGCCTCCGGGGTTCTCGGCCGGGCGGTGCAGTTCGGCGTCCCGGTGCTGGTCCGGGAGGGATCGCTGTCGCATCGGCTGTGCGAAACAGAAGGCATTCCCCACCTTGCTGCGACCGCCGAATCCGTTTCGGCGCTGCTCGCGCGCGATTTGTCGGCGGTCGATCATCGCCGGGGCAAGGCGCTTGCCGGACGCTTCGCAGAAACCAGTCTTACCACGCTTCATGAGGTGCTCGGCGCGCCGAGGGATCGTGCCGCATGACCACACTCTCGTCTCAGTTGAACATCCGGGCGAATGTCGTCTTTGCGGTCATAGCGGTCGTCACCAATATCGTTCTCGTCCTGGTCAGCTATCGCGTGGTGATCGCCGATTGCGGGATCGCGGCGGTGGGCCTGTGGTCGGCCCTCGCTTCTGCCATTTCGTTGATCCGCATTGCAGACGTTGGCCTTGCGAACGCATGCCTTCGTCATGTCGCGCTGTGCGATGTGGCACAGGAGAGGCAAAAGGCGCGAAGCTATCTCGAGACTGCCCTTGTCACCGGATGTGTCGTTCATGCAGTGCTGGCCCTTTCAGGCTACCTGCTCGTCGATGCCTTCCTCTGGCATTTCCTTCCGGCGGACGTCACGCCGCAGGCGCCTGGGCTCCTCCCGCTCGTCTGCCTCGTCTTCTTCCTGATGAACGTCTCGGGCATCGTCCTTTCCGGTCTCCAGGGCGTGCACCGGGGTTACCTCAATTCGCAGCTGACCGTGGCGGGCAGTCTCGTCCAGCTCGCACTCGTGATCGCCCTCGTTCCCGGGCAGGGGCTCACCGGGCTCGCCCTGGCCCAGGTGGCGCAATACGCATTCCTGCTCTCCGTTGGCTGGCTTGCCCTGCGGCACGCAGCCGGGATCGAGGCCCTTCTCCCAATCCGGGTATCCCCCCGCCTCCTTCGCGATCTTGTCGGTTTCGGCGTCCGGGAGCAGATGACCTCCACAGTCAACGGTCTCTTCGAGCCACTCTCCAAACTGCTTGTGGGCCGCTTTTGCGGACTGGAGGCGCAGGGTCTGTTCGAACTGGCCTTCAAGAGCCTGTGGCTGCCGAGAAACGCGGTCATTGGCGGCGTCACCGCCGTGGTCCCGGCACTGACCGCGCTGTCGCGACATGATCCCGACAGCGCGCCTCCGCTCTACAGGTCGCTTGCGAAGACCGCCACTTCATCGGTTGCAGGCATTTCATTGGCCGGAGTCGTGCTTTCGCCGGTCGCATCCTGGTTCTGGTTCGGACACTTCGAAGCGCGCTACAGCCTCTTCGTACTTCTGCTTGCCTTCGGCGTTGTCATGAATGCTCGTGGTGCCGCCGCCTACAACATGGCGCTCGTGACCGGCAACCTCGCCGGCAACATGCTCGCGAATGCTGTATCGCTGATGCTGCTTCTCGCCGGTGGAACGGCCGTCGGATCGTTCGGAGCGGCGCCGCCGCTGGTGTTGCTGGTTTCGGTCGCAATGGCTGTCGGGGGCGCCATCGCCAAGCACTGGAACGAGGGCGATTTCATGACTTTGCGCCCTGCAATTCCCTTGCGGGCGGTTCCTGAGTGAAGCCGATGGTGCAACTCTCCGACCTTTCCCTCGAAAGACGCCCGCCCGTAGTTGCAAGGTTCGATATCCTGCTCCTCGCGCCCGTGCTGACGATCGCCGAGATCAATCCGCTGGGCAGGCTTACCGGTTTCGACCTCTTTTCGCTGGCGCTCTTGCCTGTCCATCTGCAGGGGGCGGTCTTCCACCGGGACGAGCGGACGAAGTGGTTTGTCCTGCTGGCCGGCGTATGGGCGCTCGCAACCGTGGTGGCCGCACTGTGGAATGCCGGCGACGCAATGGCCACGTTACGCTCGCTGTCGAAGGTTCTCGTCATCACCTCCAACGTGCTGGCGATCTCGTGGATCGTACGTGGATCGATCCCACGGATGCTCGTCTTCCTGGTGATCTTCGGCGCTTCGTCGATGGCCAAGGCTCTGCTTTTTCCCGACGACATCATCGGATTGCTCGACGAGCAGGGCCGGGACTTCTGGAAGTTCGGCATGGGCAATGCACTCAATATCATTGTTCTTTCGGTCGTCTCCCTCGCGGGACCTGCAACCGCACACGGAAGGTTGTCGAGGGTGCCGGCCACGCTGGTCCTTGCCCTTGCCAGCCTTTCATTCAACGCGCGGGGCCTCTTCGCGATCCTGATGGGAACGCTCACGCTCGAATTTGCAGCGTTCGTCACACGAAGGCGGCCACCCGGTCCCGGTCTTCTCCTGCAGGTCGCGCTGCTCGTCGTTGCCGGATTGCTGGCGACCAAGGTGGTCTATGAGTATGCCGCATCGTCCGGCTTCCTCGGTGCGGATGCTCTGGCGAAGTACGAGATGCAGAGCAGCGGCGACATAAACCTGCTTGTCGCGGGCCGCTCCGAGCTTCTCGTTTCATTCGAGGCAATCGCCATGGCGCCGCTTCTCGGCCATGGTCCGGGGGCGGAGAACTACGGCCTGGCGATCGGCCGCCTCGTCAGCCTCGATGAGGCCGGCCTGCCAATCGACCCCAGGGACTTCGAGCAAACGGAGATTCCGGCGCATTCTCATCTTTTGGGCTCGTGGGTGGAGGCGGGTATCCTCGGAGGGGTGTTCTGGATCTACATCCTCACCCTCGTGCCTCGTGCCATCCTCGCCGCCCTCGCAAATCGGCAGATGCTGCCAATCTTCGCCTATCTGTTGGTCGGTCTGGCATGGGACATCCTGTTCTCTCCCATCACGATCTTCAGCCGGACGAACGATCCCGTGGCGATCGCCGCGGCGCTCCTCCTGCTAAGGGACGTTCGCGCCTATGCCTCCGGGCGGCGGGAGGATAGGTGATGCCCGGCCGCACCCAGTCAGGCGAGAATGGCCAGGAAAGGGGGGCGTTTGCCGGGCGCAAGGTACTCTACGTCTGCGGGCAGGTGGGCGTTCCCGACGAGGACCGCTGCCGGGCCCTGATGGTGGCTGGCGCCGATGTCCGGATCTCGAGCTACCTGCACAGCGAGGACTATCGCTGGACGCTCGATAAAGACATGCAGGGGCGCCTGACCATCCGACGGCCGTCGCAACGGTGGGGCCGACTTGGCCGGCTGAACAGCCTGCTCGTCCTGGTCGACCTCTGCCGCTTCCGGCCGGATATCTGCATTGTCTACGGCTATCAGCGGATCTCGAGCTTTCTTGCAGCAGTTCTTTCCCGGATTCTTGGCGCCCAGGCAGTGTCGCTCAACGATTCCGGCTTCGAGGACTATCGGCGGTTCATCGTTTTCGACCTCCCGAAACTCCTGCTGCTTGCGCCCTACGGGGGTTTCCTGGCCGCGACGGAGCGAGCGCGTGGCTATCTCCACTATTTCGGCAAGGGAAACATCGCCCTCTATCGTTGTGCCATCGACATCGAGCGTGTCCGTGGGGACGCCGGGTCGCCGAGGGTTTCCTACGAAGAGCGGGATTTCATCTGTGTCGCTCGCTTTGTGAAGAAGAAGAATCTTCTCTTCCTGCTCGATGCCTATGAGGCCTTTCTCCTGCGCTCGGGCAGTGATCGGCGTCTGCAACTGTGTGGCTATGGCGTAGAAGAGCCCGCCCTCAGGGCGCGGATCGCGCAGTCGGCCTTGCTGCGGGCCCAAGTCGACATTCTCGGATATGTCGGGAGCCGCGAACTGCCGGCCCTCATTTCGGCTTCGCTCGCGCTGGTGCTCGCAAGCAGCGAAGAGCAGTTCGGGATAGTGGCGATCGAGGCCTGGGCCGTCGGCGTCCCGGTGATCGTGACGCGCGCCTGTGGGGTTTCGGAGCTCGTGCAAGGCGGGTTGAACGGCCATCTCATAGACCATCGCGATCCGGAACCGCTGATCCGGGCGCTCCAGCTCATGGCGTCGTCGGAGGCCCACTGGCAGGCGCTTCGGCGCGGAACCGTCATCACGGCCGCACTCGCGGATGCGCCCGTTTTCGTCGACGCTCTTCTGTCTGTCCTGAGGCGCGCGAAAGGGTCAGGGACCGTGGAAGAAAGGGACGACGGCGAAAGGCACCCGCCGTTCCGATACAGTGCCAGCGGCTCGGAGTAACTGAATGGGAAACGCTATCGCCGGACTGCTCGACACCCGCCAATCGAAACCCTTGAAGGGTGGGCCGACCTTTTCTCTTCGCCATCGGCTGCACCGGCTCGCCTGGTGGTTCGTGTGGCATGGCCTGGGGGCATGGACGCCGGTTGCGGCGCATGGCTGGCGGCGGCTTCTCCTGCGGCTCTTCGGTGCGCGGATAGATAGGACAGCGCGGATCTACCCGCGCGTCAGGGTCTGGTATCCGCCCAATCTCTTCATGGAGGCTCACTCCTGCCTTGGGCGGGACGTGGATTGCTATTGTGTGGACCTCATCCGTCTCGGCGAGCATGCGATCGTGTCGCAAGGGGCGAGGCTCTGCGGCGCGACCCACGACATCGACGATCCGCATTTCCGACTGGTTGCGCGGCCCATCGTGGTCGGCCGGCGGGCGTGGATCGCCGCAGAGGCATTCGTCGGCCCTGGCGTCGTGGTCGGAGACGGTGCAGTGCTTGGCGCACGTGCAGTTGCCTTCAGTGACCTCGAACCCATGTTCGTCTACGCGGGCAATCCGGCGCGACTGCTGCGCGAGCGATATCCCGTCGAATGATCTCCCTTTGCGTGATCATCCTGACCTACAATGAGGAGCGTCACATCGAGCGCGCGATCGCCTCCGTCGCTTCCTTTGCCGAGGAGGTCGTCGTGGTCGACTCGTTTTCCAGCGACAGGACCACGGAAATCGCAACAGAGCTCGGGGCGAGGGTGTTGCAGCATCCCTTCGCCAATCAATCCCGTCAGCTGCGCTGGGCACTGGAACATACGGCGATCGCCTCCGAATGGATCATGCGCCTTGATGCCGACGAAGTGGTCGAACCGGCGCTTGCGGCCGAGATAAGCGCGCGGATTCCCTGTCTTCCTCCCGATACGGTCGGCATAAACCTGAAACGAAAACATATTTTCATGGGCCGCTGGATCCGATGGGGAGGGCGCTATCCGTTGATCTTCACCCGCATCTGGCGGCGTGGGCATGGCCATGTCGAAGACCGCTGGATGGACGAGCACGTCACGACCAGCGGAGGCCGGACGGTGACGTTCAGCGCCGCTTTCGCCGACCACAACCTCAATGCACTCACCTACTTCATCGACAAGCACAACGGCTATGCGACGCGCGAGGCTGTCGAAATCCTCAACCGACGTCACCGCCTGTTTCCGCAGGACAACATTCCATGGCGCACTGCGCCGGCCCCAACCCGGGCGAAGAGGTTTGCCAAGGTTTACATCCACGACAGGCTGCCTTTTCCGCTCGCCGCCTCCTGTTATTTTGTCTTGCGATACTTCCTGCAACTGGGCTTTCTCGATGGTCGAGAGGGGCTGATCTACCACGTGCTTCAGGGCTACTGGTACCGGTTCCTGGTGGGGGCGAAGGTTCTGGAATGCGAACGGGCACTCGCCTCGTGCTCGACCATCGATGAAAAGCGACAGTCGCTTGCCCAAGTCACCGGGCTTGACCTCTGAGCGACGCATCCCGTTCACTCTCACCAGCCGAGTGCCAGTGTGCGCGCTTTCATCGCCCCGGCGACGACGGCGTAGCCGACATCATTCAGGTGAATGCTGTCGACCCTCAGCGAGCGCGGCACGTGGCCGGCCGCGATATCGGCGTCGTCGTCCGCCGAATGGTTACCGCTCGCCTGAAGTTCGACAAGCAGATCCACGAAACGCGTGCCGTATAGGGATGCGAGCGATGCATTGAAATCGGAGATCACAGCCATCAGCGCCGGACTGGCGTCGCTGGCGGCGAGTGCCGGGGCGACCAGAAAACGCCGATGCGGGAGATGAGCGATCATCGCCTCGATCGCCGCAAGACCGGCGGCGGAACTGTCTGCATCCGCGATGCCATTGTTGCCGGCCCAGAACCAGGCGATACGATTGCGAAGCGATCGAGCCTCTTCGGGGATGAACCGCGTTCCCACCGGGCACGCGACTGCCGCGCCCTCGCTTTCGCGCAGAAAGGTCCAGTTACCGGAGGCGTCCGTCGTCATGGTTCCGCGCACGCCGGCGAGCGTACCGGACAGCATTCCCGTAAAGCCGTTGTCGACGGTCAGGACATTCGGAGATCGGTCTGTGACCGATAGCTGGACCTCTGCGGCGGCAACGGACACCACGATGTTGTCGACAGAAAAGGTACCGCTGCCCGACAGCAGCAGGAAACCGATCTGGTCGACATAATCGGCGATGGCGCCGCCGCTGACGAGAGCGACGGAATAGTGTCCCGAGGACGACAGATTGTGTCCATAGGCGCCATCCGGCGTCTTTGCACCCCATGCACCGCCGCCAAGTCCATTAACGCAAACTGTCATTCCCGCTGAAATCACGATGTCGAACGCGATCCGAATATCGAGACCGGCGGGAAGCGTGACCTCCAACGGGCGGTACAGACCATCGAGGACATTCGTCGCACTGCAGGATATCCAGCCGCCCGTTACGAGCGCCGGTCCGGCGAGAACGGTGTCACGCCATCCCTGTGCTTCTCCGTCGGCAAAATTCCAGGACCAGTCGTGGCCGCGTCTTTCGGGAATGCTGTTGTTTTCCACGGTTACGGTGATCGGAACACCGCCCTGCCGGGCGGCGATCTGTTCTGCATCCTGTCCCCCGACGCCGCAATTGGCGATGTCGCGGGCGGGCGCAAACAGCAAGGAAGCCCGGGCAGGATAGGAGGTGAGCGCCGTGGAGGCGCCGGCGCCCGCCGTCAGGCTATCGCCCCAGGCTGCTATGTTTCGAATGACGGATGCATCGGATATGGCGTGTCCGCCCAGCGAGAGGCCGATTGCTGGTGTCGTCATGAGAACAGCACCCGGCTCTTGGCGGAAGTAGAAATCCATCGAGCGCCATCCGTCGCCATTTTCCCCGACACGGGTCGTACAGTTTCATCCATCGCAGGCCTCCATCTCGAAACAGGACCGGAATCCTATTTCGCCGTCCGGGCGCGGGGAAAAAGGCGAAGGGGCGAAAGGTTATATGCCGGAGACGGGAAGCGACCTTGTCCCGGGTATGTACTGGAAGGCACCCGCTTCGGGATGGCGCTCGCCGAGGCACGGCGAGAAACGGGCACTGCCCGTGTGCGGGGCACCGAAATTTGACGAAGTTCCTGATTTTGTAGACCTTCATTGAGCTGTTCGCGGGGTGATGGCTCGCTTCTACATCTCGAAATCGCTCGCTGTGCTGTAGAGTTTTGCCTTGTCGGGGTCGATCTTGCTGAGGATTGCGCCGACGCATTTCGCGGCGATCGACCTGTCGGAAAACAACGCTTCCTGCAAGGCGTACCGGTTCGTTCTTCCCCATTCCGCGACCAGAACGAAAGCATTCACATGGGGTGCCACGGCTCTCGCGTCCGCTACTGGGGCAAGCGGCGGTAGGTCGAGCACGATATAGTCGAAGCTCGCCGACGCCTGTTCCAGCAAATGATTCATGCGTGATGAAGCAAGCAGGACGGATGACCTAGACCCGAGCGGTCCGGCGGTCGCGGGCAGAAATGCCAGTCTCGTCTTCGGATTGACGAGCAACAGGTCGCGGATTGACCGCTCGTCGACCAGCGCCTCCCCAAGTCCGGCCGTCGCATGTTCGCCGATGACCTTCGTCGCTCCTGCGTTGCGGAGGTCCGCGTCGATGAGAAGTGTGCGGGCGCCCTCCGCCGCCAGAAGCTCCGCAAGGTTGATTGCAATCGTTGATCGCCCCTCGGCCGGCAACAACGATATGATGCCGATGATTTTGGCCGCCTTTCCCGGCAGGGCGAGGTCCACCGCGATCCTGGTGCCGCGCAGCGTCTCGGTGAAGCGGGAGAAGGGATGGTCGATGACGTGGTCGACCATAGCATTCGCCTTGCGGACGGACCGCGGGTGAAAGGAAAGGCCGTCGGCCGATGGCTTCTCATCCTCCGCCTTGAGGAGGGGAATGCCACCGATGAAGGGAAGGTCCAATGCTTGGCGCACATCGCTTCCGGTGCGGAAGGAGCGCTCCCTGTACTCCCGGTAGGCGCCGGCGAAGGCACCGGCTCCGGCACCGATCAATAGCGCAAGCGGGATGACGAGCATCTTTTTCGGGTGGCTTGGACGATCGGGAACCACGGCACGCGAGATGATGCGGGCGTCGGCCACGGGAAAGGATTGCTGCTGGACAGCTTCCTGGTAGCGGCGAAGGAATGCTTCATAGACGTTCCGATAGGTCTCCGATTCCCGCTCCAGTTCACGCAGTTGCACCTCGTTCTCTTTTGCCGAGGCGCTGACGAGGGTCGCCTGAGCGACGCTTTCCGTCAGGCTCTGGACCCGGGATCTCGCAATATCGAGCTCGCTGCGGTTGCCCTGCGCAATGCGAAGGAGTTCGTCGAACATCTGGCGACGGTATTCCTCCATCTCGCCGCGCAGCCTCTGCACCTGGACATGGCCGGCGCCGAGGCGTGCCAATATCTCGGCCTCTCGCTTGGCCGCACTCAGATATTTTTCGCGAAGAGTATTCGAGATCGTTCCGCCGAGGACTTCCGCCACGACGGCTTCCTCCCGGTTGCCGGCGATGAGGGTTTGTATTCGTTCGTAGCGGGCCGCGGCTTGCGCGGCCGCGGCCCTCGCTTCGATCAGGGCGCTGTTGAGCTCCGTGAGCTGCTGGTCACTGACCAACCGTCCTTCCACGTTCGTCGCCACAAGTCCGTGTTCGGTGCGAAACTTCTGGACGGAGAGATCGGAGGAAACGGCACGCTGCTTGAGTTCCTCCATGCGGGCGAGAAGCCAGTCGGATGCCTGCCGCGTCGCTTCGTATCGCGAGGAAATCCTGTCGGCGAGGTAGGCGTCCGCAATCGCCGCGGCGACACGCTGCGACAGCTCGGGGGAAGGAGAGACATAGGAGATTTCCAGCACGCGGGAACGACCGGCACGCGTGACCGCCATGTTGGCCCGGATGGTCTCGAGAGCCGCGCGCCGCCTGCCTTCTCCCTCGTCTGCGGCAGGCCTTTTCGCCGGGTTCCCGGTAGTGCCGAAGATCCAGCGGTTCAGGGCAAGAAACATGTTCGAAGGGGCAGCAGCCGTCTCGTCGGCGAGGTGCAAGCGATTGACGACGGCAAGGCCGATCGCTTCCGATTTCAGCAGCTCGATCTGGCTCAGCACCGACACTTCCTCGTCCAGGAGGCCGGCGGAACCGGAGAGCTGTTGGATGGCCGCGCCGTACTGGCGATCAATGAGAATGCTGGTGCGCGTTGTGTAGAGCGGTATTGCGGCGATCACATAGATCAAGCCTAGGAGGCCAGCGGCGAGGGTGCAGGCGGCCACGATCGGCCATTGCCTGCGCATCGCGGCGATGCCCTTGTCGAAGTCGATCGGAGAGACCGGCGATGCATCGCTCGCCCAAAGGCCGGTCGCGGGCGGTGCCATGCGGCTATTGTTGATCTGGAGCATCGGGTTGCCCACGGGCCGCGAAGGTCTGAAGCAGTGTCAAGGTGATCCCCTTCGTATCGTTCGCCGATCAGTCGGCAGGTGTTCACATGACGCGATGCCGTCCGAAGCTTCCCTACATCGTCCGTACAGCGTCCCTGGTGTCGACGACGTTCGAGGGAGTGGTGGAGACGGCGTTGATCAGGTGGAGAAATTTCAGAAGCTCGGTTGCAGGCGCATTGGAAACGTAGATGATGTCCTTGTCCTGCATGGGGAACTTCTGAACGGCGAAGAAGGTCGCGGGATCGCGCAGGTTCGCCCGGAAAATCATCGGCACTTCGCCCGCCACGAAACGGGTCGAAGCAATGCCGAGCTGCCGCGACAGTGCCCGCGGCACTCTTCTGTAGAGGAGTACCTGAGCGGGGTCGGCCCGCGTATCCAGAAGCCCCCCGGCTTTGGCGAGCGCTTCGCCGAGCGTCAGGTCGCAATTCTCGAAGTCGAACCGGCCGTTCAGTCCAGACGCGCCGAAAGCGAGGAAGGTTCGCTGCTCCCGGTTGACGAAGATCGTGTCGCCGGGCCGCACATAGATGTTCTCCTCCGGCTTGCCCGCAAGGTGCGTATAGGGGACGGTCACGGAGTGCGGGCCACGCTGCAGCGTGACATAGCTCTCCATGCTTGGCGCACTCAGGCCTCCCGCTTCGGAGATGACATCGAGAATGCGGTCACCGATCGGGTTCAGCTCCAGTCTCGCTGGCGTTTTCACGTCGCCGAGAACGGCCACCTGGCTCGATCGGCTCTTCACGACGGTCACGACCGCCTGGGGCTCGATGGCCCGGCTGGAGAGCAGCCGCTGCACCTCGGCCTCAACTTCGGCAATGGATCTCCCGGATGCACGAAGGCGTCCTGCATAGGGAACGCTGATCGATCCGTCCCGGTCGATCGTCTGGACGGGAAGGGAGACGAAGTTTCCGGGCCTGCCGGTCGCGTCGACGGGGATGAACAGACCGCCCGCCTGGGCTTCGAAGATCGAAACCTGTACCAGGTCGCCGACGCCAAGCGGCAGGGCTGCCGGCGTGGAGCGCTGCTGCCCGAAACCGGAGAGAGTATTGACGTTGGCTGAGGCGACTGCGGCCAGCACCTCCGCATCGATATCGGCAAGCGCGTAGTCTATTCCCGCACTTCGCCCACCACCTTCGACCCTAGCATAGGCATTCGCCTCAATCGACCTGCTGTCCGGGCCGGCAGACGGCATCACGGTACAACCGGAGAGACCCAGCGCCAGGCACAGAAATCCATTGGGTAAACAGTATTTACCAACCATGAGTTTACTCGACGACGCCCAGCGCGCACGCATGCACTGCGTTCTCTGCACGCTGGATGAGAGCCGCCAGTGATGATCCCCTGCAAGAAATAAACCATGATAAGTTGTATTTCGCAATACAATTTTAACCATCTCTGATTCGAGTTCGTCTCCTGTATTTCAGCTTGTTGAGTCCGCAATTTCGACCTTCACACTCCGCGTTCGCTCACGAGGTCAGCTCGACAAGAAATAACCGTAGGTTGACGACGGTTGCAGCGGCTCGGGCAACTGCGGTCTTTGGTTTGTGATACGATGTGCGATTGGGAAATCCCTGTCATATGCAATTATTGATTGCACTCAAACGTGCTACTTTGGATTGTGGTTCCTGTAGATTATCCGGGTTTCTGTCCGAGAGCGACGGCACTCACATTCGTCAAATATCGTCACTCGGAGGAACCTTCGTGGCGCCAATTCGGTTTGCCAATGGACGAAGGAGCAGATCATGCCGAAGCCTCAGATCCCCGAAACCACGCCGATGCCGGTGCCGCCGCCGCCTTTCCCGGAGCAGATCCCCGTGCAGGAGCCGGATCCGGCCCGCTTGCCTGACGAAGTGCCGCTGCCCAATCCCGACGAAAACCCGGAACCGGAGAAGTCCGCGTGAACCTGCCACAGGCGGGCAAAGGCGTGATCGGCGCTAAACGACAGGGGCGGGATGGGATATAGTGCGTTGAAGTGCTGCCTTTCGCGGGCTGCACGCTCGCTCCCCTACAGAGTCCTGTCGAGACTTGTCATGCTGGACGTATTTTTTGAGGATCGCGAGGACGCCGGCGCGCAACTGGCGGCGAAGATTGCAGTCGAGGAGCCAGCCAAGCCCGTGGTTCTCGCCTTGCCTCGCGGCGGAGTTCCTGTCGCATACGAGATTTGCAAGCGATTCCGTGCGCCGCTGGATGTGCTCCTCGTGCGCAAGATCGGTGCGCCCGCCAATCCGGAGGTCGCCTTGGGTGCCATCGTCGATGGAGCGCAGCCACAGATCGTCCTCAACGACGACATCATGGCGGCTTGTGGAGTGACGCCACGCTACATCGATGTGGAGGCCCGCCGGCAGCTCGCGGAGATCGACAGGCGACGCAGAATGTATGTTGGCAACCGCATGCCGCTGCCGCTCGCCGGGCGCAATGTCATTCTGGTCGATGACGGCATTGCGACTGGAGCGACCGTGAAGGTGGCGCTCAAGGCGCTACGTCGCCTTGGCTGCGGATCCGTTCTCCTCGCTATCCCCGTCGCACCACTTGAAGTGATCAGCGAGCTTCGCGCCGACGTCGACCGCATCGTCTGCCTGCACATGCCGGCAGATTTCCGTGCCGTGGGCTTGCACTACAGGGACTTCCACCAGACGAGCGATGAAGAGGTCATCGAAATTCTCGCCCTCGCGAGGGGGAGTGCGGATGAAACGCCCGCCTGATTAAGGATGACTTCAAGAATAATTACGAGAACAAATATTGTTTACTTCCGTGCCTGGTGAAATGCTTTCTGCTGCATGAAAATCCTGTATGCTCAACATGTAGCATTCAGGGTTCCGGCATGAAATCCAATCGGATTCTATGGTTTTCACGATTGCAACTGAGTGACTTTCTGTTTGCGGCGCAACCAGAGAGATTGATCAGCTTTACCCGACTGGTCTTCTCGGCTTTCGCACTCCTTGCAGTCTACCTTGACCCGACACGTCCTGCGAGTTTCGTTGAGGAAACCTATGCGCTCCTCGTCGCTTTCGGCTTCTATTCTGCAGTCATCTTCTATTTTTCAGGAGGAGGATCCGAATCCGTCCTGTGGCGTAGTTTCGTTCACCTGGTCGACATTGCCGTTTTGTCGCTGCTGATCTACTTGACCGACGGTCTTGCGAGTCCCTTTTTCACCTTCTTCATCTTTCCGATCTTCACGGCGACGTTCCGCTGGGGGTGGCGTGGCTCGGTCCACACGGCGCTGGTGCTTGCCATCATCCTGGTTACCATCAGCTGGCAGGAGATCGAAATGGACTTCGTGCGGGATTCGAAGCTCAATGTTCTGATCATGCGCGGCGTTTCGCTCTTCCTCATAGCCGGCATGCTCGGGTATCTCGGCGCCTATCTTCAGCGTAGCCGATACAGGATCAACAAGCTTGCGGCGTGGCCCGGCGGCGGGATTACACCTTATCATCGTCCGCTGACGATTGAATCGCTCCGGCATGCGTCCCAGGTGCTTGGCACCCCGATGCTCGTTGTGTGCTGGCAGGAGAGCCTCCATCCTGCTGCAAGCGTCGCCCTTTGCCTTCGTGACTCAAGCGAGTTGCGTGAGGCGTCCAACTCCGCGCGGATTGTCGAGTTGATCGCTATGGTAGGGCAGGCGGCATTCCACAGACGCGACAGCCGGGCGGGAGCGAAACTCATGAGCTTCGCCGTTCCTCTCCTTGCCGACCTGGAGCAACTCGACCGCGCACAGCAGGATCACGAGATCGATACCTTCTGCGTGGCGCCGTTTTCCAGCAATCACTATCGCGGCTGCGTATTCGTCTTCGATCCCAGGTACCACAACGAAGACACCGTCTCTCTTACGGAGATCGTTGCGACGCGTGTCAGCTACGAGCTGGAGCAGCGGGCGCTGGCGAAGGAGGTTGCCGATGCGGCGATCGCCCAGGATCGCATTCGGCTGGCGATGAACATGCACGACAGCATCCTGCAGGATCTTGCCGCAGCAAGCCTGATGCTGAAAGCCTCGACAAGCCAGGTCACAGGATATCTGGAGAGTTCCCTGAAGGAGATCGCCTGGCTCCTCACGCACCAGCAGCAGCGCATCCGCAAGCTGATCCAGGACATGCAGTCCACGCCTGGCACGGAGAATGATCACCTGCCTGTCCAGCTCGACCTTCTGGCCGCGACGCTGGAGAGGCAGTGGCGCTGCCGAATAACCACCGAGGTCAGCCCGTCGAATCTTCAACTCTCCCGCTCGACGATCTCGGAGATCTTCCAACTCGTGTGCGAGGCGACTGCGAACGCGGTCCGGCATGGGGGTGCCAAACACGTCCAGGTCAGCATTGTCGAAGGACAGGACAGGCTTCGCATACAGATAGACGACGACGGAAAAGGACTGCCGGAAGACACGCAGATGCCCATCCTGATCAAGCCGCGATCGATAACCCGGCGGGTTGACGACCTGGGAGGAACATTGGACCTGGTGACCTCGCGCAAAGGGGTCCACCTTCAGATAGAGTTGCCGCCCCAATGAAGACACGCTTGCCAAGAACATCGGCTGTCATCGCGGACGACCACCCCCTGGTTCTGCGCGGTCTCGTGAACCTGCTGGCGAACGAACCGGACTTCGACGTGGTGGCTGCGGCGTCGGACGGCAAGTCGGCCTTCCAGGAAATCCTGTCACGCAAGCCCGATCTCGCCGTCCTCGACATCCTGATGCCCAACCTCAGCGGGCTCGACGTGCTGCGTGAGCTCAACCGCATGAAGCTGAGCGTCAAGGTGATATTCCTGACGGCATTCATCTCGGAAGAGCAGAACATGCAGGCGACCGCCATGGGCGCGCGGGGCATCCTCCTCAAGGAAAGTGCCCCAGAGGCGCTGGTGGAGTGCATGCGCGCGGTCGGGAAGGGAAGCTTCTGGCTGCCGTCGAAACGCACGGCGGAAACGAGCGAGCAAAAGGACGATAGCAGCCGATCCTTCTTCGATTCCTTCTGCAAGCTGACCGGCCGCGAGAAGGAAATATCCTACATGGTGGCGGAAGGTTACTCCAACAAGCAGATCGCGAGCCTGCTGAATGTCTCGGAAGGGACGGTGAAGATCCATGTCCACAACATCTTCAGCAAGCTCAATATCTTCAACCGCACGACACTGGCGGCGAAGATCATCTCGCTGAAGACCTAAGGCAAGGAAGGGCATTTCTTCTGCCGACCGGGGTACGGCCGGGATCGCCGCCCGAAAGTATTTTCCGCCGGCAGGCAATCGACAGGAAGATTTCATGACGCGTGTTTTCGATATGGTTTTTGCGTTCGTGGCGGGCTTGCTCACGCTGCCGATCATGCTCGTGACGGCGGTACTCGTTGCCATATTTCTCGGCCGTCCGGTGCTTTTCATTCAGGAGCGGGTGGGCCGGGGCGGCAAGCCATTCAAGATGTTCAAGTTCCGATCCATGTCTGATGCCAGGGATGCGGATGGCCGGCTTCTCAGCGACAGCGAACGCGCCACGGGTTTCGGACGCCTTCTCAGGCGTTCGCGCCTTGATGAGCTTCCGGAGTTCTGGAACGTCCTTATCGGCGACATGAGCGTGATCGGGCCGCGTCCACTGCTGCCACAGACTGTCGCCAGCCTGGGCGAGGCGGGCCTAAGGCGCTGCGCGCTTCGGCCGGGTCTCACCGGGTGGGCGCAGATCAGCGGCAATGCGAAGCTCACCAATGAGGACAAGCTCGACCTCGACCTCTGGTATATAGAGAACCGCTCCTTCCGTGTGGACCTGCAGATCCTCGCTGCCACGGTCCTGGTGATGATTCTCGGCGAGAAACTGAACGAGCGCCATCTGGACGCCGCCCGCCGGCAGCGCCGCGCGACCTGCTGATTCCTTCGCGAAGGTCCACGCTGGTCCTTTGTTTGCCGTGATCGGTTTCTGGTATTAAGGCGCCGTAATACTGCGGACGACAATATATTTTCTCGCCGCTGCTTTGCGCGGCAAGACACTCTCGTTGTGTCGTCCACGATGTAAGCGCTGGCGTTTTGGCTACTTTTCGTGTCCCACAGGGCCGTTTTTCCGTCTTTTGGCAGTAGGTTCGCTCAAATCCGGCCGAGTTTCGCCGAGGCGTGCTGGACAAATTGGGGGCAATAAAAGGTGAGAATTTCTGTTTGCGTATCACGTAAGGGGAATTTTCGTCTCTATTTGACACGAGTCGTGCACTAAGCAGTGGGCGCGCCCAATTTTCGAACAACTCCAGATCGTGAGTTGTGCTGTGACACCAGTCACTGCAAACGGCAAAATATTCAATGTTTTCAATATTCGTTCAACACTCATTTCGTAAGGAGGCAAAAGTTGAAGTTATTCAAGTGAAGATCGACAGGATTGAAAAGACTAATCTTTCGATCGAGTATTCTAGTAATTCTATATACAATACTCCCCCTACGGCAGCTGCCGCAATGCAGAAAGTTATTTACAAGAAGTTATATATATGCGAATTATCTCAATGTAATAATGATGAAATTACAAGTATTTCTGCCCGCCCGCGCAATGAGGGATTGCGGGGAGCGGTCCTCTATGCCTTCCAGCATTCAGTCAGAGTCAGGCACTAAAAATCAGTCGGGTTGTTACGCTCCGGTTCGATGATCGGACGGGCGAATTCTGTGTGTCCGGCAGATCGGGGAGTACGGAAATGAGTCGCAGAGATGCCACTATACGTACCAGGCTAGGTAAGCTCTCCGCAGGGAAGGGCGTTGGAGGTCAGGTGCTGATCGAGGCTTTCAGGCGTGCATCGTTTGCTGATATCGGACATCGTCTATGGAAGGCGATGGTCGGGGTCGGGCGGTCGTCAGCCCGCAAGGTCCAGAAGTCCTTCGGTCTCTACGTGACCGATATACTCTCCGCAATGCTTGCGTTGATCTTCGCCTTCGTGCTGCGCTACGGATCGGACACCATCATCTCTCGTCCGGAGCTGATGCGGGTGCTCCTGGTCACGGGACCGCAGTATCTCGCCATCTGCGCGATCGTCTTCCCCCTGACCGGTCTCTACAGCCGCAACTGGCGCTATGGGTCCATCTCGGATCTCTTCACCATCTTTCGTGCCGTCATCGTCACCACGGCGATGCTGGTCTGGGTCCTCTTCATTTCCACGCGGCTCACAGCCATTCCGCGTAGCACCATCCTGGTCGAGGCATTGCTGCTGACGACGTTCCTCGTCGCCTCTCGGCTCAGTTTCCGGATGGACGAATTGCCGCTCAAGCTTGAAGGCTTCTCACAGAAGCGGCCGGGCTCGGGCGATGGCGCGCGTGTTCCCACCTTGCTCGTCGGTGCCGGCGATGCCGCGGAACTCTATCTGCGCGCGCTGCAACGCGACCGCAATTGCACGCACCATCCGATCGCCTGCCTCGACAGGACCGGCGACCAGCAGGGGATGACCCTGCGCGGCGTTCCGATCGTCGGCTCGCTTTCCGATTTCGACGAGGTGATCGCCCGCTTCCGGCAGGACAACCAGCTCCCCAGGCACGTGGTCTTCACGGAAGCTCCGTCCGTCTTCGGCGAGGAGAAGGCGGAGGAACTCATCAAGAAGGCCGAAAGCCTCGGCATGACGGTATCGCGCCTGTCGCAGATGACGGAACTGAAGAATGCAAAGCGCGAGAATCGCTTCGAACTTCGGCAGATCGAACTCACCGACCTTCTGGAGCGCCCGCAGGCGGCCCTCGACAAGGAAGCCATCAATCGCCTGGTGCGCGGCCGCCGCGTGCTGGTCACCGGCGCCGGCGGTTCGATCGGCAGCGAGTTGACGCTCCAGGTCGCAGCCTGCGAGCCCGCAGAAATCGTTCTCATCGAGAACTGCGAGTACAATCTCTATGCGATCGACATGGAGCTCAACGAACGGTTCCCGAACGTGCCGCGCTCCGCCCATCTGTGCAACATACGCCGTGCGACGCGCGTGAACGACATCTTCGACGTCCACCGTCCGGAGCTGGTGTTCCATGCAGCGGCGCTGAAGCACGTGCCGATGGTGGAGCTCAATCCCTGCGAGGGAGCGCTTACCAACATCATCGGGACGATGAACGTTGCCACAGCCGCCAAGCGGATCGGCGTTAAGGCCATGGTGCAGATCTCGACCGACAAGGTGGTCAATCCCACCAGCGTCATGGGCGCTACCAAGCGTCTCGCCGAACTCTTCTGTCAGGCACTCGACCTGCAGGGGCTGAAGGAAGGCACAGGCCCGCGCTTCATGACCGTTCGTTTCGGAAACGTGCTCGGCTCCAGCGGTTCGCTCATTCCCTTGTTCAAGCGCCAGATCGCGAATGGTGGACCGCTGACGGTGACCGACGCGCAGATGACCCGCTTCTTCATGACGATCCGCGAAGCCGTCGAGCTGACGCTGCAGGCTTCGGCCTACGGTCTGGAAGGCGATATCGGCCAGGGCGAAATCTTCGTGCTCGATATGGGCGAGCCGATCCGCATCATCGACATAGCGCGTCGCATGATCCGTCTGGCTGGTTTCACGCCGGACGAGGACATCGCCATCAAGATCATCGGGCTGCGTCCGGGTGAGAAGCTCTACGAGGAACTCTTCGATACGCATGAGCAGCGCGTCAGCTCGCCTGTTCCCGGTGTTCTCGGCGCCGTTCCGAACCCGGTCGAGCTGCCGATCCTCATGCAGACCTTCGCGCGGCTGCAGCTCTTCGCGGAAATCGGTGATGAGAGCATGGTGCTCGCGCTGATCAGCAGCCTGATCCCGGGTTACCGCAAGCAGGCGGCGACCGCCCCGGTCGCCGACACCGCTGACGAGACCGAGGTTACGATTTCGCAGGACGAGTACAAGGTCGATGCCGGCAACAGCCTCATCGAGAAGCTGGTTTCCGGTCGTGGACCGGCTCCGACGGCCAACGGGCTGAGCATCAACTGAATATCCGTCCGGCGCCCGGCATTGCCGGAGCGCCGGACGGACTTGCGCATTATCCCGGTGTCGGATTCGTCCGGCGCCGGGGAGCATGGCGATAGTGGCAGGTTCTCCTGCCCCTCAAGCGGAATACGGAGTTGCAGTGGTCTTGAATAACAGGCGGACTTCAGACCTGACCGGATGCACAAACATCGGCGGGGCCCACTAAATGCTCGTTCGTCCCTCAACGACGGCAGTCGGCCCGCTCCCAGAACATTCCACCGGATCGCGCACAAGTGCTTCGGGCAAGCTGCGTATGGCTCGCAGCCGGGTGACGGGGCGGCTGGCTGGCGAGCGCGCGCTCGGCAAGCCGGGCGGTGCTGCTATTCAGGAGCGCCAGCGGTGACCTATTCAGACGCATCGATTGCAGGTGACATCCGTGACGGCGCCGCGCCGGCGCCGGTGGTGCGGGAACGCACGCTGGCCAATCGCCAACGGGTGGCCGTCATAGCGAGCTACAGCCGCTCGCTGACCAATTTCCGGCTGGAGCTGCTAAAGCGCATGGTCGAGTCCGGCCATTCCGTCACAGCACTCGCCCCGGAGGACGACGAGGTCGTCAAGGCCGAACTCGCCAGGATCGGCGTCCGCTTCATCCAGATCCCCATGGCTCGGGCCGGTCTCAACCCCTTCGGCGATTTCGCCACCCTGCTCTCGCTCTGGAAGAACCTGCGCGAGATCGCACCGGACACCATCGTTCCCTACACGATGAAACCCATCGTCTATGGCGGAATCGCCGCGCGGCTGGCCGGGGTCAAGGATCGCTGCTTCCTCGTCACCGGACTGGGGCATGTGTTCTCGGATGCCGGCTACGCCAGCCTCAAGGGCAAGGTCGTTCGAAAGGTAAGCGTTCTTCTCTACCGCCTGGCCTTTGCAGGAGCGAAGGTCGTGTTCGTCTACAACGACGCTGATGAAGCGGACATCCGCAGCCATCGGATGTTGAAGGACAACAGCCTGATAAAGGCGATACCGGGATCGGGCGTAGACCTCGAACACTACGCCCATGTGCCTCCGCCGATGGACCGGCCGCGGTTCCTCCTGATTGCACGTCTTCTGAAGGACAAGGGCATCGAGGAATATGTGGAAGCGGCGCGCCGCATCAAGGCGCGGCATCCGGATGCCGAATTCCAGCTTCTTGGACCCTTCGATCCCAATCCTGCCGCGATCTCTCCTGCCCAGATCGAAGCCTGGGTCGCGGAAGGGGTCCTGAACTACCTGGGAGAGACGAGGGACGTTCGGCCATTTCTTGCCGGATGTAATGTCTTCGTTCTGCCGTCATACTACCGAGAAGGAATTCCGCGTAGCCTTCTCGAAGCAATGGCGACGGGTCGCGCGGTCATTACGACGAATCTACCCGGGTGCCGTGACACGGTCGAGGAGGGCGTGAACGGCTTTTCGGTCGAGCCTCGAAACCCCGAGGCGCTTTCGCAAGCAATGGCGAAGCTGGCCGACGATCTCGGGCTCGCCGGGACGATGGGAGAGCGGTCGCGCGAATTGGTTCGGGCGCGGTTCGACGTCCATCAGGTAAACCGGGTGCTGTTGGAGCGAATGCAACTGGTTTGACATGACTGCAGGTGTCGCTGAGCTGCCGTTTCGGCAGGTGCGCCGGCGGTGGGAGGAAGTGGTGCTGAGGCCCGGGCGGGGCGTGATCAGGAGGATGACCTTATCGCAGGTTGCCCATTTTGATCGTCAACGCGGCGCCACGGGAGACTGGGGCCCGGATATCCGGGCCTGACGCAGAAACGGGAGGTCACTCGCCCGAGTGATGTTTTGTTTTGACAACCGTTGCTTTTTGTCCCCAACTGGAGAGGGAAGCAGCAGTCGCCTGACAGGATCTGGTTGATCCGAGAAGTGATGTCATATCGGGCATAGTTACCGGAGGCATGATGCTTACCACTGATCGTACATTGGACGCATATACGATAAGAAACAGGCAGGACTCGCTGGGCGCCGGTTCGCCTCGGGCGGCGTTCGCGTATGGCCTGCAGGACGTGCTCGCCATCATCCTGCGCTACAAGCGGTTTCTCGTATGCTTCATCGCGGCGGGCATCCTGTTCACGATCCTCCTGAATGCGTCCCTGACCAAGATCTACACGGCCTCCTCGGCTCTGGTGTTCGACCGCAACGACAACCGTCCCTACGAAGTCAATCTGCAATTCCAGACCCAGGCCCGCGACAAGTCGGCCATGGAAACGGAAATGGACAACCTGCGTTCGCGCGTTTTCGTAGGCAACGTCGTCGATGCGCTGAAGCTGGTCGAGGATCCCACCTACAACACCTACCTGCCGCCACCGAAGCGGGAGAGCGACACGTTCCTGGGCTCCCTTATCGACAGCGTCATAAATTTCATGAACGGAGCAGGCGACGGGGATGCAGCAACGCCCCAAAGACGGATCGTCTCGGAAAGCGTCCAGCGTAACCGGGCCATCTCCAAGTTGCTCAGCACCTTTTCCGCGGACAGGAAGGGCGATAGCCTGGCCTTGACGATCCATGTCCAGCAGGCCAACCCCCTGCAGGCGGCCGCGATCGCGGATGCAATCGCCGAGCAGTATGTGCTCTGGACGTCCAAGCTGAAGATCGATGCCACGGAGCAGACCGTCGCCTATCTCCGGAACCAGGCCGCCGAACTCGCCACCGGCATCGCGGACAAGGAACGGCAGATCGCGGCCTTCACCGGCACGAGCGACCTGACATTCGATCCCAAGGATGATCTCATCCGGGCGCGGATGGAGCAGTTGAACGAGCAACTTACTATTGCACGCGTTGACGAGGCGGGGGCATGGGCGAAGTTCAACGAGGCCAAGCTGCGCCTTGCCTCGACCGGCAAGCAGGCCGTCGGCCGCGTGGTGACGTCGGAACTCCTCGATAACCTGCGCAAGGAGGAGGCGACGCTGGAACGCCAGCGGGCGCAACTCAGCGCCAAGTTCGGACGCAACCATCCTCTCGTGCAGGACACGGATGCGCAACTCGAGACCAACCGGCGGATGATCGGCGACGAAGCGTCCCGCATCACGCAGGAACTGGAGAACGACGCCAAGATCGCTTCCGTGCGCGTCAGCAAGTTCTCGGCTGAAGTCGGGGTTCTGCAGGAGCGCATGAAGAGCCGCAACCTCGCCGAAATCCGTCGCCGCGAGCTCGAGCGCGACCTGCTCAGCGACCAGAAGCGCTATGACCAGGTCATCCTGAGACTGGGAACGATCGACCCGGCCAAGGAAGACGGCAAGCCGTCGTCGCGCATCGCCTCCTATGCGGAAGTTCCCACGGTGCCGACCTTCCCGGTTCCTTCGTTGCTGTTCACCGCGGGCATCATCGGATTCATGATCCTCGGCGTGCTGATCGTCATCATCCGGGATGCCCTCGACACGAGGCTCTACAGGCCGCTTGACGTGGAGGCGCTCATCGATCGCCCGAATCTCGCCAGCGTTCCCGACATGGGCAAGGCTCTGGCAAAGGGTCAGTCCGTGTACCAGCACATGCTCGGCAATCCGGATTCCGCACTCGACAAGGCAGCGCGTGCCGTATGCCTTGCCTGGCGGAAGATGGATCATGCTCCGGGTGACAAGGTGCTGATGCTGTGTTCGGCGCGACCGGGAGAAGGCAAGACGGCCTTCGCCCTGGCCATGGCCGCTACGGCCAAGACCAACGGAATGCGTACGGTGCTCATCGATCTCAATCCTGGACCGGAGAGCGCATCGAAGCAGGTCGGAACGCCCGCATCGGATTCCGCCTTGAGCCGTTACCTAGATGGGCGCGGTGAACTTGGAGAGGTGGCCTCCGTTTCGGCAAGCTATCCATTCCTCGAAGTCATTTCATTGCGACCCGGCCTGCAGGATTACGACCGGCTCTTCGAAGGTCTTCGCGATCGCTACGATCTTATCATCGTGGATCCGCCGGCGATCGAAAGCTCGGAAGATTCTGTCTGGCTCGCTTCGCAGGTCGATTCCATCATCATGGTGGTCAAGAGCGCGAGCACGAAGCAGCGTAGCGTCAAGGATGCCCTCGAGCGTCTTTCGCTCAACCATCCTGTCATCCTCGGCAGCGTTACGAACTTCCTTGGAAAGGCGCCCTCGGCCCAGCGCGGAACTGCCTGGATACAGAGGGTTGCCGAATGGGTCGCCGGACGTCCGCTCCGGGCTTAGTCACCCCTGTCATCGTCGGCCGGATGTTTCCGGCTGATGGCCAGCGTCTTGAAACGCAAAAGACCCCGTGCAGCCGCTGCGCGGGGTCTTTGCTTTTTTGAGAGCGGCGAGAGCGCCTTCTGGGGTGGGGCCGCTCGGGTCTCAAGCTTGGCCAATGCGATGGTGCCTTGCGCCATCGCGGTTATCCTTCTCGCCCAGGCTCGAGCTGCCGGTCGATAAGAGCTTCCTGTTGAAATGGCAGACCTCCGAGCCTGAGAAATCCCGAAAGCTCGGGCAGGACAGCTCTTCAGAAAGGGCGCGCGCGGCGGCGATGGGTTGCGGGCATGCGCGCTGGAGCCGGAGGTTCAGATGGCCCGGTCGGAAAAATACTTCCGGTACGTATAGGTCATGGTGATCAGCGAGATCGCACCCATCACGATATGCGCGATGTTTGCTCCCATCGCGCCGATCTCAGGCACGAGGGTGATTGCCGTCAGGTGGAACGCGGCCGTCGCCATCAGCACATTGCGAAGGATGTAGCTCGCGAGCCCCATCGACAGCAGCGCGGAGTGCAGTATCTGCGTGCAGAGGTTCAGCGTGACCGCGATCGCTTGCACCATCACCAGGGAGCCCGCCGCAAGGAAGCTCGCGCCGGCCGTCCACAACAGAACCTGATCGATCGTCGCGTAGAGGAAGGCCAGCGAAGCGACGCCGAATGCCAGAAGGATCAACTGTGTCTGGCCGACGATTTTGCGGAAGTCCGTATAGTCTCCCGCGGCCCAGGCCTTTGAAAGGTCGGGGTAAAGCACGGCCTGGACCTGCAGGCCCGCCTGCTGCGCGATCTTGCCGATGCGCTTGGCGATGTGGAACAGGCCCGCCGATGCCGGATCGGCGAGGAAGCCCACCAGCAACGTGTCGACCTCGAAGGCACTCGAGCGGATTGCGAGAGAGAAGTTCGAGGAGATGGAAAACTTCCAGATGTCGGGAAACCGCGAGGCGATGCCACGAAGTGGGGCCGTGAGAACCCCCTTGATTCCGCGCCTGTGCAACTCGATGAAGGCGAGTGTCGTGGTGCAGAGCGACCCGATGATCTGGGAGCCCATCCAGATCAAGAGGAATTCGTACAACCCTCCGCCAAGCAGCACGCCGGCCAGGCAGAGCAGCACACGAATGATACTCGCCGTGACCTGCCCGTAGGCCATGATGTGGAAACGGCCGAAAAGCCGCAGGACCGCGGTGGGCATTCCGGTGATCTGGAACGGCAGGACCGAACAATAGATGATCGCGAAATGGGCCGTTTGGGAAGAAATGCCCAGATAGGGCGCTGCGAACAGCAGAAGGACAATGGCCACGGCCCAGGCGAGCAGGGCGGCACCCGCGTCCAGCGCCAGGCCGAACTTGAGGAGCGCCTTGAAGTCCGCCATCGCGTTGGTGTGCAGCGCGTGCGATCCGAACTTGATCAGGGGTTGCCACGATCGGAAGGCGACGAGCCGCTCGATTGCGCGCGAATAGGAGAAGCAAAGCGCAAGCATCCCGTAGTCTGCCGGGCCGAGTGCTCTCGCCGTCAATGCAAAACCTGCAAGCCCGATGAATGAACTGGCGAAGTTACCCGTTAATAGGTGGAGGATGCTCTTGATGCGTTCGATACTGCCTTTTTCTATCTGCCAGCTCGATCTCGCGTTGTCTATTCTATGGCTTATCTTTCTCAGAATACGCACAAACCGAACCCCTCGCGAAACACCAGGTCACCAGTTTACTATGAGTATAGAATTCGACTTTCCCGCGTTTGCACGCCGCTTAGCGGTTCCAGCGGCGTAGCTTATCCCGGTTCTCCACTTATGACTATACGAGAGTCAAAATTTATATCTTGGAGAGAAGGCAACTGAGGGTGGTGTGAGTGTAGATTTTAAATGTAAACAGAAAAAATACACCTATTGACCGTGTATATTTTCCCGATCATAGGGTAAATTATTTTTCTTTATGTCATAAAAATTGTCTGATTTGCCTGAAGATATATGCTAACGTCTAGGAAAAGCATTGCATCCGAAGTTTTAGTTGTGGGAGCATTGCATGGCATTCTGGAATTCGGTGCGCCGTCGGATCCTCCGGGCCGGTCGCATGGGTATCGCGGCCGCATTCGCTTTGGGCCTCGGACTGTTCTCCGTGAACTGCGCTCTGGCGGGCGTGGACTCCTACCGCATCGCCCCCGGAGATGCGGTGACGTTCGATTTTCTTGATGACACGGAACTTCCGGTCACCCTGATTGTCACGACCGATGGGCAGGGGCAGTTTCCCCTGATCGGTGGCGTGGAAGTCGGAGGGCTGACGGTATCCGAGGCGCTCGATAAGCTGCGCACAGAGTTCAAGAAAAGAGAAATCCTCGTAGACCCGAAGATTTCCCTCAATATCGCTACTTTCAGGCCTATCTTCGTTCTGGGTGACGTCAAGTCGCCCGGTTCTTTTCCGTTCTACCCGGGCCTGACGGTCGAGCAGTCAATCGGCCTCGCGGGTGGAACGCAGACCGCGGTCATCAATCCGTCGGACAAGCTGATGGTCCGTGCACGCCTGCGTGGCGAGATCGATGGAACAGATGCGTTGATCGTCAGCGAGGCGGTCTATGCGGCTCGGCTTCAGTCGCAGTTACGCGGGCTCGACCACCTCGATCTTGCGCTGGTTCCGAAGGCTGCCGAGAACTATGTCAAGAATACAAATCTGAAAAGTCTCATCGACCTCGAGGAAAAGATACTTAAGTCGGACATGGCGACTATGAAGTCTCAGACCGATATTCTTAACGAGGGCATTACCGAGAGCACCGAAAGCTTGAGGATTCTGACGGAACTCGAAGCGCAGCAGAAAGAAGTCGTTGCGATGAGCCTGAAGGATCTGGACCGGGTAGCTGGGCTCAGAGCCCGCGAACTCAACACGGAAGCGGACCTTTCCCGTGCCAAGACGCAGGCATCCGGTGAAAAGGCAAGCCTGCTCGGCATCTATGCGGAAATGTCGCGGTCCCGGCGCGAGCTCGGAAACCTCAAGTTTCAGCTGACGCAGCTTTCCGCCGATCGCGAGAAGGAACTGCTGATGAAGCTTCAGGAGCGCGAGGTAACGCTTCAGAAGTTGATCTCCTCCAGGCAGTCCGCCGAAGAGCAGTTCTTCCTCCTAGCGTCGATCGAGTCCGAGGAGAAGGACAGGGCCAAGAGCAAGATCTCCTTTTCCTACGAGGTGCGGCGCGAGGAGAGCGGAAAACGCAAGAGCATAACTGCCTCGACATTCACGGAATTGTTGCCCGGCGACGTGGTCGTCGTCTCCTTGTCGGGCACGTGACGGGGCTTGGGCAAACCACCTCGGACCACCCCATTCAACGCCGGATCTGTGTTCACTGGAGTCTCTGTATGAGAGTGTCGCATTCCTATCTTGCTGCTGAAAACATCCCTGCCGCCTGCCTTTCACCCCTCGAGACTTCTCCTGCATCTCATCTGCTGGCGGCCATGTCGCTGCGGCATGCGAGCCATTTGGCCTGCAAGCCCAGCCTTTGCGAATGCGCCCCCGATGAAAGAGGTGTTCTGTGATGGAACATCGGTTGGACACTTTCGGAAGAACGCTCGTCATCGCGCCGCATCCGGACGATGAGGTGCTCGGTGCCGGCGGCACGATGGCGCGGCTTGCCGCGGAAGGAAACGACGTTTTTGTCGCGATCGTGACCCAGGCCCTGCCGCCTGCCTTCCCGGCCGGGACGGTCGCGCGGGCAAAGGCGGAGGCCGGCGAGGCGCATCGCCTGCTCGGCGTAAGGGAGACCTTCTGGCTCGGCTTTCCCGCGGCCGGCATTGCCGAGACGGCTCATTCGGCGCTCAATGCCGCGCTTCTCGAACTCGTGCAGAAACTGCGGCCGCAGACGCTGCTGGTGCCGTTCATCGGCGACATGCATATCGATCACCAGCTGATCTTCCTGTCGTCGCTCGTCTCGGCACGGCCGCACCAGGCTGAATATCCACGGCTGGTGCTCGCCTACGAAACCGTTTCGGAAACAAACTGGAACGCCCCCTATGTGACGCCCAGTTTCGTGCCAAACGTCTATGTGGATGTGGCCGATCACCTGGAGACAAAGCTTTCCGCGATGAAGGCTTATGCATCGCAGGTAAGAGAAGCGCCGCACGAAAGATCGATCGAGACCCTGAAGGCGCTGGCGACCCTGCGCGGGGCCACCGTGATGCGGCGTGCCGCAGAGGCTTTTGTCCTCATCCGCCAGGTGATGTGACCGTACCGTCGCGCAACGTCGCGCCGGGACGGAATCTGAAACGAGAGGGACCATTCATGAAGCGTTGGCCCATATATGACGAAGAGCAGATAGAGGATGTCGTCGCGGTCCTGAGGTCAGGGGAGGTCAACGCCTGGACCGGACCGCATGTGAAACGCTTCGAGGAAGCCTATGCGCAGCTGCTCGGGCGCGGGCATGCGATCGCACTCGCCAATGGCACGGTTGCCCTGGATCTGGCGCTCTATGCGCTCGACCTTCAGCCGGGTGACGAGGTCATTGTCACCCCCCGCAGCTTCGTCGCCTCCGCGTCCTGCGTTCCCTTCTGCGGCGGCGTGCCGATCTTCGCCGAGATCGATCCGAACAGCCAGAACATCACGGCCGAAACGATTGCCGACAAGATAACTGCGAAGACGCGCGGTATCATAGTGGTCCACCTGGCGGGCTGGCCCTGCGACATGCCGGAAATCATGGCGCTTGCCCGCGAGAAGGGGCTCTGGGTCATCGAGGACTGTGCCCAGGCGCATGGCGCACGGATCGACGGTCGCCCGGTTGGAAGCTTCGGAGACATAGCCGCATTCTCGTTCTGCCAGGACAAGATCCTGACGACGGGCGGGGAGGGCGGCCTGATCGCTCTCGACGACGAAGCTCTCTGGAAAAAGGCGTGGAGCCGCAAGGATCACGGAAAGTCCTACGATACGGTCTTCAAGGCGGCCCATCCGGTGGGTTTCCGGTGGCTGCACGAAACGATCGGAACGAACTGGCGGATGACCTCGATCCAGGCGGTGCTTGGCCTGAGGCAACTGGAGCGTCTCGATGACTGGCATGCCATCCGCACACGCAACGCCGGCATCCTTGCCGATGCGCTTGGTGATATCGAGGCACTTCGCACGCCGATGCCAGGCCCCGGTATCGAGCACGCCTTCTATCGCTTCTACACCTTCATTCGTCCTGAGTTCCTGCGTGCCGGCGCCAGCCGGGACACGATCATCGCCGAGATAAACGCCGCGGGCGTTCCGTGCTTCTACGGAAGCTGCTCGGAAATCTATCTCGAAAAGTGCTTCGTGGATCTGGGGCTTTCGCCGAAGTGGGGCCTTGCCGTCGCGCGGGAGCTTGGGGAAACGAGCATCGCCTTCCTGGTCGATCCGTCCTTCGACCGGCAGGCCATGGAAGAGGTCGCGCGGGTCGTTCGCACAGTCGTGCTGCAGGCGACCGATCCGCATGTCAGTCTGTCGGCGGCGGAGGCTTAGGCTGCCGATCGGCTTTGGATACCGTCTTCGTTTCGGGCTCGAGAGCAAGCCAGCGACTTGCGGGCGCCGGAGCGTTCTGCAAGAGTCGCGCTCACTGTTTCGACGTGACCGCATAATGAAAACAAAAAGATGGGTAGGGCAACATGCGCCTTGTGATGATCGGCTCCGGATATGTAGGTCTCGTTTCGGGTGCCTGTTTCGCAGACTTCGGTCATGACGTGATCTGCGTCGACATCGTGGAGGAAAAGATCAAGGCCCTGAAGCAGGGGATCATACCGATCTTCGAGCCGGGCCTTAGCGAGATCGTCCAGACCAACATGAATTCCGGCCGCCTCAGCTTCTCGATGGATCTCGCGTCAGCCGTGAGCGAGGCTGATGTCGTCTTCGTCGCCGTCGGTACGCCTTCACGGCGCGGCGACGGTCATGCGGACCTTGCCTATGTCTATGCAGCGGCCGAAGAGATCGCGCGCGCGGCAAAGGGCTATACGGTCGTCGTGACCAAATCCACCGTGCCGGTGGGGACGGGCGACGAAGTTGAAAGGATCGTGCGCCGTGTCAATCCGGATGCCGATATCGACGTCGTCTCCAATCCCGAGTTTCTGCGCGAGGGCGCCGCGATTGCGGATTTCAAGCGCCCGGACCGCATCGTGCTCGGCACGAGCAGCGAGCGTGCGACCGAGGTCATGCGTGCCGTCTATCGGCCGCTCTATCTCAACGAGGCGCCCATCCTCGTCTGCGAGCGTCGGACATCCGAGCTCATCAAGTATGCCGGAAATGCCTTCCTCGCGATGAAGATCACCTTCATCAACGAGATCGCGGACCTGTGCGAAAAGGTCGGCGCCGATGTGCAGAAGGTCGCCAAGGGCATCGGTCTCGACAAGCGGATCGGCGACAAGTTTCTCCATGCCGGTCCCGGATATGGCGGCTCGTGCTTCCCGAAGGACACGCTCGCGCTGGTCAAGACCGCGCAGGACCACGATATGTCGGTCAGCCTGATCGAAGCGACGGTCAGCTTCAACGACAAGCGCAAGAGGGCCATGGCGCGCAAGGTGGTCGCCGCCTGCGACGGCAGCGTGCGCGACAAGAAGATCGCCATACTCGGCCTGACGTTCAAGCCGAACACCGACGACATGCGTGAGGCGCCCTCACTTTCCATCATCCAGGCCCTGCAGGACAATGGCGCGATCGTCCACGCTTTCGATCCGGAGGGCATGGGGGCCGCAAAGCACTACCTCAACGATGTCGTCTACGGCGAGAGCCCTTATGATATCGCCGAGGGTGCCGACGCGCTGGTGATCGTGACCGAATGGGACGCATTCCGTGCGCTCGACCTTCCGCGCCTGAAATCGGTCATGCATAGCGCGGCAATTGTCGATTTGCGTAATATTTACAATCGTGTAGAAATGCAGAAAGCAGGCTTCCGCTATTATGGCGTCGGAAGCTGACGGAGGAAGCCGTTGCGATACCTGATCACCGGAACGGCCGGCTTCATCGGCTTTCATCTTGCACGCCGCCTGCTCGAGGATGGCCATGTCGTGGCCGGCTTCGACGGCATGACGCCCTACTATGACGTTCGGCTCAAGGAGGCGCGTCACGCCGCCCTGATGCAGTTTCCGGAGTTCAGCAGGCACATCGCCATGCTGGAGGAACGCGAACGGGTGAACGAAGCCGTGGCGGAGGCAAGACCCGACGTCATCATTCACCTCGCGGCGCAAGCCGGGGTTCGCTACAGCCTCGAAAATCCGGAAGCCTATCTCGATTCGAACGTGACGGGCTCATGGAACATTCTGGAAGCTGCCAAGGCGAGCGGCTGCAAGCATCTTCTGCTCGCCTCCACCTCGTCGGTTTATGGAGCGAACAGCTCCATTCCTTTCCGTGAGGTCGACAGGGCTGATGAGCCGTTGACCATCTATGCGGCGACCAAGAAGAGCATGGAGCTGATCGCCCACTGCCACGCGCATCTCTACAAGATCCCTACGACGGTTTTCCGCTTCTTCACGGTCTACGGTCCATGGGGACGGCCGGACATGGCGCTCTTCAAGTTCACGAAGGCCATACTCGACGGCAACGAGATCGAGATCTACGGCGAAGGAAAGATGAGCCGCGATTTCACCTACATCGACGATCTCGTCGAGGCGATCGTGCGGCTGTCCCACATCGTGCCGTCAGAGGCGAACCGGGTGGAAACCCCTGCCGGGGTGGAAACGCTTTCACGCATTGCACCCTATCGGGTCGTAAACATCGGCGGGGGGCAACCGCGCGGGCTCCTCGAATTCGTGGATGAACTGGAAAATGCGCTCGGGCGCAAGGCCTTGCGCAAGATGCTACCGATGCAGCAGGGCGATGTTCCGCGAACTTATGCGAGCTTCGAATTACTTTCGGCGCTCACCGGCTTCCGGCCAACCACGGAGCTTCCGGAAGGCATACGGGCCTTCGTCAAGTGGTACCTGGAAACCGGCAGGGAGCTCACGGCGTAGCGTCCGTACCTATCCCTTCCCGGGGTTAGCCGGGACCGGCATGGAAGCTTACTCTCATGACATGGCCGCTATTGCGGATAGCGGCCGGCGATGCGTTCCTCGGATAGCCATTGCATGAACAGGTCGAAGCGGGTCCATCCGTCCTTGCCGGCGTCCGTCCAGGCATCGTTCACGCCGACTTCGGCTCCGGACTGGGCCTCCCAGCTGTCAGCCATTCCGTCTGCGTCCTCGTCCTTGTACGGCGTGCCGGCGTCGACTTCGGGAAGCTCCCGCGATTCCATGACCATCTTGCCGCGACCTTCCTTGCCCTGGTCGCCGAGATCCTCGATCCAGGCTTTGTCGAGTGCGTCCCGCGGGAAAGCGCCCGAGCCTGCGCGCACCTCGTCATAGGCCTGCTTGGCCGGCAGCACCTTGTCGATGGCGAGCGCACAAGGTGGCTTGTCGACCATGAATTGCTGCGTGTCCGGTCCGATGAGCTCGATTGTCTTGCCGGATGGCGTCCAGGTCTCATTGTCCGACTGGTAGATCTTCGGCGTAGCCTGGTTGTCGGCTGGCTTCCAGCGAAGCGCGTATGTCTTGTCGTCGGTGCTCGGGCCGGCCTTGAAGTAGTTGCCGACGAAGGAAATCGGCGTGCCGCCCGGAAACTGGGAGTAGATCTCAGCCCATTCCGAGCGGGCGTTGAAGAAGACGTTGTTGACGATCTCGATGCAGGAGTCGCCGTAATGGTTGTTGTCCGGATTGCGGTCGCGGTTGGACAGGCAGAGGTTCTTCCAGAAGGTAAGCTGCTGCGGAATCCGAGGATCGGAGCCGAGCAGCGCGCACTTGCTGTGCTTGTTGAGGCCTTCGGCGAAGATGGAGTTCGCGATCGTGATCTCGGTTGAGTTGGCATGCGTGTTGATGTTCTCGTCCGTCGCCCATGAGGTGGAGACGTGGTCGACATAGACCCGTGCGCTGCTCTCGGTTGTCAGGCCGTCTATGTTGCTGACGGTATTCGGCAGGCGGGGACGCACCCGAATGTGGCGGACGATGACGTCGTTGGCGCCACGGATATACAGCGGTGTGTGTTTCTTGTCTTCGTTCGTCGCGTCGATCGTGATGACGATACCGGATCCAGGCGCCGTCTGGCCGAGAATCGACAGGTTGCTGCTATCCTTGCGCACGACGATCGAGCGCTCCAGCCGGATCACCCCGGACACCCGGAACACACAGTTTCGCGGACCTTCCGCCTCGGCGCAGGCGCGCAGGCTGCCCGGACCGGAATCGTCGAGGTTGGTGACGTCGATGATCTGTCCGCCTCGGCCGCCTTGGGTCATCTTACCGAAGCCTTCTGCTCCCGGAAAAGCGGGGACACCGTCGTTGGCGAGTGCGGCGGATCGATCCTCGGACAAAAGAGGGGCCAGCAATGACAGGAAGAGCGCAAAGGCCCCGAGATAAACGGGGCTAGAACCGGCTCGGGAATGGTTTCTCCGGCAAGCGGCACTCCCGCTGCTGCCGGCAATTCGTGCAGACTTTTCCATCGAGCAGCCTCCTCAGGCCTATTCCCTGTCCTGCGGGTAGTTGCCGCTCCAGATGCGCCGCGTTCTACGAAGGCTTCCTTGTCGGCATGTCTCGGGAATTCCAGCCTATGCGCAACCTGTGGCACATATCGACGCCACGGTGACGTTTTTTTTGGCGATATTCAATAGATTGGAGGGGGTGCATGGAACAATAAATCGCGAGTGGATGGACAGTTCGGGGCATGCGACGCGGCAATGCGACTGCGGTCCTACCGGAAGCCCTCCGAACCAAACTCGCGAGATGTGTTTCGCGCAATCCGGCTCTGGACAGAGAATTTGAAATAGTGTTTGATTTTGTTGAGATAACGTCGCTCTAGACTTCAGAAACTCTATCTCATTCGCAGAATATCTCTGCGGTTGTCTGGATCTATATTTCGTCGATCAAATCCGCTCGCGGCTTCCTGTCGCGGTTCATTGCTCCAATCTGGGCGGTACATGATGCGAATTGTATTCGTGGGTGCGGTCGAAACCTCTCGGGTGGCGCTGGAAGCGCTCGTGCGGGCCGGCCGGCCGCCGGCTCTGGTCATCACCCTGCCCCGCGAGGCGGCGCACAGGCATTCCGATTTCTCCGACCTGAGGTCTCTGGCCCGCGCTTGCGGCAGCCGGGTTTTCGAGACAACGAACATCAACTCACCGGAGACACTGGAAGCCATGAGGGCGGTTGACCCTGACCTCACCTTGGTGATTGGCTGGTCGCAGGTCTGCAGGGAGCCGTTCCGCGCCGTGGCGCGAGGGGGGAGCGTCGGCTTTCACCCCGCAGCCCTGCCGCGACTGAGGGGGCGCGGCGTGATCCCCTGGACCATTCTCCAGGACGAGCAGACCAGCGGCTCCACCCTCTTCTGGCTCGATGAAGGCGTAGACTCCGGCCCGATCCTGCTTCAGCGGCTCTTTCTGGTGGCGAGTGACGAGACGGCGCGGAGCCTCTACGCCAAGCACGTGCAGAACCTCGCGGATATGGTGCCTGAGGCCGTCGCGCTCATCGAGGCCGGATCGGCTCCGCGGATTCCCCAGGACCACGGCATGGCGTCGATCTGTGCGAAGCGCACGGCGGAGGACGGCCTCATCGACTGGCGCTGGCCGGCATCCACAGTCCTGCGTTTCATTCGGGCCGTCGGCGATCCTTATCCCGGAGCCTTCACCTTTCACGGCGGCACGAAGATTCACATCGACGGCGCCACCTTTCTCCCGGAAGCGCCGCAGTACATCGGGATCGTTGGGCAGGTGCAGGCCTACACGGAGAAGGGCTTCGCGGTGCTGTGCGGCGACGGGCGCTGCATTGACATCCAGGAATGGCGGTCGCCGCTCGAAAAACGCCCACCTATGCATTGCAAGTTGGCGGACGGTCGCTGAGCGAGGCGAAAGACTGGAGCAGAGGCGGGCCTGCCTGTGCTTTTACGGCGAGCCCCATCCCACGAAATTCGGGTTGGCAAAGTCGCTGTCGTGAGCCTGGCTGGTCTTTCCGTAGGTGAGGGGGGTGCCATCCGGCAGCGTGACGCGTCCGCCTGCTGCGCGCAGGATCGCGTCGCCCGCCGCCGTATCCCATTCCATCGTACGGCCGAAGCGGGGGTAGACATCGGCCAGACCCTCTGCGACCAGGCAGAACTTCAACGAAGAGCCGACCGAGGTGCAGTCGGCAATCGCGTTTTCCTTCAGGAAGGCTTCAGTTTCCGGGGTGTTGTGCAGCCGGCTTGCGACAGCGACCGGGGCGCTACTCTCGCCACGGCAACGGATGGGGCGCCGGTTGACGGCTTCGAAATCGTCGTTCACGTCGAACATGGCGGCCGTGCGGTTCTCGGCCGTGTAGGCGATCTTGCGGGCGGGCGCGTAGACGATGCCCGCCACGGGGATCTGGTTTTCGATGAGGGCGATGTTGACGGTGAAGTCGCTGCGCCTGTTGATGAACTCCTTGGTGCCGTCCAGCGGGTCGACGAGAAAGAAGGACCGGCCGCCCACGTCCGGCACGTGGCCTGCGGCAACCGACTCCTCCGCAACGACCGGTATGTCCGGATAGGCGGCAGCGAGTTCCTCGAGGATGATGCGCTCGGCCCGCTCGTCGGCTTCCGTGACCGGGGAGTGGTCATCCTTGTACTCCACGTTGGGACCGGCATTGTAGACCTCGAGAATGGCCTTGCCTGCCTTCAGCGCCGCTCTTTCCAGTACGTCGAGCATTCCTTTTCCTCGCTCTCAGGTGCTGCTGCATTGCGGGACACCAGGCCGCGTTCAGGACTCATGTGCTCCCCGTTCGAGGAATTCCTCGATCTGGAGGGCCAGTTCCACCGGTTCGTGCCCGACAGTGTGAAGATGGATTTCGGGATGTTCCGGCGGCTCGTAGGGCGAACTGACGCCGGTAAAGTTGGCGATCTCGCCCGATTGCGCCTTCTTGTAGAGACCCTTCGGATCGCGCCGGACGCATTCTTCCAGCGGCGTGTCGACGAAGACCTCGACGAATTCGCCGGGCTCGAAGAGCTCTCGCGCCATGCGCCGTTCGGACCGGAAGGGCGAGATGAACGAGACGATGACGATGAGGCCGGCGTCGGTCATCAGTTTCGCGACTTCCGCGATGCGGCGGATGTTCTCTACCCGGTCCTCCTGGGTGAAACCAAGATCCTTGTTCAAGCCGTGGCGCACGTTGTCGCCGTCCAGCAAGAAGGTGTGCCTACCGCGCGCGTGAAGCAGCTTGTCGACCATGTTGGCGATCGTCGACTTGCCAGAGCCGGGATAGCCCGTGAACCAGAGCACAGCCGGCTTCTGGTGCTTCAGCTGGGCGCGGGACTCTTTGTTGATGTCGAGTGCCTGCCAGTGGACGTTGAGTGCCCGGCGGAGCGGATAGTCGATCATCCCGGCGCCGGCGGTGGCGTTGGTCAGACGATCGATCAGCACAAAATTCCCCGTCGTGCGGTTCTCCTTGTAGGGATCGAACACGAGGGGCGATTGGGTCGCGATGTTGCAGACGCCGATCTCGTTCATATGGAGAGATTTCGCCGCCTGCTGCGCGAAGGTGTTGACGTCGATCTGGTGCTTGAGCGAGGTCACCGTGGCAGCGACGCTGTCCGTTTCGGTCCGCAGAATATAGCTGCGGCCGGGCATCAGCGCATTCGAATCGAACCAGATGACATGAGCCATGAACTGGTCTGCCACGTGCGGACGGCAGTCGGGTGCCACCAGCATGTTGCCGCGCGACACCTCGAGCTGGTCCTCAAGCACGATGGTCACCGCCTGACCCTCGACCGCGGTCTCGAGGTTGCCGTCCCGCGTGACGATCTGCTGGACCGTGGACACCTGCCCCGACTTGGCGACGGTAATCTTGTCGCCGACGCTGACTTGGCCGGACGCGACCTGTCCTGCATAGCCGCGAAAATCGAGGTTGGGTCGCAGTACCAGCTGCACCGGAAAGCGCAGGGGCTTGTTCCGGTTGTCGTTCTCGATCGGAATGGTCTCCAGGTGGTCGAGCAGCGTCGCCCCCGGTACCAGGGCATTTTTTCCGAGGGTGCCGTGACGTTGTCGCCGAAACGCGCCGACATCGGGATAGGCAAGATCGTCTCGAAGCCGAGATCCTGCGCAAAATCGTTGTAGTCGGCGACGATCTTGTCGAAGACCGCCTGATCGTAGTCCACCAGGTCGATCTTGTTGACCGCGAGCACGATGTGGCGAATTCCCAGCAGCGAGGCGATGAACGAATGCCGGCGCGTCTGTCGCAGGATCCCCTGCCGGCTGTCGACGAGCACGATGGCCAGGTCGGCCGTCGAGGCGCCCGTTGCCATGTTGCGGGTGTATTCCTCGTGGCCGGGCGTGTCGGCGACGATGAACTTCCGCTTCGACGTGGCGAAGAAACGGTAGGCGACGTCTATGGTGATGCCCTGTTCACGCTCGGCCTCGAGGCCGTCGACGAGGAGCGCGAAGTCGATGTCCTCTCCCGTCGTCCCGTGTTTCGCGCTGTCGCGTTCAAGGGCAGCCAGTTGATCGTCGAAGAGCAGTTTCGTGTCGTAGAGCAGGCGGCCGATCAGTGTCGATTTCCCGTCGTCGACGGAGCCGCAGGTCAGGAAGCGGAGCAGGGACTTTTGTTCCTGTTCGGAGATGTATGCGCGAACGGCGCTGCGATCTTTGGCGGAGAGAACGTCCATGATCAGAAATAGCCTTCGCGTTTTTTCTTTTCCATCGAGCCTGCCTCATCGCGATCGATGAAGCGGCCCTGCCGTTCGGACGTCCGCGCCGTCAGGATCTCGCGCACGATCTCCTCGATCGAGGTGGCATCCGACTCCACCGCGCCTGTCAGCGGATAGCAGCCGAGCGTGCGGAAGCGGACGAGACGATTCTCGACACGGTCCTCGGCCGTCAGCGGCATGCGCTCGTCGTCCACCATGATCAGCATGCCGTCGCGCTCGACCACCGGGCGCTTTGCAGCGAAATACAAGGGGACGATCGGGATATCCTCCTTGAGAATGTACTGCCAGATGTCGAGCTCAGTCCAGTTCGACAACGGAAAGACGCGGATCGATTCTCCCGGGCCGACGCGGGTGTTGTAGGTCTTCCACATCTCCGGCCGCTGGCGCTTCGGGTCCCAGCCATGGCTGGTGTTGCGAAACGAAAAGATACGCTCCTTGGCGCGTGATTTCTCCTCGTCGCGCCGCGCACCGCCAAAGGCGGCGTCGAAGCCGTACTTGTCGAGCGCCTGGCGCAGGCCGAGCGTCTTCATCACGTGGGTGTGGACGGTCGAATCGTGGGTGAAGGGCGAGATCTTCTGAGCGACGCCATCCTGGTTGATGTGGACGAGCAGATCGAAGCCCAGCTCGGCCGCCATCCGGTCACGGAATGCGATCATCTCGCGGAATTTCCAGGTGGTGTCCACGTGCAGGAAGGGAAAAGGCGGCTTGGCCGGATGGAACGCCTTCATCGCCAGATGAAGCATGACGGACGAATCCTTGCCGACTGAATACAGCATTACCGGATTCGTGAAATTGGCGGCAACCTCGCGGAAGACATGGATCGCTTCCGCTTCCAGACGCTCAAGATGAGTAAGGGGCATAGCCTGCGATTGCTCCTAGACGATAAACCTGCAATCAATCCGATGCCGTTGTTGTCAATCTATACTTGAAACCCGCGTTTCGCGGGGAAGTCCCCAAAAAACTATCTTGTATATTATTGAACTCGAAACAAGCGGCCAAACGGAAATTGCAGGGATGTTCCCGCGATTTAAGCTCGTTCGCGTCCCTGTTTGCGAACGCCGACTGTTTAGTAACGGCAGGCCTCGTTGTCCAGCCCGCTGGCGCCAACATCCGCTCCCGACAGGTTCCGCACGGCCTGAACGATCCGCCGAACCGATCGTGACCACCATCACATCACCGCCCGCATTCCCGTTGCCTGGGTCAGTGGAAAGGCGCAAGATGCCGCTCGCTGGGGCAATGGTTCACGTGGAGGAGCCAATCATGAACGATATGAGCCTCACTAACTTGCATGCCGGAAAGACCAAGATCAGCGCCGCTGCAATCGAGGAATTCGCGGCGCAGCAGCGGGGAGACCTGCTCGATTCCCAGCATGCTTCCTATGACGAGGCGCGCGCTATCTGGAATGGTATGATCGATCGTCGGCCTGCGCTGATCGCACGGTGCGCAGGAGCTGCCGACGTGATACGCGCCGTACGTTTCGCGCGCGACAACGATTTGCTCGTGGCGGTTCGAGGCGGCGGTCACAACATCGCGGGCAATGCGGTGTGCGACGGCGGTCTGATGATCGATTTGTCGGGCATGCGGTCCGTTCGGGTCGACAGGGCATCAAAACGGGCCTGGGTCGAACCCGGCGCAACGCTTGCGGATGTCGACGGCGAAACCCAGGCCTTCGGCCTTGCGGTGCCGACGGGTATCAACTCTACCACCGGGCTGGCGGGGCTCACGCTTGGCGGCGGCTTCGGATGGCTGACCCGCAAGTACGGTTTGACGCTCGACAATCTCGTCTCGGCCGACGTCGTGACAGCGGATGGCGAGCTCGTCCGGGCAAGTGCTGGTGAGAACGCTGATCTTTTCTGGGCCCTGCGTGGGGGCGGCGGCAATTTCGGCATCGTCACCGCTTTCGAGCTGAAGCTCCACGAAGTCGGGCCACAGGTGACTGCGGGCCTCGTGGTTTACCCCTTCGCCGATGCAAAGAGCGTGCTCCAGCAGTACAGGCAGGCGCTCGAGAATGCGCCGGACGAGCTCACCTGCTGGGCCGTCATGCGCCAGGCACCCCCATTGCCTTTCCTGCCGGCCGAGTGGCACGGCAAGGAAATCCTGGTGCTGGCCATGTGCCATTGCGGTGACCTTCAGACGGGCGAGAGGGAGACCGCCGCGCTCCGATCCATCGGTACCCCGATCGCCGACGTGGTCGGTCCCAGCCCGTTCGCCGGATGGCAACAGGCATTCGATCCGCTGCTGGCCCCCGGCGCCCGCAACTACTGGAAGAGCCACGATTTCATGGAGCTTTCGGATGCGACGATCGATATTCTTCTCGATGCGGTGCGGAACCTTCCGGGACCGGAATGCGAGATATTCATCGGTCATGTCGGTGGAGTTGCCGGCCGTATCGCGGCTGACTCGACCGCTTTCCCGCAGCGTAGTTCGCACTTCGTGATGAACGTGCACGCCCGCTGGCGAGAGCCGGAGATGGACCAGGCCTGCATCGGCTGGGCACGGAAGCTTTTCGAGGCAGCCAAGCCCTATTCTGCAGGCACGGCGTACATCAACTTCATGCCGTCCGACGAGGTCGATCGTGTCGAGGCTGCCTACGGCGCCAACTACCGCCGTCTCGCAGAGATCAAGCGGCGCTATGATCCGCAGAACCTCTTCCGAATGAACCAGAATGTCCTTCCCGCATAGGAGTGGGCACATTCTGAGGCTTGCGGGTCCGGACGGGTGCCGTGTGTGTCTGCGCAAAACTTCGCTCGAGGGCCGGCCGCGTCTGCGGTCGGCCCTGCCGCGTTTCTCGGGCAAGGTGCTGTTGACGTGGCGCGCGATCTTTCGCGTTCTGCGGCAGCTACGGACCGTGGAAATGCCCTTGGAAAAGCGATCCTTGCGGCAGTGCAACCGCAATTGCCGGGAGGCTGCATGACGGAAGGCATCTCCCTCAAGCGTATTTACGAGCCCCCGGCCGTGGAGGACGGGATGCGTATTCTGGTCGACCGTCTATGGCCGCGCGGCATTTCCAAGGAAAAGGCACGCATCGACCTCTGGCTCAGGGACATCGCTCCGAGCGATGCCTTGCGCAAGCAGTTTCATGGAAGGCCGGAGGCGTGGGAGGATTTCCGCGTCGCCTATGCCGAAGAGCTTCAGAAAGCCGTGGCACAGGCTGCCGTCGCTGACCTCTTGCTCCACATAGGGGAGGGCCCGGTGACGCTTCTCTATGCCGCTCGTGACGAGGAGCGGAACAATGCCGTGGCGCTGAAAGAGTGGCTGGAGGGTCAGCTTGCCGCGGGCGGCTGATCTACGTCCGATGTGGTAGGGCAGGCAACCGTCGGTGGGCGGAGAAATCTGGTAGGATCCACCGCCGTAGAAGTCCGATGCGAAAGCGCGATCCATACACTCTCGAGCCTATATCTTTCTGGGAAACATGGGAGCAGCTGATGTCGACCACCGTAGACGAGACGGCAGCAGACGAGATCTCGCCCATCCTCCTTGTCGAAGCAATGTTTGCCGTGCGAAGGACGGGAGCGATCAAGGCAGCGATCGAGCTTGATCTCTTCACCACATTGGGTCCCGAAGGGGGCAGCGCGCAATCGGTCGCCACGGCGCTCGGGGCCGCCGAACGCGGTATCCGCATTCTCTGTGACTGTCTCGTCGTAAACGGCTTCCTGACAAAGGCCGTCGACCGCTACACACCGACGCTCTCGACCATCGCTTTCCTCGACCGTCGTTCTCCCAGCTATCTGGGAGACGCCATCGAATTTATTGCCGCACCCGAAATGGTTCGCCTCTTTCTCGATGACCCCGCAGCGATCGTCCGCAATGGCGGTTCGGTTGGCCTTGCGAATATCTCGGCTGACAATCCGGTCTGGGTAAAGTTCGCCCGCGCCATGGGTCCCTTCACGCGTGGCGCCGCTGCGGGCCTAGCGGCCGAGGTCGCGGTTATGGGAGAAGCGCCGAGGAAAATCCTTGATATAGCGGCGGGGCCGGGGTTCTTCGGGATCGAGATGGGCAAGGTGTTTCCTGCCGCGGAAATCGTTGCGGTGGACTGGGCTTCCGTCCTTTCGCTTTCGCAAGAGCATGCCGAGGAGGCCGGGATCGCCGACCGCTACCGGCCGCTGCCGGGCAGCGCCTTCGACGTGGACTGGGGCGGGGACTACGATCTCGTGCTGCTGCCGAACTTCCTTCATCACTTCGATATCGACACATGCGTGAACCTGCTCACGAAGGTCAGGGCCAGCCTGTCCGCCAAAGGTCGGGTCGCGGGTGTCGAGTTCGTTCCGAACGACGACCGGATTTCGCCACCATTCCCGGCAGCGTTCTCATGGGAAATGCTCGTCACGACGCCGAAGGGTGATGCCTACACGGAGAAGGAACTCGCCGAGATGGGTCGGCTCGCCGGCTTTCGGAGCGCGACCGTGAGGCCACTGCCGCGCACGCCTGCGAGCATGTTCCTCCTGGAGCCGTAGGGAGTATCCGTGCCGGAGACGGTCCCCTGGGATCGCGACATGCTCCGGATCAAGCCCGCCGATGGTATCCGCCGGCGACGCGCTCAAGGTGAGGGGCAATCCTTCACCAGATCCGCTCGCGCTTACACTGGCGAGTGAAGGAATACCGGCATTGAGGCTTTCTCAACCTTTCTGGAGAGATAGAGCCGTGCGGTGTCGAGCGCCTCGCGGATCGTCACGTCCATGTCGAGATAGCGATAGGTGCCAAGGCGTCCGACGAAGGTGACGGATGTCTCCTGTTCGGCGCGCGAGACGTATTGCGCCAGCTGCTCTTTTTCCTGGACCAGGCGAATTGGGTAATAGGGGACGTCCTCGGGGCCGCAGGCGCGGGAGAATTCCCGATAGCAGACGGAGCCTTTGTGCTCTTCCCACGGAGAGAAATGCTTGTGCTCGGTAATGCGCGTGTAGGGCACCGAGACATCGCCATAGTTCATGACGGCACAGCCCTGATAGTCACCCTCATAGGTGAAGCGCTCGAAGTCGAGCGTGCGATATCCCAACCGGCCAAGCTCGTAGTCGAAATAGCCGTCGAGCGGACCGGAATAGAAGACATGCTCGTAGTCCGGACCTTCGCCGCGCTTGAAGTGCGTTCCAAGTCTCACCGCGATGCCGGGATGATCGAGAATGCGCCCGATCATGTCCGTATAGCCGTTCTCGGGCATCCCCTGGTATTTGTGGAAGAAGTAGTTGTCGTCGTAGTTGAAGCGGACGGGAAGACGCTTCAGGATGGAGGCCGGCAGGTCCGTGGGCGAGCAACCCCATTGCTTTTGGGTGTAGCCCTTGAAGAAGGCTTCATAGAGGTCCTTCCCGACGAAGCGCAGGGCCTGTTCCTCGAATGTCTCCGGCTCCGCAATGGTTTTGTCGGCCTGTTCCTCAAGGAAGGAGCGTGCCTCGTCGGGCCTGAATGTCTTTCCAAAGAACTGATTGATCGTGTGCAGGTTCACGGGCAGCGAATAGACCTGCTCGTCACTCGTCGTCTTGACGCGGTTCTTGTAGGGCATGAACGTCTGGAAGCCGTTCACATAGTCCCACACTTCTGCATCGTCCGTATGGAATATGTGCGGACCGTAGACATGGACCATCACCCCGGTCTCGCTGTCGCGTTCGGTATGGCAGTTTCCGGCGATGTGGTCGCGGGTATCGATGACTTCGACCTCGTAGCCGGCCTGGGCGAGCTCACGCGCGATGACCGCACCCGAGAGGCCGGCTCCAATCACAGCAATCTTTTCATTCACGTGCATTCGAAGCCAGTCCTATCCGATGGTTCCCGTGTGAAGTCCCGGTAGCAGCATCCAGCGCGCCCTACCGTCCGTGCGCTGACCCCGGTTGCGCCGCGCGGGACCCGGGGATGAATGTCTGCCATCGTAGCTTTGGACACTGGACCCTGGTTTCCCATCGTTGCGGCGCGAACCGTGGATCGGCCGCTATAGCGCGAGCTTGTCGCGCATCAATGCGTCATACCCGCTGATCAATCGATCGAGGTCCAGACCTCTTTCCTGCGGGCCGAAACTCAAATGGCTCACGGTAAAGTCAGCGTAGATGGCGGTGGGCCTGTTGAGGAAGGCAGGCAGGTCGACGGTCAGGGCGAACTCGTCGTCTCCCTTCGGGAGCGCCATGTGCAGGAGGTCTTTCCCGAGCCATGATATGAAGTTGATCGACTGGCGCTCTCTCCACTCGATAACATCGTCCGGCAACGGCAGATGCTTGTCGTTCTTTTGCAGGAAGAACTCGTGAAGCCGGGTCGCACGCTCGGCACTTTCCCACAGGCTTCCGCCAAATCCGCCGGGTGGGCGCTCGAAATGTCCGAGATCATCGGGAAGCGATCCGCCTTCCTGTTGCCAGTAGGCGCATACGCCATTGTTGACCACATTGGCGGAGACCACGAAGTAGTTCGGGTTGGCCCGTCTGAACTCGATAAACCCGTTGAGCTTCTCCAGATCGACATAGACGATGTCGTCATCGCATTTCAGGAAAATCGCATCGGAGAATTTCTGCACTCTCTTTGCGTAGTAGTCATAGGCCTGCCAGTAGGGCATCTTCTCGTTCGGATTTCCGACATAGCGCTGCACGCGGGCGCTCACGTCGCAAAGCTCCAGATCGGCACCCCATCCGCCGCGTACCATGACCCTGGCTCCGGCGCTCAAATCAAGGTCGGGCCAGCGGCCGATGGCCACGCCATTGACCTGAAGTGTGGGAACGCCCGCAGAGTCGACCGTGAGGATCACCTGGTTTGGCATGCTCGGCGATAGAACACTGGGCGTCGATCTGCTCCAGATGGTCGATGCCTCGGCGCGTTCGAAATTCTTCAGGTTATCGGGTTTGATCTTGCGGACGACCGAATGGGTGTTGTTCCAGCCACCGACCACGATTTCAAAGCAGCTGTCCGTGTCGCCATTCGGAAGAACGGCAATATGGAGGTCGTTGTCTATTCTCGCATTCGTCCGGAAGGAGGAACGTGGCGTGACCGTTCCTTTCAACTGATACGGGGCCTTGGATCCCATGAACCGAACCGGGCCGAACTCGCGTGTAACCCAGTCATGATCCTCGGCGGAACGGGTAAAGTCCCAGATATGCCACTCGTCGATGATGCCGTCATCCATCGCCTTGCGGATATATTGCGTCAGGATCTCCATTCGTTTCTGCCGTCCGGCAAATGTTACCAGAATAACTGGAGTCATGCTGTCCTCGTCGCTTTCAACCGATGCCGCCTGAAGCCGCCTCGCTAGCGTCCGCCGCGGCGAGGAAAACATTCCGGCAATTCAACTTTCAACCAATGCTGCGCTGAAGGCGCCTAAGCCTTCCGTTCCGACCACAGTCGGGAATCGCGTGCGAGCGGAGCGTAGTTGTCCCATTCGGTCAGCTTTTCGAGATAGCGCTGTCTGTAGCTATGATCGTCCTCGAACTCGATGTTCTGCAGGACGATCTCGGCACCGATTTCGTAGTAGATGTCGAGGTTCTGAAGGTCCGGTACGGGCGTTTCTCCACGCTCGGCCTCTCCCTGCATTTGCCAGAACAGTTCTTCGAGACGGCTCGCCAGGCCCGGTATGTCGCGCAATGCGCTGGTTTCGCGCTGGCGCTGCAACGACTCCCTGATTTCTGCAAGGCTCTGGCGGTCGTGTGCAAAGGCGATGGCCCGGCTGACATACTCGTCGGGGCCGCTGCAGATCAGCTCCGGAACGCCGGCCGCCGAAACGATGCTGCCGCAGAAGCGCGAGGCAAAGCTCTTCCCGGAAATCGTGAGCACCGGCAATCCCATGGTGATCGCGTCCGCCGCGGTGGAATGGGCCCCATAGGGGAAAGTGTCGAGGAAGAGATCCGCGAGGCCGATCCGGGCGAGATGGTTCGGATTGGAGGCCTTGGACGCAAAGATGAGGCGCTCTGGCGCCACGCCGGCCTGGGTTGCTGCTTCTCGCAGGCGCTCATTGACGCCCGCATCTCCGCCGAGCAACCAGAGCACGCTTCCAGGCGTCCCCGAAAGGATTGCCATCCAGCGGGCAAAGCAATTGGCTGTAATCTTCTTCATGCCGTTGAAGGAGGCAAAGATGAATGCGTCCTCGGGTAGCCCGGCCTCGGCGCGACTGGGGCGCGCGCCGATCTGCCGTTTGCGGTCGATCGGCTGGTTGCAGGCAATCCTCAGCACTTTTTCGGAATAGTAGATCTCGTTCTCAGGCGGGAGGATGTGTTCGTCGGCGATGATGTACTGATGGAACGGGCTGGCCATCGAACCGGGATAGCCGCAGAAATTGACGATGACCGGTGCCGGGCGATACGCGAAGATCTTCGTGCGCGCGTGCTTGGTGTAACCGTTGACGTCCACGAGAACGTCGATTTCATCGGCAAAGATCTGCGCGGCCGCTTCCTCGTCGCCTTGCGCACTGATGTCGCGCCAGCAATCGACGGCCCTCTTGATCCGCTCCTGCGTGGGATCGTTGACGCGCGCCTCGCCGCAGTAGTAGGCGAAAATCTCGACGCTGCTCTTGTCGTGCAATTCCAGAACTTCGCTCAACGCAAAGCCGACCGCGTGATCGCGCAGATCGGAAGAGACGTAGCCGATGCGAAGTCGCTGCGCGGTGCCGGACTTCTGGCGTGGCGGCTTGCGCGGGAAACCTCTGAGGTCGGGTCGGCCGACAAGTGACTTGTTGTAGCGATAGGCCTTGGCGAGCTGGAACAGTGGGTCGTCGGAGTAGCAGCCGAGGGTGAGGGGGGACATGGCGTCCAGCAATTGCCGCGCCGTGACATGAAGCGACGGCACCAGGGTCGGCCACTTGCATTGGGTTTGCCTGAGCGACGTCCAGTGCTGGCCTGCCTCTGTTCTGTCGGGCTGCAACTCGATCGCCTGCCACAAGGCGGCTTCAGCCTCCTCCAGAATGCCGGCGCCCTCGAGAACGCGACCAATGTGCTGCAACGTCATCAGGCGATGACCCAGCCTGTCGGGCGTGACTTCCGACGTCGCCTCCGCATAGCTCCGCCACTGCTGGATGGCCTGGCCGGCCAGACCGCAATCCTCAAGCGCCCGGCCGAGGTTGATATGCGCGGGGCCGAACTTCGGGTCGAGCTTGAGGCAGGCGCGCAGGGCGTGGATCGAGCCGGCGATATCGCCCAACTGCCGCAGAGTGACGGAATAGTTGAAGTAGACGAGGTGAAGCAGGGGATTGCCATCGTTGAAGGCAATCCAGCTCTTGTAGAGTTCCGCTGCCTGCGCCCGCTGTCCGGCTGCATTCAGGCCCTCGGCGATCTGGAATACTTCGGCGAGGGGGAGGGTCTGATTACGCGCCCGCTCCAACAGGCCAGCGCGGGGGAAACGAAGTCTGATGCGTTGTTGATGGTCATGGACATCCCGGGTGCAGGCGGCTTCACAGCTGGAGTTGCAACGATGCGCGAAAGCGTCATTTCTCTTTCTATCGGTGCTAACTTGCCTTGAGCTTGTCGTTTTGTTGTGAACGGCCCCCGTGCGCCCACTCAAGGCGCTTGTCCTTACATCAAACGAATCCCCCAAAAATGAGCGCTTCGCGAAATCCGGAACACCGAATTCCTTACGAGCCGTTAACACAAAATTAGAAACTGATGGATAAATGTTGCGCAAGGTTTCTCTTAAGGAACGCGACTCGTCGAGGCACTGCAGCCAGTTCTCGGTGAAACGTTCTTGCTCCCGGCAAGACGATCGCGTCATACGCGTAGGAATCAGGGCGTCTAGGCGCTCTGGATGCATGATGCCATTCCAACGCGCCGGCTCCTGCGAGCCATGTTCCATGCAACATTGTTTCCGTCCCACTGGGCGCTGAACGGGTCGAAGCCGATGGTGGCGTCGAGTCGAACGGCCACGGGCTAACATCATAGGCGCGCGTTCATGACTTCGATCATTTCCTCCTTGACCGTCAATCAGATCCGGTCGCTTTCCACTGCAACAATCGCTTCTCTGAACACCAGCGACATCGCGGCCCTGAGCACCGCGCAGATCAAGGTGCTGAGCTCGGCCCAGATCGCGGCCCTTGAGACGGAAGATTTCGCTGCCCTCAGCAGCTCGCAGCTTAGCGCGGTATCGACGACGGCGATCAAGGGTCTCAGCCTTGACCAGCTGGCGATCCTGGACTCGGCGCAGATCGGAAGCCTTGCCACCGCCCAGATCGCAGCTCTGAGCTCCACCCAGTTCGAAGCCCTGACCTCCGCACAGATCGAAGGTCTGTCCACGTCACAGATCAGCGCCCTGAGCTCTTCCGCGATTGCCGCTCTTAGCTCGGACGAATTCGCAACCTTCTCCACCGCCGAAATTGCGGCGATCAGCGCCAAGGCCCTTGCAGGCCTGTCCACGGGCAACCTCGCAGCGCTCTCCACCGACCAGTTCGCCGCCCTGTCCACCGGCCAGATCGCAGCCCTGAAGACCAGCCAGATCGGCGCCTTGACGACCGACCAGATGGGCGTGCTGAGCTCGGCTCAGATGAGTGCCCTGAGCGCCACCCAGGTTGCTGCACTGAGCACCGGCAACATCGTAGCGCTCTCGACGGACCAGATCGCCACGCTCAGCACCAAGGCTGTAGGGGCATTGACCTCGGCCCAGCTCGATGCACTCACCTCCGATCAGGTCGAGGCCCTGACCTCCGCGCAGATCGCTGCATTCACTGCAGAGGATCTCGCAGTCCTGTCCTCGGACGACCTCTCGAAGTTCTCGACCGCAGATATCGCAGCGATCAGCGTGAAGGCGCTGTCGGGCCTGTCCACGGCCACTCTTTCGGCTCTCGGCACGGATCAGGTCGCCGTCCTGACGACGGCCCAGGTTGCTGCCCTCAGCTCGAGCCAGGTCGGCTCTCTGACCTCGGACCAGCTCGGCGTTCTGACCACCACGCAGGTCGCCGCCCTTAGCGCAACGCAAGTTGGAGCAGTGAGCACCGACAACCTCGTGACGCTCTCGACCGGCCAGATCGGTTCGCTGAGCACGAAGGCTGTTGCTGCGCTCACGTCCGCACAGGTAGATGCTCTTACTTCCGACCAGATCGGTGTTCTCAGCACTGCACAGATCGGCTCGCTCAGCTCGGCTGCCATCGCTGCCTTGAGCACCGAGGACCTGGCTGCATTCTCGACCGCCGACATCGCGGCGATCAGCGTGAAAGCCCTCGCGGGTCTCTCCACCGCCAACCTTGCCGCGCTTGGAAGCGACCAGATCGCTGCCCTGAGCACCGGTCAGGTCAAGGCACTGGGATCGAGCCAGATCGGGGCAATCACTTCCGACCAGATCGGCGCATTGACCTCCGCACAGATCGGCGTCCTTAGCGCAACGCAAGTCGCTGCACTGAGCACGGGCAACGTCGCCGCCCTCTCCAGCGACCAGATCTCCGCTCTGAGCGCAAAGATCGTCGGCTCCCTTACGTCCGCGCAGATCGACGCTCTCACCTCGGACCAGATCGACGGCTTCAGTACTGCCCAGATCGGTGCACTCGGTTCGACTGCAATCGCTGCCATGTCCACCGATGATCTGGCAACGTTCTCGACCGCCGATGTCGCTGCACTCAGCGTGAAGGCTCTGGCCGGACTGACGAGCGACAACTTTGCCACGCTTTCGAGCAGCCAGATCGGAGCGCTGACCACGGCCCAGATCGCTGGCCTGACCTCCGGCCAGCTCGGCGCGCTGACGTCCGACCAGGTTGGCGCATTGAGCTCTTCGCAGCTCGCTGCCCTGAGCGCGACGCAGATCACTGCACTCAGCACCGACAACGTCACCGCGCTCTCGACGGACCAGGTCGCTTCTCTTACTGCCAAGGCCGTGGGAGCTTTGACCTCCGCACAACTCGACGCTTTGACAACGGGCCAGGTCGAGGCTCTGACCTCCACGCAGATCGGCGCACTGGGTTCGGAAGACCTCGCAGTCCTCTCCTCGGAAGACATTTCGAAGTTCTCGACCGCAGATATCGCCGCGATCAGCGTGAAAGCGCTGTCGGGACTTTCCACCGGCGTCATCGCCGCACTGTCGTCTGATCAGGTCTCGGCACTTTCGACTGGCCAGATCGCAGGCCTGAGCTCCACCCAGATCGGCGCTCTCACCTCCGACCAGATCGACGGCCTGACCACCGGGCAGATCGGCGCGCTGAGCTCGGCTGCCTTCGCCGCAATGTCCACGGAAGATATGGCGACGTTCTCGACCGCCGACATCGCCGCGATCAGCGTAAAGGCCCTGTCGGGTCTGTCGACCGGCAACTTCGCAGCACTCGGAAGCGACCAGGTCGCCGCGCTCAGCACGGCCCAGGTTGCATCGCTGAGCTCTGGCCAGATCGCGGCTCTCACCTCCGATCAGCTCGGCGCCATGACGTCGGCTCAGATCGGCGCACTGAGCGCAATCCAGGTCGCGGCACTGAGCACGGATAACATCTCCGCACTCTCCACCGACCAGATCGCAACGCTTGGCACCAAGGCAATCGCGGCCCTCACGTCCGCGCAGTTCGAGGCTCTGGATACCGACCAGGTCCAGGCACTCACCACCGCGCAGGTCGCCGTGATGAGCTCCGCTGCCCTTGCCGCACTGACCTCGGACGATATCGCCACGTTCTCGACGGCGGATGTCGCTGCAATCAGCCTGAAGGCCCTGTCGGGTCTCTCCACGGACAACATTGCAGCGCTCGGCAGTGACCAGATCGCAGCTCTCACGACGAGCCAGATCGCCGGCCTCACCTCCACCCAGTTCGGAGCTCTCACCTCCGATCAGATCGCTGGCCTGACCACCGGCCAGATCGGTGCCCTGAGTTCGGCTGCCTTCGCCGCCATGTCCGCCGACGAGCTGGCAACGTTCGACACCGCCGATATTGCCGCGATCAGCACGAAGGCTCTGGCGGGCCTGTCCACGGCGAACCTTGCGACCCTCTCCAGTGACCAGATCTCTGCCCTGACGACCGGCCAGGTCAAGGTGCTGAGCTCGAGCCAGATCGGTGCTCTGACCTCCGACCAGGCCGAAGCATTGACCTCGGCACAGATCGGCGTCCTCAGCGCAGCACAGGTCGCATCTCTCAGCACCGGCAACGTGGCACTGCTCTCGTCCGACCAGATCGCCGCGCTCGGCACGGTACAGGTCGCCGCTCTGACCTCCGGCCAGATCGGGGCACTCACCTCCGACCAGATCGACGGTCTCACCACCGCGCAGATCGGAGCACTGAGCTCGACCGCAATCGGCGCCATGTCGACGGAAGATCTCGCAACGTTTGATACCGCAGACATCGCGGCCATCAGCGCAAAGTCTGTGGCTGGGCTGTCCACCGACACCTTCGCTGCTCTCTCGAGCACCCAGATCGGCGCCCTGACGACGGGCCAGGTCGCAGGGCTGACCTCCGGCCAGATCGGTGCCCTGACCACTGATCAGCTGGCAGGTCTTACCTCCACGCAGATCGGCGCTCTCCGGGCGACGCAGCTCTCGGCAATCAGCACCGACAACATCGCTCTGCTCTCCAGCGACCAGATCGGTGCCCTTACGACGACGCAGATCGCAGGACTGAGCTCCAGCCAGATCGGCGCTCTGACCTCCGATCAGGTTGACGATCTGACCACCGCGCAGATCGGCGCCCTCAGCTCGGCTGCGCTCGCCGCGATGTCGACCGAGGACCTCGCGACCTTCGACACCGCCGATATCGCTGCGATCTCCACGAAGGCTGTCTCGGGCCTCTCCACCGCCAGCCTGGCGACCCTCGGCAGTGACCAGATCTCTGCCCTGACGACCGGCCAGGTCAAGGTGTTGAGCTCGAGCCAGATCGGTGCTCTGACCTCCGACCAGGCCGAAGCATTGACCTCGGCACAGATCGGCGTCCTCAGCGCAGCACAGGTCGCAGCTCTCAGCACCGGCAACGTGGCACTGCTCTCGTCCGACCAGATCGGCGCGCTCGGCACGGTACAGGTCGCCGCTCTGACCTCCGGCCAGATCGGGGCACTCACCTCCGACCAGATCGACGGTCTCACCACCGCGCAGATCGGAGCACTGAGCTCGACCGCAATCGGCGCCATGTCGACGGAAGACCTCGCAACGTTTGATACCGCAGACATCGCGGCTATCAGCGCAAAGGCTGTGGCTGGGCTGTCCACCGACACCTTCGCAGCACTGTCGAGCGCCCAGATCGGCGCTCTGACGACGGGCCAGGTCGCAGGGCTGACCTCGAGCCAGCTCGGTGCCCTGACCACTGATCAGCTGGCAGGTCTTACCTCCACGCAGATCGGCGCTCTCCGGGCAACGCAGCTGACGGCGATCAGCACCGACAACATCGCGCTGCTCTCGTCGGATCAGATCGCCGGCCTGTCCACGACCCAGATCGCAGGACTGAGCTCCAGCCAGATCGAGGCTCTGACCTCCGATCAGGTAGACGACCTGACGACCGCGCAGATCGCCGCCCTGAGCTCGGAAGACATTGCCGCAATGTCCACGGACGACATGGCAACGTTCGACACGGCCGATATTGCCGCAATCAGCGCCAAGGCGCTTTCGGGACTGTCCACGGCTACGGTCGCAGGGCTCTCCAGCGGCCAGATTGGTGCCCTCTCGACGAGCCAGGTCGCTGCGTTGACCTCGAGCCAGGTCGGTGCAATCACCTCCGACCAGATCGGGGCGCTCAGCACCACGCAGGTCGGCGCGCTCAGCGCAACGCAGATCGGCTCCCTGAGCACCGAGAGCATCGGCACGCTCTCCACTGACCAGGTTGTCGCCTTGAACACGAAGGCGGTGGCAGCTCTGACCTCCACCCAGATCGACGCTCTGAGCTCCGCCCAGGTAGAGGCTTTGACCTCCGCTCAGGTCGCAGCCCTCACGTCGGCCTCCATCGCCGCCATGTCCACGGAAGACATTGCGACGTTCTCGACCGACGATATCGCGGCGATAAGCGTCAAGGCACTGTCGGGTCTGTCCACGGACGACATCACGATCCTCAACAGCGATCAGCTGCAGGCTCTGTCGACGTCCCAGCTGCAGGCACTGGACACGGATCAGGTTGCGGCGGTCATCGCTGCCTACCAGGCAATCTAATAGAGGGCGGCGCGGCTCCGGCCGCGCCACCAACGCATCCATCAGCTATGCCATCGTTGCACGGCGCTCTTCTAAAAGGGCGCCGTGCAATTGGCGTGAGAGGGCCTGGTGCGGTTTGGCGGGAATTGCGACGCCAGCCGGCGGGCGGCACGGGTACGCGACCAGCTATCTCTCTGAACCGGACCGGGCGACCGGCCGGAGACTCCGATCCAGCTGGAAGAAGCTCTCCCCAGCAAGCACGATAATTCCGGCGCCGGATGGGCGAACCATTTCTCTCCCCCATCGTCCTGGCAGCATGCCTCTGGTGAAGATGTGGCTCGAAGCGCCATGGAAACGCCCACGATTTCGCATTTACGGAGATGGTGGCAAGACGTCGGCGCAGCCTGCACATCGGAGATGGAGCGAAGCGAGGGAGGGGTCGCAGGTCGCCGGGTGCATCAGCGTGCGTTACAAGAATGACCAGTGCGAGCTTGCTTCTTGCCAGCCACGCACTAGAACGGCTGGAATCGAGGTTTCTGTCCGTTCGCCTGCGTCGACAACCGCACCTCTTCATTTATGGCGACGATTTGGGTTTATCTGCATGGCCAAGTATGGAATTTCCGTTGACACCGTCCGCAGCTCGAAGCGCGTGCGTTGCAGCCTTCTCTTCCTTGCGGGCGGCGTCGGAATTGGGGCGTGGGCTTCGAGCCTGCCGCTGCTTTCCGCAAAGATGGGCCTGGACAAGGCGCAACTCGGAACTTTGCTCCTGTGTTTTGCCTTCGGGGCGATCGTCCTCATGGTGAATGTCGGTCGGTTCAGTGACCGCTTTACGAGCTATGCGCTGAGCCTCTGTGGGAGTGTGGCGTTCGGCCTCGCCATATTTCTGGTTCCTTTCGTAGATGGTCTGATGTCGCTAGGGATGCTCCTGTTCGTTGCTGGCGCTGGCTTTGGAACGCTCGACGTTTCCATGAACATTGAAGCTTCCGAGATCGAGCGCGACACCGACAGGCACTTGATGTCTTCGTTCCATGCCTTGTTCAGTATCGGCAACATCATCGGCGCTTTTCTTGTCGGAATGATCGTGACCTATGGTGGCCGATTGCATGAGTGCCTGGGCGGAGCGGGAGTTCTGGTGGTGCTTACGGCGCTGGCGACACTGTTGTTCGCCAGGAACAGCGACCACCACGGTACACATGCCGCGAAGACCGCTGCTTCCGGCGCTGCAGCCAAACTGAATTCATCGCAAACTGTGCTCGTCTTCATGTTCGGGATCATCGCCTTCCTGGCGTTTCTCGCGGAGGGCGGAATCATGGACTGGTCGGCGGTCTATCTCGTCGACACGGTCGGCGCTTCGGAAAGTGTCGGTGCCTACGGTTTTGCGATCTTTGCGGCTGCGATGGCGCTCGGCCGGTTGGTCGGTGACTCCGTGACCAGAAGAGTAGGACACGTGAATGTTCTGCGATTTGGCGGAATCGTTTGCGCCGCTTCGCTTTCTGCAATGTTGTTTGGCAGGAGCGTTGGAGTAAGCCTGGTCATCCTGGCTTTCTGCGGTTTTGGCGTGGCCAACATGATACCGGCGGTGTTCGCATCGGCCGGCAGGATCGGCTCGCGTGCAGCAGGAAGGGCGATGTCGATCGTCACAACCATGGGGTATACGGGCCTCCTGCTCGGTCCCGCCGTGCTTGGGTTTATCGCGCAGGTCTCGAGCCTGACAGTCAGTCTCGGGCTCATTGCCGTGGCGTTCGCACTGATCTCAGCGGGTACTTTCTTTGTCGGCCGACGCCTCAAGGATTTTCAAAAGAAGGAACGCTTGAGCGAAAACCCCGCGTGAACGCAGTTCAGCGACGCGGGCGATAAAGTCCCTCCGCGGCATTTCCGATCGCCGGGGAGGGGTGAAATGGCGATTATCGAGCCGACGCGCGAGGCGCGTCACCTCACTCCAAGATCAGGCGTTCCATCAGCTTTTTCAGTCCCTCGGCCACTTCATAGCTGTTGTCCTGATGCTGGCGATTGCAGAACAGCTCGCAACTCCACCAGCCTTTGTACCCTGTGGCTTTGACGGCATCGACCCAGCTCTTAAGATCGAGTACGCCGCTTCCTGTCGGAACGTCGCGAAGAATAGCCTCATTCGGTATTCCGCCCGCAAAGGGCAATGAATCGCAAACGTGCACTCCGTAGATAAGGTCCTTGTCCAGGCGCGCGATACGCTCCGGCGTGTCGCCCGACGTGAAGGAGTGCCAGAAGTCTATGACAACGCGCACGTTGTCGCGCCCGCAGAGATCAATGACGCGCATCTGTGCGTCCATCGTATTCAGCGGCGTCCACGAAAGCGCCTCGAGGTAGACCAGAAGGCCGTGACCTGCGGCGATGTCCGCCACGGCCCGCAAATTCTCGGCGGTCAGAGCCGTCTGGAGATCTCTCGGGCGATCGATGAGGCCCCGGTACAGTTCAGGATGGCGCTCGGCGGAGCCAGCTTCGAACACGCGAAGATCCAGAGGGCCGGTAATCGCTTCGATACCCTTTGCTCCAGCTGCAACTGCGAGCCGGCACAGCTTCTCGGCTTCCAGCAGCATGTCGTCCCGCTGGTCTCCCTGCCGTTCGAGGTCGATGAGAAAGCCGATGCCGGGCAATAAAAGTCCTTCGAGGCGCTGCCTCAACTCCACCTGGGTGAAACCGGCGTCAAGAAATGCTGCGATCTTCGGACCGGATGTTTCAAGGCCGTCAAATCCGACCGTTCGTGCAATGTCGATGTCGATCGCCAATGTATTCATCTTCGAGGCCATCGAGTGAAATATCAGTTTGTCGTCGTTTGGCATGGCTGAAGTCCTTGTTGATTCTGGCCTGGTGCGGATGGTCAAATGACGATGGTTCGGCGTTTCCCGCCCGCGGATTTGATCGCTTCGGCGGTCCGCAGCGCGGTGACGCAGTCGTCTCCCTGGCACATCCACGTCGAGGGTTGCCGCACCGACGCCAGAAAGCCTTCGATGGTCGTGAAGTGCTGATCCCGTTCCCTGACGGGTATTAGCTCGTTGCGGGCATTCGTCCGGCGGATCAGCGTGCCTGACGTTTTGCCGTTCAGGGTGCCGTGGGCGATCAGAGCGCCGTGGCTGCCCGCCAGCATCACGACACTCTCGATTTCTGCGGTCGCGAAACTCTCATAGGCCTGGAACAGCACGCCCCCGGACATGCGAACCGCGTATGAAATCTGCTGGCTGGTGTCACTCGGCGCCGTCTCCAGCGCTGAGACGTCGATCGGTTCCTGCCCTGTCAGAAAGCGGGCCAGATCGATGCTTTCGGCGGAGAAATCGAGAAGGATGTTGCCCTCCTTCTCCTCATCCTCGTTCCTGCGGTTTGGCGGCGACTGGAAGGGCGCGCCGCGGACGATCAACAGGGACTGCAGCGTTCCGATTTCGCCCTCGATCAGCAGTCTGCGCATTGTCTGATGGATCGTCGACGCACGAGAGGGCTGGTTCAAGGTGAGGGAAATCCCGGCCTCCTTGCATTTTTGCACCAGAGCGCCTGCGACGCGGCTGCTGCTCGATATCGGGCCGTCGCAAAGGATGTGTTTGCCAGCGGCTGCGGCGGTTGCAATGTAGTGCTTTCGTCTGTCGCGTGCCGCGCTGACGTACACGAAATCGACTTGCGGATCACCCAGTGCCTGCCGAGCCTCGACCGACGTCTTCGGGATCCTCATGTCCTCGGAAAAGTACTTGGCGTAGTTCCTATTCCTGCTTACGACCCAGTGCACTTCATGGCCGACGGTCCGGATCGCCGCGACGATGTGCTCCGTCGCAATGGTGCCCGTGCCCATTATCGACCATCCTGCTTTTCCCGAAGAAATCACAGTCCTCTCCTCCGATCTCGCATCATGGAGATTGGACGGCGCGACGCGCGGCTACAAGTTCGCAAGTTGTTGAACTCCTTATCACCATGAAGTAGAAGTAGCTTCATATCGCTTCACATTCGAGAAGGCATGGCGATGGAACATCTGGGACGAAACAGCGCCGCCCTCGCGGTCAATCTGAGGACACTGTGCGAAAGGCACGGCTCGGTTGCGGCCGTGTGCCGAAAGATAAATGTCAATCGGCAGCAGTTTAACAAGTATCTTTCCGGGGCCCATGTACCATCAGCCGCGAACATCAGGATAATTGCAAACTACTTCGGTCTCAGCGTCTCTATTTTGTTTGCGGATCCGGATGAATTCCGAACGTTGGTGGACGGGAATTTTTTCCACGCCATGTCGACTGCCAGGCAGTTGCCCGAATTTTCCCGATTTGTATCGAACATGATCGTGGAGAATAACGCTGATCATAACGATATAGTTGGCATTTATGATCGCTATCAGTTCTCTTCGATCTACAAGGGGTTCGTGCTGAGGTCCGCGTTTTGCATCTATCAGAACAAGGAGTTCCTCCAGCACTACTACGTCGAGAGATTTCCGAGTTTCGACGATCCCAGGAAAACGGAATACGTGTTCAAATACTACGGATTCTGCTTCCCGGTCGCTGATCGCCTGTTCACCGCAGATTTCGAGGGTATCCAGTCCAACGAACTGACCTTCGGCGTCTACGCACAGGTCAAGCGGAATGCGAAGAGGTTCATGTTCGGCATATCGAGCGGTATCGCGGCAACCGTTTTCCGCCAGCCGTACTCCACGAAGGTCGCCTTGCACTATCGCGGTCCGGGCCTGCTGCGCCGGGAGCATCTGAAGAGCTTGACCGTGATGGACCGCAACGACCCTGCGATCCCGCGTGAAGCACTCCAATACCTCGGAGATGGTTCGGACATGATCCAGATGAGCTGAGGCGTCGAAGTCTCGGCCCGGACATGCCCGAACGGTGTCGACCGTCAGGGGTGCAATTCGACTGCGAGCCAAACACTGTCTGTGTCGGCGTAGTAACGGTGCCAGGGGTAGGTCCACTGGTTCGCACCAGTCACGCGGCAGAATGGGTCATGCGAATAACCGATCGGCATAACGACATCCTCGTAGAGGGTAGACGGGTCCCGTTTCCTGAACTTCTGCATCCGGCCCACGCCATGGATCTGGGTGTGTGTCTCGAGGAAGGGGTGCTCGTTGTGTATGAAGCAGTCGGTATCACCCGGAGACCACCAGAGATTTAGCTTGAGCTTGAAAACCTGGGGCTCTTCGGACGTCGCCCGTTCGTTCGTAAAGACCCGCGGATCGAGGGTGACCGTGCCGATTTCATCCTGCGCCGAAATGTAGAGCGGCGTGTCGCGGGGGAAGCTTCGTATGCGGTTTCCCAACCAGTCCCAGCCGCGGAACATGCAACCGCCGAGGTTCGTGGGGTTAACCACTTTGATGACCGCGGCCCGCTCAGCGGACCGGATGCGTCCGCCCTTGAGCCAGGTCGACTTCCAGGCGGGCACGATGGCCGGGTGTTCATCACCCGTCACCATGGGCGACGGTCCGAGGTTGACCACCACCGCGTCCGCCACCTCAAAATCAACGACATTTTCAACGAGCTTTGCGGTGATGAAATCATCCGCGAATGCCAGGTCTCTGGTCAGGTTCTGCACGTCGGGACTTCCCTCATTGGAACTTTCGTGACCATAGCAAGCCATACTGTACGCCCGCAAAGAAGTGCGCGTCCCAATTTATTTATTCGCATAACGAAGTGAGATGCGCTTCATATTGCGAATGGGCGCAACAGGCGCCCGTTACGATTCCGCAGCTCCCGATTTGAATCGTCGCGTTGCTGGCGATTTGTCCGGACCTCTTTGACGGGAGGGCATTCCCGCCGCGCCAACCAACTGATGCGTTGCGATACCACATGTGCGTCAGTGTGCGTCAGTGTTTCAAATCCTGCGAACTTGAAGCTTTTGCGGTCCGGCCGAAGAATGGTGTCATCGTTGGGAGGGCCATGAATGGGTGCTTCCAGTTCATAACCATAACGAGTTCAGAGGGTCGATCACATGAAACTGACAGGTGGCCAAGTCGTTGCGAGAGCGCTGAAGGAATATGGTGTCGAGTATGTGGCGGGTGTGCCGGGACACGGCATCTGGTCGCTTTTTGACGCCTTCCTGCAAGAGGGCTCCGAGCTTCCCTTCATTCAGGTGATGCATGAGCAGAGCGCCGTTCACATGGCTGACGGCTACTACCGCGCGTCCGGCAAGCCCATGGCTTGCTCGACTTCCGTGGGACCGGGTGCCGCCAACACAATCATCGGTCTGGCGACTGCTTACTGCGACTCCACCTCGCTGTTCTATGTTTCCGGCTCGCCCCAGACCTATATGCACGGCCACGGCACGATGCAGGAGCTGGAGCGCCAGCAAGACAACGCATTCCCCCGTATTACAGAACAGGTGACGAAGCGCGCCTGGCAGGCAAATTCGGTCAAGGTCCTCCCAAGCATCATGCACCGTGCCTTCAATGAAATGATGACGGGCCGCCCTGGACCAGTGCACGTGGAAGTGCCGATGGACGTTCAGGTTGAAGCTGCCGACGTCAACATTCATCCGCTTCAGAAGCGCCTGCCGATCGGGGTCGCGTACCCGGATCCGAAGGCAATCGAGGCGGCGGTCAAGGTTCTGCTCGAAGCCGAGCGTCCTGTGATCGTCGCCGGCGGTGGCGCGATCACCTCGGGTGCATCGTCCGAATTGACCCGCCTTGCCGAAAAGCTCGGCGCAGCCGTGTCCATTACCTGGAACGGCAAGGGTGCGATCTCCGAAGACCATGCCCTCTTCATTGGTGCTGTCGGTCAGACGGGTACGACGTGCGGCAACAAGATCACTGCCTCCGCTGACGTTGTCGTCTCGGTTGGATGCCGCTTCACGGACTGGTCGGCATCGTCCTACGCGAAGGGTGTGTCCTTCTCGATCCCGTCGGCGAAGCTCATCCATATCGACCTCGACCCGCGTGAGATCGGCAAGAACTATGAAACTGAAGTCGGCATCGTCGCTGATGCCAAGGTGACGCTCGAGGCAATTCTGTCGCTCATTTCGGATGCGCAGTCGCAAAAGGCGCTTTCGCGCCGCGAACCATTCCTTGCAGACGTGCAGAAGGCCAAGGCAGACTGGCGGGCTCAGGTCGAGCCGCGTGAAAACAGCCGCGAAACCCCCTTCACGTCGCAACGCCCGTTGGTAGCCCTTCGTAAGGTTCTCGATCGCGACGGCATCGTCGTTGTCGGTTCGGGCAACACGCAAGGGTCCGTCAAACAGAGTTTCCCTGTCTACCAGCCCCGCACGCACCTCACCTCTGGCTCATACTCACCGATGGGCTGGGCAGTTCCGGCCGCACTTGGCGCGAAGCTCGCTTGCCCGGATCGTCAGGTCGTGGCCATCGTCGGCGACGGCGACTTCATGATGTCGCTTCCGGAAATGGGAACCGCCGTCATGAACGGGATCAACGTGGTGTTCCTGGTGCTCAACAACCAGGGTTACATGTCGATCCGCGGTGGGCAGCGCAAGTTCATGGGCCGTCATATCGCGTCGGAATTCAATCATCACGCCGGCAATGGTGCGCCTTACTCGGCGGATATCACAGCTTCGGCCCGCGCCTTCGGCCTGGAAGCCTGGAAGGTCGAAAAGGACGAGGATCTCGAAAGCAGCCTGAAAGCAGCCCTTGAATGCGGCGGCCCGGCACTTGTCGAAGTCATCGTGTCGCGCGACGCGGCAGGTCCGTTCGCGACCGGCTGGTGGGACTTCCCGTCGCCGGCCTACTACGAGAAGGAACAGGCCGCTTACGCCGAGATGCGGGTCCGCGAACAGCACCTGTAATCAACCCAGACGGGGTGCGTTCATACGCACCCCTCGATTTCCCACAGATCCCTCGGACGGCGGAGCGCATCGCTTCCGCAAACGAAGAGCTATTGTCATGATACGACACATCAAAACAGCGCACGCTTCGGCAGAAGGAAGCACAGACAGCGCGGTCACCAAGGCCGTCGAAGCTCTCCTCGCCAAGGTAAAAACCGGTGGCGACAAGGCCGTGCGCGAACTCTCCGTTCAGTTCGACAAGTTCGATCGCGAGTCCTACCGACTGACGAAGGACGAAATCGCGAACTGCATAAACTCGCTTACCAAGCGGGAGCGCGAGGATCTCGACTTTGCCCAGGAGCAGATCCGCAAGTTCGCGGAAGCCCAGAAGGCAGCACTGAAGGATATCGAGGTAGAAACGCTCCCGGGCATCGTCCTCGGCCACAAGAACGTGCCAATCCAAAACGTCGGTTGCTATGTGCCGGGCGGCAAATACCCCCTGCTGGCATCGGCGCACATGACGGTTCTGACTGCTCGTGTCGCTGGCTGCGAGCGCGTCATCACCTGTGCACCGCCCTTCCAGGGCAAGATTGCCGAGAAGATCGTCGCTGCCCAGGCGCTTGCGGGTGCCGACGAAATCTACTGCCTCGGCGGGGTCCAGGCGATCGCTGCCATGGCTTATGGCACGGAGACAATTGAACCCGTCGACATGCTGGCCGGACCGGGCAACGCCTATGTCGCGGAGGCCAAGCGTCTGCTGTTCGGCAAGGTCGGCATCGACCTCTTCGCTGGTCCGACCGAAACGCTCATCATCGCCGACGACAGCGTTGATGGAGAACTGGTAGCGACCGATCTTCTTGGCCAGGCGGAGCACGGTACGAACTCTCCGGCCGTCCTCATCACCAATTCGGAAAAGCTAGCTCGCGACACGCTGTCCGAGATCGAGCGCCTGCTCGAGATCCTGCCGACCGCGGGTATCGCCGCCAAGGCATGGGAAGACTGCGGCGAGATCATCCTGTGCGACACAATCGAGGAGATGGTCGCGGAAGGGGATCGCGTCGCCTCCGAACATGTTCAGGTCATGACGCGCGAGCCAGACTACTTCCTTAACAATATGAAGAACTTCGGGGCTCTCTTCCTGGGCGCCCGGACAAACGTTGCCTTCGGCGACAAGGTGATCGGAACCAATCACACGCTGCCCACGAACAAGGCTGCCCGCTACACCGGCGGCTTGTGGGTCGGAAAGTTCCTGAAGACATGCACCTACCAGAAGATCCTCACCGATGAGGCCTCCGCCATGATCGGTGCCTACGGGTCACGGCTTTGCCTGATGGAAGGATTCGCCGGCCATGCCGAACAGGCAAACATTCGTGTCCGCCGCTATGGCGGGAGGAATGTCGGCTACGCGATGCCTGCGGACCCCAACTAAGAGCTTTCGCGCAAGAGCCTGCCAAGGGCCTGCGAACCAAACCTAACCAGAGGAGTGATTTGATGAACAAGCTTTTTACTACCCTTATTGCCGCAACGATGCTCGCGCCCGTCGCGGCCCGCGCTGACGGAACGATCGAAGTTCTTCACCATTGGGTTTCCCAGAGTGAAGTCGACGCACTGAACGTCATCCGCAAGGACCTTGAAGCGAAGGGATATCAGTGGAAGGATTCCGCCGTCGGCGGCATGAGCGGCGCGAATGCTCAGCAGGCTCTCCGCTCGCGTCTCACCGCCGGCGATCCCCCGGGCGCAATGCAGTTTCTCGGCTGGGAAGGCGTTCAGTGGGCCGAACAGGGCGTCGTCCGTGACCTGAATGATCTGGCTACGACACATGAATGGCGCGAAGCTCTGGCTCCCCAGCTCCTGCCGTTTGTCACCTCCGGCGATGCCTTCATCGCGGCGCCGATCAACATGCACCGCCAGAACTGGGTGTGGGCCAACAAAAAGATCTTCGACGACGCGGGCATCGCCGTGCCGAAGACTTGGGCCGAGCTGATCGAATCCGGCAAGAAGCTGAAGGAAAAGGGCATCGTTCCGATCGCAATGGGTGACGAACCCTGGCAGATCGGCATCATCTTCGATGCGCTTCTCTCCGACGTGAACGGACCGGAATTCTACCAGAAGACGGCGATCGATCTGGATCCGGAAGCTCTCGGCAGCCCCGAGATGGTCAAGGTCTTCGACATGCTTCGCGAAGTCCGTGGCCTGGTGGACGACAACTTCGTCGGACGTGACTGGGCTGTCGCCACGGGCATGGTGATCAACGGCGAAGCCGCCATGCAGTTCATGGGCGATTGGGCCAAGGGGGAGTTCCTCGCAAAGGGTCTGAAGCCGAACAAGGACTTCTACTGCTTTGCGACGCCCGCCCAGATCACTTCCTTCCAGTACGTGATCGACAGCTTCGGCATGTTCACGGTGAAGGATGAAAACGTCCAGAAGGCACAGGTAGCGCTCGCCGAGACGATCATGGATCCGAAGGTTCAGAAGGGCTTCAACCTCATCAAGGGTTCGATTCCTGCCCGCACGGACGTAGCCGTTGATGACTTCGACGATTGCGCGAAGCTCGGTTTTGCCGAGCGTGCAACCGCTATCGAAAAGGGCAGCATGCAGGGCGCGATGACCCATGGTTTCGCAGCGAAGCCGGAATTCGCGTCGGTGTTCAGTGACGTTACCGCACAGTTCTTCGTGGGCGACATGAGCTCGGAAGACGCGGTGAAGCTGCTGGTCTCCGGCATCGATAACGCCCGCTAAACCCAGGTTGTTGAAAGGGTGGGCCGGGTCTGTCCCGGCCCCCCGATAGAACTCGCCATCGGAGCTGACCCATGAGCGCCTCCACGCGCATGTCTTCGCGATTGGCAGGCTGGCTTCCGCGCATTGTGGTTGCTCCCAGCTTGCTCGTCGTCATCGTAGTCGTCTACCTGTTCATTCTCTGGACCGGTCTGATTTCCGTCACTTCCTCGAAATTCGTACCCGTCTACGATTTCGTGGGTCTCGAGCAATACGTACGCCTTTGGGCCACGCCTCGATGGCATACGGCTGTCGCCAATCTCTTTATCTTTTCTGCGCTCTTCCTTGCGTTGTCGACCGGGCTCGGGTTGCTGATGGCGATCCTTCTCGACCAGAACATACGCGCCGAGGGTGCGCTGCGGGCTATCTATCTCTATCCGATGGCTCTGTCGTTCATCGTGACGGGTACGGCCTGGAAGTGGATCATGAACCCGGGGCTCGGCGTTCAGAAGGTCGTCAACGATCTTGGCTGGACGACATTCCGGTTCGACTGGATCACCGACCCGAAGATGGCGATCTATACGGTTGTCGTCGCAGGGGTGTGGCAATCCTCGGGCTTTGCGATGGCGATCTTCCTGGCAGGACTGCGCGGGATCGACAATTCCGTCATCAAGGCCGCCCAGATCGAGGGAGCGAGCCTGCCCCTGATCTATCGGCAGATCATCATCCCGATGTTGCGCCCCGCGATGCTCAGCGTGATCGTGCTTCTGAGCTACATCGCCATCAAGAGCTTCGACCTGGTTCTGGCGCTGACGAACGGCGGGCCCGGCACGGCTACGGAGCTCCCGTCCACCTTCATGTTCTCCGCAACTTTCCGCCGCAACCAGATGGGGGTCGGCGCGGCAAGCGCCGTGATGATGCTGATGACGGTCGCGGCCATCATCGTCCCGTATCTCTATTCCGAACTCCGGGAGCGTAACAATGGCTGAAGCTCTCTCACAATCCGGCAAGGTCCGCCTCGGGCGCCTGTTCGTCTACGGCTGTCTGTTTGTTGTTGCTTTGCTCTACCTCATGCCTCTCTGGGTCATGGTGGTGACCTCTCTCAAGTCACTCGATGAGATCTATGGCGGGTCGTTCATCGGCGTGCCGAAGGCTGTTACCTTCGATGCCTGGCGGGCCGCCTGGTCGCAAGCGTGCATCGGGACCGAATGCACCGGTCTGAAGCCCTATTTCGTCAATTCACTGATGATGGTGATCCCGGCCGTCATCCTGTCGACGGGCATCGGAGCGATCAACGGTTACATCCTCACGAAATGGAAGTTTCCGGGTTCGAACTTCGTCTTCGGCCTGCTGCTGTTCGGCTGCTTCCTGCCATACCAGGCAACCCTTATTCCGATGGCACGAACCCTCGGAATCCTGGGTCTCGCAGGCTCCATTCCAGGCCTCGTCCTAGTTCACGTTTCCTACGGCATCTGCTTTACGACGCTGTTCTTCCGCAACTACTTCGTGTCGTTGCCCGACGAGCTGACGAAGGCTGCGATGGTCGATGGCGCCGGATTCTTCCGCATTTTCTGGAGCGTGATTCTGCCGACGTCGATCCCGATCATCGTGGTCTCCTGCATCTGGCAGTTCACTCAGATCTGGAACGACTTCCTGTTCGGCGTGTCCTTCACATCCGGCTCAAGCAGCCCGATTACAGTCGCGCTCAACAACATCGTCAACGTGACGACCGGGCGCAAGCAATACAACGTCGACATGGCCGCTGCCATGATCGCCGCTATCCCAACCCTTTTGGTCTACATCGTCGCAGGGCGCTACTTCGTCCGCGGGCTGACCGCTGGTGCCGTGAAAGGCTGATCCCATGTCCACTCTTGAAATTGATCGCGTTCGCAAAACATACGGCAGTGTCGAGGTCCTCAAGGAGGTGTCGATCAACATCGGCACGGGTGATTTTCTCGTCCTTCTCGGACCATCCGGTTGTGGCAAGTCCACGCTCCTCAACATGATTGCCGGTCTTGAATCCATCAGCGGCGGCCAGATCCGGATCGCGGGCAAGGTCGTCAACGACCTGTCACCCAAGGATCGGGATATCGCGATGGTGTTCCAGTCCTATGCGCTGTATCCGACGATGACGGTGCGCCAGAACATTGAGTTCGGCATGAAGATCCGCGGGTTGTCCCAGCCCCAGCGCGACAAGGCCACAAAAACAGCGGCGGACCTGCTGCAGATCACCCACCTTCTTGACCGCAAGCCTGCCCAATTGTCGGGTGGCCAGCGCCAGCGTGTCGCGATGGGACGGGCCATCGTCCGGCAGCCGAAACTCTTCCTGTTCGACGAGCCGCTGTCCAACCTCGACGCCAAGCTTCGCGTCGACATGCGCACGGAAATCAAGCGTTTGCATGCCCGCCTTGGGACCACGATCGTCTACGTCACTCACGATCAGATCGAGGCAATGACGCTTGCTACGCGGGTCGCGGTCATGAAGGACGGGGTGGTGCAGCATCTTGACGAGCCACAGGCCGTCTATGACCGCCCAGCCAACGTGTATGTCGCAAAGTTCGTCGGCTCTCCAGCGATGAACATCGTTCCCGCCGTCCTGGATGTGCAGGGTGATGTCGTTACCGCCGTCGTGGATATTCAAGGAAAGCCGGCGGGCCGAATTTCCGGGATCTCCCTTTCCGCGGAAGCCGCGCGGAAGTACGCGGGCAAGCGCTTGCTTGTCGGCATACGTCCCGAGAACTTCTCGCTCGCGAACGGCTCGTCGGCATCGACCGTGACGGTGGACGTCGACGTCGTCGAGCCTACAGGTCCGGATACGCTCGTCGTCTTCCATCTCGGGGGTGTGGAAGTCACCGCGCGATTGCCGCCCAAGCAGGCTGGTGCAGGCCGCGAATCCCGCTTGTCGATCGACACCTCCAAGGTCGTTCTTTTCGATCTCGAAACCGAAACGCGTATCGACTGAGGACGATTCATGGCGCAGACGGCTGACATCGTCATCATCGGGTCGGGGATCGGTGGAGCCTCGCTGGCTTACAGCTTGGCCTCTTCCGGGCGACGCATCGTCATTCTCGAAAGGGGTGGCTATCTCAAGGACAGCCCCGAGGCCAGGGATGACGTCGCGATCTTTCAGAAGGGGTTCTACCGCTCTTCCGAGGAGTGGCTAGGCACTGACGGAGAGAGCTTCCTTCCTGGAAATTACTACTATGTGGGCGGAAACTCGAAGTTCTACGGCGCGGTCATGTATCGCTACCGCGCGCAGGATTTCCTCCCGAGGCCGCACATGGATGGTGCATCCCCGGGGTGGCCGCTCTCGTATGAAGAGCTTGCCCCATGGTACGACGCGGCGGAGACCGTGTTCCAGGTTCGGGGATCCACTCAGCAGGATGCGACGGAACCTTTCCACGCCAAGCCCTACGACTTTCCGCCAGTTCCTGACGAACCGGCAATCGCTTCGGTTCGCAAGAAACTGGAAAAGGTGGGTATCCACCCGTCATCGCTTCCGCTTGCAGTTGACATAGACGCCTGGCTGAAAAGGGCCAAGACCGGATGGGACGCATTTCCCGGCACCGACGCAGGCAAGATTGATGCGGAAGCCGGCCCGCTTGCACAGGCGCTGAAGAATCCAAATGTCACCGTGATCACAGGCGCGAGCGTGTCACGGCTGGAAACGGACGAGAGCGGACGCAGGGTTACGGCGGCGGTTTATGTGAAGGACGGGGTCGAGCATCGCATCTCGGCGGATCTGTTCGCTGTGGCGGCCGGAGCCGTGCAATCCGCGGCACTCATGCTGCGGTCGGCCAACAAGGCGCACCCAACGGGTCTCGGAAACAGCTCCGATCAGCTGGGTCGCAACTTCATGAACCACAACACGACCGCGATGCTTACCATCAACCCGTTCTCGCCGAACACCAGCGTGTACCAGAAGACGATCGCGTTCAACGACTTCTACAACGAGGACAACGAGTTCGGTTTCCCGCTAGGGAACGTTCAGCTCCTTGGCCACATCACGGGCAACATTCTGAAGGCCAACTTTCCAGTTCCGGCTCCTGCCTGGTTCACAAGGCTGCTGGCGCGCTACGCTTACGGCTGGTTCCTGACCAGCGAGGATCTTCCGAGCCCAGAGAGCCGGGTCATGGTTCGCGACGACCACATCGTGATGCACTGGGTCCGCACGAACATGCGGGCTCACGAGGCACTGATCAGCAAGACGCGCGCCGTGATGCGCAAGGCCGGCTTTCCAATCGTTCTCACTCACACCTTCGGTCGAAAGACGACCTCTCACCAGTGCGGCACCGCTCGCCTGGGCAACGATCCGCGAACGTCGGTGGTCAATCTGGATTGCCGCAGCCACGACGTGGAAAACCTCTACGTCACCGACGCCTCGGTTTTGCCAACGTCGGCGGCGGTCAATCCAGCACTCACGATTTCTGCTCTGGCGATCAAGGCCGGAGCCTCCATTTCGAGGCAGGGCTAATGGGATTTGGTGATCAAGGACCGGCACAGCTGGGGAAGCGTTCGGGCGAGGCCGATGAGCTCCATACCTATGACTACATCGTCGTCGGCGGTGGATCCACCGGATGCGTCGTCGCCTCCCGGCTCTCCGAAGATCCGACCGCGAAGGTATTGCTTCTCGAGGAAGGTCCGCGCGATCTCAATCCGTACATCCACATTCCTGGCGCATACTACAAGACGGCTCAGGGGCCGCTCCTGAAGCGCATTCCGTGGGAGTCCATGCCGGAGCAAGGGCGCGCCGAGGTTCCCACCATGGTGCAGGCGAGGGTGCTCGGAGGTGGAAGCTCGGTCAACGCCATGATCTACATACGAGGCGTTCCGTCCGACTACGCCCAGTGGGTTGCCATGGGGGCCGAGGGCTGGGCCTACGAGGACGTCCTGCCTTACTTCAAACGCGCGGAAGACAACAACCGCTTCTGCAATGAGGTCCATGGTGTCGGCGGACCTCTTGGCGTTTCCGACGTCGACTACATTCATCCGTTGACGCGCGCCTGGCTGCAGGCGTGCCAGCAGGCTGGCCTGCCCTACAATCCCGACTTCAACTCCGGAGATCCGACCGGATGTGGCCTGTATCAAATCACCGCGCGAAATGGTCGGCGCAGTTCCGCGGCCGTTGCCTATCTCAATCCAGCCCGCAAGCGGCGAAACCTGCGCATCGCGACCGGGACGACGGTCACGCGGCTGATCATCGAGAATGGAAGGGCGGTTGGTCTCGAGTGCATCCAGGGCAAGCGGCAGGTCACCTATAGGGCGCGGGGCGAGATAGTCGTTTCGACCGGTGCGATTGCCACGCCCAAGCTCCTGATGCTGTCCGGGATTGGTCCCGCCGACCAGATCCGGCGGCAAGGCATCAAGGTGCATGCCGATCTGCCGGGCGTGGGGCAGAACCTTCAGGATCACATTGAGATATCGCTGGTCTACCAACTCAACGGGCCGCACAGCTACGACAAGTACAAGAAGCTGCACTGGAAGGCAGCGGCGGGTCTGAACTACGCCCTCTTTCGCAATGGCCCTGCTTCCTCGAACCTCATCGAAGGCGGCGCCTTCTGGTGGGGAGACAAGAGTGAAGCGGTGCCGGACATCCAATATTTCATGGTCGTCGGTGCAGGGATCGAGGAAGGGGTCGATGCCGTGCCCGGTGGAAACGGTTGCACGGTCAATCTTGGCCAGATTAGGCCGCGTTCCAGGGGGGAGGTGACGCTTGCGAGTGCCGACCCGGCTGCAAATCCGCGCGTCGCTCCTCGATATTTCTCGGATGCCTATGATCTGGAAGCGATAACGGACGGGACCATGGCGGCCATCGACATCATGGAACAGCCTGCGATCGCGAAATATGTGGCGACGAGACACACTCCTTCCCCGAAGCTCAAGACCCGCGAGGACATCAGGGCGTTCTGCCAGCGGGATGCGCACGCGGCGCTGCATCCCTCGGGAACGTGCCGGATGGGTGGCGACGAGATGGCGGTGGTCGACCCGCAATTGCGGGTGCGAGGCATCGACGGGCTTCGTGTGGCCGACGCGTCCGTCATGCCGACGCTGATCTCCGGCAATCCCAATTCTGTTTGCATCATGATCGGTGAACGGGCGGCGAATTTCCTTCGCTCCTGACGGCAAGCATGCGCGCGGACGCCCGCCAGGTTGCCCGGGCAGCAGCCCGACGGACAAATCCTGCTTGGCGGCTGCTTCAGCATGGGCGGAGCGAGCGGCCTGACCGCCGAAGCTTCCGCAAATACGCTCCATGGAAACGACAGTCTGTCTATCCGGCTCTTCCTTTTCGGCTTGTGAAGCGGAGCTTCCAATGAGGTTCGCCATGGATGCACGAAGATGCATGTAAATGCGTGAGACAAAGTGTGACTATAAATACTTATGCGTGATATTGCGGCTATGTGCGTTTTCATGCATTATTTTTTTGTCTTCATGCGAAAAGGTGCGCTATGGTCCCCAACACAGTTGTCTTTGATATTGGCGGCGTTCTGATCGATTGGAACCCCGCTTACCTCTATCGAAAGTTGCTCGCCGATGACGCGGAGGTGTCCGAGTTTCTGGGCAAGGTTTGCACGAGCGCATGGAACGAGCAGTTTGACGCCGGCAAGCCCTTCGCAGACGGGATTGCGGAACTGTCAAAGCTTCATCCGGAGAAAGCCGAGCTGATCGAGGCCTACTGGCTGCGCTGGGATGAAATGCTTGGAGGGGAGGTGCCCGGAACGGCGCGCATACTCGAGCGCCTGAAGTCCTCGGGAGTGGCGGTTCATGCGATTTCCAACTGGTCGGCCGAAACGTTCCCACGCGCTTCCGAGCGCTTTCCATTTCTCGGCTTGTTCGACGTCCTGGTGGTGTCCGGCAGAGAACAGCTGGTGAAGCCGGGTTCGGAGATCTTCGAACTGTTTCTTGAGCGCGCTGGGGTTCCTGCTGATCAGTGCATTTTCATCGACGACAATCTGGCAAACATCAAGACCGCGCAGAAGGTCGGTTTTCAAACCGAGCACTTCAGGACTGCCAGCGATCTTGAGCGCCGCCTTGTCGATCTTGGCATCCTTACTCGATCTGCGGACAGCCAGGCATGAGCGAAGAGAAAATGGACGCGGCGTCCCTCGCGCCGGAAGAGCGACAGGCCATCATTCTCCAGCGTGTGAATTCAACCGGACGCGTGATTGCCACGGCACTGGCTGCCGAATTCGGAGTTTCGGAGGACTCGATCCGGCGCGACCTGCGTGACCTTTCGGACGCAGGCCTTGTCCAGCGCTTCCATGGGGGAGCATCTCGTTTGGTGACCCCGGCCCTTGAATATCAAAGGCGAGAAGCACTCGGGAACGAGGAGAAGCAGCTAATCGGCAGGGCGGCGGCTGCCACGATCCCTGCGGGGTCGACATTGCTGGTCGACTCCAGCACGACGATTGTTCATTTCATCCGTAGTCTTCCTGCGACGCTTCCCGTGCGGGTGGTTACCACCGCCATTGATGTGGCTGCCGCCGCCCTCGAACATCCCCTTGCCGAGGTGATCCTGCTTGGCGGGCGGCTGAACAAACTGACACGCAGTTCGACTGGCGCCGCAACGGTGGAAGCAATCCGGGCGTTGCGCGCGGATTTCTGTGTTCTCGGCACATGCGGCATCGATGACGATCTGGTGGTTCGAGCGGATGACTACGACGACGCCTTTATGAAGGCCGCGATGATGAAGGCATCAAACAAGACGTTGCTGCTGGCATCATCTGAAAAGCTCGGGCGCGCCGCGACACACGAGGTCGCGCCGCTATCCGCCGTTTCGAGCCTTTTTACGGACGCTCACGACAACCCCATCTTGAAGCGGATCGAGGAACTCGGCCTCGACGTCGAGAAAGTCTAATAAAATCAACACTATTTTCGGAGTTTTGCGATGACCTCTTCAATCGACCAGGATGCCAGGGCGGTCTTCTTGCCTGCATTCGACAATCTTCAGTTCGAGGAAGCGCTGGTTTCGTTTCTCGAGATGGGCGGCTGTTCCGTTCTGATCGGGGAATCACGGGCGGAGTACGTGGCGCGTGCCATGTCCAAGGAGAGGCTGGCAGCAGAAACGCCGGACAAATTTCGCGCCTGCATTGCAAGGCTCAAGGCCCGAAGGCCGGAGTTGATCGTCGCCGTCGACCAGGAGATCGGAGGGATCGAACGGCTACAGGGGCTGGTTTCGCCGCTCCCGGGACGCGCTGAAGCCAATTCATTGTCCGAAGAGATGCTTGAAGAACGATGCTTCCGAACCGCGGCAGCGGCGCGCGAGCTTGGCGTGACCATGTTCCTCGCACCGATTGCCGACATCGTTGATGGCAGCAATCCCTGGCTAAGCGGTCGCACGCCCGGCAACGATCTGCAGGCCACTGCGAGGATGGTGGCGGCATTCGTCAGGGGTGTCCAGCGGGCGGGGTGTCGGCCGTAACGAAGCACTTTCCGGGATTCAACCATCTGGACGCGGACCCGGCGCTCGTCGATGTTTCATTGCATACGCCCCTCGACCGCATCCTCAAGAACGCGTTGCCCTTCACGGCGGCCATTGAAGCCGGGACCAAGGCAATCATGACCGGACCCGCACCGGTGGTGGCGCTCGACGCGGAGAATGCTGCCAGCACGTCGCCCGCCGTCATTGGTCTCCTGCGCGAACGGTTCGGATTTGGGGGCCTGATTGTCAGCGATGATCTCGATGCGCCTGCGACGATCCGCGGAAAATCGCTGCTGCAAACGGCGACGGCGGCCCTCAATGCGGGGGCCGATCTGTTGCTCGTCGGTGGCGGGCCGCATCTCGACGCCCTGTGCGAAGGCGTTGCCGCTGCCGTGCGGGCGGGGGACCTTTCTGCCGAACGCCTGTCCGAGGCGGCGAGCCGGGTGAGGAAAATCGTAGGCGGCGCCTGAGCGGATGCTATCCGACTACGGCAGGGCGACAACCGCTGAGGAGGCGCCGGGGTGTCATTCCTGCTGATGCATCGATTGCGTCGAGTTGCGTCAGTTCCTTCGTCCTGACGAAATTGAACTGGCTGGCGGCGGAGCCTAACGTCCGGTTCGCATCACCAGCGACTTTAGAAGGACGACCCCATTATGCGGTCTGGGCCGATGGTGTGCGGCCCAGTCTCACGTCTCGCAACGGTGTCATCCAGGGCGGGAAGCTTACCCCTCCATTCAATACCACAATGGCCTACGGCATCTTGAAATGAAGTCTTACCTATCGAAGCTCAAACCCCAATCACCAGAAACGGAGGCGCACCCGGATACTCCACTCGCCGAACTGCTTGATCGGCTTCAGCATGCGACGATCGCCTACTTCTGGGATGGTGCTCACCCTGTGAGCGGTCTCACCTATGACAGGCGGCTGGTTCGCTCCAACCCCCGCAATGATCTCGTTTCGATCGGAGGGACGGGGTTTGCGTTCCTGGCCATCGTTGTCGGCGTCAGTCGCGGCTGGATAGAGCGCGGAGAAGCCTGCGGCCGGCTCAACCAGATGCTGGAGGCGCTGGACCGCGTTCCACGATTTCACGGGGCGTTTCCGCATTTCGTCAACGGGGCGACGAGCGAGGCCGTGGCCTTCTCCAAGTTCGATGACGGCGGAGACCTCGTCGAGACGGCATTGCTGGTCCAGGGAATGATCTGCGCCCGGGAGTTCTTTTCGCGGGAAGAGGCAACGGAAGCAGCAGTGAGATCGAAGATCAATGCCATCAAGGATGCCGTCGAATGGTCGTGGTACACGCGGGGAGGGCAGGCCACCCTCTTCTGGCACTGGAGCCACCGACACGACTGGCACATGAACACGCCGATCACCGGGTGGAACGAAGGCTTGATTGCCTATGTCCTTGGCGCAGGTGCCACGCGACATCGTATTGATGCCGGTGCCTATCATTCGGGTTGGGCGCGCAATGGCACGATTTCGAACAACAACTCTTACCACGGTCAGATCTTGCCGATGGGACCGCCCTACGGCGGGCCGCTGTTCCTCTCCCACTATTCGTTCTGCACGCTGGATCCGCGGGCCATGCGTGACCGATACGCCGACTACTGGGAGCAGACCGTGGCGCATACGCGCATCAACTATCACCATTGCGTAAGCAACCCGGGCGGACATGATGGCTACGGACCCGCGTGCTGGGGTCTCACATCCTCGCACGGACCCAATGGATACATTGCGAGCTGCCCGGAAAATGACGTGGGTATCATCGCGCCAACGGCCGCCCTTTCGAGCTTTCCCTTCCTGCCAGCCGAAGCCGAGGCAGCTCTTCGGCACTTCTTCCGGTTCCGGGAGGGCGCACTCTGGGGAAAATATGGATTTGTGGATTCGTTTTCGGCGAACGGATCGTGGATTGCGAAGACCTGGCTCGCCATAAACCAGGGACCGATCGTCGCGATGATCGAGAACTATCGTTCCGGCCTTCTCTGGCAGCTCTTCATGAATGCGCCCGAAGTCCGGCGCGGTCTCGAACTGCTGGACATTCAACACGGGCACGATCTCAAGCGGGCGTCGTAGTGTCATTTGGGGAGTTGTGAGCGCGTCAAGCAGAAGCACAGAAGCGTCAAGGAGTGTGGCCCAGCCCAAAAACAGTACCGCGCAGCATCCCAAACCGAACACCCGTCCGCTGCGCTTGCTGCCGGTGATCCGCTGTTGCCGGAACGCATGGAAGGCATGGGATCATACGTGATCCCATGCCTTTCGGATGCTCTCCCCGCAAAAACTGCGCCATCAGTCGGGATTCAACCTGCCCTCACGACGTCACGTGCCGTTTCCGCTACCTTTATGCGGAGAGCGATGCACATTTTTCGTGGCGGCGTCGCCGCTCTCCTGAGGGGATGCATGAGCAAGCACATCAATAAGCACATGGTCGTCAGGTTTTATCAGCGACGCATCCTCGCAGCGGAACGCCGAATAGTTGCGAAACGATAGGTGATCGTCACCACCAATTTGGGTGATGTCGTGAAAACGCTTTCTTGGTCCTGGAAGTAAATTCCATCTTCCCAAAAAGAGTGATCATGAGCGCTGTGTTTACCAGGGGTTGAGACAACTCTCCTATTTTCTTTTGATCGATCCGAATTGCGATAAAAGCTGCAGGGAACACGGCGCATGCATGACACCGCCCGGACACTGGACCTGATCTATGAAGCCGCCTTCGTACCCGAGACGTGGCCACAGGTTCTTGATGACATGGCGAGAGCAGCGGGCGCTCACGGCACGGCTTTGTTCAATTCGAACGCGGCCTCGAGCAGGGCAATCTCATCTGCGTCGCTCGCCGACCTTCGTCAGAAGATGCTAGACGAGGGTTGGATTGCCCGAAATACGCGCGCCGCCAAACTGCTGACCGTCGATCATCAAGGGTTCATTGACGAGGCGCAGCTGTTCACGGAGGAGGAGTGTGCCGCACAGCCAATTTTCACGGAGGTTATGAGGCCGTTGGGCTATGGCTTCGGTACTTCTACTTTCATCACCGCCCCGAGTGGTGACCGCATTATCTTTGCGGTTGAGAAAAAGGAAGTGACTGGTCCGATCACGAGGGCTGCAATTTCCTATCTCGATCAGCTTCGTCCGCATCTTGCGCGCGCCGCCATGATGTCCAGTCGGCTGGAATTCGAGAGGATCAATGCCGCCATCGAAGCTCTGCAAATCAGTGGATTGCCATCGGCCATACTGAGAAGCGATGGGCGCGTCATTGGCGCGAACAAGCTTCTGGAGGAAATGAAGCCCCAGATCGTGACGGCAGCCTATGGTCGCGTCGGCTTTCACCATGTTCCGGCCAACACTCTTTTGTCGAACATTTTGGAGCAGCATCGAATTTACGGAAGTCTGGCCAGTCGCTCTTTTCCGCTGCCTCAGTTAGACGACCAGCCTCCCGCCGTCGTCCACATCGTTGCGGTCGAAGGCAATGCACGCGACATTTTCACCAACGCGGCTGTTTTCCTGATTGTCACGCCGATTGACCGCCAACGCGTGCCTTCCGCCGAAACCATTCAGGGATTGTTCGATCTCACGCCGGCAGAGGCGAAGGTCGCGCGTGTTCTGGCAACGGGACATGACGTCACGTCCGTGGCACTACAGCTTTCCGTAAGCACGGAAACGGTACGCAGCCATGTCAAGGCAATCCTCTCGAAGTCGGGAATGCCTCGTCAAGCAGACTTCCTTGCCGCGGTCGCAAGTATCAGGTCTATCGAGCGGTAAGCTCCCTTCCCGAAATCCCGGCTGATACGAGGGCAAAACGGTCGACGAGAACCGGTTTGCCTGCCGACGGAGCTACACACAAAAGATACAATCCCCATGAGATCAAATCTCTCTCAGGGGGATTGGCGCGCATCTTCAAAAGTCGGGCTGGTTACTCTGGTGTCCTGCACCCGCTTTCCACGGTTGGCAGCGGCAGCCTTCTAATGTGCGTCGAGTTCACTTGTGGACTGCTTTAGCCAAGGATCACTATCGGGTCATGGCGGCCGTAGCTGTTCCGTCGCCTTTCCATGTCGCGTCAGCCGAATTGGCGCCGGTCATTGTCATCGTTACGCTGTATCCCGATCCGAACCGGAGCGTCTTGCCAGACACTTTCGTGCCGCCGACGGCCTGGGGCCGACCTTTAAAGTAGTAAGAGGTCACTTTATTGTTTTTGATAGTGACCTTGCCAGACGACTTGCCACCCCATTTTCCGGACCAGGTGCCGTCCCAAGAGGTGGTCTGAGCAGCGGCTTTCTTCGACGCGGCGAAGCTTTCGACCGGCTGGGTGAACGTCATCCAAGATGCTGCAATCGCCATCGTCATCATTGCGGCAGAAATGCGCATATTTGTCCCCTTCTGTTGCGTGACCGGCCAAGGGGTACGGCAGACATGACCCCGTGACATCACCCAGATTGGGGAGATCAGACACTTTAAAGTGCGAAGCTGGGCACTCGCGCTCCTGGCTTAACAAGCCTGATTAATGCGAGCGATGTTGGTTCTACGAAACCTGTGTTGAATTGGGTCTCGCTGAAACTGCAAGTGTCTCAAGGGCCTCTGAGATCTTAAAATCTGGCGAAGATCATGCACCAGTTGGCGCCGCTCCCAACGGCAATGCCTACCATCCAGAAGCACAGAGGCACCAAGGAACGCGGCGCAGAGCGGAAACCGTGCCCACAACGCACTGATCCGAACATGTGTCCGTGGCGCTCCATGATAGAGTGCTGGTATGCCGGAAGGCCGGGAAGGCATTTGGTCAGTTGCCGACTTCGCTAATGCCAAGCACTACCTCTACTGAGGTAGAGATTGAAATGATAAGTACACAGGCATGAACACACGCGTTGACATAGTTCCAGGCCGTACATGCGGGACCTGCACCCTTTGCTGTCGCCTGCCGGAAATCGATGAGTTCGCAAAGCCCGCCAATGAAATGTGCGGAAATTGCGTCGAGGGTCATGGTTGCACGATCTACGAAAACCGACCGCAGCTCTGTCGGGATTTTCTCTGCATGTGGATGACCCATGAGGCGTTGGGCGCGGAGTGGGAGCCGTCACGTTCGAAAATGATGATCTACAGTCAGGGACCGCAAACAACCGTGCTGGTCGCGCCGGAGCGGCCCGATGCATGGAAGCAGGAACCATATCATCTCCAACTTCGGATACTTGCGAACAAAGTTGAAGCCGAAAGCGGTTATCTCATTGTTTTTGTGGGAGATGACGTCACCAAGGTCGAGCCTGAAGTTTTGGGTCAAACGTATTGATTGGATTGGGCTTGGCCAGACAAAAAAAAGGGGCGCGATATGAGTAAACACGCCACCATTTCAATGCCGTCCTCTTGGCAAGCTTCTCAAAGCAGCTTCGTCGGCTTTGCTGTCGTCGTCAGGGGATCAGCGCCCAAAAAATCGTTCCAAAAACAACGATGAAGACGGCAATCACCGCGAGCAGTCGGCCAAGCCCTTCATTGGTGTTCGAGTTCTCTCCTACGATCCGATAGTAGAGGGAGCCAGATTCATCGCCGTTTTCCATATTCTTGCCACTCCGTTCCTAGGCTTCGCCTTTGGTCGGGCCATCACCGTCCAGGTTGTTCGCCAAGGTCATGCAGACCTCTTGCCGCGGTAGCTCGTAGGCGGAGGCAAAGCCTCATGAGCTTGCGCGAGCTCTTCGAGCCATGCGGCCAGCCCGGCTGGTATCTCCTCGTTTCCCGCTTCCAACGCTTCTACCCAGGACAGCTGGCACTGCAGTGCCGACGCAAGATTGATCGGCGTCCAACGGATGTGGAGAAGGCATTCGGTGAAGCGGGCTGGAGTCATGGCAGGTTTCCTTATCCGTCACTATTCCACTTACTGCTTGTCTCGGTCTCTGCTCATCTCGCTTGCGATTCACAGAGCTGTTCTGTCCGGAACCTGCCATGGCGACATGAGGAGTCAAGCGGTACTGCCGCCAAATGTGAAGCCTGAGCAGCGGGGTCTAGGCTGTCGATAGCCTCCGCACTGGTTAGGTCAGTGCAGGCGAGCTTTTGAACGAGGTGCTGCATCTGGATGCTAGTAAAATCTCGTGGCTTCAGCTGACGCCGCCATACCTGGCTAGCGCTCTCGTGTTTGGTCACAATCCAAACACCGCTCCGCATACTTCATCTGCTTGGATGGCGTCTCGCAAGTTTCTGAAAATAGTGGCGCGCCACTACGTATGAAACTGCGAACCATGCTAAGTATTGGATTATACGAATTAAATTCGGTACGTGAGTGCGTGGCGGCGGACTGATCTCGTCGAGATGGCGCGAGCTAACCCGTCAGAGCTTGTTCGACGCTCGCGAATAAGGTCCTAGTATCCCTCGACCGAACCCAGTCGATCGGCTTTGCTCGGCTCCGAGTTATCAATCAGCCCCCAACCGTGGCCGTCTGTCGGCCGAACGAAAACGATTCCCTGGCCCTCGTAGTAAGTCCGAAGTACGATCGAGGTGTGCTTCTGATCGAAATCTCCGGCTTCGAGCCGTTGAATGGTTCGCCTGGAGATGCCTGCGCCTTCGGCGGCGGTCACCTGTTTCAGGCCGAGAAGTTCTCGTGCTGCGCGCAGCACGTTTGGCGGAACGATCATCATGGGCTTGAAATCGCACGAGTTGCAGAATCTGGCAATCTGCTGGCTGAGCAAAAAGCCGCCACAGCATCACGGACAAAGATTCAAAAAATAAGCTAGACGCCGCGGGCGCCCGGGTGACGCCCAGGGCGTCGCATGCTAGTAAGGCTCATTGGTCTAACTTGGAAGGATTGCTGCCGTGGCGTTTAACCTGATTGATCCCCATGTCGCCCGTCGCCTGCTCGACGACCTGCGCCGCTTCAGCAACAAGGAGCTAGACGAGGAAGATTTTGCGATGGCGCCCGTTCTCCGCTCATACAGGCTCACCTTAGGGCCAGCCTATGCCTTGTCAGGAACTGTCTCGGGGCATCCATACATACCGGACGGTCGTGAGATCGTTTCGAGCCAGTTGTTCTTCCTCGATTCCGAACGTGCTGTCGCGCGAACGCTGAACCGATGGTATCGACTGGGCATGCCCCACGGCTCCGAGAGAAATTAAGATGGGTCAGCATATGCCTAGTTATCGCCTCGACAAACTTCGGCAATCACCCTCGCTGTTTCTCGCCTATTCCGGTATACGCCGGGCGCTGAGGAAGGCGGAAGCTTTTGCACTGGTTGGTAAAGGTCTCGTGATCTTCATAATACCTGCAGGCTACAGACCGACGGACTATTGTACCGCAGCGCGATACCTCTTTGAGGGCGTTCCTGAATTCGATTGGGTAGAGGGAAACTCCAAGATTCGAACCGCGGTTCCTGAACGTAGGAACGGGAGGTTTGAGGAAAGTGTCTCCGCTTTCGATCTCGAAGGACTCGCTGTCCTGGTAGCGACGAACATTGAGGAGGTATCGTTGGAGGTGCGTTTCGCAGCAGCCGCCATCCTTGCGATTGAGGTTCCCTCTCCAGCCCAAATCCAGGCAGTTCGACGCCTAACGGGTAAGCGCCCCTTTCCGGATCAGGTTGCGGCCGTGTTGACAACCAGCACGCAGAGTATCCTTCTGGCAGCGATTGCACGTCAGACGCTCGACGAAGAGCAACTCCGCATGCTCGACGACTTCGAGAGCTTATCGTATGAGGGGCCCAGTCTTTTTGAGCTTCCCGGGTATGAGAGCCTGAAGCAATGGGCAAGACAACTAGCCAAGGATGTCGATCTGTGCCGACAGGGTAAGCTGTCTTGGAAAAAATTACGCACAGGTGTGCTGATCCACGGTCCGACAGGCGTGGGAAAGACCTTTGCCGCTAAGGCACTGGCACGTTCTCTGGGGATGAAATTCGTCGAGACCTCCGTGGGCGCTTGGCAGTCGAAAGGTCACCTTGGAGACATGCTGGCGGCAATGAGAGCCTGCTTCCAGGCGGCACAGGACAGTCGCGGAACCGTCCTTTTCATCGACGAGCTGGACAGCATTGGCCGCCGAGACAATTTCGCCGATGATGCCCATGGTCAGTACTGGCAGGTGGTGGTCAATGAATTTCTGATCCGCCTGGACAAGTTGCAGGATAATGTGTTGTTGGTTGGGGCAACTAACTTCCCGCTGCTCATTGACCCCGCAGTTTTGCGAAGTGGGCGTATTGAGAACAAGTTCGCTCTCTCATTGCCGGACAGGGAAACTCGCGCCGAGATTCTCAACTGGCATACAGCCGCTACGATTGAATTCGAATCCTTGCTCGAAATTGCCGACAACCTCGAAGGTTGGTCTGGCTCCGACCTGGAAAGGCTCGTGCGAGACGCCAGCGCGATATCCCGGCACCAGGAGCGAGACCTTGAACTGGGCGACCTGCTTGCCAAGATTCCGGAGCGAGGATCCTTTTCACCAGATAATTTATTTCGCTTGGCTGTTCATGAGGCCGGCCACGCGCTCGTTGCCCTATCCTTAGGTTACGCTTCGAGCGCTATGATTACAATCAAGCCAAGCTTCGATCCTGCCTCACCGGGGCGACTGGGAGGTGTTACCGAATACGAGTTTGAAGAGAACCACATTCCAACCGACACCACGCTTTGTAACAGCATTGCTGTCTCCTACGCGGGGATGGCGGCCGAATTCCTGGTGTTCGGAGACCGCTCGACGGGATCAGGGAGTGATGTAGAGCGCGCAACGATGATTGCTCGGAAAGTGGTTTACTCATACGGCCTGGGCAACACACCGATCGTCGCAGAAATGAATCCCAGAGCGAAAGACAGCGCTATCAACTGGCGTCTGGAGGACAACGTTTTCGAAATCCTTGACGCGCAGTACGAGAGAGTTCTGGCTATGCTCGAACCACAGCGCGATCGAATTATCGCTCTCGCGAAGGAAGTAATGTTGAACCTGCACGTGAAGATCGAACGCGAGGGATAGCTCTTGCCGCGTACAGACAGCAACGGATGGATCGCTGCTTTGGTCAATTGGCTTGGTGCAGCCGTGGAATCGTTGCCGCCATAACAGAATGTCAGGAAAAGAGGAGCATGTCACACAATGCGAAGGACGATGGGAATGCCGGCGAGCATGGCCCCTTGGGGAAAGCAGCGGTCAGCAAAGAAACTCTCGGCGACGCTTTGTCAAAGCACGGTTTCGAGGCGGCCAAAGTCGGACGCAAAATCGTCTCACAAGGGAAACCAAGGAAAACTCTGAAGAAAGGGAAACCGCCGAATAGGTGTCCGGAAACGTAGCTGCGAATCCTCTATTTTTTTGAGAGCCACGGCACCGCGCTCTAGTAATTGATGCCTATTTGCACTCCTCGTGCAAGTCGAACACCTGTAATACAACCGCTTCTTGAATTCCCGCCGATTTTCAATATCAATGAGGCGGGCGGGAATCATGGTTGAGACAGCAAAAAAGAACCCCGGGGATCAAGGATTCGAGCAGGACTTTGAACAACCCGATGATAGTTTGGATCGTGCGCAGATCATCGCGGCAGATGCGACGGCGCGGATCCTCGTTGAGGCGGGACCGGGTACCGGCAAGACCGAGCTGGCAGCGCGTCGACTTAGTCATCTAGTCAACTCTTCATTGTCGCCAGGTCAGGTTTTCGTATTGAGTTTCTCAAGGAGTGCCGTTCGCACTCTGACGCGGCGGATATCCCTTATTTCGCAGACGAATCTCAGGACGCTCGAGCAGCTTCGACACGTTTCGCTTAGAACGTTTGATTCGTGGACGTTTCGTATACTCCGGCTCATGGGATATTCGCCAACCCTTCTTTTGTCTCGCCACTACGACCAAAACATTGCCGAACTCGTAACGTTGATCCAAGGACCGAGACGAGACGAGGTGCGCAACTTTATTGGCGAGCGCCGCCACATAATAGTCGATGAATTCCAGGACATGCCCGGCATCCGGGGGGAGTTAGTCCTTAGCTTGCTGGGCTTAATGGCGCCAAACGGTGCGGCAGAATGTGGCTTCACCGTCCTCGGTGATCCCGCGCAGGCAATTTATGGCTTTGCTGTGGGTGCCGGGCAAAGCGACGCGAGTGCTTCCGTCTATTGGCGACGCATCCGGGAAACTTATAGCGGTGAGCTGCAACATAAGGTTCTACGACACAATTATCGAGCAAAGCCTGCGCTTGCGGAGCTATCAGCAAAAGTTCGATCAGTCTTGCTGGGTGATCGCCCTGATGAAGAGAAACTGCTGTATGTACGTGAAGCAATTGCGCAGCTTCCTCCATCGACGTCATTCCAGGATGAGCAAACCGTCACTCAAAGTGGTCCAGGAACGCATGCGATTCTGACAAGGACCAACGGCGAAGCTCTGCGTGTTATGCAGAGGGTGCTAGGTAATCGCGTTGAGGGGCCGACGTCGCCTGTCAGGCTCCATGCCGGGAATTATGCTTCCTTGCCCCCCGCATGGATTGGCGCACTTCTACGGAAGGTGAGATCTCCGGATATCACCCGGTCGCAGTTTTCGAGGATCTATTCCCATCTTCACAACCTTTGGGACGATGAAACACGGATTGCCTTGAGCTTGCCGACAGAAGAGGTCGCGTGGGCGCGCCTTTCGCTTGCATCAGGCGAGCCAGACGATGCCAGCTCCATTCAACTGTCCGCTCTCCGGAACCGTATCGGGTGGCCCGACGCATTTCCCGACGACCAGAACGTGTTCGACGAAGGCGTGCTCGTCACGACGATACACCAGTCGAAAGGCATGGAATTCGACATCGTCACGATTTTGAACGCGACCCACAACGAAGGCGCTGAGGAGAGTGAAAGCTCTGAGGAAGAGGCGAATATTGGCTTTGTTGCGATTTCCAGAGCGGGGACAGAGCTCAACCGGCTGGGTGGCGACGCCCTTTACCGAAGCCCAACTCCTAGAGAGTTCAGCAATGGACGTGAGAGGTTATGCTTTTGGTGGAATGGCTGGATGAACATCGAAATCGGTCTGAGAGGCGATGTCGATCCCTATGGCTTCGTGGATCCAAGCCTACATCTTGGTCTCCAAGAAATCGAAGAGAACCAAGATTTCCTTCTTAAAAACGCACGGATGCTTGCGGGCCACAAAGTGATGCTTTGCAAAGTCGTCCAGAGCGGAAAAGCCCATTGGGACATACACCTTCAAAATGGAAATCGCCCTGGTCGACGGATCGGCCGGACCTCGCCGCAGTTGACCTACGATTTGCTGCAGGCTCTCCACGATAAGGGCTACGCCTTGCCTTACAGGATACTGAACCTGCGCATTTCTAGCGTTGGAACCATTACAGATCTTGGTGACCGAACATTAGAGGAGCCTGAGCGCAGCAGCCGATTGTGGCTGGGCGTGAGCCTATTTGGAACCGGCGACTTTAAAACCGTTAAAGGTAATCGTTGATGACGCAACACCGTTCCATCCGTGCCGAACTTTTGCATCGAGTTACGGGTTTGTTGGTAGGGCCTTTGGACGATGATGAGATCATTCGTTCTCCTCCGGCCGATACTTATCTGAGTGGTATCCTGTGGCCTGAAGGCGAGTTGCTGGATCAGATTGAAGACGATCAAGACGATGGGGCCTCAAGTTCGGATGATGGAGACACCGATGTTGGTGTTCCTGGCTATAGAGCCGTCAGGCCGTGCTCGCTGGGCCTTACATTTGCAGCTAGCGTCGAGGCCACGATTGTTGTGTCAACACTCGACACCTCGCGGTATGTTCCGATCGAACGTGAGCCCGCAGGTGGTGGCCGGCCAGTTCGACATTGGCGCCGCCAGAAGCTGGACTACCGAATCGAGCTTTCCGGACGCGAACCTGCGACTTGGCGCACCAACGAATTCATAGGTTCTGATGGAGCCACATTTGTTGATCAGGATATGGAAATTCATGTGCGCCGTAGAGTTAGCGGTGCCCTCCAGGTCTTGACGATCACTATGATCAACCGGTCAAGCGATGATGATCAACGCCTCCGTGATGAGCGATGCCTGTTCCAATCGGGATTGGAGGTCAAAGCTGTAACTCCGAACGGCCAAGGCGCGATCCAGCCTCGTCCAGCTCTCCCACCACAGGGGTCTGATCCTGACGCGCTTTCCTCGGCTCTGCTGTACAAAGATGTGGTTGAGTATGCGGTCGGGCACGGCGTAGCGGCAACTTGGGAGCTGCCTATCGATCAGCGTATTGCTGTCGTGAGGACGTCGTGGATGCCTGCAGCTATAGTGAAGGGCATGGATCCATCCGGACACCCTGAGCTCATCGAATTTCATCGAACATACCCTTCAGCATTTCGTGCAGAGTGGTTGTCTCGTTTTGAAGCCAGGGGAGAGGTTGTTGCCGCCTTGGCGAGGTTCGCCAATGCATATCAGCATTGGATAGCTGAAGAACTCGCTTCCAAGAAAGATGGGATTGAAGCGTCGCTTCAGGCGGCTGCAGAAATAAACCTGGAGCAATGCAGAACCGCTGCACGTAGGATCGAACAGGGTGTTCGAGTCCTTACTGAATCTGACGACGCCTGGAGGGCTTTTGCGTTAGCGAATTTAGCTATGGATCGCCAAGCGAGGTTCGATGCAAAAGGCGACCGGAAGGGCCCCCTCATATGGCGACCGTTTCAGCTTGCCTACATTTTGCTTGTCATTCCAACCCTAGTTGAGCCGCAACATGACGACCGAACGACGGTCGATCTTCTTTGGTTTCCCACTGGCGGTGGTAAGACCGAAGCCTACTTGGGCCTTACCGCTTTCCAGATTTTTCTACGCCGTCTAACGGCGAATACGCGACGGCAGAAGGGCGGTGTAGATGTCTTGATGCGATACACGCTGCGACTGTTGACAGTACAGCAGTTCCAACGTGCTGCCTCACTCATATGCGCGTGCGATAGCATTCGAAAAGAGCACATTGATCTAGGCGAGGCTGCCATATCTTTGGGCCTCTATGTTGGAGGCGATGCGACCCCAAATCGAGTTTCTGACGCTCGCGATGCACTGCAGGCCGAACGCGATGGACAGAAGCCGCGTTCGACGCCATGTCAACTTTTAAACTGCCCCGTCTGCGGCAGCGATTTGACGCCTTCGAACTACTCTATGCGCCCAGATTCGTCTGCGATTGACATTAGGTGCAGCAACGCATCCTGCCAGACACAGAGCGATCCTCTGCCAGTGATTACGGTAGACGATTTTATCTACCTCTCTCCAACGAGTCTTTTGATTGGGACAGTCGACAAATTCGCACAGCTCCCGAGGCGTAGGGACCTCAGAACGCTCTTTGGTATCGATGATAGTGTTCCGCCGGGCCTCATCATACAGGACGAGCTTCATCTGATTTCCGGCCCCTTGGGTCTATGGCTGGACTATATGAGGCTGTCGTGGACTTGTTGTCTACCAGTCACGATATCAGGCCGAAGGTCATCGGGTCGACAGCAACAATTGGGCAGGCGGCTCGCCAAGTTCGGGCGTTGTTTGATCGCAATGTTCTGCAGTTCCCGCCGTCGGGATTCAAGGCTTCGGACTCCTTTTTCGCGTATCGAGATGACGAAGGAGCCGATCGTGTTTACGTTGGTCTCACCTCAGCCGGCCGAAGCCCGAAGTTCGCGCTCCAAGCTGTTGCAGCCGCGCTGCTGCAAGCAGCCGAATCCTTGCGACAAGACGGTGCTGATCCTGTTCTCCTCGATCCATATTGGACAACGGTGCTATATTTCAACAGTTTGCGAGAGCTCGGAGGAGCGCATGCACTCTTGCAGGACGACATCCCCGGCAAATGACCTTTCTTGCAAGCCGCATGGGAGGAGCGCGGAGAACACTTGAAGCCGATCCAATTGAATTGAGTAGCCGCGTGCCATCTAGGGGACTGCCAGAGTATCTCACTCAACTGGGCGTGGGATTAGTGCAGGGCCTCAACGATCCCTTTGGTCCACAACCTCGCGATTCCGTGCTGGCATCCAATATGATCTCTGTCGGGGTCGATGTGCCCCGGCTCGGACTAATGCTTGTGAACGGCCAGCCGAAATCTACGGCTGAATATATTCAAGCCAGCAGCCGCGTCGGCCGTGGCTTAGACGGTCTGGTTTTGACGTTGTACAATTTCGGGCGCCCGCGCGACGTCTCCCATTTTGAACACTTCCTCACCTATCACGGTGCGCTATATCGAAGTGTCGAGGCCACTAGCGTTACACCATGGGCACCGCGCGCTCGAGACAAGGCTCTTCACGCCGTTTTTGCAAGTGCCGTCCGTCACCTTGCATCAGGAATGCAATACGATCCGGATGCCAAGGCTTTTGATCCATCAACGCAAGAAGTGAAACGAATCCTCCGTGAGCTGCAGGAAAGAGCCCGCTCTTGCTCCGGCGAAATTGAGGGAGACGAAACCGCTGAGGATCTCGAAGCGATAGCTCGAGAATGGGCACAGCGCAGCCGAGATGCGCGCTCGTCTCGCCAGGACCTTCTCTACTGGGAGATAAAAGCTCCCTTCGGTGCCACGCGTCCGCATTTAATGACCTCCGCTGAGGAAGGCGGGCGACCAGGTCGTTTGGCTTGGCCGACGCCCAATTCGATGCGCGAGGTCGAACCGTCCACAGCATTTGCCCTTAGACTGATAAGAAAGTCTTGACATGGCCAGAGCAACACGAAGCCCAGCAACCATGACCACCGATGCCATCGAGCCCCTCGGAGCGGTTAGAAGGTCCCAGTTGACGTCGACGTTTGGGATAGGAGCGATAATCGACCTAGAAAAAGGTTCTTTTATGCCGATGGGGCTCGAGGATTGGGAGCGGGCAACGGGTTTGCCTTCCTTGAGCATAGGTGAACCGCGGCTTCAGGCTATGCTCGGCGTTTCGCATTTCAGATTGGGTCCGGTCAAAGAAGATATTCCAGGGACGAACCAAGTGCGTGCCCGGAGCGCGGCGCCAGCTATGCGTTTTCCCGAGTGGCACGAATGCCCCCGGTGCCATCGCATAGGCAAGCAAGGCTCGCCATTCGAGCTTGCTGCAGACGGCGGCAGGCTTGTATGTCTTGCTCATCAAGCGACTGTATACACTACGCCGGTACGCTTCGTGACGGCATGCCGGCATGGCCACATTAGTGACTTTCCCTGGGAATGGTGGGCGCATAAGGAAAGGCCTGACGGCATTTGCGATGCGCCAAGTCTTTACCTTGGGTCTTACGGTCGTTCCGCATCGCTTGCCGATCTGCATGTTACTTGCAACGCTTGCAGCATAGAAGGGAAGCCCACGCGGAGTTCACTGGGTGAGGCATTCAGTCCCGATGCGTTGTCCGCTTTCAATTGCACAGGCTTCAGACCGTGGCTCTACGATCGTGAGGAGGATTGCGACCAAGCCGTTCGCACGTTACAGCGCGGCGCTTCGAATGTGCATTTTGGAGTTGTCTGCTCAAGCTTATCAATCCCGCCTGCCTCTGAAGCAGTCAGTTTAATCGTTCAAGAGATTCGCCCATTTCTGGACGGCGTTCCGGAAGCGACACTTCCTGCTGTACTGAGCGGCGTAGCACTTCAGCACGGCGTTTCCGTCGACTCCCTTTTGGCGGCGTATCGACAGCTACGCGGGATCGAGACCCGGAGTACGTCTCTAACTGAGTACCTTGCTCGTGCGGAGGAATACGAAGCATTGTCCGAGGATCGCGAGGATCCGGTCATCGGGGGAGTTGTTCCTCAATTCAGAAATCATGCCCTTGAGCCACCGAGGTCATTGCACGCTTGGTTCGACAAGGTCGGCGCGGCTTCTCGATTGCGGGAAGTGCGCGCCTTAGCTGGCTTCTCCCGGATCGAGCCATATCCAGTGAGTGCTGAGCGTGTGGCCCAGGCTATTAGGGACGGATTTGTTTCGCCTCTGTCCAAGACGCCCAGAAACTGGCTGCCTGCCGCCGAAATTCGTGGTGAAGGGATTTTTCTGAGGTTTAGGACGGAGGCAATAGACGATTGGATCGAAAAGAACCCTGCCCTGAGTAGTAGGGCGGCAGTTCTTGAAGAGAGAAGCAGCCATTTGGCCCACCAACGAGGTTATACTCGTGAATACACGGTGACGCCGAGACTCCTGTTGGTACATTCGTTCTCCCATGCCTTCATTCGGCAAATAAGCATAGAGTGCGGGTATTCAGCGTCGGCTCTTCGCGAGCGATTATATGTATCTGAAGCTACCGCTGACCGTGCTGCAATGAATGGGGTTCTTGTTTATACCGGATCCCCGGACTCTGAGGGAAGCTTGGGGGGCTTGGTTCGCCTCGCTGCGCCCGAGTTGCTCGAGCCGATTGTCTTTCGCACACTCCGCAGTGCTGGCTGGTGTGGCAGTGATCCGGTTTGCCTTGAGACTGACCCTAAGCAATCCGGAGATCGTGTTAGCGGTGCCGCGTGTCACTGCTGTCTACTTCTTCCGGAGACGGCGTGTGAGAAGTTCAACAGAGAGCTGGATCGCGCGGTGCTCATCGGCGATATCGAAAACACCTTTTCCGGATATTTCGGGCGTGTTGCCGAGGATGAACTGTGGCTATCTTAATTCCCGACGTTCCCAAGAACTGCCCGAACAGCGAGCGTCATGTCTATGAGAGGCTTGGTCGAGAGCTTCCTGAAGACTGGATCGTTTTACATTCTCTTGGCTTGCCGACCCATGGTTCGAAGATCTGGGGTGAGGCTGATATCGTTGTCCTATCGACTGCCGGCGTTTTCGCGCTAGAGGTAAAGGGCGGAACCGTTGATTGCACCAATGGCGTCTGGAGTTTCGGCGGAGACTTTAACAGCTATTCAAAGCGGGAGAGCCCGTGGTCTCAGGCTATGGGTGCGTTGGGAGCTATTCGAGATCGACTTCGATCAGCCAATTCTGCTTTTCGTCAGGTGCTTTTCGGGTACGGTGTTGTTATGCCGTATACGACCTTTACCGCATCCGGTGCAGAAATATTGCAGGATGTTCTGCTCGATCGGCGGCGCTTTCGACAGTCCCTAAGCTCTTACATACATTCCCTTGAAAAATATTGGTCCGCGGAGCTGTTTAAGAAACATGGTCAGGCCTACCGCGGCCTAACGCCAACAGAGCTCCGAGAAGCACGTCAGATCCTGCGTCCGGATCTGGAAACTGCTTTGAGTATCGGCAGCTATCTAACCGGCGTCGAGTCGAGATTGGTGCATCTCACCAATGAACAAATTCGTGCGTCCCGACGCATGGCTGCGAACCCTCGCACAGTGGTGAGGGGAGCGGCTGGCACTGGAAAATCTGTGATCGCGATTGATCGCTGCCGCCAGCTCGCGTCCGAAGGACACCGGGTGCTGTATCTGTGTTTCAACCAGCTACTTGCAGCGCATGTTCGGGGCGGTGCCGGGGCAGATCTGCCCTTGGGCTCACTCGAAGCGAGGCATGTTCATGCATTGTATCGCGACATCATTGAGCGTGCCGGGCTGCTTCATAAGCTGGAGAGTGAAGATGAGGCTAGCCTCGATTTTTTCTCGACCCGTTTTCCAGATATTGCCGCCGAGGCTCTGTGTGAAAAGCCATACGATAGTTGGGATGTCCTGGTTGTAGACGAGGCGCAGGACATATTGACGCCTCAGCATTTGGACGTTCTCGATCTACTTCTCAAGGAAGGTCTCCGCCGAGGCCGGTGGCACTTTTTTTTAGACCCACAACAGAATATTTATAAGGGCGATATCGCGGCACAAGTTGATGGCCGGCTGGCCGAAGGGGCTCCCGCTTTCGACGATCTGTTCGAGAATTGTAGGAATACACGCCAAGTTGCGGTACAGGCGTCGATTGTGTCCGGCGTCGATCTAGCCGTTGCAGGTGCGCCAGATGGACCTGAAGCAGAGATCAGATATTACTCCGATCGTGAGGACGCCCTTGCTTCGCTTGAGAAGCTCTTACGAGACCTAGTCAGCTCTGATGTACGCCCTGAAGATATCGCAATCCTTTCAACGAGAAAGCACCAGAATTCGCTACTCGCTGGAAAACGCGAGTTGGCCGGACGACGGCTCTTTGATCCGGTCAGCGTGGGTCAGCCGAAAAGCGGCGAGATCCTGTTCAGTACCATGCATGCGTTCAAAGGGCTTGAACGGCAGACTGTGATAGCAGTGGATATGGATGAAACAGGGCAGGATAGGTGGTCGATGTTGCACTATGCTGGTCTGTCGAGAGCTCGGTGTCTGCTATATGTTTTCTTACCTTCGTCGGCGAATCGCGCCTATGAACGCCAGGCAGAAGCTTTTGGTATGCGGCTGAAAGGACGAATTGCTTGAGATGGAACACTGGTGACGCTCGCTCTGATCTGTGCGTCTCCATGTATACGGACGGCGACGATCCGTGCTTTAGACTAAAGGCTTGATAATGGACGTCCGACCAATTCTCCAGAAGATCCAACGGCTTAGGGGTGGGGGGAGAGCGCCGCGAGTCCTTGACCTATTCGCTGGGTGCGGCGGTTTTTCCTTAGGTTTCAAGCGCGCTGGATATGACGTCGTGGCGGCAGTGGAGTTCGATGCTAACGCTGCACAGTCCCACGGAAACAACTTCCATCCGGGAGAATGGCAACACGCCGTACCACGTGACATTACTTGCACCCCGCCGTCGAAGCTCGCGGAAGAATTGAGGTTAGGAGATGTTTCGTTAGCTGTCGATGTTCTCATTGGCGGCCCTCCTTGCCAGGCTTTTGCGCGGGTGGGTCGGTCGAAGCTTCGGGAGATTGCTGAGCATCCGGAGGCCTTTCGGCACGACAGCAGAGCCCGACTTTACATTGAGTATCTCCGATACGTAGAGGCATTCGCGCCGCTAGCTGTGGTGATGGAAAACGTTCCGGACATGCTCAATCACGGTGGGCACAATCTAGCGGAAGAAATTGCCGAAGTCCTCGAGGCAAAAGGCTATGTATGCAGTTATTCGCTTTTTAACGCCGCGTTCTACGGCGTTCCGCAGATGCGCGAGCGAATGCTCTTGATTGCTGTGCACCGGGAAGTCGCCAGCGATGTCATGCTGCCAAAGCCTACGCATTGGATAGAACTGCCGCAGGGTTACGTGGGCTCCAGAGCGGTAGCACTCAAACTTCTGGCGTCGAAGACCGCATTGGGAGGACGCCATCACTACGTTGAAGCACCGCTGCCGGCTTCGGATCTGGAGAAGGCTGTTACGACCAGAGATGCTATATCTGATCTTCCACCGATCAACGCCTTAACTTTGTTGAAGGAAGGTGTCCTGAAGCGCGGGCGAAAGGCCTTTGACGTTGCGATTCCTTACAGTGGTACCACGCAGTCAGGCTATGTCCATACGATGCGGCGGTGGCCGGGATATGAAGGGAAGGCGGCCGTCTATGACCATGTCATTCGCTACTTGCCGCGAGACTATAGGATTTTTGCTGGTCTTAAACCAGGCGATCAGTACCCGGAAGCGCATAAGTATGCGGTGAAGCTCTTCGAAGAGCAGTTGGCCGCATTGAAAAGCAAGGGTGCGGAAGTTGCAGAAGGAACGGTGGAATGGCACTCACTCCGGGCAAGTATAGTGCCTCCTTACGACGCTGGGAAATTCCCTAACAAGTGGAGAAAAATGGAGGCGGATCAGCCAGCCAGGACACTTCTCGCTCATCTTGGGAAAGATGGATATAGCCATATTCACCACGATAGCAGTCAAGCAAGACCAATTTCAGTTCGAGAAGCTGCAAGACTACAGTCCTTTCCGGATGGCTTCAGTTTCGCAGGGACGATGAACCCTGCATTCCGACAAATTGGGAATGCCGTGCCACCACTTTTGGCTTGGCGTGTCGCCTCTACCCTTAGGCAACAAATAACGGCAGCCGTGGCAGATGTTGACGCCTATCCAATTAAGTCGAGGACTGCGACTTGAACGATCAAGATATCATCATCGTGAGATCGCTCACCGACTCCGATATGGGGCTTTTCTCGGCTCATCGCAAAGCGACTGCTAGTCGCCAACGTGCTATTGCACTTACCACGCCTGCCACCGAACGCCTGCTGGATCCGGCTGTCATTGCGGCTCGCGGTGGCGATTTCGATTGCATTACTTCGTTTGGCTCCATCACCAACCGCGAAGTTCGCCGGATCAATAAAGGCGGCAAGAACTGGAGGCTAGGTGGAAGGCAGTTCGAGGCTCCCATTTTCGGAGATTTGGACAGCCGTGACTTTGCACTTTTACGGTCGGTGAAGCACAATGATGGTTCCAGTCCGATCCTGCTAACGTTTGTAGGTCGGCGGTCACATCGTTTCATTCAAGCCGGTCTGGCCGCGATGCTTTCAGATGGTGCTCTGCAACATAATGTTGCGCTGTTTCAGTTTGGGGAACAAGGTTTCGATGCTCTTGCCGAGCTTTTCCCGCCGGTCCCTGCATGCGTGGCGGTTCGTCCTGCTTCAGCTATAGCATTAGGGATTGGATGCCCGCGTTGAAGCGAACCGACGTCCACAGTCCATCCGTTCGCAGCTTCAATATGAGCCGCATCCGGTCAGTCGATACTGCTCCCGAGATGTTAATTAGGCGCGGCCTACATGCCCGCGGTCGCCGCTTTCGTCTCCATACCCCGAACGTTCCAGGTCGCCCCGATCTTCTTTTCCCTAAGCACCAAGCGGCATTCTTCGTTCATGGATGCTTCTGGCATGGCCATACATGTCCGCTTTTTCGAGTGCCGGCGAGCCGCACAGAGTTCTGGATCAGAAAAATTGGAGCGAATAGGCTTCGAGATCAACGGAACTCTCAGGAGCTGGTGGCTCAAGGGTGGCGAGTACTCGTAATTTGGGAATGTTCAACAAGGGGCCGCGCAAAAAGGCCGGTAGGCGAGGTGTTGGACCTGTGCGAAAGCTTCTTAGACGGCGATACCAAGAGAATGGAGATCACAGGCGAATGGGAATAGTCAGCACGGTGCCATCTGTCGATCTGCCAGACCTAACTGCCTTTGATGATGTCAGCCTTCTTCGCCTTCGTGCGCAGCTTCATACAGAGATGAAGCGCCGCAAGCTAGCATTGAGCGTTGGCCAAGTTGCAGAAAAGTTGGCTATATCGTTCTTTAACTCGAATACAGGATGTCCCAATCTTAGCGAGGCAGCGGTGAATACCGCTAATGTTGATGCCTTGTCGCGTCGCGGCGACCGTTATTCGATCAAAGGTGTATTGGATGCGAAGAAGACTGGAACTGTCTATCCGGATGCAGTGTATCCGGACAGACAGCTATTTGAATATCTGCTGGTGGTGAAATTAACCCCGGACTGGGCACTCGATTCAATCTTCGAATTCGATTGGGAAACGTTTGTCCGTGTCCGTAGCTGGGACAAACGTATGAACGCCTGGTATGTTGGTTTGTCAGGCAAGGCGCTCTCGCAAGCGAAGAAATATTAGCGACCTCTCCGTCGTGTTGTCGTTACCCGCGAACACAATAGCGGGGCACTGGCCGCTACAATGGCTCTTTTTCATCACGTTTTCGTGATCTCTTCGTGATTATCGCGCTACGCTAATGCCACTTCTTCCGTGGCTAACAAGAACTCAATTCTTCCTCTGAAAGATTTAGTCCTTCGTTTGTCAAATCTCGGCTGCTCACGCTGACAGTTACGACCGCACGGCCTCCTTTCCGAACCGGCTTGACGTCGCGACTTTTTCGGTGGTCCCCTCTGCGCAGGGAACAGGCACAAGTGGCATTTTCCCACGTAGGCTTCAGGTTGGCATCAATTGCTCGCAGCAGGTTGAGGTCCGACCCTCGAGATGCAGGCATCTTACTGTCCAATACGCAGAGCGCAATTCACGGTATTGAGTAGAGGTCGCGTAATGAGGAAATTGACAGGCGATAGTCGGCCGCCGCTCAGGCAAGGAGCGATTGACGAAATCGGGGCTGCTTCGTTTGAACAACCCAATATTGGGTCTCAATGTATCATTATCGTCGACACTTGGAATGCTGCCGTACCCGTCTTCGACGGCGAGGTTGGGGCAGTCGAACACTATCTACTGGTGGCCCTGGACAGTCTGCTCCGGCCATCGCCTCGTAAAAAAACACAACGGCACTCTAGTTCCTGCCATTCTCACAGGAGGACGCGGTAATGTTTGGAGATGAAATCGAGAGTATTGGGGTCGTGCGTGCTGTTGCCTACGTTCGAGTTTCGACCGGACGACAGGCCGAGTCAGACCTGTCAATCCCCGACCAGATCAACCAAATTTCTTCTTACTGCGCCAACAAGGGCTGGCTGTTAGTGTGTGTGTACAGTGACGCCACAACTGGAACCGATGACAACCGTCAAGAATTCCAGCGAATGATTGAGCGGGCCAAGGATCGAGATCGGCCTTACGACGTGATCCTGATCCATTCGTATTCACGGATATTTCGAGATCATTTTAGCCTTGAAATGTACATCCGGTCGCTTTCGAAGCACGACGTACGCCTAGTTTCGATTACGCAGGAGTTCGGGGATGATCCAGCACACGTTATGATGAGGCAGATGATTAGTCTCTTCGACGAGTACCAGTCGAAAGAGACCGGGAAGCACGTTCTAAGGTCGATGAAGGAGAACGCGCGGCAAGGTTTTTACAACGGAGCACCGTTGCCTTTGGGATATTCGGCAGTTGAGGTGGAGCGTCGTGGTGCCCGGATTAAAAAACACATTGTCTTGAATGAGGCTGAAGCTGAGATCGTCCGTTTGATTTTCCGGCTCTATCGGCAAGGACAAGCAGGTTTGGGGCCGATGGGAATTAAGAGAATAGTGAGTTTCCTCAACGACCAAGGGTACCTAACGCGAAAAGGGGCCCATTTTGGAATAGGTTCTGTGAGTCAGTTGCTTAGGAATCGCATATACACTGGTGAGTACATTTTCAATCGGCGACAATCAAAAACGAAACAACTGAAGCCGAAGTCGGAGCAAATTACGATTGTCGTACCAGCGATCATAAGCGTCGACGAATTTGAGGAAGTCCAACGGAAGCTTCATATTAATTCACCCAAAATTACCCCACCGAGAACCGTTACAAGCACGATCCTTTTGGGAGGCTTGGCGTTCTGTGCCTCATGTGGTGGCGCTATGACATTAAGGACGGGGACCTCAAGAAACGGGAAAGTACACAGATACTATAACTGCTCGATGCATCAACGTGCTGGCACCGACATCTGCGCCGGGCGATCAGTTCGAATGGATACCCTCGACGATCTAGTGACGTCGCACCTTAGAGATAGGTTGCTGAACGAAGAACGTATCGCGCAAATATTGGCTTTGGTGGCGGAAAACAGAGGCAACAAGGCGGCTGAATCCAATGGGCGTGTTGCTACGCTGCAAAATGAGAAGAAGCAGATCGAAATGAAACTCGCTAGGGTCTATCGAATGGTGGAAGAAGGCGACATTGCGCTCGATGAAATTCTGAAAGAGCGTATCGTTTCATTGAGAGGGCAAAACGAGCAAACGGCCTTGGCGCTCGAACTAGCGCGTGGGCAGGTAGCCCTTCAGCCGATAATTACAAAAGACGCGATTTCTGAATTTGCGACCGTTATGCGAACAAACATAGCGGAAGGCGAGATGTCTTTCCGAAAAGCTTACTTTAGATCTGTCGTGCACCGTATTGAAGTTGCTGACGAAGAAATCCGAATAGTCGGCATCAATGCTGGTCTGGAGAAGGCGGTAGCCGGCGGAAATTTGCCATGCCCCCCCGTTCGCGTTTTTGAACGGAAATGGCGCACCCGACAGGATTCGAACCTGTGACCTTTGGAATCGGAATCCAACACTCTATCCAGCTGAGCTACGGGTGCATCCGCAGGCGAGGCGACTCGCCGGTCCGATGGGGCGTTCTTAGCCCAGTATCGTGCGCGCATCAATGTGGAAAATTGAAGTGGATCGAGATCGTCGTCTGGCGAGAGCTTACGTCTCGGCCACCACGCCTTTGGTGATCCTGCGCATCCGCCGGGCTCGCGCATTTCCAGATCGATGAGTCTCCGTCAGCTTCCCCGGTAGGCCGATCTGAGTGCGCTCCATGCGCGCGGGCCGACAGCCCTGTTTATCTGCAGCCGAAGCCAGGGCGCGGTGTGCCAAATTCCGGGATAGAGCTTTCGCGCGATGCGGGACAGTTCGCGGGAAATCTCGACCTCTCCCTCATTGAAGGCGGCGCTGGCCTGCCGGGTCGCCTCCCGCCCGAGAGGGTGGAACAGCAAAGCGTTCGAGAATGCCTCGGTCGGCAGTTTACTTCCGCAATGCTCCAGAAAATGCTCGATCGCAGCTTGTCTTTGTTGAATATCGGGCAGGCGGGGAGAGGAATAGGAGTGGGACATGTTGCGTGAATGGATTCGGTAGACGCTCTGGGGCGTATTGATGAAGCCGACCGGGCCTTCCGCGGCGAGGCGCATCCACATCGCCATGTCGCCGCTGTGCGGCAGGTCGCTGCTGTAGCCTCCGATACGCTTCTGCATTTCGGTCCTGACGACGGCGGTGGGGGTAGGGACGATGTTCCTGCCCTCCATTGCCTTGAGGAAGTCTACACAGGGAAGAACTGTGGTTCTCGCCGTGCCGCCTCGTCCGAATGGTTCGCTGGCGATGCGCGAACCGTCGTCGAAAAGCATCGTGGCATTTCCGAAGGTGAAGCTCATATCCGCGGTCGTCGCCATCATCTCTGCGGCCCTGGAGAAAGCGCCGGGCAGGAGATAGTCGTCTGCCGACAGGAGCAGGAAGAGATCACCCGAGGCCCACTCGATGCCTTCGTTGTAGGTCGCGATGTGCCCCTTGTTGGTGGCGTGGCCGCAGAATTCCACTTCGGGATGTTGGCGTGCCAGCTCTTGCGCCACTTCAGCCGAGTCGTCCGGGGACGCATCGTCCAGAATGAGCATGCGAACAGCCACGCCTTCCTGCGCAAGGACGCTTTCGACGCATTCCCGCAGGTAGCGGCCGTACTTGTAGCAGGGGATGACCACATCAACTGTCGTAGCCATGGGCGCTCCAGAATTCATAGGCAAACGGGTTTGGTCAACGGACCAGGGTGTGTGCACCCCGGGCGTTGTTCTACGCGTTCAGGGAAACAGTCGTTGTCGTGTGGCGAGGCGTTCGGCAAAACGGCGCCTTGGCGGGGTGGGGTGATGTCGCGGACACTTGCCCTTTGTTTCTGGAAGAGTTCGCCGGCATCCGGTCCATGCACAGATTTCGAATGATCGTGCCTCATGGCTGCAGCGCCCGGCGCAATGCCGCATCAACGGCCGCGCCAGCTGTATCCCAGGAGGTGAGCGTAACGCTCTCAGCCGCCTTCCTGGAAATATCTTCCCGGTCTGGTGCACCCATGACGGCTTCCAGCTCCTGTGCCAGTGATATCGGCGTTGGATCCGCAAAGCGAACGAAGGCATTTTCCAGCACGACGCGGTTTTGGGGGCCGTCGTTTACAATCGGTATGCATCCGCATGCGAGCATCTCATAGGGGACCAGCGAAACGTTCGTGAGCGACAGGCACAGGCCGGCGAAACACTTGTTGTAAATGTCATTCAGCTTTGCCGGATTTGATGGGCCGTGGTTGGTAAACCTGAACGGCAAGGCGCCAAGATGCTGTCCGAAGAGGTGCAGCTCGACATCCGGATGCCGCTTGGCGAATATTTCGAGCGCGAGAATTCCAAGCTCCACTGCGCGCCGCGGCGTATGGGACCTGGCGTAGAACGCGATCCCTTTCCGTTCTGATCCCGCACTGCGCCTGTACTGTGCCGTATCACAACCGAAGGGGAAGTGGTCGGTTTTCATGCCGAATTCGCGCGTGAGCTTGTCGGCGAGCCAGCGGCCCGCAGTAATGCCGTGAAAGCCCATGCGGTATGTATTCTCCGCAAGCAGGCTGTTCGTGCTGGTCGGATAGAAGAATGGTTCAAAATCCTGGATGAAGTAGAACCGCTTTCCCGAGCATTTCGCATTGTAGGCCGCATAGGCCGAAGCCCAGCTGGTGGCGACGACTGCGTGAGCGTCCTTCATGCCCCGACGCGCATTCGCTATCTCGCAGTTCAGCTTGTAGTAGTCCCTGGCGATATCGGTGAAATACTGGAGATCTCCGCCATACGGATCGTAGAAATAGACACGATTCCGGTAGCCAAGCTTCTCGAGAAAGTTGAGAATCCGAAATGCCGTTGTGTGCCCGCCCGATCCAGGACCGGCCGGACCGATTATCCAGTTCACCGTAATTTGCTCTCCTTCTTCAAGGGGAGGTTCGGCGATGTCGGGGGGGTGGGAGAGATCAGCTGCAAGGACGTCATCGGGAAAGACCGGCCAGGCTTCGGTCTGGGGTTTGAGCCAATCCGATGCCTTGGATCTCGCGCGATCGATGATCCCTCTGTATCCCTCTGCAGCCAGAATGCTACGGGCCTGGCGGCTTCTTCGGCCGATTTGAGCCCGCGCCGAACTTACCATGGTGGCTAGCATCGTGTTCCAGTTCCTCCAGAACATGGCTCGAATTCTTCTGGTTCCAACGCCTGTCGTTCCGTCACAGTGTCTTCGACCCACGCCCGATCCCCGGCATTGGCGTCTCAACCTGTATGTTGACCCGATGCAAACTTTCCTCACAGTAGCCCGCTGCCGCAACGCCGCCCTTTGACCGAGGCAAACCCGTCGGTGGGTAGACAAGGCGCGCTCGCACCTCCTCTTGTTGCATTGCTTCGTTTTCAATACGCCTTTCGAGTATCCAATCACCAGGAAGGTCGGAGGGGCGGTCGTCAAGGGAAGGGGCGAACGCCCACGGCTTCGGCTCTCACATCAGCGACATTGGCGACGAGCAGCCGAGGCCCTCCGCGCCGTGCCCGCTTGTCGTTTGTCAGGCTCGAGATTCAATTTGTTTGATCTTATGCACGTAGCGATGCAATCTGGTCGGCGAAATGAGGGGAGAGGGCGCGCGATCGCGAGGCTCGACCGCTGTTGGCGCCCAGCGTTGCCAGCAGTGGATGCGGAGGGGCATCGGACCGGTGTCAGCAGACGTTACCAGCGCCTGCGTGCCTCCGCGCGGCGGCGGCGGTCCGCCTCCCGCTCGCATGGGACGTCAGCCGTCTGCACCTCCGGGCGCCGGAGGTGCATAAACACAGGGAGAATGGTTTTGAATTGCGTACTTCTCCTAAGATACCTGTCACGCGGGGCGCTACTTGCCTTGCTGATCCTTTCGGCCGAAGCGGTTCCGGTGCGAGCTCAAAGTACGGCTGCGGGACCACAGCCGGAGGTCGCCCAGCCTGAAAAGGTTCGCGAACTGCTGAAACTTCTCGATGAACCCGATGTCCGCAATTGGCTGCAAACGCAGTCCGCGGCGGGCAAGGAAAGTCCGTCAGGTGCTGCAGGCACCGCGGGTCCTGCGGGTGCCGCCGGATCGAACCCGGTCGTCAGCGAGGAGATGTCGGTTGTCGTCACGAAACTCGCGCAGATCAAGGCTCATTTCGGCCTCCTCAAGAATGCGCTCATGACCTATCCAGTCGAGGCGCAGCATGCTGTCACCACGGTCGAGCAGGATGTGGAGACAACCGGACATGCAACCTCGCTGGCGTTCCTGCTCTCCATTCCGCTGTTCGCCTTTGCCGGTCAGTGGCTCGTGCGGCTTATCGGACGGCGGCGCGCGTCCGCCGCCGGCGTGTCCGCGGACGTGGAAGAACATCCCGTAGCTGAGGCGCTGAAGGGACTGGTCGCAGCAGTGGCATTCGCGGCCGGGAGCATCGTGCCTTTCCTCATCTTCGAGTGGCCGCCGTTCCTGCTGCGGACAGCGCTCGCCGTTGCGGGTGTCATCGTCGCGATCCGGATCTTCGTCGCCGTCGGCAAGGCCCTCGTGATACTGGCCGAAGCGCGCGCAGCCCAGGCCGCACATGTGCTCCCCGCTCCCGAGCCCGAGCCCGACCAACCGGAGGTGCCGCCAGCACTAGCGCAAGCTGCATTGGCCGAGCGTTTCGAGGAAGATCTCGTTCTCGAGGCGGAACCCGGTCCCGAGATGCCGGTGAAAGCGGAGGGTGCCACTGAGGCAGTCGAAAGCGCGGAGCCAGTCCTGGCGGGGGCAGGGATGGAGGTAGAGCCAACCTCCGAGACGACCCTTGCAACGCAGCCCGTTCCTGAGATGTCCGTTCCGTCCACGACAGAGACCGCTGCCGTGACGGCGCCGTTGCCGGTCACACGGCCGCCGGCTGCCTTCTGGTACAGTCGCTGCCTCCTCTTCGTGTCCTACTTTGCGATCGGGTGGGCTTTGGTCATCGTGATGCGGCCCTTGGGTTTCAGCGACGGTACGCGGCTTCTGGTGGCGTATATCCTTGGCATCGGGCTGGTGGCCATTGCAACGGAAGCCGTATGGTCGCGACCCCGTGCGCCCGGTAGCGCCAACACGGGCAATGCAATGTCCTGGCTGCTCACCGCCTATTTTATTGTACTCTGGTGCCTCTGGGTGGCTGGTTTGCGCGGGCTGCTGTGGATCGGCATCTACATCGTGCTTCTACCGCGCGTGCTTGCAATCTGCTCGGCGACCGTACGTGCGATCAGGGCGCTCGCCTTCTCCAGCGGCTATCGCGAGAACAGCATGGCTGTCGTTCTCCTGGAGCGGGGCATTCGCGCCCTGGTGATCGCGCTTGCCGCGTGGTGGCTCGCCGGCGTGCTGGGGGTCGAGGCCTCGACGATGGCTGCGGGCGAGACAGTGGTGGACCGGATCGCCAAGGGCGTTCTCGGCGGGGTCGTCATCCTCCTGGTGGCGGATCTGATCTGGGCGTTGGCCAAGGCCTACATCAACGACAGGCTCGATGCCGCCTCCGATTCCCTGCTGCACGACGACGAACAGAGGGCGAGGGCTGCCCGCATCCGGACGCTCCTTCCGATCTTTCGCAACATACTTGCCGGAGTGATCGGCGTGATCGCGGTGCTGATGGTGCTTGCCGGTCTCGGCATTCAGATCGGGCCGCTCATCGCCGGCGCCGGCGTGGTCGGCGTGGCCGTCGGCTTCGGGGCGCAGACCATCGTGAAGGACGTGATCAGCGGCATGTTCTACCTCTGGGACGACGCCTTCCGCATCGGCGAATACATCGAGACGGGAAGTCACAAGGGAACTGTCGAATCCTTCAGCCTGCGCTCGGTGAAACTGCGCCATCATCGCGGGCCGGTGACGACCGTACCGTTCGGGGAACTCGGCGCGGTGCGCAATGCGAGCCGCGACTGGACCGTCGACAAGTTCACGATCCGGGTGACCTACGACACGGACCTCAACAAGCTGAAGAAAATCATCAAGGGGATCGGCCAGGAGCTGATGGACAACCCGGAATACCGGCCCAGCATCATCGAGCCACTCAAGATGAAGGGCGTGCAGAACTTCGGGGAGTACGCGATCGAGGTGAGGGTCGGCATGACGACCAAGCCGGGCGAACAGTTCATGATCCGCCGCGATGCGATGGTGAAGATCAAGAAAGCCTTCAGGGACAACGGCATCGAGTTCGCCGTTCCGACCGTGCAGGTGTCGCGTCACGAGGATGCGGAGTCCGGTGCGATCGCCGCGGCTGCAAGCCAGATGATGCGCGCCTCGCACCCGCCGGAAGGATCGGGCGTCGCACCCGCCGCCTGACGCATGAAGGCCGCATGCGAAACATGCGGCCTTCCTCATTTCCGTCCGCCTGATGGCCTCAGGCCGTCTGCATCGCCCCCGGGCCGGGAATGGCCTTCGGCGGCACCTTGCCCATGATGATCATGCCAAGCACCTCATCCTTGGTGACATCCTCGGTGCGGGCGTGACCGACAACTTGGCCGTTCTTCATCACCGACACGCGGTCCGCGAGATCGAAGACATCGTGGATGTCGTGGCTGATGAGGAAGATGCCGATGCCTTCGCGCTTCAGCTGCTTGATGAGTTCGCCGACCTGGGCGGTCTCCTGCGGCCCGAGGGCAGCTGTCGGCTCGTCCATGATCAGGATACGGGCATCGAAGAGGATCGCACGGGCAATTGCCACCGATTGCCGCTGGCCGCCGGAGAGCGCCTTCACCGGCTCCTTGAAGCGCTGGAAGTTTGGATTGAGCCGACCCATGACCTCGCGGGCCTTGGCTTCCATCGCCACGTCGTCGAGCGTGCCCCAGGGGGTTCTGAGTTCGCGGCCGAGGTAGAGGTTGGCGGCGGCATCGACATTGTCGGCGACTGCGAGCGTCTGGTAAATCGTCTCGATCCCGTACTTCTTGGCATCCCGGGGATTGTTGATATCGGCGGGTTCACCGTTGATCAGGATCTCTCCGGCATCGCGCCTGTAGGCACCGGACAGGATCTTGATCAGCGTCGACTTGCCGGCGCCGTTGTGGCCGAGCAGCGCCACGACTTCTCCGGGGAACAGATCGACGGATGCGTTGTCGACGGCGTGGATCCCGCCGAAGGAGATGGAAATATTCTTCATTTCCACCAGCGGAGTGCGTTTGTCGTTCATTGATCGTACTCCTTCTTACTTCGCGCGGGCGCGGTAGACCGTGTCGAGCCACACGGCAACGACAAGGACGACGCCAACCACGATGCGCTGGAACGGACTGTCGATACCCAGCAGCACCATGCCGGATTGCAGCGATTGCATGACGAAGGCGCCAAGCATTGCGCCAGCGATGGTGCCGGTGCCACCCGCCAGCGACGTGCCGCCGATGACCGCGGCGGCGATCGTGTAGAGTTCGTCAAGCTCGCCCTGTGCGTTGGTCGCTGCGTTGAGGCGTGCCGTCGAGATCGCGGCGGCTATGGCGCAGAGAACGCCCATCAGCGCGAAGATGCGTACCGTTACCCAACGGGTCTTGATGCCGGCGAGTTCTGCCGCCTCCGGGTTGCCGCCGATCGCGAAGACGTACCGACCGAAGCGCAGACGTGTCGCGATGAACGTCATGACGATGCCGACGGCGATGGCGATCAGCACGGGGATGGCGATGCCGTGCGGGATCTGCAGACCACCCTCTGGCCACGCGATACCGTTTGCATCTGCGTACTTGCGGGCGATGTTGGTCGGCCAATAGTAGATGTTGGCAACCCAGACCGCGCCGAGAACGAGTGCGCAGCCGAGAAGCGAGAGGAAGTACTCGGCCCACAGCGGGCGACGGGGAAAGCCGAAGCGCTTGCGCTGCTTACGGGCATTCAGGATTGCGCCGATGATGGCGATGCAGGCTAGAATGCCGACAATCCAGCTTGCGGTGGCACCAATCGATCCTTCCGTTCCACCACCCATGAGGCGGAAGGTCTTGTTCATCGGGGCGACGGTCTGGCCGCTCGTGACGAACCAGGTCGCGCCACGCCAGACGAGCAGCCCGCCGAGCGTGACGATGAAAGAGGGCACATTCAGGAACGCGATGATGGAGCCGTGGAGGGCGCCGATCGCAGCACCGACGAGAATGCCGCATGCAAGCGTGATGATCCAGGTGGCGGGGTTCTCGAGGCCGAGATACTGCGGCAGGATCTGCGCCTGCAGGACGCCCATGATCATTCCGCAGAAACCGAGCACCGAGCCGACGGAGAGGTCGATGTTGCGCGTCACGATAATGAGCACCATGCCGGTCGCCATGACCGCGACGGACGACGTCTGGACGGTGAGGTTCCAGAGGTTGCGCGGCGTGAGAAACAGGCCGCCCGTCATGAGCTGGAAGCCGAGCCAGATGATGACCAGCGCGCCCACCATGCCGAGCAGTCGCGTGTCGATTTCGGTGGCGCGGAAGAAGCGCTTCACCGGACCCTCGGTCGCGCTTCGGGCGCGGTTCGCCTGGGTACTGTGTGTGATGTCGGCCATGGTCTGCCGTTCCCCCCACTTTTGTTGATCTTCCTGCGTCGAACGGCCGGGCGACCCTGAGACGCAGCAATGTTTAGAATAGCGCAACACCGATCGGACCGGGATGGATTCGGGCCGCGCAGGCCGGCCGGGCTTCGTTGCATGGAGGGTGCGAACCGCAATCCCTCGCTTGCCCGGGGGCTCTTGCACAAGCGCCGCAACGGTTTTCGTTGCGGCGCTTGACGAAGGCTCAGGTCAGCCCAGGTGAGGGCGATTTACTTGCACGCGGCGACGGAACCGGCCGCAGCGCCCTGGCAAGCTTCATCCTTGGAGATCCAGCCGGCGTCGATGACGACGTTCAGATTGTCCTTGGTGATCGGCAGCGGAGCGAGGAATACCGACTTCATCTCGACGCCCTTCGGGCCGCCGTTGAACGTCGTCACGCCTTCGATCTCGTCCATGGTCTTGCCAGCGGCGAGAGCTGCTGCGATTTCAGCTGCCCGCTTGCCCAGTTCGCGGCTGTCCTTCCAGACGGACACGGTCTGGGTGCCGAGTGCGACGCGATTGAGGGCGGCCTTGTCCGCGTCCTGTCCGGAGACCGGAACGGAACCGGCGAGGCCCTGTGCGTCGAGTGCGGCGACGGCGCCACCGGCGGTGCCGTCGTTGGAAGCGACAACTGCGTCGACCTTGTTGTCGTTGGCAGTCAGGAACTGCTCCATGTTCTTCTGGGCGTTTTCAGGCTTCCAGCCGTCGGTGTAGGCTTCGCCGACGTTCTTGATCTTGCCCGCGTCGATCGCTTCCTTGAGCACTTCGAGCTGGCCGGAGAACAGGAAGTCTGCGTTCGGGTCGGACGAGGAGCCCTTGATGAAGACGTAGTTGCCTTCCGGCTTCGCCTTGAAGACTTCACGGGCCTGCATGCGGCCGACTTCCTTGTTGTCGAAGGTGATGTAGAAGGCGGCCGGGTTTTCGATCAGGCGGTCGTAGCCGACGACCGGGATGCCTTCTGCAGCGGCCTTTTCGATGGCCGGGCCGATGGCGTCCGAGTCCTGGGCAAGAACGATGAGGGCGTTTGCGCCCTGCGAGATCAGCGACTCAACATCGGTGAGCTGCTTTGCAGCGGAAGACTGCGCATCGGCGGAAATGTACTTGTCGCCGGAGGCCTCAAGAGCGGCCTTGATGGCGGCTTCGTCGGTTTTCCAGCGCTCTTCCTGGAAGTTCGACCAGGAAACGCCAACAACGAGGTCCTTGGCATGTGCCGCAGAATGCAGCGATACGATGACGGCAACGCCTGCCATCAGCTTCAAAACTGATTTCATATTATCCTCCCGAATGAATACCGGCCGCCCGGACGAACCTCCCGTCCCGTCAGCCGCCGGCCGTGGAATACTGTCTGGAATTGATAGCCCCAACTCTCCGGCTTTTTTCTCGACAGTCGAGAAAATAAATGTCAGAGTTTTCCAGGGCTGTCAACAATGCTTATGGAGGGGTATTGGCGGCGGCTGCAGCGCATTCGGGAGGAGACTCTTGCAAGACATGACGGACCTGGACGACGACGAGCCATGCTGACAAAATCCAGCACCGAGTTGGTGCGTCAGCACAACAGCGCGCTTGTGCTGTCGTCGCTGCGCCGGCACGGTGCGCTCTCCCACACCGATATTTCCGAGCACACCGGACTTGCCTCCGCAACCGTCTCTGCGATCACGGCTGATCTCGAGCGCGCTGCCATCATCGAGAAGAAGGAGCAGCAGTCGCTCGGCGGGCGAGGGCGGCCGCGCGTGCTGTTCGCCCAGCGGCGGGACTGCGGCTACCTAATCTCAGTGCGCATCGCGTCGGATGTCGTCCAGTATTCGCTCGTCGACTATGCCGGAACGCTGATCGACCGCTTCGAGGAAGCGCGCGTGCAAAGCGATGCCTCCACTGCGCAGTTCGTAGAGGATTTCCGGCGGGCCCTCATGCGGCTGGCGCAACGGTCCGGCATCGAGCCCTCGCGCGTGCTCGCCATTTCGATCAGCAGCAAGGGCCTGGTCGACCCATCGTCGGCACAACTTGTCTGGTCGCCCGTCTTCGGCGGAAACCAGATCGATTTCGCAGAGGTCCTTTCGGATCAGTGGCGCGCAAGAGTGACGCTGAACAACGAGAGCCTGCTCGTCGCCCACGCGCTAGCCATCCGTGCTGAGAAGTCGGCGGAGACGTCGTCGCCGTCCCTGCTCGTGCTGTCGCTCGGCCACAGCGTCGGTCTCGGCATTGCGCGCAAGGATGCGTCAGGCGAACTTCACGCCAATGCCCCGAACTTCGGCCATATGCTGAACTCGGCGGACGGGAAACTCTGCCGCTGCGGCTCCTTCGGGTGCATCGAGGCCTCCGCAGGCTTCTACGGCATCCTGCGCACGGCATTCGAGGTTCCGCCGGACACGATCCCGGCGAAGTTCGTGCCGGTGGCGGAAATGGACAAGATTGCCCTTCGCGCCCGGCAGGGACATCGGATGTCGGAATACGCCTTCCGGCAGGCAGGCCTGGTGCTGGGTCAGGGGCTTTCGCGCGTGCTGAGCCTCTACGAAACCATGCCGATCTACATAACGGGACCGGGCACGCGCTACGCCGACCTGCTCAGCCGCGGCATCGAGGAGGGGTTGCGTCAGTCGCAGCAGGTGAGGCTTCTCGGTTTCCCGCAGATCTCGATCGTGTCCGAGGAGGCCATGCTGGTCTTCGAGGGCCATCTCGACCGCGCATTGAGCGAACTCGACCAGAGCATCGCGGCGGAAAAGGCCGGTCACGCGGGGTAGGGGCGGCGGGATGCCTCCTAGATAACGGTGGCGTTGAAGACCTTCGTTGGCCAATCAAATGTGGCTTCCGCCAGCGTCGTCTTCCAGAAACAATATCCGAAAGAATGGTCAGGTCCCGACGCGGGCTAAAATAGAACAGCCCATGCCTCATTCGCTCTCCGGCGATGGTTTCATCCGGAGGCAAAACCTCCTATGTAAGGCGGCGATTTCGCTGACGGTGCATACGGGCAGGAGGCCCCTTCATGAAGTTCATCGACCCCGGACATCCATTCTACAAGCCTCTCTGGATCAGGCTTGTGATCGTCGCAGTGTGCGTTGGGTGGACGGCGCTGGAATTCTACAACAACGAGGAAATGTGGGGCACCATCTTCCTCGTGGTCTCCGCTTACGCCACCGCGCAGCTCCTCCTCTTCTACAAGCCGTCGTCCGGGGCCGAGGAACCTCCGAAACAGCCCACCGACGAGTAACTGCCAAGACATTCCTCAGGGAAGCGATCATCGGTTCCGGGACACGGACGTGTGCACGAAATGGCGGCTGCCGCGTCGATGACAAATCCGAGAGATCGAGGGAGCGCTTCTAGCGCTTGATGCCGAATGACGACTCGACGTTGATCCGGCGGAGGGTCTCGTCGATCAGCATGTTGGCAATCTTCATGCGCAGGGTCGCATTGTCCCGAAGGTCGGGGTCCACGAGATCGGGATGGTTTTCCCGTGCGAACGCCCGGCGCAGCGCCGCCAGTTCATCGAGCGTTTCCGTGCCCTTCAGGGCGAGGTCGTCGGCGATCTCTTCCGGAGCGATCCGCAACAGGTGCGGCGGCGAGGGAGGTTTGACCGGCGCCTCCTCGATTTCGGCCGGCGGCATATCCTCATAGAGATCGCGGTAGGCTGCAGCGGCCTGCCAGCCCGGCGCGAAGACATGCCCGTCCTTCAGGCCGGCGAAACCCGAGGGGAGACCGGTGATACCGCCGCGGGACGTACTGCTTCCGGCCTCGTCCTCTTGCTCTTCTGTGGCCATCTCGGCTTTCAGACGTTCGAGAACGGACTCGAATACAGTCATACCCAGCATGTTTTCCCGGTTTCCTTCTCAGTCAGTCGCGAGCATCCGGCTTCGCTGCTGAATCAGATCATAGAGCAGTTTCGCACTCGGCGGCAGCGCCCGCCCTTTGACGGAAATCAGGCTGTACGGCTTGATGTCGATCTCGAAATCGGTCTGAAGGATGCGGACATTGCCGGCGTCCGCAGCATTTCCGGCAACGAAGTCCGCCATATCGCGGGCAATCGGGGCAATTGCGTTCGAGCCGCAGACGATCGCCACCGTCAGGATGATGGAAGACGTGTTGATCACCGTGGAGGGCAGGGGCACGTTGGCGGAAATGAACAGTTCCTCCATCCGGCGCCTGAGAAGCGTGCGGGGCGGCTGGAAGACCCAGTCGTGGCCGTGCAGGTCTGACAGGCTGACGATCGGCTTGTCGAGGAGCGGATGCCCCTTGCGTACGATAAGACATGCCCGTTCGATGCCGATCTCTTCCGCATGGAACTGGCGCGGATCGAGGTCGTCGGGCAGGCGCGCAATAATGAAGTCGTGCCGGGCCGCAAGCAGTTCTCGCGAAAGGACGTTGCTGGTCTCGATCCGGACATTCACTTCAATACCGGGATAGGCGGCGCTGACGTGGTTGATGGCCGGAACGGCGAGGCTGACGGCCGGCGCGGCAACGCTTCCGAGGTACACCGTCCCGCCGGCGCCCGATTTCATCGCCCCGATCTCGCGATCGACTTCGCGAAGCTCGAGCAGGATGGTCCGCGCGCGTCTGGCGAAGGCGCGGCCGAATGCCGTCAGCGCGACGCCGCGCGACACCCTCTCGCAGAGCGGTGTTCCCAGGATCGATTCCATCTCGTTGAGCATCCGGGATGCGGCGGGCTGCGAAATGTTCATCACCTCGGCCGCTGCGCTGATCTGCTTGTGGTCTTCGATAGCCACGATCATGCGCAAGTGCGTGAGCTTGAGGCCCGAGCGCAGCAGGCCTAGGCCGGAGCCTCCTGCGTCTACCCCTTCAATCTGTGGATTTTCCGTATACTCTTGCCCACGCATTAACGAGTTTTCCCGCATTTTTTCAAAAATCATATGATTTCTTTTTATTATATCAGAATTGATATGTCTTTAGAAGATTATTGTATTTGACAGTTATGGGAATTCATAACAGGTTGCGCCCATGTGCGCTCGTGCCCAAGGGAGTGTGAGGCCGGGAGGGGTAGTAACAGTATCCTTTTCCTCCGTTGGAGACCGTCGTCTGCGACAGCGGGCTGCGATGCACTGAATCTGGTTCGGTCCAACAGCTGGGCCGGAGCAAATATAAGGGAGAGACCTAGCAATGAAATTGATTACCTCGCTTCTCGCCGCTGCTGCCATCAGCGTGGCGTCATTTGCCATGCCTGCATTCGCGCAGGACAAGGGGACCGTTGGCATCTCCATGCCGACCAAGACGTCGACCCGCTGGATTTCCGACGGCGAGACCATGGAAAAGCTGTTCAAGGACGCCGGCTACACCCCGGACCTGCAGTTTGCTGACGACGATATCCCGAACCAGCTCGCGCAGATCGAAAACATGGTCACCAAGGGTGCCAAAGTTCTCGTCATCGGCGCCATCGACGGCACCACGCTTTCCGACATCCTGGCAAAGGCACACGAAGCCGGCGTCAAGGTCATCGCGTATGACCGTCTGATCCGCGACTCGGGCAACGTCGACTACTACGCGACGTTCGACAACTTCCAGGTCGGCGTTCTGCAGGCCACCTCGCTCGTCAACGGCCTCAAGCTCGACGGCGCAACCGAGCCCAAGAACATCGAACTCTTCGGCGGTTCGCCGGACGACAACAACGCCTTCTTCTTCTATGACGGCGCGATGTCGGTCCTGCAGCCTCTCATCGACAGCGGCAAGATCGTCGTGAAGTCGGGCCAGACCGGCATGGACCAGGTCGGCACGCTGCGTTGGGACGGTGCCGTTGCCCAGGCTCGCATGGAGAACCTGCTCTCCTCGACCTACACCGATGCCAAGGTTGATGGCGTTCTGTCGCCGTATGATGGTCTCTCCATCGGTATCATTTCGGCCCTCAAGGGCGTTGGCTACGGCTCGGGCGACATGCCGATGCCGGTCGTCACCGGCCAGGATGCCGAACTGCCGTCCGTCAAGTCGATCCTCGCTGACGAACAGTATTCGACGGTCTTCAAGGACACGCGCGAACTCGCGAAGGTCACTGTCGGCATGGTCGATGCTATCATCGGTGGCAAGGAGCCGGAAATCAACGACACCAAGACCTATGACAACGGCGTCAAGGTTGTTCCGTCCTACCTGCTGAAGCCCGTCGCAGTCGACAAGACGAACGCGAAGGACATCCTGGTCGGCGCTGGCTACTACACCGAAGACCAGATCAACAACTGATCGGTCGTCACGAAACCGGGGTCCGCGATCCGTTGCGGACCCTTTTATCTTGATGAGGGAGCCTGTACTGTCGGCAGACTGACCTCATCCCCCGCAGATTGCCGCTGGAATGCCTGAACATGGACAATATCATCCTCGAAATGCAGAGCATCACGAAGACGTTTCCAGGCGTCAAAGCTCTCGATAATGTCAGCTTCAAGGTTCGCGAAGGCGAGATCCACGCCCTCGTCGGCGAGAATGGCGCCGGTAAGTCGACCTTGATGAAGGTCCTCAGCGGCGTTTATCCCGCCGGAACCTATGACGGTGAAATCCACTATGATGGCGAGGTCCGCCGCTTTTCGACGATTTCCGATAGCGAAGAGCTTGGCATCATCATCATCCACCAGGAACTCGCACTCGTTCCGCTTCTTTCGATCGCCGAGAACATCTTCCTCGGCAACGAGATCGCCGATAAGGGTGTGATTCACTGGCCCCAGACCTTCGCCCGGACGCAGGAGCTTCTGAAGAAGGTCGGTCTGACCGAGTCGCCCGCGACCCTCATCACGGACATCGGCGTCGGCAAGCAGCAGCTCGTCGAAATCGCCAAGGCGCTGTCGAAGAAGGTCCGGCTGCTGATCCTCGACGAACCCACGGCCTCGCTGAACGAAAAGGACTCCGACGCGCTCCTGAAGCTGCTCATGGAGTTCCGCAAGCAGGGCATGACCTCGATCATCATCTCGCACAAGCTGAACGAGATCAAAAAGGTCGCCGACAAGATCACGATCCTGCGCGATGGCGGCACGGTCGAGACGCTCGACTGTCATAGTGAAGACATCAGCGAAGACCGGATCATCAAGGGCATGGTCGGCCGCGACATGGAAGACCGCTACCCTGCGCGCGAACCCAAGATCGGCGAGACTCTGCTGGAAGTGAAGAACTGGAATGTCTTCCACCAGCATCACCGCGACCGCCAGTTCCTGCACAACGTCAATTTCACGGTGCGTGCCGGCGAAGTCGTCGGTATCGCCGGGCTGATGGGCGCCGGCCGTACCGAAACGGCCATGAGCATCTTCGGCAAGTCCTGGGGGCACAAGATCACCGGCGAAGTGCTCATGCGTGGCAAGCACGTCGACGTGAGCACGATCCCGAAGGCGATCGATTCGGGCCTCGCCTATGTCACCGAGGATCGCAAGCACCTCGGCCTCGTCCTGATGAACAACATCAAGCAGAACACGACCCTGTCCAATCTGGGCGCGGTGTCGCGGAACGGTATCATTGACGACCACAAGGAAACGAAGGTCGCGACCGACTACCGAACCAAGCTGCGTATCCGTTCGCATTCGATCTATCAGGAAACGGTGAACCTTTCGGGCGGCAACCAGCAGAAGGTGGTGCTGTCGAAGTGGCTGTTCACCAATCCGGAAGTGCTGATCCTCGACGAGCCGACGCGCGGCATCGACGTCGGTGCCAAATTTGAAATCTACAGTATCATCAACCAGCTTGCAGCCGAGGGTAAGGGCATTCTCATGATCTCTTCGGAGATGCCCGAACTGCTTGGAACCTGCGATCGCATCTATGTCATGAATGAAGGACGTATCGTCGCGGAGCTCTCCAAGGAGGAGGCAAGCCAAGAAACCATAATGCGGGCCATCATGCGCTCCGGGGAGAAACACTAATGGTCGCCGATACCAACGCTCCTACCTCCAAACCGTCCATCGGGGACTATCTCAGGAACAACATTCGCGAGTACGGCCTGCTGGTCGCGCTCGTCGTCATCATGGTGTTCTTCCAGATCCTGACTAACGGCGTTCTGTTCCGGCCGGTCAACATCACGAACCTGGTGCTGCAGAACTCGTTCATCGTCATCATGGCGCTGGGCATGCTGCTGATCATCGTGGCGGGGCACATCGACCTGTCGGTCGGCTCGATCGTCGCCTTCATCGGCGCGATCTCGGCGATCATGCTGGTCAAATGGGGCCTGCCGGCCATCATCGTGGTTCCCCTCTGCCTCATCGTAGGCGGTATCATGGGGGCGGCCCAAGGCTACTGGGTGGCCTATCAGAAGATTCCTTCGTTCATCGTGACGCTGGCTGGCATGCTCGTGTTCCGCGGCATGACCTATGTCGTGCTCGGCGGTCGGCCGATCGGTCCGTTCCCGAAGGAATTCCAGATCCTGTCCACTGGCTTCGTGCCCGATTTCCTCTACTTCCTGAACCCCGCGCCCGAGACGATCAAGAACATGGTCGCCCTGGTTGCGGTTCTGATCCTGGTCGGCCTCGCGATCTACTCCGGTTTCCGCAATCGCCGGATCAATGAACTCCACGGCACGGAGAACGAACCCTTTGTGTTCTTCGTGATCCAGATGGCGGTCATTGCCATCGTGGCGCTGTTCATCGGCTTCCAGCTGTCGACCTACCGCGGCCTGCCGAACGTCCTGATCGTCATGGGCGTACTGATCGCGCTCTACTCCTTCGTGACCACGCGCTCGACTGTCGGCCGGCGTATCTATGCCATGGGCGGCAACGAGAAGGCGGCGAAGCTTTCGGGCATCAACACCGAGCGGCTGACCTTCTACACCTTCGCCAACATGGGTGTACTCGCGGCACTGGCCGGCATGATCATCACCGCGCGCCTGAACTCTGCCACGCCCAAGGCGGGCGTCGGCTTCGAGCTCGACGTTATCGCTGCATGCTTCATCGGCGGTGCATCGGCTTCGGGCGGCGTCGGCAAGATCACCGGCGCGGTCATCGGTGCATTCATCATGGGCGTGATGAACAACGGCATGTCGATCATGGGTATCGGTATCGACTACCAGCAGCTCATCAAGGGTCTGGTGCTGCTCGCTGCCGTCTTCTTCGACGTCTACAACAAGAACAAGGGCTGACCGTTACCGGTCAGCCTGCGCAGGCAAGTTGCAATGAACATGGGCCGCAGAGGCGGTCGGGCGGTGCGGCACGTGTCGCGCCAATGGCGGAGCTTTGTCAGCTGACGGTCCGCCCAGTGCTAGGGAAACGACAATGCTTATCTCACAGGTCAAGAACGAAGACGGCACGATTTCCGTCGTGGTGCGCCAGCAGCAGGGCGAAAACGGTCGCGTCGTCAAAGGCGCGCCCAGTGTCCACGCGCTGGCTCTCGAGGCGGCAGACAGTGGCCGCAGCCTTCAGGCGGTCGTCGATGCCTACGGGCTTGGCGAGACGATCGACCTGGACAAGGCCTATGCGGATGGCCGCATGCTGCCCCCGATAACGCATCCCGATCCGGCGCATCTCCACCTGACCGGTACCGGCCTTACCCATCTCGGTTCGGCTGCAACGCGCGATTCGATGCACAAGAAGACGAGTGAAGCGGCCGAAGAGACGCTCACGGATTCGATGAAGATGTTCAAGATGGGGCTCGAGGGCGGCAAGCCCAAGGCCGGCGAGAAGGGCGTGCAGCCCGAGTGGTTCTACAAGGGCAATGGCACCCAGGCCGTCGCCCCGGGCGCGCCGCTCACGTCTCCCTCCTTCGCGCTCGACGGCGGCGAGGAGCCCGAGATGGCGGGGATCTACGTGATCTCGAGCGACGGTACGCCTTTCCGGCTCGGCTTTGCTGTCGCCAACGAGTTCTCCGATCACGTGACGGAGCGGATCAACTACCTCTACCTCGCGCATTCCAAGCTGCGCCAGGCGAGCTACGGTCCCGAAATCCGCGTTGGAGTGGCTCCGGAAGACATTCGCGGCTTTTCGCGCATCGTTCGCGGCGGCAAGGTTCTCTGGGAGAAGCCGTTCGTCTCCGGCGAGGCGAACATGTCCCACACCTTCGCGAACCTCGAGTACCACCACTTCAAGTACGGCCTGTTCCGCGTGCCGGGAGAAGTGCACGTGCACATGTTCGGCACGGCCACGCTTTCCTTCGGCGACGGTATCTCCACGCAGGAGGGCGATGTCTTCGAAATCGGCGCGGAAGGGTTCGGCCTGCCGCTGCGCAACCCCTTGGCTGTGGCCAAGGAAGAGCAGATCGAAGTCCGCCAGCTGTGATTGAACGGGCAGCGCCGACCGCGCATCGCCCGAGGGATACGACAAGGAGGCTTCGGCCATGACGATCCACCAGAACCTCATCGCCGGCGAATGGGTTGGCTCAGATGTGGTGAAGAACATCAACCCGTCGAACACCAACGATGTGGTCGGCGAGTATGCCAGCGCCTCCGCCGAAGACACCAAGGCAGCCATCGCCGCCGCGAAGGCGGCATTCCCGGCGTGGTCGCGCTCGGGGCTCCTCGAGCGCCATGCGGTTCTCAAGAAGACCTCCGACGAGATCATGGCGCGCAAGGACGAGCTCGGCCGGCTGCTGTCGCGGGAAGAGGGCAAGACGCTTCCCGAAGGCATCGGCGAGACCATCCGCGCCGCGCAGATCTTCGATTTCTTCGCGGGCGAAGCCTTGCGGCTTGCCGGAGAGGTCATTCCGTCCGTCCGTCCGGGCATCGGCGTCGAGATCACTCGCGAGGCCGTGGGCGTCGTAGGCATCATCACGCCGTGGAACTTCCCGATCGCCATCCCCGCCTGGAAGATCGCGCCGGCGCTCTGCTATGGCAACACCGTCGTCTTCAAGCCGGCGGAACTTGTGCCTGCGTGCTCTTGGGCCATCGTCGACATCCTGCATCGCGCAGGCCTGCCGAAGGGTGTCCTCAACCTCGTCATGGGCAAGGGCTCCGTCGTCGGCCAGACCATGCTCGACAGCCCCGATGTGCATGCCATCACCTTCACGGGTTCGACCGGAACCGGAAAGCGCGTGGCGGCGGCTTCCATCGAGCACAATCGCAAGTTCCAGCTGGAGATGGGCGGCAAGAATCCGTTCGTCGTGCTTGACGATGCCGACCTCAACGTGGCCGTCGAGGCTGCCGTCAATTCGGCCTTCTTCGCCACCGGCCAGCGCTGCACGGCATCGTCGCGTGTCATCGTCACGGAAGGCATCCACGACAAGTTCGTCGCTGCCGTGACCGAGCGTTTGAAGACCGTGATGGTAGACGACGCGCTGAAGGCCGGCACGCATATCGGCCCGGTGGTCGACGAAAAGCAGCTGAAGACCGATACCGACTATATCGAGATAGGCAAGCAGGAGGGCGCCAAGCTCGCCTTTGGCGGCGATCTCTTGAAGCGGGAGACGCCCGGCTTCTACCTGCAGCCGGCGCTGTTTACGGAAGCGACCAACCAGATGCGGATCTCGCGCGAGGAGATCTTCGGGCCGGTCGCATCGGTGATCAGGGTCAAGGACTACGAGGAAGCGCTTTCTGTCGCCAATGACACGCCGTTCGGCCTTTCCTCGGGAATCGCGACCACCAGCCTGAAATACGCCACGCACTTCAAGCGCAATGCGGAGGCCGGCATGGTCATGGTGAACCTGCCGACCGCGGGCGTGGATTTCCACGTGCCGTTCGGCGGGCGCAAAGGATCCTCCTATGGATCGCGCGAGCAGGGCCGCTACGCGGCCGAATTCTACACAACCGTCAAGACCGCCTACACGCTGGCATGACTACAGGGCCCTGGCAGTGGAGCCGGGGCATCTTCTTCAAGGACGTTAGGAAATGAAAAAGAAAGCAGAATGGCCGCGCAGGCTGAGGTCGCAGGAATGGTACGGCGGCACGAGCCGCGACGTGATCTATCACCGTGGCTGGATGAAGAACCAGGGATATCCGCACGACCTTTTCGACGGACGCCCGGTTATCGGCATTCTCAACACCTGGTCGGATATGACGCCGTGCAATGGCCACCTGCGCGAGCTTGCCGAAAAGGTGAAGGCTGGCATCTGGGAAGCCGGCGGCTTTCCGATGGAAGTGCCGGTGTTCTCGGCCTCCGAAAACACCTTCCGCCCGACCGCGATGATGTACCGCAACCTCGCCGCGCTCTCGATTGAGGAAACCATCCGTGGCCAGCCGATGGACGGCTGCGTGCTGATGGTCGGCTGCGACAAGACCACGCCATCGCTGCTGATGGCAGCTGCCTCAGTCGACCTGCCTTCGATCGTCGTCACCGGTGGTCCGATGCTGAACGGCTATTTCCGTGGCGAGCGAGTCGGTTCCGGCACGCATCTGTGGAAGTTCTCCGAAATGGTGAAGGCCGGCGAGATGACGCAGGCCGAGTTCCTCGAGGCGGAAGCCTCGATGAGCCGTTCGTCGGGCACCTGCAACACCATGGGCACCGCCTCGACCATGGCTTCCATGGCGGAAGCCCTCGGCATGGCGCTGTCAGGCAATGCAGCGATCCCGGGTGTCGATTCCCGCCGCAAGGTCATGGCCCAGCTCACCGGCCGGCGGATCGTGCAGATGGTCAAGGACGACCTGAAGCCCTCCGATATTATGACCAAGGACGCCTTCGAGAACGCCATCCGCACCAACGCGGCGATTGGCGGTTCGACCAATGCCGTCATACACCTGCTCGCGATTGCCGGCCGCGTCGGCATCGATCTTACACTGGATGACTGGGATCGCTGCGGCCGCGACATCCCAACCATCGTCAACCTGATGCCGTCGGGCAAGTACCTGATGGAAGAGTTCTTCTATGCCGGCGGCCTGCCGGTGGTGTTGAAGCGCCTCGGCGAAGCGGGTCTTCTGCACAAGGACGCGCTGACGGTCTCGGGCGAAACCATGTGGGATGAGGTCAAGGACGTCGTCAACTGGAACGAGGACGTCATCCTGCCGGCCGAAAAGGCATTGACGCAATCGGGCGGCATCGTCGTTCTGCGCGGCAACCTCGCGCCGAAGGGCGCAGTCCTTAAGCCGTCGGCTGCGTCTCCGCATCTGCTGACGCACCGTGGTCGCGCGGTCGTGTTCGAGGATATCGACGACTACAAGGCCAAGATCAACGACGACAACCTCGACATCGACGAGACCTGCGTCATGGTCATGAAGAACTGTGGTCCGAAGGGCTATCCGGGCATGGCCGAGGTGGGCAACATGGGTCTTCCCCCGAAGGTGCTCAAGAAGGGCATCACCGACATGGTGCGCATCTCCGATGCCCGCATGTCCGGTACCGCCTACGGCACCGTCGTGCTCCACACCTCGCCGGAAGCGGCGGTTGGCGGACCGCTCGCAGTGGTTAAGAACGGTGATATGATCGAGCTGGACGTGCCCAACCGTCGTCTGCACCTCGACATTTCCGAGGAGGAATTGGCGCGGCGTCTGGCCGAATGGAAGCCGAACCATGAGCTGCCGGAGTCCGGCTATGCCTGGCTGCACCAGCAGCATGTCCAAGGGGCTGATACGGGCGCCGACCTCGACTTCCTCAAGGGATGTCGCGGCAACGCGGTTGGCAAGGACAGCCACTAAAGCAACGCGGCTTTGAGACCGGAATTGCGCCAAGACTGAAAGTCGGAGCATTTTCGTGGTCTGGCGAAAAGCGGACAAGCTCTAGCCGGGCAGCATTCAAAACCGCAAATCAATGAAAAGGCAGGGTGAAGACCCTGCCTTTTCTCATTTCTTCGGTACCTGTCCGGATTTCTTTCTCGGCCTTGGCGGCGATGCGACCGCGTGGGATCCGGAGAGGCGTTGGATCTCCTGGAGACGGCAGCATGTGCACTGCCGCCGCATGTGGTAAAGGCGGAATCTGTCCGTACGGACCCGGGCTCTATGTCGTTGCCGCTGATGCGTCACGCTGGAGCGGACGATTACTGGCTTTGGCTCTGGCTTTGCCCGGACGGTTCGACCTTGATGCTCACCTTCATCGTTTCCGTCGTCGACCCGTTTACCAGGCCCGAGACCGGCGCGGCATCACGGTAGTCGAGGCCCGTTGCCAGCCGCACGTAGTTCTCATTGGGGCAGATGTCGTTTGCGGGATCGAAGCCGACCCAGCCGAGCGAGGGTATATGGACTTCGGCCCATGCGTGGCTGGCCGTCTGGTCGTCTGTGCCGGACATCCTGAGATAGCCCGAGACATAGCGTGCCGGCAGGCCCAGTACCCGTGCGGCAGCAATCATCACGTGCGCATGGTCCTGGCAGACGCCGCTCCTGGCGAGGAGTGCCTGTTCCGCTGTGGTATGGGTTCCCGTTTCGCCCGGCCTGTACTCGATCGTCTCGTGGATTGCGGCCATCAGCGCGTGCATGCGCGCCAGTTCGTTGTCGCCAACCATGGACTTGGCGAGATTGCGCACGGGCTTGGCTGGCTTGGTCAGCGGCGTTTCGCGCAGATAGAGCCAGAGCGGAACGAACCCCTGGTGAGGACCGAAGACACCCGCACGGTCCTCAGTCTCGACCTCGCCTTCCGCCACGATGCGGATCGTGTGCTGTTCGGCATCGGTGCTGACGAGCTGGACCTGATTTCCGAAGTGATCGGCGTAGTCGGCCTCGACATGCACGCCGTGAACCGTGGTCTTCCATTCGACGACAGTCTGCCCAGGCTGGTTCTTCGGCGTCAGACGCAGGCGCTGAAGGGAATACTGGACCGGGCTGGCGTAGTGATATTCCGTCGTGTGGCTGATTTTCAGACGCATGGTCTGCTGTTCCTCATCGTTACATCCGCTACTGGTAGAAGCGGTACCCGTCCGAGATTTCCTGTCCCAGCCTGTTGTTGTGGATGATGAACTCCTCGATGAATTCATGCAGCCCCTGTTCCATGATTTCCTCTATCGCGCGGTTGCGCAGGAGCATCAACGTCGCGGAGGCGGTCTCATGGGCGGGATGGGTTTCGCCGTAGAGCCGCGCAAGATAGCCGAGATTGGCGACGATCTTGTCATAGCTGTAGGCCAGCGAACGGGGCATCCGCCCGTTGAGGATCAGGAAGTCCGCGATGTTGGCGGGTTTGTATTCGCCGTCATAGACCCAGCCGTAGGACCGGTGCGCCGACACGGAGCGCAGGATCGATTCCCACTGCATGTTGTCGAGGGACGATCCGACCTGCGAGATCGCCGGCAGGAGCACGTAGTACTTCACGTCCAGGATCCGCGCGGTGTTGTCAGCACGTTCGATGAAGGTGCCGATGCGCGAGAAATTGTAGATGTCGTCGCGGAGCATCGTGCCGTGGAAGGCGCCACGTATCAGCCCCGCCCGGTGCTTGATCCTGTCGATGATCTCGGGCATGTCGGCGGGGCGGGCCCGTTTCGACAACATCTGCTTGAGTTCGATCCAGCACTCGTTGGTGGCCTCCCAGGTCTCCCGGGTGAGCGCAGTTCGCACCATGCGCGCATTGTTGCGGGCGGCTTCCACGCAGGACATCACGCTCGAGGGGTTCGCACGATCGCGCAGCAGATAGTCGATCGCATCCGCGCTCGTCAGCGTGTTGTGGACCTGGTCATAGTCTTCGCGCACGCCCGCGCTTTGCAGAACGCCGTCCCAGTCGTCCTCCGTCGCGCCGCTGCGCGTCAGTGACATGCGAAGGCCCGCGTCGATCAGGCGCGCGGTATTCTCGCCGCGCTCGATGTACCGGAACATCCAGTAGAGCCCGTTTGCAGTTCTACCCAGCATCGCGCTTCAGTCCTCCAGTACCCAGGTGTCCTTGGTGCCGCCGCCCTGGCTGGAATTCACCACCAGGGACCCGGCCTTCAGGGCAACGCGGGTCAGCCCGCCCGGAATGATCTGCACCTTGTCGGAGACCAGCACGTAAGGGCGCAGGTCCACGTGTCTCGGGGCTATCCCCTTGTTGACGAGGATGGGCACGGTGGAAAGCGAGAGCGTTGGCTGGGCGATATAGTTGGCCGGCCGGCTCTTCAGTTTTTCCGCGAACGCGATCCGCTCCTTCTTCGTAGCGGTCGGACCGACGAGCATTCCGTAGCCGCCGGAGCCGTGGACTTCCTTGACTACCAGCTCGTGCAGATGCTCGAGCACATACTTCAGGCTGTCCGGTTCCGAGCATCGCCAGGTGGGAACGTTTTCCAGGAGCGGCTTGCGGCCGGTATAGAACTCGACGATCTCCGGCATGTAGGAATAGATGGCCTTGTCGTCGGAAATTCCGGTGCCGGGGGCATTGGCGATCGTGATGTTTCCGGCGCGATAGACGTCCATGATACCGGGAACGCCGAGCGCCGAATCCGGACGGAAGGTGAGGGGGTCGAGAAAGTCGTCGTCGACGCGGCGGTAGAGAACGTCGATGGCCTCGTAACCGCGCGTCGTGCGCATCTTGACCTTGCCGTCAATCACCCGCAGATCGGATCCCTCGACCAGCTCGACGCCCATCATGTCGGCGAGGAATGCGTGCTCGTAGAAGGCCGAATTGAAGATGCCCGGCGTGAGGACGGCGACGCGCGGCCGGCCCGAACAGCCAGGCGGTGCAAGCGAAGCAAGGCTCTGGCGCAGCAGGTTCGGGTAGTTTTCGACGGGGCGCACCTTGTTGCGCTGGAACAGTTCCGGAAACATCTGCATCATCGTCTCGCGGTTTTCCAGCATGTAGCTGACCCCGGACGGCGTGCGGGCATTGTCTTCCAGCACGTAGAACTGATCCTCGCCGGTGCGCACAATGTCAGTGCCGACGATGTGCGTGTAAACCCCGCCCGGCGGCTTGAAACCGATCATCTGCGGCAGGAAAGCCTCGTTACGCTCGATCAGTTCGCGGGGGATCCTGCCCGCCTTGATGATCTCCTGCTTGTGATAGATGTCATCGAGAAACGAGTTGAGCGCGATCACGCGCTGCTCGATGCCCTGGGCCAGCTTTCGCCATTCGCGGCCGGATATGATGCGGGGTATGATGTCGAAGGGAATGAGCTTTTCCGACGAATCCGCATGCCCGTAGACAGCAAAGGTGATGCCCGTCTTGCGGAAGAGATTTTCTGCATCCCTGGATTTTGCGATCAGGCGGGCCCGGTCCTGGTTGGAATACCAATCGTGATAGTTTTCATAGGGTTGGCGCGGGTCTTCGCCCGTATTCATCATTTCGTCAAATGCCAACGGCTTATTCCCCATTTTTATGCCATTTGAGTACAATGCCTTGGGCAATGCAAGAACCATGCTCAATTTACGAGGAAGAAATATTGCACTGCATTCCAACGGTTTTGCCGATACTCGGGAGCGGCAAGCATCGGCGAAACCGCCGCGCTTGCCGGCCGGAAAGCGGTTCCAGCCCGGGCGTCGAAGGATGAAATTGATCAAGGAATAGGCAATCGCCGCATTCTCGTGCGGTATTTCGCGTCCCCTTGAACAATAGCATCAGGATTTTTGCTTTGACGATCCAGGTGGCCGGGCTTAACGCTTCAGGCCCACCGTTTGATCCAGCTTCCCGCCACCGGAGTTTGCATGAGTCTCTATCGCATGGCTCCGGCCGTCTTCGTTCTCCTGTGGTCTACCGGGTGGGTCGCGGCGAAGTTCGGGGGGATCGTATCGGAGCCGCTTACCTTCCTGACGCTGCGCTACGCGCTCGCAGCCATCTGTTTCCTGCTCCTCTGTCTCTACTCCAATGTCGAATGGCCCACGGATCGCAAGACCGTGCTGCATGCGGTCGTGTCCGGGATGTTCCTGCACGGCTTTTACCTCGGCGCGGTCTGGTGGGCGATCGGAGAGGGCGTACCTGCCGCGCTGTCGAGCATCATCGCGGCGCTGCAGCCCCTGATGACGGCGCTCGCTGCTCCCTTCTTCATCGGGGAGCGGTTGAGTGCGATGCAGAAGACCGGCCTTTGCCTCGGCTTTCTCGGCGTGGCGATCGCAATCCTGCCGAAATTGATGGGCGTCGGCGCCGCGGCGATTCCGACTGCAGCCCTCATCATCAACATCCTCGGGATGGTGTCGGTCACCTACGGTACGATTTACCAGAAGCAGCACCTGCACACGGGCGATATCCGGGCGATCGCAACGCTGCAATATCTCGGTGCGCTTCTCGTCACGCTGCCGCTTGCGGCAATGCTGGAGACCATGCGCGTCGAAATTTCGCTCGGCTTCGTGGCCCTGATGGTTTGGTCGGTACTCGGAATTTCGATGAGCGCAATCCTGCTGCTGCTCTATCTGCTCAGGCGCGGGCAGGTGGCGCGTGCCGCGTCCCTGATCTACCTCGTGCCGCCGCTCGCCGCGCTTCAGGCCGCGGTCGTTTTCGGGGAGCAACTGACCCCGACGATGATCGTTGGGACAGCCATCGTCGCTGCCGGCGTCTATCTCGCCAATCGGCGCGATACGCAGTCCGTCCCGGCCGAGTAGCGGCGAGATCCGGCAGACATGAAAACGGCGGACCGAAGCCCGCCGTTTCCGAATTCTCTCTCGTCAAGGTCCAAGGCGTACCGCAATCCTTCGGATTTGCCATTCACGCTCTGGCTCATTGCCTTGCCAGCATGCTATCTCCCGGAACCGCCAAGCTTTTCCGGGGAGCATGTTTCAGGCCTGTTCGCGACGCTGCCCGTTCGGCTTGCGCGTCTGGCCGCGGTTGCCGCCCTTGTTCTGCGGACGGCCGCCGGCATGGTTGCGATTGCGCGGATCGCCCTGCTTCTGGGCAGGGCGGCCGGGTGCGTGCCTGTTGCCGTTGCCGGTCCCTTCGTGGGCTCCGGCTTCGGCACGGCGTTCCTGGCGCTGCGGGCGGTCACTGAAGCCGCGATCGACGATCTGCCCCTCGCCGCCGTGTTCCGACTGCCGCTGGCCATGCAGGCCGCGTGCACCCTGGCCCTGCGGCCGGGGCTGGCGGTGCTGGCCGCCGTTGCGTCCGCCGCCATTGCCGCCGCGACCCTTGCGGGACTTGCCGCCGGGACCCGGGACGGAGACCGGAGGCTCGCCGCTCGCCACTGCGATGTTGATGCCCATCAGCTTCTCGATGTCGCGCAGCAGGCGAATGTCGTCAGGCGCGCAGAAGGCGATCGCAATGCCATCGCGTCCGTTGCGGGCGGTGCGGCCGATGCGGTGGACGTAGGCGTCCGGTACCTCGGGGAGGTCGTAGTTGTAGACGTGGGTGACGCCCGGAATGTCGATGCCGCGGGCCGCAACGTCGGTTGCGACGAGAACGCGGATTTCGCCATCACGGAATGCCTTGAGGGCGCGCTCGCGCTGGCCCTGGCTCTTGTTGCCGTGGATCGAGGCGGCCTTGAAGCCGATGTGATCCAGATGCTTCATCAGCTTTTCGGCGCCATGCTTCGTGCGCGAAAAGATGAGCGACAGACCATCCGGATTGTCGTTCAGGGACTGCTTGAGGATCTGGGTCTTCTGGTCCTTTCCGGGCACGAAGTGGACATACTGCTCGACCTTGTCGGCAGCCTTGCCGGGAGGCGTAACCTCGACCTTCATGGGGTTGGTGAGGTATTCACCGGCAAGTTCGGCGATCAGCTTCGGCATGGTGGCGGAGAACAGCAGGGTCTGGCGGTTCTTCGGCACGAGCTTCGAAATCTTGCGGAGGTCATGGATGAAGCCGAGGTCCAGCATCTGGTCGGCTTCGTCGAGCACGAGATAGCGGGCTTGCGTCAGCGTCACCGATTTCCGGGAGACAAGGTCGAGCAGGCGGCCGGGGGTGGCAACGAGGATGTCGGTGCCGCGCTCCAGCATCTGCGACTGCTTGTTGATGGAGGCACCGCCGACGACGGTGACGACGCGCAGCGGCGTCTTCTTGACGAAGTCGCGCAGGTTGTCGGCGATCTGGTTCACCAGTTCGCGGGTCGGGGCGAGTACCAGGGCGCGGATGTTGCGCGGGTCAGGGCGCCGGGTGTCGGCGAGCAGCCGCTCGATCATCGGAAGGCCGAAGGCGGCCGTCTTGCCGGTACCCGTCTGGGCGAGGCCGATCAGATCGTTGCCTGCCAGGACCAGCGGAATGGCCTTTTCCTGGATCGGCGTCGGCTTGTCGAAGCCGAGCGCTGCAAGCGCTGCAAGAATATTCTTCGACAGGCCGAGGTCGTGAAAAGTGGTCAAGTCAATATGCCTTTCGGGGCGCCAAACACGTTACCCGCAACGGCACCATGCCGTTCCGGTTTCGTTTGGCGTCAAGAACCCCGCGTGATTTGGGAACTTGTAGGTTGATAGAGGCGTCTGGCGCAGTCATCCGCGATCGTGCGGAACTATTTACTTGCGCTCAGCCTTCTTCCGCGATCCAATTGGGACTGTCGCAGGGCTCGCTCACGCGGCGGCCGGAAGGTGACGCAGGCCCCATGTCGTGTTTTTGTACCTGAAAGTCAAGCAATAGTTTCGCAGCGCAGCATGAACCTCCGTGTTCCGATCGAGGTAGGAACCAATGCGGGGGCCTTGCGTTGGGCCCGGGCGGGTCGTCGCACTGACCTCGCAAGAAAAGGCCGCGGCAACGGGTGTCGCGGCAAGGATCCGCCAAGGAGCGCAATACGATGACAAACACTTGGATCCTCGCCGCCGACGGTAACCAGGCACGCCTGCTCAAGGGAGTGAATTTTCTGAAGAACGGGCAGAAGAGCCCGGAGCAGGAGATCTTCCGCAGCGAGCCGAAACGGGCGAAGGACATCATGTCGGACAAGCCGGGGCGCAGCTATTCATCGCATGGGCCTGGGGGCTCGGCGATGGAGTACAGCAGCGACCCGGTGCGCGACGAGCAGCAGCGTTTTACGGCGGAAGTGGCGGGCCGCCTGGAGGACTATGCGCATGAGGGGGCGTTCGACCGCCTGATCGTCTGCGCCGCGCCGCAGACGCTCGGCGATCTGCGCGCCATGCTCGGAAGCAAATCGCGAGAGAAGACAACCGCGGAGATCGACAAGGACTTCACCAACCTCCCGACAGACAAACTGGTTTCCTCGGTACGGTCGATCATGTTCGAGTAGCCGTCGCCCGCTCGTCAGCCCACTGAGGTGAGAGGGCGAAGAACGGACGGAACCATGGAGAAGTCGCCTTCGGCATTCGCTGAAGCGGCGACTACTGCTATTCATTTCTCCAGCGTGGACGAAGGCAGTCCGAACGCGCCGACGTCTTGAAGTGTCGCCCCCGGGGCGAGGGGCGGCACTTTTCCGGATGTGTGTCTCAAAAGTCTGCCGTGACGCCGCCTTCTTCCTTTCGTCTGGCGACGAAGGCCTCCAGTTCTTCCTTGATCGCCAGTTCGAGATGCGGTTGCTCATAGCTGCGCAGCTTTTCCTTGTAGACCCGGTTGGCGTGATCGTGGGTCGTCGGGCTGCCTGCTTCGGTCCAGCTTTCGAAGCTCCGCCAGTCGGAGAGCATGGGCGCGTGGAAAGCGGTCTGTTGCCTTGCGAGCGTATGCGGCATTCCGAAGAAGTGCCCTCCGGGCCCGACTTCGCGCATGACGTCGAGTCCCAGCGTATCCGTGCCGACCTCAAGGGGTCTCAGGAATTCCGCGACCATCTGCAACATCTCGACGTCGAGGATGAACTTCTCGAAGGAGGCGGTGAGGCCGCCTTCGCTCCATCCGGCCGCGTGCATGACGAAGTTGCCCCCGCCCTGGACGAGCGCCCACAACGAGAACCCCGCCTCGTACGCCGCCTGGGCGTCGAGGGTGTTCGACGCGCTGGAGTTCGACGTGCGGTACGGAATGCCGTACTTGCGGGCAAGCTGCCCACCCGCGATCACGGACTTCATGTATTCCGGAGTGCCATAGGCCGGGGCACCGGTCTTCATATCGATGTTCGTCGTGAAGCCGCCATACATCACCGGAGAACCGCGGCGCACCATCTGCGTAAACGCAATACCGGCGAGCGCCTCGGCGTTCTGCTGGGCAAGCGCCCCCGCGATCGTCACCGGCGCGGTTGCGCCCGCCAGCGTGAAGGGCGTGACGACGACGACCTGGTTTCGAGAGGACATCTCGATGATCCCCTCCAGCATCGGCCCGTCAATCCTCAGCGGCGACGACGTGTTGACGATCGTGAAGAGCGACGGTTCCGTCTCCATCTGTTCCATCGAGACGCCGCGGGCTATGCGCGCCATCTCGATGCCGTCGAGGTTATGCTGCCGTCCGAGCGACGGCACCTGGAAGACCTTGTCGGTCAGCCTCACGAGGTCGGACAGGCAGTCGAGGTGGCGCGTCGAAGCATCGAGGTCCACCGGTTCGACCGGATAGCCGCCGGTGGTGTGGATGACGTCGTAGCATTGCGCGAGCTTGACGAGCTTGCGGAAATCCCGCTGGTTTCCCGCCCGGCGTCCGTTGTCGCGATCGGACGCGAAGGGGCGGACCCCACCTGGGCGAAGACCAGGCTGTTGCCGCCGATGTCGACATTGCGCACGGGGTTGCGGGCATGCATCGTGAAGCGGGCTGGTACGCTGGCGAGCATCTCCAGGATCAGACCCCTGTCGAACCGGACCCGGTCGGTGCCAGGGGTCACCTCTGCCCCTGCCGCCTTCATGCGTTCGCGGGCCTCGGGAAGGATGATGTCCATACCGATTTCTTCAAGGATGGTCAGCGACGCCTGGTGCACCGCTTCCAGGGCGTCGTCGGACAAGAGAGGCCATCTCGCACTCTCATTGACGAGATTGAGGTAGCGCGACGCCACCGGCGTTTTACGCTCCGTCGTCGCGGCCCGTCCGCGGCCTGACACAGCTTTCGCCGGAGGAGGTTCGGCTCGGCGTTCAAGTTTGACAATGTCGCCCATGATCCTGTCCGAATTGAGTTATCACGTGCCTGTTGTGACATACTGCGGCGCGCTCCACGCGGTCATTTGCGACAGCATGGTGTCTTAGCGAGGAAGGCCGCACGATCTGCGTTCGGGGCTCCTCCCAGAGGGACTTCCTCCAGTTACGGCAAGAATCCCTTAACCATCTGTTCAATCCAGCGTGGTACCAATCCCCCGTAATCCATTTGCTTGCGGAAGACCTTTTTGTGGCTGATATCCAAGACGAATTGCTGGTGAGCGCCTGCGAGCAGATCTGGCAGCATGGACATCCGGCCTACATCAAGAGCAGCGAGATGCGCTTTCTCGCGGTCAATGCGGCTTATGCCAGCCTCTTCAACCTGGATGCGTCGGAAATCGTAGGCAGCCGCGGGGACGATATCGGCGAGACGACGGGTCACGAGGAGCGCGAGGAGCATGAGCGGCGCTGCCTGATTTTCGGTTCAGAGGAAACCGCGCGCTACTTCCATCCGTTCGGCGGCGGAAGCTACGTTATCTCCATGCGAAGAGAACGCCTTTCCGAGGACTTTTCGATCCTCGTGGGCATCTTTACCCCGTCCGAGGCCGCGCTTGGCAGCGCGCTCGGTCTTGCCGCAAACGACAGCCGGGCCGTTTCGACACGTTCGGCGCATGTCCGTCCGGTGGCGTCCGGGCTGAGGGAACCGATCGACCTTTTCGCACAGCAGGATCAAAGCGGGGGTGACGTACCTCCCGAGAGCGACCCGTCGGTGCAGCAGGAGGCTTGCTCGCAAACCGGCATTCACGCGGCCCTCGACGTGATGGGGGCAGGGGTTGCCGTGTTCACGGTGGACAACCGGCTTGCCTATGCCAACCGGAGCATGCGGGAATTCTACCGCGTGCTGGTCGGCGATGCCGTCGATGGCCCGCTCGACCTTTCGACCATTGCGACGGCGCTTTGTGATCTCGAACTGTCGGCTGGCCCCGTGTCCGAGGAGGCAAGGTCCGCCTGGATTTCGTCCAGGATGGCGAAGTACGATCTGCCCCTTTTCGAAACGGTCAACCGTTCCCCCGGTGGCTGGATGCGTCTCGTCACGCAACGCCGACCCGACGGTACGCTTGTCGCACTCAGGTTCGATGTCACGGTGGCCAAGGAGACGGAAGGCCGCCTGCAGCAGCTCTCCCAGGATATCAGCCTCTATCGGGCGCTGCTCGACGAGCTGCCGGTCGCGAGCTTCGTACGGGACGACCAGCAGCGCCTGATCTTCGCCAACCGCGCGTTCCTCGACCTGTCCGGCAAGTCCGCCGAGGAGATCCTCGGGAAGACGGCCATCGAGATGTACCCGGATCGGGGCGAGATCGTCTATCGCGAGAGCCAGGCCGTTTTCGACACAGGAGACCTGCTCGAGTCCGAAATCGAATTCGCCCGCGGAGATGGCAGCACCGTGCCGGCGATCGCCCGGCTTTGCCGGGTCACCACCATCGATGACAAGAACTACCTGATCGGTTCCGTCACCAATACCTCGGTCCTCAAGAAGCGCGAGCACCAGCTGATCGAGGCGCAACAGCATGCCGAGGTGATCAAGTCCGATCTCGAGAACATCGTGGAGTCTCTCCATGTCGGCGTTCTGGTGGTGGACGAGAACGATACGATTGAGCTGGTCAACGGCGCGTTCGAGGGACTGTGGAACGATGAACTACCCGCAATCAAGGGTGAGCATTTCGACGTCCTCCTCAGCTACCAGCAGCAGCACGCCGCCATAGCGCCGTCGCCCGGCGAGCCTACGGAAGACGCGCAGCGTCGCCTGCAAACCATCCGTTCTGGCAACTTCGCCAGGCGCGAAGTTGCATATCTCAACGGCCGCACGCTGATCGAGGCCGGTCAGCCCATTTCCAACGGCCGATGCCTTCTGACCTACATCGACATAACCGAGCGCCGGGAACGCGAACGCGAGGTGCTCGAGACGCGCAGTGCGCTCGAGAATGTCGGCAATCTGATGGAAGATGCGCTGTCGTCGATAGGCCAGGGCCTCCTGATCGTGGATTCCGGCCGCGTTGTGCTCGCCAACGAGGCTCTCCATGCGATGGTCGACTTCTCCGACCATCTCCTGCGCCCCGGCGCGGACTTCGACGACATCTTCCGCGAATGCGAGGCACGCGAACTCGTCGGCCTGATCGGCGACGAAAGGATCGAGGCGCGGGATTTCCCGTCCGTGATCCGGCCCGATCGCCACGTCTCCATGGTGCTCAATACCCGAGACAATCGCTGGCTACAGCTCGATGCCACGCCAACCGGCGATGGCCGCCTCGTTCTCGTGGTCTCCGATATCACTGAACTCAAGATCCGCGAGGAGCAGCTTCAGCAGCTCGTCGTGCGCGCGGAGAACGCCGACAAGGCGAAGTCGGAATTCCTGGCCAACATGAGCCACGAAATTCGCACGCCGATGAACGGCGTGCTGGGGATGGCGGAGCTGCTCGCGAAGTCGGATCTCGACACGCGCCAGAAGACATTCATCGACATCATCGTGAAATCCGGCAATGCGCTTCTCACGATCATCAACGACATCCTCGACTTCTCGAAGCTGGATGCCGGGCAGATGGCGCTCCGCAAGGTGCCGTTCAACGTCGTGGAGGCCGTAGAGGACGTCGCCTCGCTTCTCTCTGCGAAAGCGGCGGAAAAGGATATCGAGCTAGTGGTGCGCGGAGCGGCCGAGATGGCGGCAAGCGTTATCGGGGATGCCGGGCGGTTCCGTCAGATTGTCACCAACCTCGTCGGCAATGCCGTCAAGTTCACCGACCGCGGACACGTGCTGATCGACATGAGTGCGACGACCGACGACGAGGGGAGCGGCGTCATCGCCACCATCAGGGTCGAAGACAGCGGTGCCGGCATTCCGGCCGACAAGCTCGCATCCATCTTCGACAAGTTTTCGCAGGTCGATTCCTCCTCGACGCGACGCCATGAGGGAACCGGCCTTGGCCTTGCGATCACCAACGGGCTTGTCCGTCTCTTCGGCGGCACGCTCGAAGTCGAAAGCGAGGTCGGAAAGAGGTCCGTCTTTACCGTCTCGCTTCCGATGGGAGTTGCGCAGGCTTCACCCCGACCCGGCGGATTGCCGGCCGGCATCGCCGGTGCGCGTGTCCTCGTCATCGACCAGCACGAGATGACGCGCGATTCGACCCATCGCCTGCTCTCGGAACTCGGATTCGATGCGACAGCCGTGGCCACGGGCGAGGAGGGTATCGCCCTGCTGACGACGGCGAGGGAGATGGGCGTCACCGTGGATGCCGTCATCCTGGATTTCCAGGCTGGTGCAGGAAGTGCCTCGATCGTCAACGCGATCCGCGAACAGGAAGCATGCGCGGAGGTGTCGATCATCGCTCTCACCTCGATGAACATTCCCTCGGATGACAAGCTGTTTGACCTTCTCGATATCCAGGCCCACCTGATGAAGCCGGTCCGGACGGATCTCTTGCGCGAGACGGTCTGTGAAGTCATTCGTGCCGGTCGCAACAGGACGGCCATCGTATCCGCGCCATCGCCGTCGGGTGCCGTGGCAGCGTCCTCACCCGCCGCGACCGCCGAAGTGATCACGCTGCGCAATGGAGCCCGCGCTGGCGTGGACGTCCTCGTGGCCGAGGACAACGAGGTCAACCAGATCCTCTTCACGCAACTTCTCGAGGAAGCCGGCCTGAGTTTCCATATCGTGGCGAATGGGCGCGAGGCCGTGGAGGCCTATCAGAGCCTGAAGCCGGGCATGATCCTGATGGACGTGTCCATGCCGGTGATGAACGGCCACCAGGCGAGCCGAGAAATTCGCGCGCTGGAGGCAACGACCGGCCACCATGTTCCGATCGTGGCGGTCACCGCGCATGTGCTCGACGGCGATCGCGAAGAATGCGCGGCTGCCGGAATGGACGACTATCTCGCCAAGCCGATCAGCATGGAGCGGCTCGAGCAGAAGATCCGGCGCTGGCTGGATCCCGTCAGATTGGAAGCCGACAAGGTCGCGACGCTTCACTGAGGTCCAGCGATATCAGGGCGCCACCGCCTTGAGCCCGCAGAGCATTTCACGCTTGCCCGCAAAACCCTTGCGCCGCTCCACGGCGAAACCCGCCGTCGAAAGGTTGCGGCGAACGAAACCGGCCGCGGCATAGGTTGCGAAGCTTCCGCCTTGGGCGGTGTGGCCGAAGACCTCGCCCATCAGTTCGTCGGACCACATGTCGGGGTTTCTCGATGGCGCAAAACCATCCAGATACCAGGCGTCGAACACGAGGTCGCTCAGCCGCAGGTTTTCCAGCGCCGGACCACATACGACTGTAAGGACGGTTTGCTCGTCGAGCGCAAGGTTGACCTCGCCCGTGGGATCGGCGGGCCACTGACCGGTCAATGCCGCACGCTCCGCATCGATTTCCGGCCACCGCGAAAGCGCCCGGTCGATTTCGGTGTTCGACATCGGGTATCGCTCGAAGGAAACGAAGCGCAGCATCCCGCCAGGTACACGTGTCGCGCGCCACTGTCGCCATGTCTCGCAGAAGTTCAGTCCTGTGCCGAAGCCAAGCTCGCCGATGGTGAAGAGCGAGGGGCGACACCAGCGCGCTGGTAAGCCATTGCCGCCGAGGAAGACATGGTCGCATTCCCGGCGTCCATCGGTGCGGCAATAAAAGTGATCGCCAAATTCTCGTGAATAGGGCATATCGCCCTCGTGCCATTCGAGGGTCTGCCCGCTCGGCGCGGCCGTATTGAGGAGATCGTGCTCAGCCATGACCAATGCCGATAGTCGCACGAAGGCTCCGGGTCAACAGGCGCCGGACGTGCTGGTCGTCGGCGGCGGCGTCATGGGGTTGTGGGCCGCCGTCATGGCAGCGCGGAGAGGGCTTTCCGTCGAGATCGTAGACAGGGCGACGATCGGTTCCGGCGCGAGCGGCGGAGTGCTGGGCGCGCTCATGTCGCACCTCCCGGACCGATGGAACGAGAAGAAGCAGTTCCAGTTCGACGCCCTCGTGTCGCTGCCGCGGGAGATTGCCCACCTCGAACGTGAGACCGGTCTTTCGGCCGGTTACCGTCGGTCGGGGCGGCTGATTCCCCTTCCCAAGCCACACCTCAGAGATCTTGCGCTCGGCCATAGCCGCGATGCCGGCGACAGCTGGGCCCAGGGATCGGCAACATTCGGCTTCAACGTTCTCGAGCAGGTGCCGATGCCCGGTTGGCCGGCGGAGGAGGTCGCGGCTTGCGGGCTGGTGCATGACGAGCTCGCCGCTCGCGTTGCGCCGAGAAGACTTCTCGCCCTGCTTCGCGCCGCGCTGGAGATGATGCCGAACGTCGCCATCCGAGAGAACACGGGCGTCGCCCGGGTGGATTCGCCCGGTGGCACCGCCGTCCTTGAAGACGGTACCAGCAGGCGCTTCGGTCATCTTGTCCTTGCTGCGGGCACTTCGAGTTTCGATCTATTACGGTCGATGGCTCCGCCCCTGCCTAGGCCCTTGGGTGTGGGCGTGAAGGGGCAGGCAGCGCTCTTTAAGGCGGCCGTCGACCCGTCGATGCCGGTGATCTTCTTCGATGGCCTCTATATTGTGCCGCACGAAGACGGTCATGTGGCAGTCGGCAGCACGAGCGAGAACACGTATACCGATCCGGCAGGCACGGACGGCCAGCTGGAAGGTTTGATCGATGAGGCTCGGCGGGTGGCACCGCTGCTGGAAAAGGCCGAGGTGGTCGAAAGATGGGCCGGCCTGCGACCAAAGGCGATCGGCCGCGATCCGATGGCTGGAAGGCATCCGGACCTGCACAATGTCAGTCTGCTCACCGGGGGCTTCAAGATCAGCTTCGGCATCGCCCACGAGCTTGCACGGGCGGTCATTGCCGGAATCGAGAACGGCAGCCCCGAGGGGCTGCCGCCGTCGTTCGCGGTTGGCTCACACCTCAAGGCTGCAAGCCGCGCGCCGGAGAAAAGATGAATTACATCCAATAGGGCGGCACGCCGTAGTAGTCGTGGATGACCTTGCCATTCTTGCGGTCCCACTCGTACTCCGCTTCGCTCTCGTAGTGCGGTGCGTTTTCAACCTGCTCCTTGGTAACGTCGATACGATAGCCTCCGAGGCTCTCATCGTAGTTGAGTTTGCCCCAGGGCAACGGATAGTGATCGTGCCCAATCCCAAGGAAGCCGCCGAAGCTCAGGACGGCGTAAGAGACGTGGCCGCTCCGCTTGTCGAGGATGAGGCGTTCGACCGAACCTATGTGCCTGCCGTCTGCGCCGTAGACGCTCGTACCCTCGACCTTGTCACTCGCAATGAGCTCCGATGTTTCCCTGATGCTCGCGTCCTGCATGGTCATGAGTGTCTCCTTCTTGTTTTGCTGAAGTAGAACGGGGGGATCCGGCAATTGTTCCCCGCAATTGCAGTGAAACGACAGGCACTCCCGTTCTCCCGATCAGCAGAATTGGTGATGGGCGCTTCGTGAAGCTGTCATGCAAATCACCTAGCCCTTCTCCCCAATGCGAAGAATACGATCCGGGGACGAGGATAACCCATGCGATACGCGATATACTTCACGCCGCCCGTGCACCATCCTTTGTCGGTGGCCGCGGCGGCGTGGCTTGGGCGCAACGCCTTTTCCGGCGAGCTGGTGGACGCGCCGCCCCTGCGTGGGCTCACCGTCCAGGAGCTGGCCTACTATACGGCGCTTCCGCGCCGCTACGGTTTCCATGCCAGCCTCAAGGCGCCCTTTCGTCTCGCGGAGGGAATGACCGAAGCAATGCTGCTCAAGGAGCTCATGCTGTTTGCAGGTGCCATGGAGCCGTTTCATCTGGCGCCGATGGAGATCGTCCGCTGCGGCGACAGCTATGGACTGGCGCCAGCGCTGCCTGATTCCTCGATGAGCCTGCTGGCGGCAAAGGTGGTGCAGACTTTCGATGCCTTTCGCGCGCCTCTCAGCGAGGCGGAAATCGAGCGGCGCGATCCCGACAGCCTCACGGCCCCGCAGTTCGCCAACCTCCACCGCTGGGGTGATCCGCACGTGATGGACGAGTATCGCTTCCAAATGAGCCTCACCGGAACGGTCGGTCCGAGCGACGGGGCCCGTGTCGTGCAGGCGTTGCGCGAACAGTTCGCCGCCGCGGCGTGCCTGCCGCTCGAGGTGTCGAGCATTGCCCTCTTCGTAGAGGAGGAGACAGGCTCGCCTTTCCGGGTCCACTCGCTCCATCCGATCGGCCGCGTCGACAGCCGGCGGATCGCCTGAGACGCTTCGGCCCCCGTTCCAGTGTCCTTTGGATGCCAGCAATTTCGCCTCGACATTCCGATCGCGGATGATACCGTTCGGCGAAACCGGCAAGGGCAGACAGATGGCAGACAAGACTTATCCGCGCGAACTCGTTGGCTACGGACGGACTCCCCCTGAGGTGCGTTGGCCGGGCGATGCGCGGATCGCGGTGCAGTTCGTGGTGAACTACGAGGAGGGGGCGAGAGCTGCGTTCTGGACGGAGATCCGGCATCCGAATGCCTCCTGTCGGAGATCGTCGGCGCACAGCCCTGGGCGGGCCAGCGCAATCTCAACATGGAATCCATCTACGAATACGGGTCGCGCGCCGGCTTCTGGCGGCTGTGGCGGCTTTTCACCAGCCGCAATGTGCCTGTGACCGTCTATGGCGTGACGCTTGCGATGGCCCGCAACCCGGAAGCCGTTACGGCGATGAAGGAGGCAGACTGGGAAATCGCGAGCCACGGCTACCGTTGGCTCGAGTACAAGGACTTTCCGGAGGACGTCGAACGCTGGCATATTCAAGAGGCGGTGCGGCTTCACAAGGAACTGACCGGGTCTCACCCCTCGGCATGTACCAGGGAAAGCCCTCTCAGAATACGTTGCGTCTGGTGATGGAGGAAGGGGGCTTCGTCTACTCGTCGGATTCCTATGCCGACGATCTCCCTTACTGGGTTCCGGGACTGGACAAGGAGCCCTTCCTCATCATCCCCTATACGCTCGAGACGAACGACATGCGCTTTGCGACGCCGCAGGGTTTCAACTCGGGCGACCAGTTCTTCACCTATCTCAAGGACGCCTTCGACGTGCTCTATGAAGAGGGCAGGGAGGGCAGCCCGAAGATGCTGAACGTCGGTCTGCATTGCCGCCTTGTGGGACGGCCCGGGCGGGCTGCCTCCCTTGCGCGGTTCGTCGATTATGTGCTCGGTCACGAGAAGGTCTGGGTTCCTCGCCGCATAGACATCGCGCGCCATTGGCATGCGCATCACAAGCCTGAGAGCACCAACGAATGACGACGCGCAAGCAGTTCATCGACCGCTTTGGAGGCGTTTTCGAACATTCGCCCTGGATCGCCGAGCGCGCATTCGACGCGGGCGCACCGGCAGAACCCTTCACGTCGGGTGCAATCCACAAGGCGCTCTCGGCGCAGTTCCGTGCCGCCTCACGAGACGAGCAGCTTGGCGTCCTTCGCGCGCATCCGGACCTCGCGGGCAAGCTCGCGATCGCCGGCGAACTGACGGAGGACAGCCGCAACGAACAGGCGGGCGCTGGGCTCGATCGGCTGAGCAAGGCGGAGCACGCACGCTTCACCGAACTCAACAGCGCCTATGTTGGACAGTTCGGCTTTCCCTTCATCATTGCCGTAAAAGGGCTGACGAAGGATGACATTCTTTCGGCCTTCGAAGCGCGGATCGGCAATGGCCGCGATCAGGAGTTCGAGACGGCAAAGGCGCAGGTCGAGAAGATCGCGTTGCTGCGGCTGACCGCCTTGCTTCCCGGAGGCGGAGATGCCTGACCGCGGCACGAGCGGCCTCCCGCCGATTGCATTGTCCATCCGCCCTTTGACCAGGGAAGCGTTCGCCCCGTTCGGAACGGTCATCGAGGCGGACCCGTCGACCATGCGCCACATCAACGGCGGCACGACGGAGCGCTATCATGCACTGGCCGAGGCAGAAGTGGCGGGGGCGGATGCACGGGTGATCATCAACATCTTCCGTGGCAGCCCGCGCGCTTTTCCCTATACGGTCGACATGATGGAACGCCATCCGCTGGGCAGCCAGAGCTTTTCGCCGATCGACAACCGGCCCTGGCTAGTAGTCGTCTCGGAAGATGAGAACGGGCGGCCGGGAGTGCCGCAGGTGTTTCTCGCCACCGGCCGGCAGGGCGTCAACTATCGCCGCAATGTCTGGCATCACCCGCTGATGGCTCTCGGTGCCGCCAGCGACTTTCTCGTCGTCGATCGAAGCAGCTCCAGCGCAAACCTTGAGGAGTTCTTCTACGACAGGCCCTTCGTTATCGAGCATCCGGGAGCAACTTCATGACCAAGGCGGGACGCCTCACCACCCACGTTCTCGATACGTCACTCGGCAAGCCGGCGGAGGGTTTGACGATCGAGCTGTTCTGGCTGGAGAACGGCGACCGCCAGCGGATCACAACGGTGAAAACCAATGCGGATGGCCGTGTCGATGCGCCGCTGGTGGAGGGCGTCGGCTTCATGGCGGGCGTGTACGAACTGGTATTTCACGCCGGTGATTATCTCCGCCGGACCGGCTCGGATGTGCCGGAACCTGCGTTCCTGGACCTCATCCCGCTTCGCTTCGGCGTCGCCGATCCCTCCAGCCACTACCACGTGCCTCTGTTGCTATCGGCCTATGGCTATTCGACCTACCGGGGAAGCTGAGGCGACCCCTATCGGTACGCTCGGAAATCGCGCTCTCTTCCGGGATGATGGAGCGTGAGGAAGTTGTAGAACTTCCGTTAGGTAAACTTTCCGCAAATAGTATACTTATTTATGTTGACTCATAGAGTCATGTTTCATAAAACGCCCTCATAGGGTTGGTCTTCTCGCCAGACGTGCGTGCGCCGGTCACCTGATCGTCTCATGACGATTCGGGGCGATTTGCCGTGAGCTTCATTCTGGTGTCGGCGGGCCGCCTCCGGCCTGCAATTACGGGCCGGCCGACTAGTCCAATGGGGGAGAAGGTAGAGTTTCTCAACCTTCTCAGTGTTTAGGGAACAGATTATGGCGACCACCACGATGATCACGATCGATGCTTCAGCGTTTTCTTCGATCGATTTCAATCAGTTTCTTTACGACTATTTCGCTTCCGCCGGGGCATCTTCCTACAAGTTCTATGGCGGTACCGTGGATACCTTCTATGGTCGTCCCTATTTCATGAACGGTTCGCAAATCGGCATGACGTACGGAACCACGAGCAATCAGGTTGTCGTAGAAGGTGCCGATCTCGCCTACAACTTCATCCACTACGGAAACGGCGTTCATTCGATCACCGGCTCGGTCGATACGCTGACGTTCGGCTCCTATGACTCGGGCACGACCTACACCGAAACGTCAACGACCCGTTCGGAACTGACAGGTGTCATCCCCGGATTGGTCATCTCCGGTCTCGACCTCTATGCCGCCGCGGGTTCGGCAACCACGTACAACATCGCCGACGGCACGGGTAACCTCGTCCACGCGCTTTACGATGCACTTACGGGCGCTGGCACCAGCACCGCATCGGTAGATGCGCTCTACGCCTTGCTCGGGCTTTCCGCCCAGCACTTCCTCGGCACCACTGGCAACGACAACTATACCGGTACGATCTTTGACGACCTCATCGAGGGCAACGGCGGTAACGACACCATCGACGGCGGAGACGGAAACGACACCTTCGTAGTAAGCGGAAACCTTTCCGCCTTCACGGTGACCAACAACGGCAATGGAACGTTCTCGGTCGGAAACGGAACCTGGACCGCGACGCTCACCAACATCGAATCCATCACCTTCAACGACGGCAGCCTCAACATCGCCGAAACCCCTTCCAACCTCTCCATTTCCAAGAGCAAGGTGGCTGAAAATTCTGCGAAGGGTACGGTTGTCGCGACCGTTTCCGCGGTCGATCCGAACGGCGATACCCTGACCTACACCCTTACGAACAATGCGGGCGGTCGGTTTGCGCTCGTAACGAAGAACGGCGTCACGCAACTCGTCGTCAACGGTGTGCTCGATCATGAGGCTTCCGCTTCCTACGACGTCACGATCAAGGTCAGCGACGGTATAAACTCGCAGACCAAGACCTTCGCGATCGGAGTCACCGACGTCAACGAAGCGCCAACCGACATCACCTTGTCGAAGAACTCCGTTGCAGAAGATGCCAAGGTCGGATCGACCGTCGCCGTCCTCAGCGCGACGGATCCGGATGGCGATGCGATCAGCTACAGCCTGTCGTCCAATCCTGGCGGTTTCTTCGAGATCAAGGGCAACAAGCTCATCCTCGCAAAGGAGCTGAACTACGAGGACAGCACGTCCCAGACCATCAAGATCGTCGCGAAGGACGCAGACGGCCTGTCGAGCTCCACCTCGGTCAAGATCGGTGTCACCGACGTTCTCGATATCGTCGCGGGTTCCAGCAAGGCCGATATCCTGAAGGGTGACAGTGGCGCCGATAAGATCTCCGGTTATGCCGGAAACGACAAGCTCTATGGCTACGCTGGCGATGACCAGCTGTTCGGAGGTCTAGGTAAAGACTATCTGGATGGCGGAAACGGGGACGATATGCTCTTTGGCGGGGCCGGCAACGACACGCTTCTCGGCGGCGCTGGAAACGACGTGCTCGAGGGCGGAAACGGCAAGGACGTGCTGAAGGGCGGCGCCGGGAACGACGAGCTCTACGGCGGCAAGGGAGCCGACAAGCTCTATGGTGGCGCCGGTGCGGATACCTTCGTGTTCCTGGCGGCGAGCGAATCCCGCGTGAATGGTGCTGGCAGGGACACGATCTTCGATTTCAACGGAAAAGAGGGCGATCGCATCGATCTTTCGGATTTCGATGCGAACAGCGTCGAGCGTGGGATGCAGGACTTTACCTACATCGGGAAGAACGCGTTCTCCGGCGAGGCCGGTGAGCTTCGTGTCACGAAGGCTCTCGGCAATACGCTGATTAGCGGTGACACGGATGGAGACGGTCTGGCGGACTTCGCCATCGCGCTTGCCGGAGCGGTGAACGTTCGCGAAAGCTACTTCCTGTTCTAATCTCGCAGCTTACGAGAAAGGGCCGCGCCGTCGGAAGACGGCGCGGCCCTTCTCATTTTCCTGTTCAAATAGGAATGGTCACTATCAGGTCAGAGCGCTCTTCATCGGCGCGCCTGCCACATAAGTCTCGTGGATTGCACGATCGTCCCCCATCGTCTGGAGGAGAAACAGCTCCTCCGTCAACGAACGCACGACTTCCATCTTCAGCGCCATCGCGGGCGTCGCGGAGGCGTCGAGAACCACGAGATCCGCATCGGTTCCGGGTTCGAGCGTGCCGATGCAGTGGGCGAGTGAAAGCGCCTCGGCATTGCCGAGTGTCATGTGGTAGAAACTTTCGAAGGGATTGAGCCGCTCACCCAGCAGCTGCTGGATCTTGTAGGCTTCGTCCATTGTCTTCAGCATCGAATAGCTCGTTCCGCCGCCAACGTCGGTCGCGACACCCATGCGCACACCCTTCTCGCGCCGTGCCAGCGCTTTCAAGGGGAACAGTCCCGAGCCCAGGAAGAGGTTGGATGTCGGGCAGTGGACAGCGACGGCCCCGGTTTCGCTCATGGCATCGGCTTCGCGGTCCGAAAGATGAATGCAGTGTCCGAACAGGCTCTTGCGCCCGAGGAGCCCGTAGCGGGCATAGACATCCGTGTAGTCCACCGCTTCGGGATAGAGATCGAGCGTAAAGCTGATTTCGTCGTGGTTTTCCGAGAGATGCGTCTGGATGTGCAGATCCGGGAATTCGCGGGCGAGCGTCGCCGTTGCCTCCATCTGCGCCGGCGTCGAGGTGATGGCGAAGCGCGGCGTGATCGCCACATGGTTGCGGCCCTTGCCGTGCCACTCCTCGATGACTGCCCGGGTCTCGTCGTAGCCCATCTGCGCGGTGTCGAGCAGACCCTGCGGAGCGTTGCGATCCATCATCACCTTGCCGCCGACCATGCACATGCCGCGCTTCAGCGCTTCGGCGAAGTAGGCGTCGGCCGAGGCCTTGTGGACGGAACAGTAGGCGACCGCAGTCGTGGTGCCGTGGCGGATCATTTCGTCGTAGAAGTGGGTCGCGATACGCTCGGAATGCGCCCGCTCCACGAACCGGCACTCCTCCGGAAAGGTGTAGGTGTTCAGCCACTCGAGCAGGTTGGCGGCGTAGGAGCCGACGACCTGCATCTGCGGGAAATGGAGGTGCGTGTCGATAAGACCGGGCAGGATCAGGAAGGGGCGATGGTCCACCGTTTCGACATCGGCCGGGGCCAGGGCTGCGACATTGGCATAACTTCCGGCCGCGGCGATCTTGCCGTCTTCGATAAGCAGGCCGCCGTCCTCCTCGTATCGGTAGCTGCCGCGATCGTCGACGCTGTCCGGTCGGCGGAGGAAACTGAGGAGGCGCGCGCGCAGAAGTCTGGTTGTCATCGGGATGTCGTTCCTGTTACCGCGCTTTCGAACCAGGCGACGAGCAGCCTGCGTTCCTCCGGCGTCATGTCGGTGACGTTGCCGGGCGGCATCGCGTGGCTGCGCCCTGCCTGGATATAGATCTCCCGGGCGTGGGCGGCAATCTCCGCATCGTTCTCGAACACGACGTCTTTCGGCGCCGCACGCAGGCCTTCCCAGACGGGTTCCGCAGCGTGGCACATCGAGCAGCGGCTTGCGACAAGGTCCCTTACCGCGGGGAAATGCGCATTCTCTGCAAACTTCTGGAAGACCGGCGCGATCGCGGCATCGGCATTTTCGCCTGTCAGCACCTTGGGCGCCGTCGACAGCCACATGATGATCACGAAGAGGATGGCAGTGGCAAGCCACGTCCAGGTAGGGCGGCCCTTGCGGGCGTGGGTGGTGTTGAACCAGTGGCGGATGGTGACGCCCATCAGGAACACCAGCGCTGCAATGACCCAGTTGAAGGCCGTCGCAAAAGCCAGCGGATAGTGGTTCGACAGCATGAAGAAGATGACTGGCAGCGTCAGGTAGTTGTTGTGGAGCGAGCGCTGCTTGGCGATTACCCCGTATTTCGGGTCGGGCGTGCGCCCTGCGATCAGGTCTGCGACGACGATCTTCTGGTTGGGAATGATGATGAAGAAGACATTGGCGGACATGATCGTCGCCGTGAAGGCGCCAAGATGCAGGAAGGCGGCGCGGCCGGTGAAGACCTGCGTATAGCCCCAGGCCATGGCCACAAGCACGATATAGAGGAGCAGCATCAGCCCCCAGGTATTCTTGCCGATCGGTGACTTGCACAGAAGGTCGTAGAGGATCCAGCCGAGACCGAGGGAGCCGAGCGAAATCAGGATCGCGGTCGTCGCCGACACGTCGAGCACCTGCCGGTCGATCAGAAACAGGTCCGCACCGCCGTAATAGACGAGACAGAGCATGGCGAAGCCGGACATCCATGTGGCGTAGGACTCCCACTTGAACCAGGTGAGATGTTCCGGCATCGAGGCGGGTGCGACCAGGTACTTCTGAATGTGATAGAAGCCGCCGCCATGCACCTGCCACTCCTCGCCGTAGGCGCCTACGGGCAGGTGGTCGCGCTTCACGAGCCCGAGGTCGAGCGCGATGAAGTAGAAGGACGATCCGATCCAGGCGATGGCGGTGATGACGTGGAGCCAGCGGACCGCGAAGGAGATCCACTCCCAGGCGATGGCGTATTCGTACATTCAGTTCCCCTTTCTATCCCCCCACATCGCACATTGCGAGAATTTCGAAGGCGAGGAAAGGGTAGATTGCATTCCCCGATCGCGATTGCCCAGCTTTGAATCGGTAAGGGGATGCTGGTGACTGCGGGCAATCCGCCCGTCGCAGCCGGGGCCGTATCCTCTCATTCGGCGACACGAAATTCGGCGAGCATCCAGTCGCGGAAGGCGCGGATCTTTGGCACGTTCCGGCGTGCTTCCGGATAGGCGAGCCAGTAATCGCGCCCGTCATTGCAGGTGATGTCGAACGGTTGATAGAGACGACCGCCTGCCACGTCATCACGGAAATGGTCAGGATTGAGAATGGCAACACCCTGTCCGGCCATCGCCACTCCCGCGTCGAACGTCTGCGTTCCGAGTTCGTTGGCGGGGAAGCGCTCGAGCTTCGGGTCGTCGATCCCTGCCGCGGCGAACCATTGCCGCCACCACGGGTCACGGGCGCTGATGATCGGTAGCTTCAGGAGGTCTGCGGGTTCATGTATGCCGCCGACCTCTTCGGCCAGCTTCGGGCTCAGCATCGGCGTAAAATCCAGCCGCATGACCCGGTGCGACACCAGCCCCGGCCAATCGCCCTTGCCCCAGCGGATCGCCACGTCCGCGGGTTCCTGGTTGAAATCGATCACCGCCTGCGAAGTCGAAAGGCGCACGGCGATCTTCGGATGCTTGAGCTGGAAGGAGCCGAGGGTCCGGGTCATCCACTGTTGTGCAAAGGTCGGCGTGGAGTGGATATGGAGCATCTCCTCCACTTCCTCGCGTACGGCCGCCATGGCCTCGGCGAGAAGGGAAAACCCCTGCGTCACCTTCGGCGCAAGACGTTCGCCCTTGTCGGTGAGCGCGATCTGGCGAGGCAATCGCAGGAAAAGAGGTTCTCCGATGTTCTCCTCGAGAAGCTTGATCTGGTAGCTGACGGCGGTCTGGGTCATGCCCAGCTCTTCACCAGCCTTGGTGAAACTGCCGAGCCGCGCCACGGCCTCGAACACGCGCAGCGCATTCAGCGGAAACTGTCTCGACATTTTCATGGATAAGTTCTCTTGATGCGTCCAGACGGATGTTCGATTGGAATTTCATCACTTTTGGGTGCACCTTGCAAATACATTCATCAGATCAACAGGTGCAATCATGGCGTATCAATCCTCGCAGATCATACCTGAATGCCAACAGCCGAGTGACCGTCGCTGGCTGACGGCCTTTGCAGGCTGGATTGCAAGTCTTCGCACGCCTTACCCGCGCCTCGACGTCGAAGCGATCGACGATCACATGAAGCGGGACCTTGGTTTCAAGGACGGTCGAGATCCGCGCTACGACCGCTCGCTCGCGCGGTAGGTGCTGATCGCGGTCAGGATTTCCGCCGCCGTCATCGCCGCGATGACCTCGGGACGTTTGTCATGGACCGCCTTGCCGCCGATGGGCAGGACCAGCCCTTCGGCCATCGATCGTTCTGCGCCCTCTTGCTCCAGCCAGCTGGCAAAACTCGCCCGCTTGGTTTTTGAGCCGATCATGCCGACATAGGCGAGATCGGTTCTCGCAAGGGCCTCGCGCGCGATGAGGAAATCGAGGGCGTGGTCATGGGTGATGATGACGACGGCAGAACCTGCCGGAATGTCGGAGACCATCGCTTCAGGCATGGCGGCAAGGCGGCCGTGCACCTCGAAGGTCAGGAGGTCGAGCTCGACCTGGCGCGTTTCCACGACGAAGACCTGCAGCGGCAGCAGGATAAGCGCGTCCGAGAGCGCGCGGCCCACGTGCCCCGCACCGAAGAGCCATACCTGCGGCTCGGCCTGCTCGCGTGCCTTTAGCTTTCGCAACAAGGCCGAACGGGCTTCGTCATCGCCGATGGTGAAGCGGAGTGCCACGCGACCGCCGCAGCATTGGCCGATGTCAGGGCCGAGCGGCACGTCGAGCGACTTCTCGCCGCCCGCTTCGGCCAGCAGCTTGCGCGCGTTCTCGATGGCGATGAATTCGAGCCGGCCACCGCCGATCGTGCCGTAGACATCCGTCGGTGCCACGAGCATGAATGCGTCTTCGTCGCGGGGAGTGGATCCTCTGACCTCGGCGATCTCCACGATCACCAGCCGGTACTCACGCGCGAGGAAGGCGTCGAGACTGTCTTGCAGGTAGTTCATTCTTTCAAAGGACTTTCAATCTTTCTATGGCCATCAGCACCCGCTCCGGCGTCGCGGGTGCGTCGAGCCTTGGGCAATGGCGATATTCGGCGACGCTCGCAATTGCCATGGAGAGGGCCTCCAGGACGGAAATCGCCAGCATGAAGGGCGGTTCACCGACCGCTTTCGAGCGGCCTATCGTCGGCTCGGCGTTCTCCGCCCATTCGGCCAGGCGGACGTTGAAGATTTTCGGCCGGTCCGAGGCCAGCGGGATCTTGTAGGTCGAGGGGGCGTGGGTTCTCAACCTTCCCTTGGCGTCCCACCATAGCTCCTCGGTCGTCAGCCATCCCATGCCCTGAACGAAGGCGCCTTCGACCTGACCCTTGTCGATGGCCGGATTGAGCGACTTGCCCACGTCGTGCAGGATATCCACCCGGTCGACAACATACTCGCCCGTCAGCGTGTCGATGGAAACTTCCGACACGGCTGCACCATAGGCGAAGTAGTAGAAGGGCGTGCCCATGCCCTTGGCGCGGTCCCAGTGGATCTTCGGGGTCTTGTAGAAACCCGCCGCAGAAAGCTGGACGCGGGCCATGTAGGCCTGCTTGATGAAGTCCGGAAACGGGATCAAGGTCTCGCCCACGCGCACGTGGTGGGGCACGAAGGCGACCTCTTCGGCAGCGACATTCCACTTCGCTGCGGCAAAGGCGACCAGCCGTTCCTTGATCTGGCGGGCGGCATCGTAGGCGGCCATTCCGTTGAGGTCGGACCCCGAGGAGGCGGCGGTGGCCGAGGAGTTAGGGACCTTCGCAGTGGTTGTTGCCGTGATCTTCACGCGGGAGATATCGACCTGGAAGGCATCGGCCAGCACCTGCGCCACCTTGGTGAACAGGCCCTGGCCCATTTCCGTGCCGCCATGGTTCAGGTGGATGGAACCGTCCTGATAGACGTGAACGAGCGCGCCCGCCTGATTGTACCAGGTGGCCGTGAAGGAGATGCCGAACTTCACGGGGTAAGCGCAATACCCTTGCGAACCACGCGGCTCGTGCGATTGAAGTTGACGATCGCCTCGCGGCGCGCCCGATAGTCGCTGGACTGCTCGAGCTCTTCAACGATGCGCAGGGCAATGTTGTCCTCGACCGTCTGGTGATAGGGGGTAACGTCTCGCCCGGAACCTGCCTCCCCGTAGAAGTTTGCCTTGCGGATATCGAGCGGATCCTTGCCCAGTGCATAGGCGATCTCCTCGATCATTCGCTCACCGCCGACCATGCCCTGGGGACCGCCGAAGCCGCGGAATGCGGTGTTGGAAACGGTATGGGTCTTGAGGGGTTGCGAGGTCAGCTTCACGTGCGGATAGAAGTAGGCGTTGTCGGCATGGAAAAGGGCCCGGTCGGTGACGGGTCCCGAAAGGTCGGAGGAATAGCCGCAGCGGGCGGCGTAGTTGGCCTTGACGGCGTGAATGCGGCCGTCTTCGTGGAAGCCTGCATCGTATTGCACGAGGAAATCGTGGCGCTTGCCGGTCGCCGTCATGTCCTCGTCGCGGTCGGGCCGGAATTTCACCGGGCGCTTCAGCCTCTTCGCGGCCACGGCCGCGAGCGCGGCAAACTGGTTGCCTTGCGTTTCCTTGCCGCCGAAGCCGCCGCCCATGCGCCGGACCTGCACGGTCACAGCATTGGAGGGAACGCCGAGCACGTGGCTGACCATGTGCTGGACCTCGCTCGGATGCTGGGTGGAAGACCAGACGGTAACCTCGTCGTCCTCTCCGGGGATCGCGAAGGCGATGTGGCTCTCCAGATAGAAATGCTCCTGCCCGCCGATGCGCATCTCGCCCGACAGCCTTCTCGGCGCTTTTGCGAGCTCCGTCTCGGCATCGCCGCGCGACAGGGTGAGCGGTTCGGTCACAAGCTGGGCGCCGTTAGCCAGCGCGTCCGCCACATCGGTCAGGTGCGGCAGGTCGCGGTATTCGATCTTTGCCAGCCGTGCCGCGCGCCGCGCAGCCTCACGCGTCTCGGCGACGACCGCGAAAACGGCCTGTCCGTGAAACTCCACCTTGCCTTCCGCCAGTACCGGCTCATCGTCGCGGTGAGAGGGGCTGATGTCGTTGACGCCGGGCATGTCGCGGCCCGTCATCACCCAGACGACACCGGGATAGGCCTCGACGGCGGAGAGATCCATCGACAGGATCTCGGCATGGGCGCGGTCACTCATGCCGAGCGCTGCGTGAAGCGTGCCTTCCGGTTCGGGAATGTCGTCGATGTAGTCTGCCTCGCCGGTGACGTGCTTGTGCGCGGAATCGTGGCGCAGCGAGGAATGCACTGGCGCGGAGATCGTCTTGCGATCGTCGAATGTAGATCGGTCCATCAGCCCTCACCTCCGGGCGCGAAGCGCCCTATCATCCCGAGCGCAGGGGAAGCGCATGATATATCTTTGGGCTGCCGGCCGTTCATGCCACCACCTCGTAGCGCACGACCTGCGCAGTCTCTCCCTGGCTCTCCAGGAAGAACCGCGTCAGCAGGTTCTTGGCCGCGAGCAAGCGATATTCGGCCGTGGCCCGCCAATCGGTAAGCGGAGAAAAGTCCTTCTCGAACTGCGCGCGAGCGGCAAGGACCGTTTCCTCTGTCCAAGCCTTGCCCGTAAGTGCCGCCTCCACATTGGCAGCCCGTTTTGGAATTCCGGCCATGCCGCCGAAACAGATGACTGCCTTCGTCACCGTTCCGTTGTCGGAAACGGCGATGCGGAACGCACCGCAGAGGGCGGAAATATCCTCGTCGCGGCGCTTGGAAACTTTGTAGACGGCGAAGCGCTCGGCGGAAGGAAGCGCAGGCACGAAAACGCTCTCAACGAACTCGCCGCTCCGTCGATCCTGCTTGCCGTAGTCGATGAAATACGACTCGAGCGGAATTTCCCGGCGTCCTTGTTTCGAGCGCAGCGTCAGGATCGCGCCAAGCGCAATGAGCGGCGGCGGGGTATCGCCGATCGGTGATCCGTTGGCGATGTTGCCGCCGATCGTTCCCATGTTGCGCACCTGCTCTCCACCGATTCGCTCGATGAGAGTGCGTAGCGCCGGGACTGCCTTCGACAGGGCTGCAAAGGCCTGGCTGTAGGTCACGCCTGCGCCGATCCGGACACCTTCGTCGGAAACCTCGATGGCCTGAAGCTCCTGGAGGTGGTTGATGAAGATCACTGGATTAAGATCTCGCATCTGCTTGGTGACCCAGAGGCCGACATCGGTCGAGCCGGCAATGACGGTCGCATTCGGCTCGTCAGCGAGAGCGTCCGCGAGATCGCCGACGGAGCCCGGGATGATGATCCGGCCGTCGCCATCGCTCACGCGTATCGAGGACTGCGGCTGAAGCGCCGAAAGCTTGGAACTGATTTCCGCCCGTGTCCTCACGATCGGATCGAAAACTGCGCTTGGCCGCGCCGCGGCGACGGCCTCGGCTGCGGCGACGATCGGCTCGTACCCCGTGCATCGACAGAGATTGCCCTGCAGGGTCCGCTCGATCTCGGCCCGGCTCGGCCGGTCATTCGTGAGCCACAGGCCGTAGAGAGACATCACGATGCCGGGTGTGCAGAAGCCACACTGTGATCCGTGAAAGTCGGCCATCGCCTGCTGCACCGGATGAAGCGTGCCGTCCTTGCCTGCGAGATGCTCGACCGTGACGACATGGGTGGCGTTCATCGAGCCGAGTAACCGGATGCAGGCGTTGACGCCTTCATAGACGAGTTCGCCATCGAGCAGCCGTCCGATCAGAACCGTGCAGGCGCCGCAGTCGCCTTCCGCGCATCCCTCCTTCGTTCCCGTAAGCCGCCGGCGCAAGCGCAGCCAGTCGAGCAGGGTTCGCGTGGGAGGCACGTGGCGGAGCACGACGTCTTCGCCGTTCAGGATGAAACGTATGCTGTCGTCGTCAGTGCTCATGCCGTTCCTTCTGTGTTGCGGTCACTGTGCCGTCCAGCCGCCGTCGATGGAGATGTGTGTGCCGGTAATCGACTTTGCTTCGTCGCTCGCCAGAAACAGCGCTGTGGCGGCAATTTCCTCGACGGCGACGAACTCCCGCGTCGGCTGGAATTTCAGCATGACCTCCGACTTCACCTCGGCCTCGGTGATACCACGAGCTTTTGCCGTATCCGGAATCTGCTTCTCGACGAGTGGCGTCAGCACATAACCGGGGCATATCGCGTTTGCCGTGATGCCGCTCTCGGCAAGCTCCAGCGCGACCGTCTTGGTCAAGCCCATTATACCATGCTTGGCAGCCACATAGGCGGATTTGAAGGGTGAAGCCACCAGGCCGTGCGCGGAGGCTATGTTGATTATGCGCCCCTTGCCCTTTTCCTTCATGGCGGGGACTGCCGCGCGGATCGTGTGGAAGGAACTCGAAAGGTTGATGGCAATGATCTGGTCCCACTTCTCGACCGGGAAGTCCTCGATCTTCTCGACATGCTGGATGCCGGCATTGTTGACGAGCACGTCGACACCGCCGAAGGTCGAGATTGCGGTCGCGACCAGATCCGCGATCTCCGCTGGCTTGGTCATGTCGGCGGGGTGGTAGAGGATCTTTCCTTCGCCGAGCGCGTCGAGGCGCGACGTGATTTCCCCGATCTCCGATTCTGTCCCGAAGCCGTTGATGACGACGTTCGCGCCGGTCTTGGCAAAGGCGGTGGCGATTGCCAGTCCAATGCCGCTGGTGGAGCCGGTGACGACGACGGTTCTCATGGATTCTTCTCCTACCTCTATCCGCTTCTGCGCTGCCAATGCTGGTTGCGTTGCAGCAGCCTACGCGCAAAGCTCGGCGTATGACAATTGCGTTTTTCCATCCCGTCCCGTGCATTCAGGGCAAAGGAGATTTTCGTTTTGTTTTCCTTTGACATTCGTTTTGATGTCGTATTGAAAGATTTCAAGGCCGTGGGAGCGGCAGGAGAGGGAGGGTTTGAATGGGCGGATTTGTTCTAGCAATCGACCAGGGCACGACTTCCACACGTGCGATCGTGTTCAGCGATGCGGAGAAGATCGCGGGTGCGGGCCAGAAGGAGTTCACGCAGATTTTCCCCCGGTCCGGCTGGGTGGAGCACGACCCCGAAGAGATCTGGGAGAGTGTGCTCTGGTCTGTCCGTGAAGCGCTCAAGCAGGCGAAAATCTCCGCCTCGGACATCTCCGCCATCGGCATTACCAACCAGCGCGAAACGGTCGTCGTGTGGGACAGGGAAACCGGCAAGCCGATCCACAATGCGATCGTCTGGCAGGACCGCCGTACCGCCTCCTATTGCGAAAAGCTGAAGAAGCAGGGTCTTGAAAAGACCTTCGTCAAGAAGACCGGTCTGTTGCTCGACCCCTATTTTTCCGGGACCAAGCTTTCATGGGCGCTTGCCAACGTGAAGGGTGCAAGGGCGCGTGCGGCAAAGGGTGAGCTCTGCTTCGGTACGATCGATACGTTTCTGATCTGGCGGCTCACGGGTGGTAAGTCATTCGTTACGGACGCGACCAATGCCAGCCGCACGCTGATGTACAACATCGCGACCAATGCCTGGGACGAGGAATTGCTCGAGATCCTCCGCGTTCCCCCGCCATGCTGCCGGAGGTGCTGGACTGCGCCGCGGATTTCGGTGTCACCGACAAGGTCTGGTTCGGCGCGGAGGTACCGATCCTCGGTGTTGCCGGCGACCAGCAGGCGGCGACCATCGGGCAGGCTTGCTTCGAACCCGGAATGCTGAAGTCCACCTACGGCACCGGATGCTTCGCGCTCCTCAACACCGGCACCGACATCGTGCGCTCGAAGAACCGGCTTCTGACGACGATCGCCTATCGGCTGGACGGCGAGACGACCTATGCGTTGGAGGGATCGATCTTCATTGCGGGGGCCGCGGTGCAATGGCTGCGGGACGGGCTGAAGATGATCGAGGCCGCGCCCCACACCGGAGAACTTGCCGCCAAGGCGGACCCGACGCAGGAGGTCTATCTCGTTCCGGCCTTCACGGGGCTCGGCGCGCCCTATTGGGATCCGGATGCACGGGCTGCCATCTATGGCATGACGCGAAATACCGGCCCTGCGGAGTTCGCCCGCGCCGCTTTGGAAGCCGTCTGCTACCAGACCCGGGACCTTCTCGACGCGATGCACAAGGACTGGAAGGCGACGACCAAGGAGACCGTGCTGCGCGTGGACGGCGGGATGGTCGCCTCGGACTGGACCATGCAGCGGCTCTCCGACATCCTCGACGCTCCCGTCGACAGGCCGACGATCCGCGAAACCACGGCCCTTGGGGCGGCCTGGCTCGCGGGACATCGCGCCGGCGTATGGCCCGGCCGCAAGGCTTTTGCCAAATCATGGGCACGGGACAGGCGGTTCGAACCGGACATGGACGACAAGACGCGGGCGACGAAGATCCGGGGCTGGAAGGACGCGGTGAGGCGGACGCTCGTCACCGGGTAGCGATCTCCGCACGACGCACCAGGTCGAGGCCCGATCCCGTTATGTAGACGGTCGCTTACCTGCTCTCGCCAATCGATTAGTTTGTGCTAAGATTGCTGCCAAGTTGGCGGATCGACGGATCAGCGGCTTGAACCATTGGCGGAAGGTTGGTGCCCTCTTTCCCCTGATGGCGGGGTGGAGTCCAGTCGGTGTATCCGACGATTTGAGGTCCCAATGAGGCAACTTTGTATTGCTTTGCTTCTCGCGTCGGTGCTCGCAACGACGGGGTCGATAATTACCCATGCACAGGATTGGAAGATCAGGGAACGCTTCCTTCCGCCCTCGGCGGGGGCGAGCGAGGAGTTTCGGCGGATCCTCTCGCAGACGCCGGCCCCCGACGTGACCGCAGCCGTCGCCAGGGTTCCGAAATCGATGGAGGAGTGGCAAGCCAGCATCAAGGAGCAGGCCTCCAAGGATGATGCAGCCGCGATCGAGCTGGCGCATACGCTCAACGTCAGGATCCTGGAGGAAAACATCGGCGGCGTGACCATCCACCGCCTCGACCCGCGCAGGCTCACCCCGGACCATAAGACCCATCTTTTCGTCTATATTCACGGGGGCGATTTCGTTCGGGGCAAGGGGATCGGCGGAACTATCGAAGGGATCGGGATCGCCGCTTCGGCCGGCATCCGGGTGATTTCCATCGACTACCGCATGCCGCCCGAGTTTCCCGCGCCGACCGCGATGAACGACATCATGACCGTGTGGCAGGAACTGGTAAAACGCACGCCCCCGGCTTCGATCATTCTCGGCGGAACGTCCGCCGGGGCAAATCTCGCGCTTGTCGCTGCGCTTCGCATGAAGGACCTCGACCTCGCGCTGCCCGGAGCGCTCTTCCTCGGCGCGCCCCAGGTCTTCCTCGACAAGAAAGGCGACAGCCAGTACCTGATGGAAGGCGTCGACCGGAACACGGTCACCTGGGACGCGGAGCCGGCAGCGGCCCTCAGCCTCTATGTCGGGACGATGCGTTACGAGGATCCCTACATCTCGCCTCTCTACGGCAACTTCCAGGGCTTTCCACCGACCTACCTCATTACCGGCACGCGAGACATGATGCTGAGCGATACCGCGCTGATCCATCGCAAGCTGAGGCGGGCAGGGGTCGAGGCCGACCTCAACGTCTATGAGGGGCAGTCGCGCGGCGACTATGCGGTCGCCTTCGAAACGCCCGAAGCGCAGGAGCATCTGAAGGAACTGAACGCGTTCATGACGCGCCACCTCGAGTAACGCTCTGAGCTTGACGCAGTCCGCGCCCACCTGCCTTTCGGTTCCGGTCCCATTCTTCCGATTTTTTCCATGCGCCCTGTCGGTGATGGGGGTACTCATTCGTCTTCAGCAAGACAGGAGTGACCCATGCTGTATGCCGTGCTGTGCTATAATTCCGAAGATGTCGTCTGCGCCTGGAGCAAGGACCAGGACGACAAGGTGATGGCCGATCTCGCAGTCGTCGAGAAGAAGTATGCAGATCAGGGCCGGCTCGGCCCCGTCGCGCGCCTGATGCCGACGACATCTGCGACAACCGTGCGCAAGGGCGCCGGCGAGACCTTTGTCCTCGACGGGCCTTTTGCGGAAACCAAGGAACAGTTTCTCGGGTTCTTCATTGTCGATGTCGAAACGCTCGACGAGGCCATCGAGTTCGCCCGGGAACTTTCGGTCGCCAATCCCGGTACGGGCGCCTACGAGATCCGTCCGCTGCGTATCTTCAAACCGGGCGGAGGGGCGAATTGAGCGAGCTGGTCTGGATCGATCTGGCGCTGACATCGGCGCGGCCACAGGTGATGGGGGCCTTGCTGCGCTACTTCCGCAGCCTCGATCTGGCCGAAGAAGCGTTTCAGGAGGCATGCCTGCGGGCGTTGAAGACATGGCCTGACAAGGGCCCGCCGCGCGATCCCGCCGCCTGGCTCATTTTTGTCGGGAGAAACAGCGGCATCGACCAGGTGCGCAAGCGCGCGAGACAGCAGCCACTTCCGCCGGAGGAGACGATATCGAACCTCGAAGACGCCGAGGGCGACCTGGCGGAACGGCTCGACGGTTCGCACTACCGTGACGACATCCTGCGGCTCCTGTTCGTCTGCTGTCATCCGGATCTGCCGACGACCCAGCAGCTGGCCCTGGCGCTTCGCATCGTGTCGGGGCTCACCGTAAAGCAGATTGCGCGCGCGTTCCTCGTCTCGGAGGCCGCCATGGAGCAGCGCATCACCCGCGCGAAGGCGAAGGTGGCGGCCGCGGGCATACCGTTCGAGACGCCCGATGCGATTGCCCGGGCAGAAAGACTAGGCATCGTCGCCTCGATGATCTACCTCGTGTTCAACGAAGGCTATTCCGCCGGTGAGGCACAGAGGGCCGAAGCGCCTTTCTGCGAAGAGGCGATCAGGCTTGCCCGTTTGCTGCTGCGGCTATTTCCGGCCGAACCTGAAGTCATGGGGCTTACCGCGCTCCTCCTGCTGCAGCATTCAAGGTTGAAGGCGCGCTTCGACGCCGGCGGCGAGATCGTTCTTCTCGAAGACCAGGATCGCGGGCTTTGGGACGGGCGTGCGATCAACGAGGCGCTGGCGCTCATCGACAAGGCGCTACGCCATCGAAGGCCCGGGCCTTTCCAGATCCAGGCGGCGATCGCCGCGCTGCATGCGCGCGCGGAAAAGACAGAGGACACCGACTGGCACGAGATCAACCTGCTCTACCTTTCGCTGGAACGCATGCAGCCATCGCCGGTCGCGACCCTCAACAGGGCGGTGGCCGTGTCCAAGCTCGAAGGACCGGAGGCAGCACTGGCCTTGATCGCGCCGCTGGAGGAGAGGCTTTCCGGATATTTCTACTTTCATGGATTGAAGGGCGGGCTTCTCAAGCAGGCCGGACGCGCGGAAGAGGCATGCCACGCCTTCGATCGGGCGATCGCGCTCGCCACTACACCGGCGGAAGCAGCGCATATCCGCCAGCACATCGATAGCCTTCGGGGCAGTTCCGGCGGGGCGAAGTAGAATTTTCCGCCCGGCTCTGTCGGAGCGCCGGTCCTTCCCGCGTCCTTGGGGCACAACCCGTATCGAAACCGAGGAGACTTCAGATGAACGCCACCACTGAGACGAAGCCGGCCAACAACCGCGAACTCGTGCTGACCCGGATTCTCGATGCCACGCCGGCGCAGCTCTTCAAGGCCTGGACGACGGCGGACCTCATCAAGCAGTGGTGGGCGCCGAAACCCTACCAGACTCCTGAAGTCGAGCTCGATGCGCGCCCCGGCGGAATGATGAAGACGCTGATGCTGGCTCCCGATGGGACCGAGCATCCGCACTCCGGCGTATTCCTCGAACTCGAGCAGGATCGCCGCATCGTTTTCACCGATGCCTTCGGCAAGGACTGGCTCCCCTCGCAAAAGCCCTTCATGGTGGCCGAGGTGATCCTCGAGGATCTCGGAGGAGGCAAGACCCGCTACACCGCCTACGCCCGCCACTGGACGGTGGAGGATTGCAAGGCACACGAGAAGATGGGTTTCCACGAGGGATGGGGCCAGGTCGCCGGACAGCTCGAGGCCGTAGCCTCGAAGCTCTAGAGCCGCGCCGTCGCCTCGCCATTGCGGTGCTGCGGAAAACGGACTGTTTCAAAATCTCGACTTCCATGGCGGCGCGTTGCTGCATATCTCTCCTGAAACGCATTGCTCAGGAAACCGCCATGGAACTTGGTCTCTACACGTTCGCCGATGTTGATCCGAATACCCCGACAGGGGCGGGAGGGTGAACGGCGGCTCAGGAACCTGATCGAGGAAATTGAGCTTGCCGATCAGGTCGGCCTCGACGTTTTCGGCCTCGGCGAGCACCACAGGCCCGACTATGCGGCCTCTGTCCCCGCAGTCATCCTTGCCGCTGCCGCGGCGCGCACGAAGAAGATCCGCCTCACGAGCGCCGTCACGGTGCTCTCCTCCGACGATCCCGTCCGTGTCTACCAGCAATTCTCGACGCTGGACCTTCTTTCGGGAGGACGGGCGGAAATAACGGCAGGGCGCGGGTCCTTCATCGAGTCCTTTCCGCTCTTCGGCTACAACCTCGAAGACTATGATCAGCTCTTCTCCGAGAAACTCGATCTGCTTCTGGCGCTGAACGACGACGAGAAGGTTTCGTGGAGCGGGACCCTCAGGGCTCCGCTGAACGGCGTCGGTGTCTATCCGAGACCGCTCCATGGGCGGCTTCCGATCTGGATCGCCGTTGGCGGCACGCCCGAGTCGGTCGCCCGCGCCGGCGCCTACGGATTGCCGCTGGCGCTTGCGATCATCGGCGGAACGCCGGCCCGCTACAAGCCGCTGTTCGATCTCTATCGGGAGGAAGCGCGGCGAGCAGGTCACGAGCCGGCCAGCCTGAAGACCAGCATCAATGTCCACGGTTTCATTGCCGACACAACCAGCCTTGCCGCGGACCAGTTCTACGGACCCCAGGCCGAGGTGATGAACCGCCTCGGGCGCGAACGCGGATGGGGCCTGACGAGCCGGGCACAGTTCGACCAGGCCCACGGTCCATCGGGACACCTGTTCCTCGGCGATCCGGAAACGGTTGCGCGCAAGATCGTCGACCACTACATGATCTTCCGAAATGACCGGTTCATGCTTCAGATGGCGATCGGCGTCATGCCCCACGAGCAGATAATGCGGGGCATCGAGCTCTACGGCACCAAGGTGGCCCCGCTCGTCCGCGCCATGCTGGCCGAGGCGGGAGCTGTTGCGGCCAAGTCCGACGCCTGAAGCGCGGCCACTTTTCGGAAGGCGTGACGACGCGAACGCGTCGCGCGGGCGAAAGCGAGAGACGATGACGCTGACAAACGACGAGGATTTGCAGAAGATGCAGGCGATAGGCCGCATCTGTGCAAACGTATTGCAGGATATGGGGACGGCGTTGAGCGCGGGCATGACGACCGGCGAACTCGACCTGATCGGCCGGCGCCTGCTCGAAAAGGCCGGTGCACGTTCCGCGCCGGAGCACTGCTACAATTTTCCGGGTGCCACCTGCATCAGCGTAAACGAGGAAGTCGCCCACGGTATCCCCGGTGACCGCGTCATCGAGCCGGGCGATCTCGTCAACATCGACGTCTCTGCCGAAAGGGATGGCTTCTTCGCCGATACCGGCGCCTCCTTCACGGTCGGCAGGGTCGCACCTGCGATCGATCGCCTGTGCCGCGACGGCAAGCGCGCCATGTGGGTCGGTCTCAAGGAAGTTCGCGCCGGAAGGCCGCTTGCCTCCGTCGGCAATGCCATCGGCGCCTTCGCCCGCAGGAACCGCTACACGCTCGTCGCCAACCTCGCGAGCCACGGTGTCGGCCGGTCGCTGCACGAGGAGCCTTCTGAAATCGCCACCTGGCCGGATCCGCGCGAGAAGCGGAAAATGACCGAAGGCATGGTCTTCACCGTCGAACCCTTCCTGTCGCTGGGCGCCAACTGGGCCGAAGGTGGTGACGACGAGTGGACGCTCTACAGTGATCCGCGCGCGCCGACGGTGCAATTCGAGCACACCGTGGTCGCGACGCGCAACGGTCCGTTGATTTTGACGCTGCCGGGCTGATTCAGCCGAGCAGTTAGGCAGGCGGTTGGGGGCAGGAATAGCACCGGCTTCGTTCAGCGAAATCGATCCGAGCAATCAGAATTTGTCGTTTGCGCCACCGATGCTGCGGTGCAATAAAAGCCCATGCTACATTCACCACAGTCGTCCCCGCGCCATACCATCCCAATAGCGATCGGGGGTGCCGTGGCCATGGCCGCCGCCATGGGCTTCGGGCGGTTCTTCTTCACGCCAGTGTTGCCGGCGATGATGGCCGATCTCCACCTCGATGCATCGCAGACGGGCCTAATCGCATCGGCGAATTTTGCGGGCTACCTTGCGGGAGCGGTCCTTGCCGCGTACGGCTGGGCGGCGGGCCTCGAGCGTCGCCTGGCGCTCGCGGCGCTTGTCGCCAATGCGCTGCTGTTGGCGGCGATGGGGCTTGCCAGCACAATACCCGCCTTCATGATCATCCGCTTCCTTGCCGGCGTCACGAGTGCGCTGGCGATGATCTTCACCTCGGGGATCGTGCTCTCGCATGGGCTGGAGAGCAGGGACGGGCGCGTGCAGATACTGCATTTCTCTGGCGTCGGCCTGGGGATCGCGCTGTCGGCGCTCGTCGTCTATGCCATTCCATCTCTGGGATGGGGCAATCTTGCGGGGTGGCGGATCGACTGGCTCACCGGAGCAGCGTTTGTCGCCGCTGCGGTTGCCGTCGTGCACGTGCTCCTGCCTCGCGGCGAGGCGAGCCGGGACGCAAAGCCGGAGCCGGGGCTGAAATGGACGCCATCGCTCGCGGCCCTCACGCTGAGCTACGGCCTGTTCGGCATCGGCTACGTGGTAACGGCGACCTTCATCGTCGCAATCGTGAGAGAAAGCGGGCAGGGCGCCTTCCTCGAATGTCTCACATGGCTTGTTACCGGGTTCTGCGCGGCAGCGTCGCTCGCCGTATGGAAATCGTCGGAAAAACGCATCGGTGTCCTGCGATCCTACAGGTTTGCCCTGGTGTTCGAGGCGATTGGGGTTGCTGCCACGGTGGTGTTGCCGCCACCGCTGTCGGCTCTGGTCGGTGGCTTCCTGTTCGGCGCGACCTTCATGATCGTGACGGCCTACGGACTGCAGCTCGGGCGGATCATGGCCCCTTCGAGCCAGCGGCGGGTGCTCGCCACGATGACGGCGGCGTTTGGAATAGGCCAGATCATCGGGCCGCTGCTTGCCGGATGGATGGCGTCGGCGACCGGCTCCTACGGCGCGCCAAGCCTCGCGGCCGCGGTCATTCTCGCGGTCTCCGCCTGGGTCACACTTGCCGTGAAGCGCTGCTGATCCTCTATTAAATCTCGGTAATGGAGGCATGGCTGCATTGTTGCCACATGGAAACTGCTTTAGTTTCCACGCGAACCGGAGCGGACGACCCGCTCCTGCAATGAGAGTCTAGCGCCTTGTTCCATTCCTTCTTCCCCCAACCGAAAAAATTCTTCCTCTCCGCTCTGGCGTGGACGATCGTGGCTATCGGTCTTTGGTATTTTGCCGTGAAAGACCTGGGTGCTTATCTGGGGATACAGACACCTGCGGAACCGCCGGTCGGAGCGGCCTATTTCGTTACCGCCGACCAGATGTGGTTCAATCTGTTCTTCCTTGTCTGCTGCCTGGCGTTTGGTTGCGCGTGGAAGCTCTACGATGGGTCGCACCGCTGGTTCAATTGGTCGGTTTGGGGAAGCCAGCTGATTGTATTCCTGACTTATTTCGGCGTGCAGATCTCTCTTGCAGTCAACAACTGGCGACGTCCTTTCTGGGATCTGGTTCAGTCTGCGCTGGACCACAAGCCCGGAATCGTAGCGTGGGATTTCTACAGCCTGCTACTCAGCTTCTGCCAGATCGGCGCAATCGGTGTCGCGTCGGTCATCCTGACGCGCTTCTTCGCCAGCCACTACGTGTTCCGCTGGCGGACTGCCATGAACGAATACTATACGTCGCGCTGGCAGGAACTGAGAGGAATCGAAGGCGCCTCGCAGCGTGTGCAGGAAGATACGATGCGCTTTGCGCAGATCACCGAAGGTCTCGGCATCAGCCTGATCGATTCCGTGATGACGTTGATTGCGTTCCTTCCGCTTCTGTTCGGATTGTCTCAGTACGTTCCCGAACTGCCGATCATCGGTGCCGTTCCGCATGCGCTGTTCTGGCTGGCGCTGTTCTGGTCCGTCTTCGGAACGGGTCTTCTGATGGTGGCCGGTATCAGGCTTCCGGGGCTCTACTTCAAGAACCAGCGCGTGGAAGCCGCCTATCGAAAGGAACTGGTATATGGCGAGGACGACACGGGCCGAGCCGAGCCGCAAACCCTCAAGCAGCTGTACGACAATGTGAGGGTCAACTATTTCCGTATGTATTACAATTACTTGTACTTCAACGGAATCAGCGCGCTCTACGGCCAGGCCGATGCGATCTTCGTGTACTTCTTCCTGATCCCGACGTTCGTCGCTGGAACGATCACGTTTGGCCTCCTGCAGCAGATCCTCACGGCGTTCGGGCAGGTTTCCAACTCGTTCCAGTATCTTGTGAACCAGTGGTCGACCATCATCGAACTGCAGTCGATCCACAAGCGCCTCAAGGCCTTTGAAGCCGCGATCGACGACAAGCCTCTTCCTGAGATAGACGCAGAGTTCATTGCCGCCGGCGGCAACGAGGAGCTCGCCTGACCGGGCTTTGATGCTCAAGAAATTATCCCGGAAGCGGTCGGCGTTTCCGGGATAGAGACTACGCAAATGCGTAGATTGCGTCCGAAGGATTGCGTTACGCGCTCAGAGTGCTTCAGGGGCGGCCTCGCCCGCCTTCTTTTCCTTCGCCAGAATGTCCATCGCTTCCCGATGGCTGACACATGCTACATCCGGCTTGGCGCAGACTTCCGTTAGGAAGCGTTCCATCGCGCGCCAGTAGGCGCCACCGTTCATTTCCACGAAATGGAAGCCAAGCTGCAGGGGAACGCGTTCTCCCGCAAGCTGCTTGTCGAACGCGGCGCGATAGGCCGCAAGGGTACGCTCTTCGTACGTCGGGCCGTTCGCTACGTCTTCCTTTCCCTTCGAATGGCGGACGTAGAGATTGTAGTCCATCGCAATGACGGGCCGACTGGATGCGCCCTCAGGAATGAGAGGAAGAGCGAAGCGGACAAGGCCATCCGACTGGGCCGGAACGACAGGTCCCTTGGAGACAAGACTTGCATCATAGACGAAGCCAGCCTTCTTCAACGCGTCCGCCAGCGCCTTCCCCGAGGCGAGGTAGGGTGCGCGGAATCCCTTGATGTCGTTGCTGACGAAAGTCTGCCATTCCTTCGGCTCGCGTTCCGCGGCTCCGGCATTCTTCCAGCCGTCACGCAATGCCGCGCGGAAGAAGGAAAACTCCGCATCCCAGTCTGCCTCGTTCCATTTTGCTCCGTCGAAATGGCCGCAGGCGTGGCTTCCGATGTCGTGGCCTTCCTGGTGGGCGAGCCAGATCTCGCCGAGCCTCGTCACGACGTCATCCTTGTCGGGGGCAAATCCGACATTCGACCGGCCGCGTTTCTGATGCGGCGCCTGGTAGGTGCTGCGTTGCGACTTGTCGAAGAGGAAGGTGCAGGACAGGAAGTAGGTGAAATGTGCACCGGTCTTCCTGGCTATCGCCCGGCTCTTCTCCCATAGCCTGTTGTCGTGCGCGCCGTCGAAAGAGACGACCACGAGCTGCTTGCGGGCTGGTGGGGAGGAAGAAGCCGGTTCGGCGTGAAGGATATGAAGGGGCGCTACTGCGGCGCAGAGGGCAAAGGAAAAGAATCGAAACATGAGTACCGCGACAATTTGCTAAGGGGTGTCTATCGATTGTGAATGCGGCATTCCTTTGATCGGGCTGGAAAACATTCCCGCGGGAGGCTATCCCATCCAGGTCCCACATTTGGAGACGGGCGACGCTCTCATTTCATTCACGAAGGGTGAATTCTCATGGCACTGCTCATTGCCGGCATCGTACTTTTCATCGCCACACATCTCGTCCGCCCGCTTGCGCCAGGCCTCCGGGCAGCGGGAATTCAACATCTCGGCAAGCCCGTCTGGATGGGCATTCACGGGCTCGTCTCGCTTCTCAGCCTTGCGATGATGGCACTTGGTTTCGCCGAGGCACGGCTGACCGGCGGCATGCTCTACAACCCACCCGTCGCCATGCGGCACATTGCGCTGACTTTGATGCTGATCTCGTCGATCTGTCTCGTGGCTGGCTTCCTGCCGGCCGGGCATATTCGCGCCAGGCTGAAGTTTCCCGTGCTCGTTGCCATCAAGATCTGGGCGCTCGCCCATCTGCTCGCCAACGGCGAAAGCTATTCAGTTGTGCTCTTCGGCGCGATCCTCGCCTGGGCGGTCATCCTGCGCATCAGCCTGAAGAAAAGGATCGCGAGGGGAGAGGCCGTGCTGCCGCAGTTCGTCTCGGTGCGCTACGACCTCGTCGCCGTCGTTCTCGGCCTCGTGCTCTACGGAGCAATCGTCTGGAAGCTGCATGAATGGCTGATCGGCGTCTCGCCGCTCGCATGAGAGGCGGCTTTTCGCTGCGGCCCCCTTACAATGGCCTGAAAATCGGGTAGAAGGCCCAAAAATCATTTCTTGAACGAGAACGGCAACGCCTATGGCAAACCAGGACGACAGCTTTATCCGCGAGGTCAATGAGGAACTGCGATCCGACCAGATGCGCGCCATCTGGCGGCGTTTCGGCCGCATCCTCCTCGGGGCGGCGGTCCTGGTCGTTCTCGGGACCATCGGCAAGGTCGGCTACGACTATTGGCGCGATTCCGAAGCGTCGGCCGCTGGCGACCAGTTCCTGGCCGCGCTGACGCTGGTAAAGGAAAACAAGAAGGACGAGGCGCTTTCCGCGCTCTCCGAGCTCGAGAAGAACGGCTTCGGCTCCTATCCGGTGCTCGCACGCATGCGTTCGGCCTCGCTGCTCGCCGAGAACGGCGACGCGGAGGGTGCCGTCAACGCCTTCACCGCGATCTCGAAGGATGCATCGCTTCCGGAGGCGCTGCGCGACGCGGCCCGCCTGCGCGCCGCCTACCTGCTCATCGACACGGGCACCTACGAGCAGGTGTCCGCGCAGGCCGAGCAACTCGCGACGCCGCAGAACGCGCTACGCCATTCTGCCCGGGAAGTTCTCGGACTTTCCGCCTACAAGAACAACGACTTTGCCCGCGCCAAGCAATGGTTCGAGCAGATTACCAACGACGCGGAAAGCCCGCGCAATGTTGCCAACCGGGCGCAGATGCTGCTTGATCTGATTGCCGCGGACGGCAAGCTTTCCTGAGCCGCGTTCGCGCGGCGCAATCGGAACGGAAAACGTCATGAGCTTCACCGTCGCCATCGTCGGGCGCCCCAATGTCGGAAAGTCAACGCTGTTCAACCGGCTGGTGGGCAAGAAGCTCGCGCTCGTGGACGACACGCCGGGTGTTACCCGTGATCGCCGTCCGGGCGACGCCAAGCTCGTGGACCTGCGCTTCCGGATCATCGATACGGCGGGCCTCGAGGAGGCCGGCCCCGAAACCTTGCAGGGCCGCATGCGTGCCCAGACCGAGGCGGCGATCGACGAGGCCGATCTCTCGCTCTTCATCGTCGATGCGAAGATGGGGCTGACGCCCGTCGATCAGGCGCTCGCCGAAATGCTGCGCAAGCGCGGCAAGCCGGTTGTGCTCGTCGCCAACAAATCCGAGGCGCGGGGCTCCGACGGCGGCTTCTACGATGCCTTCACCCTCGGGCTTGGTGAGCCTTGCCCGATCTCGGCTGAACATGGGCAGGGCATGCTTGACCTTCGTGACGCCATCGTTGCCGCGATCGGCGAGGAGCGTGCCTTCCCGCCGAAGGAGGACGAGGCGGAGACTGACGTCGACGTCCGGCCGCAGGAGGTCGGGGCAGGGGACGACGAGGAGGAAATTGAGGCGGCCTACGACGAGACCAAGCCGCTGCGCGTGGCGATCGTCGGTCGCCCGAACGCCGGCAAGTCGACGCTGATCAATCGCTTTCTCGGCGAGGATCGACTGCTGACCGGCCCGGAGGCCGGCATCACGCGCGATTCGATCTCGGTCGAGTGGGAATGGCGCGGCCGGACGATCAAGATGTTCGATACGGCCGGTATGCGCCGGAAGGCAAAGGTCCAGGAGAAGCTCGAAAAGCTCTCCGTCGCCGACTCGCTCAGATCCATCCGTTTCGCCGAAACCGTGGTCATCGTTTTCGATTCGACCATTCCCTTCGAGAAGCAGGATCTGCAGCTGGTGGACCTCGTCATCCGCGAGGGGCGTGCCGCCGTGATCGCCTTCAACAAATGGGACCTCATCGACGATCCGCAGGCCGTGCTCGCGGACCTGCGCGAGAAAACGGACCGTCTGCTGCCGCAGGCACGCGGCATCCGCGCGGTGCCCGTTTCGGGACAGACCGGCCGCGGCCTCGACAAGCTGATGCAGGCGGTCGTGGACACGGACCGCACGTGGAACCGCCGCATCTCGACCGCCAAGCTCAATCGCTGGCTCGAGGCGCAGCAGATCCAGCATCCGCCACCGGCTGTCTCGGGGCGGCGCCTGAAGCTCAAATACATGACGCAGGTCAAGGCCCGCCCGCCGGGCTTCATGATCGCCTGCTCGCGGCCGGAAGCGCTGCCGGAATCCTACGTGCGCTATCTCACCAACGGATTGCGCAACGATTTCGAGCTGCCGGGTGTGCCGATCCGCATCCACTTCAAGGCGTCGGACAATCCGTTCGAGCCTAAGAAGAAGCGCAAGATCTACTGAGAGTGCATCCAGGGCGATAGGCCCACTACCGGCATCCGTCACGGCTGCCGGTAGCTGGAACTTCTGGCGCGGGACTAGGGCCTTTGCGGCAATTCGAGTTCCGGCAAGAGCTCCTTCGCGACGAGGGCGCCGTGGTGCTGGATGACCGCGGCCGCGAGCCTTGCGGCGAAGGCCGCGGAGGCGTCCGCATCGCCGTCCACTGCGTAGCGGGCCAGAAAACCTCCGTTGAAGCTGTCACCGGCGCTTGTCGTGTCCACGATCGTCTCGACGCGCGTCGCCGGTACATGGCTAAGCTTGCCGTCGAATGAGAGCGTCGCGCCGTTGGCGCCGTCCTTTACCAGGATGTCACGAACGCTGAGACCGGCGTAGCGCGCGATCGTTTCAGCGACCGAACCATCGCCGAAATGGACCACCTCATCTTCGAAGCTCGGCATGACGAGTGTCGCGGCGCGGGCGCCGTCGCTGATCACCTGCCGCATGCGTTCTCTATCGGGCCAGAGCCGCGGGCGGATGTTCGGATCGAAGGCGACAAGCTTGCCCGCAGCCTTGGCGCGGCGCAATTCGGAAAGCAGGGTTTCGACGCCGTCCGGGGAAAGGATCGCCAGTGTGATCCCCGAGAATACGATCATCCTCGAGGCTTCGAGCGCCTCGCGCAGCCGCGCGGGATCGTCTGCCAGCAACTTGGCGGCGGAAACGGACCGCCAGTAGGTAAAGCTTCGCTCGCCGTCCTTGAGGTCGATCATGTAGAGCCCCGGAGAGCGGCCTTCGACCCGACGGATCAAATCGGTTCCGACCCCGCGCTCGCGCATGAAGGCGAGCATCTCGTCGGAAATCGAATCGTCGCCAACTGCGGTGAAATAATCGACCTCCCAGTCCGAGGGCAGGAAGAGGCGGCCATAATAGGCGGTGTTGAACGTGTCGCCGGCGAAGCTCTTGCGCATAAGGCCACCGCCCGCCTGCATAACCTCCACCATGCATTCGCCAATCGAAAGCAGCCGTCCTGCCATTCCGTCGCTCCTCTGTTACCTGTGACGGAACGAGGAGATACTGTCAAAGAGCTGACGGGGCAAGGAGATCCCCTCGCGCTCCGCCTTTTCTCGGGCGGCGAGGCGACCCGCTCCGGGCACATGCACGCCATACTCGTCAGAGAGTCGGTCGAGATGAGTCCCGAGGCGACTTTCGAAATCCCCGGCGAGGAGCTGGGGAGCGATCGCGAGAATGAACAGCCCCGCACCCGGGCTGCGCTCTCCGGAGCGGAAATCCGGGGCATCGAGCGACCAGTTGGCGCCGCCGATCCCGGCTGCAAGGATCTCGACCATCAGCGCGATATTGGCCCCGCGCGATCCGCCAAAGGCGAGGAGGGCGCCCCTGATCGCGGCGCGTGCGTCAGTCGTCGGCTCGCCGCTCTCGTCCACCGCCCAGCCGGGAGGGATGGCTTCCTCCCGCTCGGCCGCCTCCGCAATGTTGGCGAAAGCTGTTGCGCTGGAGGCCTGATCAATGACGAGCGGCGGGCCGTTTGCGCGTGGCGCGGCGAAAGCGAGGGGGTTGGAGCAGAACACGGGCCTGCGACTTGCCGGCGTGGCGAGCATCGCCGGGCCGTTGCAGGCAGCGAGTGCCGCAAGGCCGGCATCGGCCAATCGCGCCGTATACCAGCCGAGTTCCCCGGTGGTGTAGCCATTGTGGCTGGTGAAGATCACCAGTCCGAAGGTCCGCGCCTTGGTGACCAGTTCGTCGAAGGCGATCTCAAAGCCGAGCTGGGAGATGCCGCCGCCCGAATCGCATTTCATCAGGGCCGGGACCGGCGACGTGATGAGCGGCTCCGCGTGCCCCTGGATGCGCCCGGCCCTGAGGCTTTCGAGAAAAACGACTAGATGACGCAGACCGACGGATGGCTTGCCAACCAGTTCCGCATCTATCGTTGCACGCGCGAGCACGGCTGCCATCGCCTCGCTGGCTCCGGCAGAAAGGAGGGCCGATCGCGCCAATGCGATTGCGTCGCGCACTGGCAGGATGATGGTTTCGGCCGAAGCTTCCATCGTGTCCCCCTGTTTCGAGCAATGGGTTCAGGGCGCAGGTAACATAGTCGCTTTCCCGCCCGTGACCAACCCGCAGCGAAGGGCAGGCCATTCTGCCTCCATCGTCGACGGTTGCATTTACGGATGCCTGCCGGCGCGATAGACATTACCTGTCCCGCCGCAGGAGTTCCCCATGACGACATCCGTTCGCGACACCGCCAAGCAAGCCGCAGATGCGGATTGGTGGCGGGGCGCCGTGCTCTATCAGGTCTATCCCCGCTCTTTCCAGGATACGACGGGGGACGGTATCGGGGATCTCAAGGGGATCAAGGAACGCCTGCCGCACATCGCTTCGCTCGGGGTCGATGCGATCTGGTTATCTCCGTTCTTCAAGTCTCCCATGGCCGACATGGGCTATGACGTATCGGACTACTGCGACGTCGATCCGATGTTCGGGACACTCGCGGATTTCGACGCCATGCTTGCCGAAGCTCACGCGCTTGGGATCAAGGTAGTCATCGACCAGGTGATCTCGCACACATCCGACCAGCATCCATGGTTCAAGGAAAGCCGCTCCAGCCGGGAAAACGCAAAGGCCGACTGGTTTGTCTGGGCCGACCCCAAACCCGACGGGACGGCTCCCAACAACTGGCTATCGGTCTTCGGCGGACCCGCTTGGGAGTGGGACGGCGTGCGCCGGCAGTACTACATGCACAACTTCCTGACCTCGCAACCGGACCTGAACTTTCACAACAAGGAAGTCCAGCAGGCGGTTCTCGATGCGGCACGGTTCTGGCTCGATCGCGGGGTCGATGGTTTCCGGCTCGATACCGTCAACTACTACTTCCATGACAGAAAGCTCCGGAACAATCCGCCCCACGAGCCGGACGCGGAAGAGGCCGGGCTCGACGCCCCCGACGTCAACCCCTACGGCATGCAGAATCACCTCCATGACAAGACGCAGCCGGAAAACGTCGCTTTCCTGAAGCGGTTCCGCAAGCTTCTCGACGGCTACGAGGGGCGAACGTCCGTCGGCGAGGTGGGTGACGGTGCGCGCTCGCTGAAGACCGTTGCCGAGTACACAAGCGGCGGCGACAAGCTGCATATGTGCTACACATTCGACCTGCTCGGCCCGGATTTCACCGCGGCGCACATCCGCGACTGCGTTTCCCGCTTCCAGAAGCTCGTGGCAGACGGTTGGGTATGCTGGGCCTTTTCCAACCATGACGTCGTTCGTCATCTCAGCCGATTTATCGAACAGCCGGAGGAGCGCGAACGCGTGGCAAAGCTCGCCATCACGCTGCTTTCCACCCTGCGCGGATCGATCTGCCTGTATCAGGGCGAAGAGTTGGGACTGACGGAGGCGGACCTCGCCTTCGAGGATCTACGCGACCCCTATGGAATCCGGTTCTGGCCGGCCTTCAAGGGACGGGACGGTTGCCGCACACCGATCCCGTGGGAGGCCGGCAAGGCCCATGCGGGTTTCAGCGCGGGCAAGCCCTGGCTGCCGGTGCCCGAGGTGCATGCGCGTCTCGCGGTGGACAGCCAGGAAAAGATGTCCGGCTCCGTTCTCAACCACTATCGCAGTACGCTGATCTTCCGGAAGGACATGCCGGTGCTTCGGGACGGGGAAATGACCTTCGTTCCCTCCAACCAGGACCTTTTGGCCTTCACCCGCGAAAAGGCTGGGGAGAAGCTGCTCTTCGTCTTCAATCTTACCCGTGAGAAGGCCGAGTTCACGCCACCGAAATCCATGAAGCTCGGGGAAGCGGTTTCCGTTCCCGGATTCGGTGCGAAGCTCAAGGAAGGAGCGATCGAACTCGACGCACTCGACATGGCGTGCATCAGGCTCTGACGCCTCCAAGCCGCCAGTATCTTCTTATGAAGAAGCAGGTTGCGCGAATCTATGCGCGACTGAAATACTTATGGTTGTTTCCGCTTTGCTCTGAGGGTTCGCGGGAAACCGAGATCGTGTATTGATTTTCCGTTTGAATCCTACATCCGCACTTCCGTCCCGGCTTCTTTTGTCATAGGTGCAATGAATGTCGCCTGCGCGTGCGTTGCGCCGTCGAAAGGATGGTGTCGCCACCGCGGCCACAACACAGTCCTTGCAATAAGAATCTGGAATCACCCATGGAAAACCCAACTGATGGAACCTCGCGTCCGGCCAGGCTATGGTTGTTCGTTCTCGGAGCGATCGTAACGCTTGCGGGCCTTGCCTTCGCAATCGGCGGGGCAAAGCTCGTGTCGTTGGGAGGAAGCTGGTACTTCCTCGCGGCAGGCGTGGGTATCGTCGTCTCCGGTATCCTCGTCATGCGGCGCAAGCCGTCCGGCGGCTTGCTTTTCGGGCTCGTCTTCCTGTTGACGGCCGTGTGGGCAGTATGGGACGCCGGGCTGGAATTCTGGCCCCTGATCTCCCGCCTTCTCGCCATGGCGATCGGCACATCGGTGATCGCGTTCTCCTATCCGCTTTTGCGGCGCGCCGCGGGGCTTGCCCCGGCCTACGCCTCATCCTTTGCGGTCGGCGGCGTGCTTGCGATCGCGTCTGCCGCGGCGCTTGCCGCCATGTTCGTACCGCACCCGACGGTCGGCGCCAGCGGCAATGCGCCGGCTCTGACGGCGGTAACGCCAGAGACCGAGCAGAAGAACTGGGAGCACTACGGCAATACCGCCGGAGGGAGCCGTTTCGTCGCCCTCGACCAGATCAACCGCGACAACATCAAGGATCTGCAGGTCGCCTGGACCTATCACACGGGAGACACTCCGATCAGCCCCGGCGCCAACGGTGCCGAGGATCAGCAGACCCCGCTGCAGGTCGGTGATCGCGTCTTCCTCTGCACGCCGCACAACAACGTCATCGCCGTCAATGCGGATACGGGCAAGGAACTCTGGAAGACTGAAATCAACGCCGAATCTTCGGTCTGGATGCGGTGCCGGGGCCTTGCATACTTCGACGCGACGGCTCCCCTCGCACAGCCGACGGTGCCGGGCTCGACGCCGGTGACCCCGTGACGGTCGCGCCAGGCGCAGTTTGCGAGCGTCGGATCCTGATGAACACCATCAAGGCCGAACTGATCGCTCTCGATGCCGACACGGGTGCATTTTGCCCCGACTTCGGCACCAACGGCCGGGTCGATCTCAAGATCGGCATGGGTGACGCTCCTGATCCGAGCTATGTGCTGACCTCGGCTCCCACGCTTGCCGGAACGACCGTCGTCGTTGGCGGCCGGGTCGCCGACAACGTGCAGGTCGACATGCCCGGCGGCGTCATGCGCGGCTTCGACGTCGTGACAGGCGCGCTGCGCTGGGCGTTCGATCCCGGAAATCCTGATATCACGCTGCTGCCACCCTCGGGCGAGAGCTATACCCGCAGCACGCCCAACGTCTGGGCCGCGATGTCCTATGATCCGGCGCTGAACACCGTGTTCATGCCCGTCGGCAGCCCCTCCGTCGATCTGTGGGGCGTCAGCCGGACACCGCTGGATCACAAATACGGCGCCTCGATGCTGGCGCTGGACGCCACGACCGGTCGTGAGAAGTGGGTCTACCAGACCGTCCACAACGACCTTTGGGATTTCGACGTTCCGATGCAGCCGACCTTCTTCGACTTCAAGAAGGCCGACGGCACCAGCACTCCGGCACTGGTCTTCGGCACCAAAGCGGGACAGCTCTATGTTCTCGACCGGGCTACCGGCCAGCCGCTGACGGAAGTGAAGGACTTCCCGGTCAAGCCGGGCACGATTCCGAACGAGCCCTATTCCGCCACGCAGCCGAAGTCCGTCGGCATGCCGCAGATCGGCGCGGAGACGCTGACGGAGTCCGACATGTGGGGGGCAACGCCGTTCGACCAGCTGCTGTGCCGCATCGCCTTCAAGGAGATGCGTTATGACGGCCTCTATACGGTGCCGGACACCGACCTCTCGCTCAGCTTCCCGGGCTCACTCGGCGGCATGAACTGGGGCGGTCTTTCGATGGACCCGAACAGCGACTACCTGTTCGTCAACGACATGCGTCTCGGCCTCTGGATCCAGATGTTCGAGCAGGAGCCTGACAGCGGGGCGACCAACGCGGGGGTGAGAGCACCAACACCGGCATGGGCATGGTTCCCATGAAGGGGACGCCCTATTCTGTGGTCAAGAACCGCTTCCTTTCGCCGCTCGGCATTCCTTGCCAGAAGCCCCCTTCGGCACGATGACCGCCATCGACATGAAGACCCAGAAGGTCGCCTGGCAGGTGCCGGTGGGGACCGTCCAGGATACGGGGCCGCTCGGCTTCAAGATGGGCCTGCCGATCCCGATCGGCATGCCGACCCTCGGCGGCACACTCGCGACCCAGGGCGGTCTCGTCTTCATCGCCGGCACCCAGGACTATTACCTCAGGGCCTTCGATACCGCGACGGGGGAAGAGGTCTGGAAGGCCCGGCTGCCCGTCGGCAGTCAGGGTGGCCCGATGAGCTACAAGTCGCCGACCACCGGAAAGCAGTACATCGTGATCTCGGCTGGCGGAGCTCGGCAGTCGCCTGACAGAGGCGACTATGTGATCGCTTTCGCGCTCCCGAACTGACCCGGACGCAGACGCACACAAGGAAAAGGCGCCCCAGGGGCACCTTTTCTGTTCGTGCAGATGGGTGGGGAGCTGCCGGACGCATGGTGACTTCTGGCGGAGCTTCTCGGGCCGCTGCTGGCGGAACCGGCACCCGTCGTTGGCGATCGCGCGGCAGCAGGTTCACACGATGAGCTCGAACCGGTCCACGTCCACCATGCCCTTGTCGGAAATCTTCAGGTGGGGAATGACCGGCAGGGGAAGGAAAGCAAGCTGCAGGAAGGGTTCCTCGAGTGTTGCGCCGAGGCGGTAGGCGGCCTGGCGCAGATGGTGCAGGGTGTCGCGCACCTGCTCGTAGGGCTCGAGGCTCATCAGGCCCGCCACGGGTAGGGCGATCTCACCGGTGACCTTGCCGTCCTCGACCACGACGAAGCCGCCCTTGATCTCGCGCAGCCGGTTCGCTGCCGCGGCCATGTCGTCCTCGTCGACGCCCACGACGCATATGTTGTGGCTGTCGTGCCCGACCGTGGAGGCGATGGCGCCCTTCTTAAGGCCGAAGCCCTGGACGAAGCCGTTGGCATGGTTACCGTTCTTGCCATGCCGCTCGATCACCGCGACCTTGATGATGTCGCGATCGAGGTCGACGGTGGTCTGGTTGCCGCGACCGGGAAGGCGGTAGCGCCTGTGCTCGGTAATGATCTTTCCGGGTATCACTCCGATGACCGGAGTTTCCCTGTCGGAGACAGGAACCGCGAACTGTGCTGCGCTGACCGGACGCGCCTTGACGCTGTCCAGCCCGACGGGCGCGACCGTGTTTCGGGAAGCGAACAGCGCGTCGGTCACCCTTCGCCCGGCTGAAAACACGATCTCCGCCCTGCAGTCTTCCAGCGTGTCGATCACCACGAGATCGGCACGCCAGCCGGGCGCGACCAGGCCGCGGTCCCTGAGGCCGAAGGCCTTCGCGGCGGAAATCGAAGCTGCCCGATAGACGGCCAGCGGCGCCCTGCCATGGTTGATGGCCGTGCGGATCATGAAATCGAGGTGTCCTTGCTCGGCGATGTCGAGCGGATTGCGATCGTCCGTGCAGAGCGCAATGAAAGGGGAGAGCCGCTCGGTGATGACGGGCATCAGCGCTAGCAGATCCTTGGAGACGGATCCTTCGCGCACGAGAATGTGCATGCCCTTCCTGATCTTCTCCAGCGCCTCCTCGGCGGTTGTGCATTCGTGGTCCGTGCGGATGCCGGTCGAAAGATAGCCGTTGAGGTCGTAGCCGCTGAGCAGGGGGGCGTGGCCATCGATATGTCCGCCCTGGAAGGCCTCGAGCTTGGCAAGGCAGATCGGGTCCTTGTGGACGACGCCCGGGAAGTTCATGAACTCGGCAAGACCGATCACCTTGGAGTGCGACCGGAACGGCAGCAGCCTTTCGACCGGCAGGTCGGCGCCAGCGGTTTCGAGATGAGTTGCCGGGACGCAGGAGGAAAGCTGCACCCGAATGTCCATGATCGTCTCGAGCGCCGAGTCGAGAAAGAACTGGATCCCCTCGGTACCCAGAACATTGGCGATTTCATGGGGATCGCAGATGGCAGTCGTGACCCCGTAAGGCAGGACACAGCGGTCGAATTCGTGCGGCGTGACGAGAGAGGATTCGATGTGCAGATGCGTGTCGATGAACCCGGGCACCACGATCCTGCCGGAAATGTCGATCTCCTCGACGCCACGGTACTCCCCGCATGTGCCGACGATACGGTCGCCGCAGACGGCAATGTCCGAGGACACCAACTCGCCTGTCACGAGATCGAAAAATTGTCCGCCCTTGAGCACGAGATCGGCCGGTTCGCGGCCCGTGCCCTGGTCGATGAGGTTTTCGAGGCGTCTGGACATCTTGTTCCTCGTTGGTGTCGTCTCCCTGCATGGCGGGGAGGATGTTGTCTGGCATTCGCCTATCGTTTTGCCCCCGCTGCATGGTCCGGATCAAGCCCCGGTCGACTTTTCCTGTCGCATGGAGGAACTAGCGGTCGCTTCGACAGTCGAGGTAGATCGCAGCAACGGTCAAACCGGCATCGCGAGGATGCCGGCTGAACGATTGCCGCGGAAGGGGCGGGCTGCGCCTTAGGCGATGGAGACCAGGACTTCCCGAAGCTTGCCAAACAGTTCGTCGATCTGCGGCTTCTCGATGATCAGCGGCGGGGAGAGGGCGATGATATCGCCGGTCGTGCGGATCAGCAGGCCCTTCTCATAGGCTTTCAGGAAGGCGGTGAAGGCCCGTTTTGTCGGTTCTCCGGCAATCGGCGCAAGTTCGATTGCCCCGATCAGACCGACGTTGCGGATGTCTATGACGTGCGGGCAGTCCTTCAGCGAATGGATCGCGTCCTCCCAATAGGAGGCAAGCTCCGAAGCCCGGGTGAGCAGACCTTCTTCCTTGTAGGTGTCGAGCGTGGCGAGTGCCGCGGCGGATGCGATCGGATTGCCGGAGTAGGTATAGCCGTGGAAGAACTCGATCAGATGCTCGGGGCCCGTCATGAAGGCGTCGTGGATCTCTGACGTGACGAACACCGCGCCCATCGGAATGACGCCGTTGGTGAGCCCCTTGGCGGTGGTGATGATATCCGGCTTCACGTCGAAGTACTGCGCCGCAAAGGGGGCGCCGAGGCGGCCATAGCCGGTGATGACCTCGTCGAAGATCAGGAGAATGCCGTGCTGCGTGCAGATCTCGCGCAGCTTCTGGAGGTAGCCCTTCGGTGGAATGAGCACGCCGGTGGAGCCCGCCACGGGTTCGACGATGACGGCCGCGATGGTGGAGGCGTCATGGAGCGTTATGATGCGGTTGAGTTCCGAAGCGAGATCGCCGCCATGCTCAGGTTCTCCGCGCGAGAAGGCATTCTTTTCTGGGAGGTGGGTGTGGGGCATGTGATCGACGCCCGAGAGGAGCGTGCCGAACATCTTGCGGTTGGAGACGATGCCGCCCACCGAGATGCCGCCGAAGTTGACGCCATGATAGCCGCGTTCGCGACCGATCAGCCGCGTGCGCGATCCATTGCCCTTCGCACGGTGGTAGGCAAGCGCCACCTTGAGGGCGGTCTCAACCGATTCCGAGCCCGAATTGGTGTAGAGGACGTGATCGAGACCTTCCGGCGCGATGTCGACCAGGCGGTTCGCAAGTTCGAAGGCCTTGGGGTGGGCAAGCTGGAAGGCTGGCGCATAGTCGAGTTCGCCGGCCTGTTCGGCAATCGCCTCCGTGATCTTCGGCCGGCAGTGACCGGCATTGACGCACCAAAGGCCCGCGGTCCCGTCCAGCACGGTGCGGCCGTCATGGGTCTTGTAATGCATGTCCTTCGCGCTGACGAAGAGGCGCGGTTCCTTCTTGAACTGGCGGTTTGCGGTAAACGGCATCCAGAAGGCACGCATGTCATTGGGGGCGGTCAGGCGATTGGACATTGAGATCTCCGTGGTCTTCGGGCGGGGGCCAATCCCGTGGTGTGAACAGATTCATTCCGCGGGGCAGGGTAGCGATGCACCTTGCGGCGTCAAGCCGCCGGCGGCGCAGTTCGGCTGGCCACGGGCCAACCCTGTCGGACCGCGAGGGAATGGGAATGAAGGAAACGGCAAGGTTTGGGCAAGGAAGCCGTGACAGCTTATGCGTGTCTCACGGGATCGGCCGGCCAAGGGCAAAGAATGGCCGCGCCGCAATGGCGATGACCCCATCGCGTCAGGTGATCAGAACATCGCCTGACGCCCGGAGTTTCCAACCGGTCAACTCCGGATCAGGCGATCCGCAATTTCTTCTCGCCTAAAACCTGGCTCCGTGTGCCATAGATCTTGTCCAGCGCCGCCAGAATTGTCAGCACGGCTTCGGACTTGCTCGAATAGTAGATGGTCTGTGCGTCACGACGGGTCGTGACCAGGTTTTGGGCCCGCAGTTTCGAAAGATGCTGCGAGAGGGCCGATTGGCTCAGGCCAACTCGATGCGCAAGGGCTCCGACCGCGACTTCGCCCTCTACCAGCGTTTGCAAGATCAGCAAACGCTTTGGATTGGCCATAGCGGACAGGAAGTCCGATGCGACTACGGCCTGTGCTTGTTCACTGTCAGATATCATATCCATACGAAACCTCGTTCGGATGCGTGCGCTGCAAATTATGAGACTTTTGATCAACTCAAGTTAAGCATATAAACAAAATCGAACACATCAAGGGCAAGAAATGGGGGTAGCTAGCACACGCTAAACGCTAGTTTTCGGTCACTGCACGGCATTTTTTGAGGGATTCGTGCAGTTTCTTGCGTGTTTTCGCTGTTCAGCTTCCAGATCTCGCCTCAGTCGCCAAACGCACAAGCAGCGGTCTGAGTTCCATCGGATCCTGAATTTCTTGTTCGAACGCCAGCCGGACGAGTTCGTCGCCAAGAGACAGGTCGAGCCCGGCCGCGTCGATAGCAGTGAGTTTCCAGTTTCCGGGCTGAGCCTTGCACAGTCGCGTCGCATAGAGGCCGACCGCGTCGGCATGGTCGGCGTTCATGTGATCAATCGAAGCGCTTTCGATTTCTGCGAGAGACAGGCAGGCCGGAGACCCTATCATCAGGTCCCCTCTGGTGAGCACGTAGGCCTTTCCGAACCCGCCGTTGAGATGCGCCTGGGCCGGAACGAGGCGAAAGAATACGAAGTCCGGAAAGTCGACGTAAAGCTTGGCCTTGGGATGGCGCCGGACGAAGCGTTCCCGCAAGCGCGCGTATACGGTGCTTTCCCGTGATACTTCCTCGGCTTTAGCGAGAACCGTCAGCCGTGGATGCGCAAGCGGATCGCCCTTGCCCGGCTCGCCGGCGAGCAGCGAGGAGCGTCCATCCCTGCGAAGCGCGCGGGTGTGCACCGAGAGCCCGGAGACGAGGATGACGGGAACGCCGTCGACATCGATGCCGGTCAGGGTGCGGCTGGCGAAAGGAAACTGGGTCTCCGGTTCAATGACCGCGAGCGCGCAGCTGCGCGCAGAACGAAGCAGGGAGCGGGCGAGCCCGATCGCTTCGTCATCCGTTTCGCGCAGGACGCTTGGCCGGTCCTCTTTCTGTTCGTTCATTCCACCCTCCTATCTGGCGGGGCCTCGCGGACCCGCCGTTGCGAGGGTCATTCGCGGCGACGATGCTGCGTCAGGCCCTCGACCACATTCTGTGCGCTGATGGTTCCTATGACGGCGCCATTGTCAACGACGCCGATCTGTCCGGGTTGCTTCGACATGGCGTCGAGAACATCCACGAGAGGCGTATCGGGCCGGGCCGTCGCCGTCACGCCCCCGCTTGCCGCGGCCACGCCGTACTGCATGACATCGCGCGCCGTCAACATGTTGATCGGGTTCATGTTCTGCACGAAATCCGCCACGTACTGGTTGGCGGGATTCTTGACGATATCCTGCGGCGTGCCGCACTGGATGATGCGTCCGCCTTCCATGATGGCGATGCGATTGCCGATGCGGAAGGCTTCGTCGAGGTCGTGGCTGACAAAAATGATCGTCTTCTTGAGCCTGCGCTGGAACTCGAGAAGCTCGTCCTGCAGTCGGGTGCGGATCAGCGGATCGAGGGCCGAGAACGGCTCGTCCATCAGCAGGATCGGCGCGCCGGTCGCAAAGGCACGCGCCAGTCCCACACGCTGCTGCATGCCGCCCGACAACTCGTTGACCTTGCGATCGGCCCAGCGGGTGAGATTGACGAGCTCGAGCTGTTCGGCCACCCGCGTTTTCCGCTCGGCATCGGGCATCCCTGCCAGTTCGAGGCCGAAGCCGACATTCTCGGCGACCGAGCGCCAGGGCAGCAGGGCGAACTGCTGGAAGACCATCGATACCGTGTGCATGCGGAAGTCGCGGAGCGCCTTCGGCGAGGTCTTGTAGGGATTGATCGGCCCGGATGGCGTCCTGACTTCTACGCCGCCCCTGACAACCGGGGCAAGCCCGTTGACGGCGCGAAGCAGCGTCGACTTCCCGGAGCCGGAGAGCCCCATCAGCACCAGAATCTCGCCTTCCGTAATGGTCAGCGAGGCACCGGCGACGCCGAGCACGAGGCTCGTCTCCGAGCCGATCTCCTCACGGCTCTTGCCGGCGTCCACCATGGCGAGCGCCCGTTCCGGATTCTCGCCGAAGATGATGTCGACGTCTTTGAAGACCACGGCATCGGTCATGCTGCATCTCCTTCATCGGGCGCGCGGAAAAGCCGGTCGAGTATGATCGCGAGGATAACGATGCACAGACCCGCTTCGAAACCCATGGAGATATTGACCGTGTTCAGCGCCCTGACCACGGGAACGCCGAGGCCCTTTGCGCCGACGAGGGCAGCGATGACGACCATTGAAAGCGACAGCATGATGGTCTGCGTCAGGCCGGCCATGATCTGCGGCATGGCAAAGGGAAGCTCGACCTTGCGAAGGACCTGGGACGGTGTCGCTCCGAACGCCTGCGCGGCTTCCACCAGTGACGGCGGCGTCGAGATGATGCCGAGCCGTGTCAGGCGGATCGGCGCAGGAATTGCGAAGATCACCGTGGCAATGAGGCCCGGCACCATGCCTAGGCCGAAGAGAATGAGCGCCGGGATGAGGTAGACGAAGGTCGGGATCGTCTGCATCAGATCGAGGATCGGGCGCAGGACGGCATAGAACCAAGGACGCCGGGCGGCGGCGATGCCGAGCGGGACGCCAACGACCATGCTGACGCCGGTGGCGGCAAGAACGAGTGCCAGCGTCTCCGTCGTTTCCTTCCAGTAGCCCTGGTTCACGATCAGCAGCAGACCCACGAACGTGAAGGCCGCGACGCCAACGGAGCGCCGGAAGTACCAGGCGAGCGCAGTCACCAGCACGATGATGAAGAGCGCATAGGCCAGGTTGCCATCACCACCGCCGGCAAAGGGGCCCTGCAGCACAAAGAGCACCGCGTCGATGCCTGCCTGCAGGAATACCTTCAGGAAGTCGAAGACACCCTTGCCGTTCGAGGTAAGCCAGTTGACCCCTTCCTTGGCCAGGGGGCCAATGGGGATCTTGAAGTTAGTGAGCCAATCCACGGAATCTGAACCCTGTTCACAGGTTGAAAGGGAGTCGCCGAGAGCGAGGAAGGCGGGAAGTGTCTTCCCGCCTTCCTTTGTCTATCAGAGACCGAGCGCGGTCTTCACTGCGGCGAGGCCATCGCCACCGTCCTTCGTCGTGACGCCGGCAAGCCACGGCTCGATCGCCGCGGCATTTGCTTTCAGCCATTCGGTGGCGGCGGCTTCCGGATCCTTGCCGTCATTCAGGATCTTGCCCATGATCTCGTTTTCCATCGGAAGCGAGAACTTCAGGTTCTTCAGAAGCTGGCCGACGTTGGGGCACTCGGTGGTGTAGCCCTGCCGCACGTTGGTGTAGACGGTCGCGCCGCCGTAGTTGGCGCCGAAGATGTCGTCGCCGCCCGAAAGGTAGGTCAGCTTGAAGTTGGAGTTCATCGGGTGGGGTTCCCAACCCAGGAACACGATCGGTGCCCCGTCCTGTTCGGCGCGGGCGACTTCCGCAAGCATGCCCTGTTCGGAGGATTCGACCACCTCGAAGCCCTTCAGGTCGAAGGTGCCCTTGTCGACCATATCGATGATCAGCCGGTTGCCGTCATTGCCCGGTTCGATGCCGTAGATCTTGCCGCCGAGCGCGTCCTTCTGGGCCGCGATGTCCTTGAAGTCCTTGATGCCGAGTTCCTCGCCCTTCGCGTTCGTGGCGAGCGTGTACTTTGCGCCTTCCAGATTTTCCCGAACTGTCTCGACGGAGCCATCTTCGCGGAAGGGCTTGATGTCGGCTTCCATCGTAGGCATCCAGTTACCGAGGAAGACGTCGATGTCCTTGTTCTTCAGCGACGTGTAAGTGACCGGTACGGAAAGAACGGTCACTTCCGTTTCGTAACCCAGGCCTTTCAATATGCTTGAGACGGTCGCGGTCGTGGCGGTGATGTCTGTCCAGCCGACATCCGAGAAGCGGACGGTGGAGCAGCTCTCGGCTTCGGCCGCAGATGCCCCGGAGGTGCTGATTGCGTAGACAGAGACGGCTGCGGCGAGCGCGATGGTAAAACGCGATGCGAATTTCATTCCTGTAATCCCCTCAATATTATTTGTTGATGTTGTTAATGCCGAAGCCAACCACCAAACCAATGACATTTCAAGCCATCTAGCGTCTTGCGATAGCTCGTCTGCGGCTAGTTTATTTTACTGCGTTTCGCAATCTGACGGATGAATGTCGTAATGAACGGGGCCTGCTCTTTCCTGTGATTTTTGTACCGCAAACTCTGGAAAATCCGGGCGCGCCGGGGCATGAACGGCCGCGGAGAAATTCATGGCCAAACTCTACTTCCACTACGCGACAATGAACGCGGGAAAGTCCACGTTGCTGTTGCAGGCGTCGTACAACTATCAGGAACGCGGCATGCGGACCGTGACCCTGATCGCGTCTTTCGATGACCGCGCCGGCAAAGGACGCATCTCGTCGCGTATCGGGCTCCAGTCCGATGCAATCGCGTTCGATCCATCCGATGATCTTCTCGCCCTGATCGAGCGCCTTGGTGGCGACGGTACAGGGAACATTGCCTGTGTTTTCGTCGACGAAGCCCAGTTCCTGTCTCCCGAGCAGGTTTGGCAGCTCGCCCGCATCGCCGATCGGCTCGGCATACCGGTGATGGCCTACGGACTTCGCACGGATTTCCAGGGCAAGCTCTTTCCGGGATCCAATACGCTGCTCGCCATCGCGGACGAACTGCGGGAAGTCAGGACGATCTGCCACTGCGGACGCAAGGCGACGATGGTGGTGAGGCTCGGGGCCGATGGCAGGGTGATGAAGGAAGGTGCGCAGGTGGAAGTGGGCGGGAACGACAAGTACGTTTCCTTCTGCCGCCGGCATTGGGAAGACACGATGAATGAAGCCGTCGGACGCGAGGACGAGCCCGCGGGCGCCGGCATCAAACGGATGATTGCCGAGGTCTGCGAAAGCGAACAAACGTGAAGAGGGCGATTATCGCGGGCCTGCTGGTTTCATTCCTCTCCGCCGGTCCGTCGGAAGCCGGGGGCGATGCGGAGGCGGGGAAGGCGGTCTTCCGGAAATGCGCCACCTGCCATTCGACGGGGCCGGTCAATCGCGTCGGGCCGTCGCTTCAGGGCATCGTCGGGCGACCAGTCGCCGCTATTGCGGACTTCAGCTATTCGCAAGCGATGCGGTCATTTGCTGCCGACGGCAAGCGCTGGGACGAGAACCGGCTGGCCGAATACCTCGTCGCGCCGAGGGCGATGGTGCCCGGCACCGCGATGACGTTTCCCGGGCTGCGCAAGCCGCAGGACATCGCAGACCTGATTGCCTATCTGAAGGATTCCGGCGCCGCGCACTGAAGAACTGCGCGTTGTCCCCGATCGCTGCCCGCGTGAAAAAATGATCGTCGGCCGAACAATCTTCGGTCGCGGCCTTGAGACGTGTTCGCGCATCCCCACATCATGTCTCGAACCGTTTCGGTGTATTCTGACGGCCGTTGCATCATACAATGTGTTGATGGCGCTGGCAGAATAATTCCCGTGACGGGCGCGTCTGGTTTCGCAGCAACAGGGGGAACGAAATGGCCACACTCCAGAATTTCGACGCGGAGATCGAACAGACACGCAGCGTCGTGGAGCAGATGCGGGGCAAGCTCGAACAGTCGGGCACTGTTCTCGACCAGTTCGCCAAGGCGGATACGAAACTAGGCGACGTCAATTTCGACATCGAGAATGCCCGCATTCAGGATGTGATCAATCAGCAGAAGGTGATGGAGGCCAATATCGCCGACCTCATCATCGGGCTCGAAGATGCGACGAACGTGTTCGGCTCCGAATTCGAGAGCATGAAGAGCTATACGGGCTACGAGAAGTTCATCGGCGTTTTCTCCAAGCAGAAGATGCAGCGGATGCGCACGGACCGGGTGCGCAACATGTCGCTCGCCGGCAACCTGCAGGAGCTTCTGTCGAAGTCCGACACGATCGTCGGGATTCTCAAGGAGCAGAAGTCCATCCTGGACCAGCGCTACAAGACCTCGGAGGCAAGCCTCATCGAGGTGATCGAGCGCCGCAAGGGGACTACGGCCAGCCTCGAAGCCGTCCAGAAGCGTATCGAGGAACTCAACCCCATGCTCATGGATATCGAAAACCGGATCGCCGCCTCGACCGAGCAGAAGGTCCGCACCGAGCTGGAGGGCGAGCGCTCGCGACTTGCGACCGAGTACAACGAGAAGCAGGCGAAGGAGCAGGAACTCCTGGCGGAGAGCCAGACCCTGGAGCGCTACACGTCGATGTTCCAGACGTTCGTCGATTCGCTGAACAACCAGATCGCCGCGCAGAACACGCTGATCAACAAGCTGACCATCGATACCGAGCAGCGCATCGTCCTCTACAAGGCCCTGGAGGACTCTCTGAAGACAGCGGCGCAGCAGGATGTCGCCCACAGGATCAACACGCTTGGCAGCAAGGTCGACACGGCGGCGGAAGAAACGATGGCCGGCATCGGCTCGGCGGCGCAGCGCCATATCGGCGACCTGCTGGAGATGCACGAAAAGAACATGCTCGGCAGCCAGGACATCCAGCGCCGCAAGAAACTCGCCGACGATGCCTTTGCCCGGCGCTTTGCGGCGGTGATGGAAAAGCACAACACCGCCAACTACGTGAAACAGTGATGGATCGCGCAATCGACAGACCTCGGGCGCACGCGATGGTCCATGCTTCCGGCATGGGGCGGGTACTGCAATGAACGCCGCTGCCGAAGGCGCGGTGGCGCAGTATTTCACATCCATCCGTTCGGCCCTTGCTGGCCTCGGCATCTTCCTGGAAGACCGCAACTCGCCGCTTTACAAGAACAGCGTCGTCGGCGAGGTCATCATGCCCTACCTCGCCCGGCTGAAGGCCTCCTTCGCGTGCTGGGAGAACCGCGTCGGCTTCATGGACCAGTTCCGCATTTCCCGGGCAGAGAGCGGTTTTCCCGTGTTCCAGAACGTGCTGGAACTGGAAAACGACAGGCAGAGCGTCGAGAAGCGCCTCTCCGCCATCCCGGCGGCAGACGCGTTGCGCGCGGAGATGGCGGACTTCATTCTGCGGCAAAGAGCGTTTCCGGCCGAGCTCCAGGCGCGGATGGCGGAGCGGATCTATCTGGAACAGATCGGCAAAGGCGAGATCTTTTCTCCCTTCATCCTTCCCGAAACGATCCGCGTCGCGGTCAATCCGAAAACTATGCGGCCCTACTACATTGTTTGCTGGGGTGCGTTCGACGGCACGAATACTCTGCCTATGGTCTACATGGCGACTGTCGAGGACTCCACGGAAGAAATCGTCGAGATGCTCGTCACAAGCGACGGCAAGCTCAACAGCGAGGTGGACATTCCCCTGCCGGTCGGAGGACTTCTCAACCCCAAGCTCGCATCCCGCTTCGACGATTTCGCGAAGAACAACAGTTCCTATTCGCTGACGCCGATCACGATCGCGACGAACCTCGACAAGGATTTTCCCGAGCTTCACCCGAAACAGCTTCGCCGCTTCATTCTCGGCCCCTTCTATTCGGCAGGGATCACGGAGAACAACGACAAGGTGAACGCCATTCTCTCCAAGGTGCGCAAGCCGGAGAGTGCCTGGTTGCTCACGTGGACGGTGCAGGAAGTGTTCTCCAAGGCGGAGCGTCCGGCCAAGCACGGTTTCTGGAGTTCGACGCCGGCTCAGGAGGAATTCCATATCGACACGGAGAATCTGGAGGCTACCCGGATGGGCGTCAGCGCCTACGAGAAGCATGCCCTCGTACCGCACGATGCCTACCAGACGCTCTATGCCGCAGGCGAAGCGCAATCCATCTTCGGCGACTACAAGGTGCACGTGATATCGGGCAATCAGGTCATCAGCGAGGTATAGGCGATGTCCCTCAATACGGGTCTGACAATGATCCACGAAGACGATATCGCCAAGCATCAGGCGGTGGCGCAGGCGCTGGTGACGAAACTTGTCACGCTGGAAGGCGACACGGGGGCGGGCGGTACGTCCCTTGCCGGCACGGGGCGCCGCTTCGTCCCGACGGTTTCGACCTCCGGGGTGAGACGCACGCGCGAGGTTGAACTCGCCAGGACGATCCAGACGGTGCGCGCCGGCGATCCGCTGATGTCTCCTGCGCAGCATGCGCTTCTCTACCGCGCGCGTCGCGGCGCGCAGGTCGCGCTTGCGGTCGCCGACGTGTTCGCTCGCCAGACCCAGCTCGAGGCGCTGCAGCAACGCAATGCCACAGCGCCGCTGTCAGGAGACGAGGCAAGCCAGTTCAAGGCCCTGCTGTCGGCGTCGGCCTATGTGGCGGCCTTCACCTTCGCGGCCTATCTCGGCGCGACGCTTGCCGGCGAGGGCGAGCCGGTCGATGACACGGACGAGCCGGCCTATCTGTTCGATACGCCGCAGGACGCGCTCAAAAGTCTGATCGCCGCCCTCGACCGCGCAATTTCGGGAGCACCCGACGACATTGCCATGACCGCCCGGGCACGGGCCTTGTCGCGTGTCGCTATCGAGGGGCTGATCGCCCGCAGGGCTCGCTTCACCGGACTTCAAAGCTTCGAGAACACGCATGTGCGCATCGAGCAGGACGATTTTACGCTCGACGGCTTCGATGTCGCGCCGGGGCGGAAGCGCAAGCCGCTGGCGATGACCTTCAAGCAGCCGAACGAGATCATCGGCAACCACATTGCCAAGTATCAGGCGATGAAGCTCGCCAAGATGCTGATGGCCTATGACTTCGAGCGCCAGATGAATCCGTTCGTCGAGCTCGGCGGCTTTCTCTTCACCTTCATCGGCGACGGAATGCCCGGAACGGGCAAGACCATCCTCATCCAGATGCTGGCGGGGCTGCTCAACGACTATTGCAGCGTTGCCGGCTACCCCTTCCACTACGAGAATTTCGGCGTCGACCAGATTTCCTCCTACCAGGGCAAGTCCGGCCAGAACTGCAAGGAATTCGTCAACAATGTCATCAATCCGAAGGCGATCGGCTTCGGCACGATCGACGACGTGGACCAGGTCACCGCGAAGCGTTCAGACGACCGGGCGTCTTCCGGCCAGCACGAGGTGACGGCGGTCCTCATGGAGAGTTTCGCCGGGGCTTCCACCGTCGTACGCGGCAATTGCACCTTCGGCATGTTTTCCAACTATCCGGAAAATGTGGACGATGCGCTTCGTCAGCGTGCCGGCGCCCGCTGGCTCGTGGACGGGCCGCAGACGGAGGACGACTACATCGACATCTTCGCGCTCCTCGTCGGGAAAAACCATTCGATCCCGCTCGGCGAACACGATCTCTTCGCAGGGCAGGAGATAAAGCGCGCGGTTTCGGTGTCCTACGCGCAGCATTCCAAGCCGCAGGAGGACGGCTTGATCGCGGTCTGGGAGCGCTATGAGAAGGAGCACGGCCCGGCCGCCTCGCTCAGCGATATCGGCGCCTATCTGCACATGATCAAGGAAGCCGAACCGCGCTTCACCGGTCGCGCGATCAGGAACATCACGGATGCGATCAAGATGCGCGCCATGGATGTCGAGCTTCCCGATGACTGGTTCACGACCGCGGATGCCTTCATGCACAAGTCCTACGACGAAAAGAAAGCGATGATCGAAGAGTTGCGGGGACCGATTGCGATGGAGATGGTCCTGCAGGAGATCAACCGCTACGCCGACAGCGAGTTCCGCTACACCGACAAGTCCGACGACGCGGCCGTTGCCGATATCGTCCGCCGCGAGCGCCAGCGCGAAAAGGCGATCCGGGAGATAGGAGCGATGAAAGCGGACGGGCGGTGGGAAACGTGACAGTGTCGGCACTTGCGAACGACCGGGGAGACCCCTTGCACCCTATCCGCCTACGAGCGTTTTGGCAGGGAGTGGGTCGGCCCTTGAAACAGTCCCTTCGGTCTGCAACGGTCAGTTGGTCGAGCGGGCGGGCCTTTTCGATTTCGTCTTTCTGCCTGCGACGGATGAACCTTGAACCATGAAGCGTCTCCTTGAAGCCGAACTCATATACGGGCGTCTGCTGGAGATCTCGGAGCCCCATCTCGTCGAGCGCTACAACAAGGCGCTCGATGGATTCGGCCTGCCGCGCACAAACCTTCAAGAATTCCGCATCGACATGACAGGCTTTTCGCCCGAGGTGGCGGAAGAACTCGGCGACCGCGACTATCTCGATCCGAACCGCGTCAATCGCCGCTTCATCATCATGACGCCCGATCAGAGAGAGCTGCCGGTCGTCCACACCAGCTTCTCGAATACCGCGGCGTTGATGCACGAGTTCTTCAATGCCAATGCGAGGGCGATCAACGCGATCACCATTCGCGACGCGCTCTATGGCGAGATAGAGGACTCGGTTTCGGTCGTGGAGGATATCGACGACTTGCTCTCAATCAACGAGGTGCATTTCAGGGTGCTTTCGGCCGAGGACCTGCTCGACAAGGCCGGAGAACTGAGAACCCTGGTAGATCGCCTGAAGAGCGTTCCGAACGCCTGGCAGGACGACGCCATGCTGAACCGCATGGTGGAACTTGCAAAGCAGACCGGTGACATACGGCAGAATGCCCTCGTGCCGGACAAGCTGGTCTTCCGCCATGACGCCTTCTGGGCCAATCATTTCGGCGGCGTCTACGTCTTCCTGGACGACCGGTCCACCACGGTTGTGTGCAATCCTTCGGTGCCCGGCTTCCGCCGCTCGCGGCCGTGGCAGGTGAGCTATATCTCACTCGATGACTATCAGCGTATCTTCGAGTTTCTTCTGACAACCGGGCGGGTGGAATTGCCGCGCGCCTCCTGGGTCGAAAGCTCCGGCCTGCTGGCGCATCGCGCCAGCATGATCGTCACGGGGTTGATCAACGCGGTCGATCCGACGGTGGACATGTCGAAAGTGGATCGCATCTGTATCCAGACCTGGCTGCATCGCAATGCCGCCCTGGTGGCAAACGAGGGGACCTATCCGTTTCTTCAGGACGCGATGCGCACGATAGCCGCGACGGGCGGGATCAGGTTGTCGGATGTGCCTCCGCACTACCGTTTCCTGCTGGTGCGCGCGACACCGGACCATCCCGATCAATGGCTGGTCAACCGACTGATCGCGCAGATGACGCCCTACGACTTCGTGTCCCGCTTCGTATTCGACAAGCAGGGATTCTACGCATCCTACGAAGATTTCAGCGAAAACTTCCGCGAGTATGTTGTCGCGACGCTCACGCGATCATATTTGCAGGACAAGGCGGCGTTCCGCCGCAAACTTTACGGAATACGAGAGGACGATAACAATGCTTGACCCGATCGTCGCCTTTTTCCAGCGTGTCTTTGCGGCGATCGGCCGGGGCATCGGCCTGATAATCTCCTGGATCCTCTGGCCCTTCGTGGCCATTGCGAACTGGTATCGGGCTCGAAACTGGATCATCAAGGGACCGCTCGGCCTCTTCGTGATCGCACTTGTGGCCTACTACGGCTACTTCGTCTGGCAGACGCAGGTCTGGACCAACTTCAACCCGGACTATGTCAACGCCTACAATTTCGGCGAACGAAAGCGTGATGCCGGGATAGACGCCGCGGCACAAGCCGGGACCCAGGCTACGGCCGGCGGCGAGGCAGCCGAACCGGCGCCGAAGACATGCGTGCGCTCGGCGATCGTTGATGTCGCAGCAGACCTGATCGACTACAACGTCAATCAGAACGCGTGGATTTCCTCCATGCTTCTCTACAAGCTCGGCCTTTTCGGAATGGACTGGGATCATACACCCTGGCTCGACAACAAGGCATCGTTCCAGCGTGGCATCAACCAGGCGGTGCGCCGCACGGCAGTCGAACTCGTCGACTCGCTCGGGCGGGTCCGCGGCACCTCCGGAATCAATGCGGAACTGCAGAGCGCGCGCGGCAACATCCAGTTCGACGAGGAAACCTGGTATTTCGGGCTCAATCCGTTTGGTCCGAAGACGCCGACGCCGAGCTTCTATCGCGCTGCCATGCGTGACTTGCGCAAGTTCAATGATTCGCTCGTGAAGTGCGATGCGATCTTCGACGGCCGCTCCGATAACCTGATCGAGTTCCTCGACCGGATTGCGAACGACATCGGCAGTACGTCGGCGGTGATCCGTGAGCGTTCGGAGTTCCACAATGGCGGTTGGTTCGATACCCGCGCGGACGACCGCTTCTGGTTCGCCTACGGCCAGCTCTACGGCTACTACGGCATCCTGTCTGCAGCGGGTGCGGACTTCGATGCGGTGATCAAGTCACGCGGCATCGAGCCGCTCTGGAACGAGAGCATCAAGCAGCTTCGCTCTGCCCTCAAGATCCAGCCCGCCATCATTTCCAACGGTCGCGAGGACGGCTGGATCATGCCGACGCATCTTGCGACCATGGGCTTCTACATTCTGAGGGTTCGTTCGAACCTCGTCGAAATGCGGGATGTCCTGGCGCGATAGCGGGCGGCAAATGGTGGACAGGAACGTGGTGCCGCTCGACGGGAAGCGCGAATGCTTCCGTTTGGCCGGCCGGGTGCGCGTGCCTGTTCGTCCCCGCGTCTACACCGGAAGGAAACCCGTGCTCTTGACCTCTTCCATGACCGCATAGGTGTGCGTCTCGCGCACGCCCGGAAGGGGCAGGATGACGTCGGACAGGAAATTGCGGTAGGCAGCCATGCCGGCCACACGAGCCTTGACGAGATAGTCGAAACCGCCCGAGACCATGTGGCACTCCATCACGTCGTCGCTGCGCTGGACGGCGGCTGCAAAGGCGTCGAAGACGTCGGGCGTCGTGCGGTCAAGCTTCACCTGGATGAAAACGAGCAGGCCGCGCCCCAGCCGCTCCGGCGAGAGCACGGCCATGTAGCCTGTGATGTAGCCGTCGCGCGTCAGGCGTTTTACGCGCTCGGCGGTGGCCGTCTGGGACAGGTTTACCTTTTCCGCGAGTTCTATATTCGTCAGCCGTCCCTCCTTCTGGAGGGCACGGAGAATCTTGCGGTCGAGACGGTCGAGTTCCTTCATGCGTGGAGTGCCGATCTGCATGTTTCCTGGAGTTTCGGACTATGACAAGATTGCCGGCGAAACGCACGTCGAACTTCCTTCCTCGCCCGATATGGTGTGTTGACGACGCTGTGCATGCGTCGGAAGTTGTCGCTTTCGGTCCAGTCGGCGACAAAGTGCGGGATAGCAAAAGCGGACACTCCAACAATTGCCGGTCGATCGTCGCGGTGCGCTTAAGGGATGCAGGGGAGAGCAAGCATGGATGCAAACAGGTCGGATCTCGAAATCGCGCGTTCCGCGTCCAAGAGGCCCATATACGAAATAGGGGAGAAGCTCGGCATTCCGCCCGAGCACTTGATTCCCTACGGCCATGACAAGGCCAAGATCGGCGCGGCATTCATCGAGGCGCAGAAGGGCCGCAAGGACGGCAAGCTCATCCTCGTCACGGCAATCAACCCGACTCCGGCGGGAGAGGGGAAGACGACGACGACGGTCGGCCTGGTCGACGGGCTGAACCGCATCGGGAAGAAGGCCGTCGTTTGCATCCGCGAGGCGTCGCTCGGCCCCTGCTTCGGCGTCAAGGGCGGCGCTGCCGGGGGCGGCCGGGCGCAGATCGTCCCGATGGAAGAGATGAACCTGCATTTCACCGGCGACTTCCACGCGATCACCTCGGCCCACAACCTGCTTGCGGCGCTCATCGACAATCACATCTACTGGGGCAACGAACAGAACATCGACACGCGGCGGATCACATGGCGCCGGGTCATGGACATGAACGACCGTGCTCTGCGCGACATCGTCTGCTCGCTTGGCGGTCTCGCCAACGGCTATCCGCGTGAAACCGGCTTCGACATAACCGTCGCCTCGGAGGTGATGGCGATCCTGTGTCTGTCGTCCAATCTCAAGGATCTCGAGACGCGCCTCGGCTCGATCATCATCGGCTACCGACGCGACAAGACGCCGGTCTTCGCCCGCGACATCAAGGCCGACGGCGCAATGACGGTCCTGCTGAAGGACGCCATGCAGCCAAATCTCGTGCAGACCCTCGAGAACAATCCGGCGTTCGTGCACGGCGGGCCGTTCGCCAACATCGCGCATGGCTGCAATTCGGTCATTGCCACGACGACGGCGCTGAAGCTGGCGGACTACGTGGTGACGGAGGCCGGTTTCGGGGCCGATCTGGGTGCGGAAAAGTTCTTCGACATAAAGTGTCGCAAGGCCGGCCTGAAACCTGATGCAGCCGTTATCGTCGCGACCGTGCGGGCGATGAAGATGAACGGGGGCATGAAGAAGGAGGATCTCGGCGCCGAAGATGTCGCGGCCCTCAGGAAGGGGTGCGCGAACCTCGGCCGGCACGTGCAGAACGTCAAGAAATTCGGCGTGCCGGTGGCGGTGGCGATCAACCACTTCGCGACGGATACGGAAGCCGAAATCCAGGCGGTGAAGGATTATGTCCATACGCTTGGTGCCGAGGCCATTCTCTGCACCCATTGGGCCGAAGGCTCCGCAGGCATCGAGGAGCTTGCCCATCACGTGGTGGAACTCGCCGGGTCAGGGCACTCGCAGTTCTCGCCGCTCTATCCCGACGACATGCCGCTGTTCCACAAGATCGAGACAATCGCCAAGGACATCTATCATGCGGGCGAGGTGATCGCCGACAAGGCGGTGCGCGACCAGTTGCATGCCTGGGAGAGCCAGGGATTCGGCCATCTGCCGATCTGCATGGCGAAGACGCAGTACTCGTTTTCGACGGATCCGAACCTCCGCGGCGCGCCGACAGGGCACACCGTTCCCATCCGTGAAGTCCGCCTATCTGCCGGTGCCGGCTTCGTCGTCGTCATCACCGGAGAGATCATGACCATGCCGGGCCTGCCGAGGGTGCCGTCTTCGGAACGGATTCACCTCAACGAGCATGGCCAGATCGAGGGGCTCTTCTAGCATCCCGTCCCCCCGGAAAGCCCCATCGGCTCCGGGATAGCGACCTTCGAGATATTAGAGAGCAAACCCGAAGGCTCGCTGCGCGTCTTGTCGCAGCGACGCCTCGCTGACGTTTTTCGCGCGTCTTCCCGGTGTTACCCGCGCACGGATCACACTGTCCGGGACGGCCCGGAAACGTTCAGAAATAATATGAGTAAAATAATCATATTTATATTCTTGATTATAAAACTCATGTTTTATAGGTGACATGACTGAGGCGATTCATCGCTTCGCCCCGACTTTTATCTCCATCTAGACCGGCCTTGCTCCGCGCACCCTGATTCAGGGAGTGCTCGAGCTATGCCGTTGAAAGGACGTATTTTTCATGGTCGCCCGGCATTTTCGACCGCTTCTTTTCACATGCACCGCACTCGTCGCCGTCACGTCAGCCCCCTATGCCTGGTCCCAGGATGCGACCACGAGCACGACCGCCGCAACAAGCGGCGAAACGCAACTTCAACCTGTTGTCGTCAAGGGCATGCGCGTCGTGAAAGGATCGGTCGCGGACACACCACTCGCCACGCAGACGACGAAGGAGGAAATCGCCAAGAAGGACATCGACGACCTCGATGACCTCGGCAACACGATCGAGCCGGGCGTCAGCTTCGTGGAGGCGACACAAAGCGTCAACATTCGCGGCCTCGAGAACGATCGCGTGCTCACGACGATCGATGGTATCCCGATTCCCTACATTTCGGATTCAGTCAGATCCGCCTATGGCGGTGCCAACAGTTTCGATTTCGCGTCGCTTTCGAGCGTCGACATCCTGCGCGGAGCCGATTCCAGCCGGGCCGGATCGGGTGCGCTCGGCGGCGCCGTGCTGCTGCGGACTCTTGAACCGGAAGACCTGATCGGCGAGGGCAAGACCTTCGGCGGCATCGCCAAGACCGGTTTCGACGGATCAGACAATTCGTTGGGCGGTTCGGTAGCAATCGCGAAGAAGTTCGACGACACCTCCGTTCTTTTCCAGGGCAGCTACAAGAAGGGCCACGAACGGGAGACCGGCGGAGACGTTGGCGGATACGGGGCGACGCGCACCGAGGCCGATCCGGAGGACTATGACCGGAGGAACCTTCTCTTCAAGGTTCGCCAGGACCTTGAAGGCGGACACCAGATCGGCGTGACCGCCGAACACTACAATTTCGACTCGACCACGAACCTGAAGTCCCAGCAGGGGACGACCTATGCCGAGGACGACTATGACGGCATTTCCGAGAACACGCGCGATCGCGTCTCGCTCGACTATCGCTACGAGGCGATCGCCGAAGACAGCCTGATCGATTCCGCCTTTGCCACGCTCTACTGGCAGAAGACCGAGCGCATCGAGGGGACGACCGGCTATCGTAATACCGCGCCGATCGGTGACTACACGCGTATCAACACGGGCGAAGATCGCTCGATCGGCTTCTCAGGCTTTGCCAACAGCTCCTTCTCGACGGGAGTTCTGGCCCACCAGCTGACGGTCGGGACCGATCTGTCGCTATCCACCACGACACAGTTCGCATCCGGCGACGACAGCTGCGACGTGACCTATGTCTACAGCTGCGCCTTCTACCACAACAACCAGGCGGACATGCCGGAGACGGACGCAAAAAGGGTGGGCGTCTTCTTTGAAGACAGGATCGAGATCGGCCAGAGCGGCTTCTCGCTGACGCCCGGCCTGCGCTTCGACTGGTACGACTACACGCCGCAGGAAACCGAAAGCTACCGGAACAATGGCGGCTATGCGGGCCTTCCCGATGGGCAGACCGACATGGCGCTATCGCCGAAACTGCGTGCGGCATGGCAGGCGCGTCCCGATGTCGAGCTGTTTGCCCAGTTCGCCACCGGCTTCAAGGCGCCGAACGTGTCGCAACTCTACTCGACCTACGACAACGCTCCTTACTACAGACAGATCGGAAATCCGGATCTCGAGGCCGAGACCAGCTACGGGTTCGAGGTCGGCGCGAATCTCGGTGACGAGGACTTTGGTGGCCGCCTGGCGGCCTTCACGACGCGTTACAAGAACTTCATCGATACCGAGGTGGTCGCAGAAACCGGCTATATGATCGGCAGCTACGAGTTCTTCAACCGCGCAAACGTCCGCATTTCCGGTTTCGAGGCGAGGGGTCACAAGAAGTTCTCGAACGGCTTCAACGTGCACGGTTCCGTCGCCTATGCCTATGGCGTCGACCTCGACACCGACGAGATCCTCGCCTCCGTAGCGCCACTCAAGGCAGTCGTCGGGGCAGGATACGAGACCGAGACCTGGGGAACCGATGTCAGCCTCGTTGCCGCAGCGGCGGTGGATGAGGATTCCACGGCAAGCACCCGCCCGGGAGGCTACGGGATCGTCAACCTCACCGGCTGGTGGGAGCCCGAGCAGACGGAGGGATTGCGGATCCAGGCAGGCGTCTACAATCTCTTCGACAAGACCTACTTCGATGCTCTCGAGGTGAAGGACGTCACCAATGCCTCCCAGCTCTATTCGGAGGCGGGGCGCTACTTCAAGATCTCGGTTACGCAGAGTTTCTGAGAGCGGAGTTCCATCTCGTGGTGGCGGCGCCCGAGGGGCGCCGTTTCCATTTGCTTTCGCACTTGAGGAGCGGCGAGGGCAGGCCTGGCCTTCGCCGGGCATGCCTCGTCAGTCGTAGGGGCCAAGATAGTCGCGCTTGCCGACCTCCACGCCATTGTGGCGCAGGATGTCGTGGGCGGTCGCCACGTGAAAGAAGAAGTTGGGCAGGGCGAACTTCAGCAGATAGTCCTCGCCGGTGAAATCCACCTTCAGCTTGCCGACGTTCAGCGTCAGCTGGCGCGTGTCCGTACCGTCGAGATCCGCTTCGCTCACCGTCTGAAGGTAGGAGATGGTGTTCGAGATCCGCTCCTTCAGCTCGGCGAATGTCTTTTCCTCGTCGGGGAAACTTGGCGGGGTTGTGCCGGTCAATCTGCCGATCGCGTTCTTCGACGTATCGCTGACACGCTGTATCTGGGCCGAGAATGGTAGCATGTCAGGATAGAGGCGCGCATTGATGAGCACCTCGGGAGCGATGTTGCGGGCCTGTGCATGCGTTTCAGCCTTCTCGACCAGTGTGGAGAGCACGGTCAGACCGCGCAGAAAGACGGGAACGGAGAGTTTGTACATCGTGAGAGGCATGAGGAGAAATCCTTGCTGTGGGACGCCGCAGTGCCGGCGCGTGCTGTACAGATAGGTGGTGGACGTCGCGCATTTGAGGTCGCCGGTGACGGAAATGACGTCTCCGCCCAACGGTCGGGGAGGGAGTTTATTTACCAGCAGTAGCGGTAGCCGTTCGTGCGGTGGATGACGTCGAGATGAAGGTGGGTCTCGTGGGCCGCGTCGCTGCCGGGATCCAGCACGGTCGTGAAATAGAGGCAGGCCGAGGCGGTTATCGCCCGCTGGAATGCCCCCTCCAGCGTGGAATCCTTGTCGCGCGGAGCGATCGAGAACGTCTTGCCGCTCCCAAGACGAAGACCTGCTATGTCCACGGCATTGCCGCGGGCGTGCTCGGATATCTTGCCGTTCTCCGCGTTGTTTCTCTTGCGGCAGACATAGCCGGACGCCTGGTTCAGGGTGGTGAGCTTCTCGCCTGGCATTGCTGTGCCGAGTGCCGGAATGACCGCTTCCTTTGTCCATCGCGCGAGTGCGAGTGCCGTCTCGCACCGCACCACCCCCTCGGGGCGCAGGTCGACACCGCCTCCAAGCGCGCTCACGGAAACGGGCCGGTCGATCCCGCAACCGTTGCCATCATCGATGCGCGAAGTTTCCTTGAATGTCGCGCCCAGGGATTTGAGGTCTGCCACACATCTGGCGAAAGCCGCGGCATCTTCCTTTTCGACGGGCGGAGCGGGTTCCTCCTTTTCGGATGGCACCGGGATCTCCGTCGGCTTGTCGCCCTCGGTTTCTCCGGGAGGGGAGGCCTCCTTGGCGGCCGGCAGGTTCTTGCCTTGAACGTCGCTACCAACCGGACCCTTGGTCTCCTCGGAGTTTCCTTCAGGCTTCGAGCCTGATGTATCGCCGGTGTCTTGAGAGGGCTTTGTCTCGGGCAACGGCCCAACCTCCGGCAAGGAGGCACCGGAAAGGAACATCAAGGCCGCAATGGCTGCCATCGCTCTCCTCAGGATTGTCGCGCTCCTCTCCTGCAAGACCAGGTCGAGAGTACAGAACGCACGTGAGGAAAGTTTGTTCGCCGAATTATTCGAGGATGCTCAGATCCCGGCGCCGTAGCAGAGGGGCACGGATTGTTTCTGCGCGAGCGCCACGACTTCCGAGGTCAGCCTGCGGACGCGAGCGATCAGGCGGCTGTTCTCCGCCTCGCTGGTCTGCGAGATCATGTCGAGGAACAATCCGATCATCGCCTCGCCTTCGGCAACGCTGGCAGGCGAGTAACGATAAATGGATTCAAAGACATCCGTAATCCGTGCGTCCAAGGCACGGAATTCCGGCGTGTCGTAGCGCTCGTTCTGTTCCAGGAGCCTGTCCTGGAGTTCGCGGAATTGGTTGACTAAGGCTTCAACCATGAAAGACCCTAAAATCTTATGGAGGCATTTTTCTGAGCATCTATCATGTTACGTAAACTGCTGCAAAGGGGGTGGAGTAGCGAATTCTCGGGAATCGAGATTAATCCGCGCTTCTTTCGGTTTTGGTTGCGAAATACCTAAAGCGGAAATTGGACTATGTGGCAGGCATGTTGGAGGCCCTGCATCTGCGGCGATCCCGTCTTGCGTTCGTCCACGGATCACGCTAACAATCGCGTCCATGATCAACGTGCGTGAAATTTCGATCTGGTGGTGGGCTCGCTGAGGCGGCCTTGACCAGTCATGCGTGATTGAGAGCACAAGCCGCCCGAAATCTTCGAGGCGGCTTTTTCTTTTCGGGCCGCCAGAAGACGGGCTTCGAACGGAGTGAGCGACATGGTGACGAAAGAACTGGCGGATGGTGCCGAGGCCTATGTGACGCGGGGCGGCATCACCGTCACCCGGCGCAGGCGTGAGGCGGACTATGCGAACGCGATCGCGGGATATGTCGATCGTCTCGACGAGCGGCGCGGCGCGGTCTTCTCCTCGAACTACGAGTATCCTGGCCGCTACACCCGCTGGGATACGGCTGTGGTCGACCCGCCGCTCGCCATCTCGTCCTTTGGCCGTTCCGTCTGGATCGAAGCCTACAATGCCCGTGGCGAGGTTCTGCTCTCCTTCATCGCGGAGCGGCTCGCCTCCGTTGCCGAACTCACTCTCGGCACGTCCACGGCCACCCGTCTCGACCTCACCGTCAACGTTCCAGACCGCATCTTCATGGAAGAAGAGCGCTCGAAGATGCCGACGGTTTTCACCGTGCTTCGCGCCGTCACCGATCTCTTCCATTCGGACGAGGACGCCAGCCTCGGCCTCTACGGCGCCTTCGGTTACGATCTCGCCTTCCAGTTCGACGCCATCGAGCTCAAGCTGAAGCGTCCGGACGACCAGCGCGACATGGTCCTCTTTCTCCCTGACGAAATCCTTGTCGTCGACCACTATGCGGCCAAGGCCTGGATCGACCATTACGACTTCACCAGGGATGGCAGGACGACAGAAGGCAAGGCTTCGGACATCACCCCCGAGCCATTCCGCACGATCGATTCCATTCCGCCACATGGCGATCACCGACCCGGCGAATATGCCGAGCTGGTCGTCAAGGCGAAGGAAAGCTTCCGGCGCGGCGACCTGTTCGAGGTCGTGCCCGGGCAGAAGTTCTTCGAGCGCTGCGACAGCAAGCCTTCGCAGATCTCGAACCGCCTGAAGGCGATCAATCCGTCGCCCTATTCGTTCTTCATCAATCTGGGCAATCAGGAATATCTCGTCGGCGCCTCACCGGAAATGTTCGTGAGGGTCTCAGGGCGGCGTATCGAGACCTGCCCGATCTCGGGTACGATCAAGCGCGGCGACGATCCGATTGCCGACAGCGAACAGATCCTCAAGCTGCTCAATTCCAAGAAGGACGAGAGCGAGCTGACCATGTGCTCGGACGTCGACCGAAACGACAAGAGCCGGGTCTGCGAGCCGGGCTCGGTGAAGGTCATCGGCCGCCGGCAGATCGAGATGTATTCCCGCCTGATCCATACGGTCGACCATATCGAAGGCCGTCTGCGTGACGACATGGACGCCTTTGACGGTTTTCTCAGCCACGCCTGGGCCGTGACCGTTACCGGTGCGCCCAAACTCTGGGCCATGCGTTTCATCGAAGCGCATGAAAAGAGCCCGCGCGCCTGGTATGGTGGAGCGATCGGCATGGTCGGCTTCAATGGCGACATGAACACGGGCCTCACCCTGCGCACGATCCGCATCAAGGACGGCATTGCCGAGGTGAGGGCGGGCGCGACGCTGCTCTACGATTCGAACCCGCAGGAAGAAGAAGCCGAAACCGAACTGAAGGCATCCGCCATGATCGCTGCCATACGAGACGCCAAGGCCGGCAATGCCGGACGCACCAAGCGCGATGTCGCTGCTGTCGGAGCCGGCGTGAAGATCCTGCTGGTCGATCACGAAGACAGCTTCGTCCATACGCTTGCCAATTACTTCCGCCAGACGGGCGCGACGGTCACGACCGTGCGTACGCCGGTCGCCGAAGAGGTTTTCGACACGGTCGACCCCAACCTCGTCGTGCTCTCGCCGGGACCCGGCTCGCCGAAGGACTTCGACTGCAAGGCGACCATCAAGAAAGCGCGTGCCCGCAACCTGCCGATCTTCGGCGTCTGCCTCGGTCTCCAGGCCCTGGCCGAGGCCTATGGCGGCGAACTGCGCCAGCTCGCCATCCCGATGCACGGCAAGCCATCGCGCATCCGGGTTCTGGAGCCCGGCATCGTCTTCTCCGGCCTCGGCAAGGAAGTGACCGTCGGGCGCTACCACTCGATCTTCGCGGATCCCTCGACGCTCCCGCGCGACTTCATCATCACGGCCGAAAGCGACGACGGGACCATCATGGGGATCGAGCATTCGAAGGAGCCGGTGGCGGCGGTGCAGTTCCATCCGGAATCGATCATGACGCTCGGCGGAGATGCCGGAATGCGCATGATCGAGAACGTCGTGGCGCACCTTTCTCGCAAGGCCAAGACGAAAGCCGCATGAGCATTTGACACGCCGGCTCTTTTGGCCGATATGACCGCGAAACAGACCGCGTGCACGACCATCGTGCGCGCGGTTTTGCGTTAAGGGCGACGAATTCTGCAATTCGTTCGCACCTGCAAGGGTAAGGTCAAGGGCAAGGAAATGGGATCGAGCGATATCAACCGGCGCGTCAGTTTGCTGGCCTTCTGGAGCATTCCGCTTGCCCTTGGCGTCATGGGCCTGAAGCTCGTGGCATGGCAGTTCACGGGCTCGGTGGCGCTGCTTTCTGACGGGCTCGAGTCGATCGTCAACGTGATTGCGGCGATCGTCGCGTTCTTTGCGATCCGCTATGCGGCGCGCCCCGCCGATACGACCCACCCGTTCGGGCATCACAAGGCGGAGTATTTCTCCGCGGTCATCGAGGGCGTCCTGATCACGGTCGCGGCGATGCTTATCGTCTGGGAGGCGATCCCTGCCGTCCTCGCGCCGCGTCCGATCGAGGCGCCGGCGCTCGGCATGGCGATCAACATGCTCGCAAGCGTCATCAACGCGGCATGGGCCTTCACGCTCATCCGCGCCGGCAGGCTCTACCGCTCGCCGGCACTGTCCGCAGACGGACAACACATCCTTTCAGACGTCATTACCTCGGTCGGGGTCCTGATCGGTCTCGTGCTTGCGCTTTTGACCGGCTACTCCATCCTCGATCCGCTGCTCGCCGTTCTCGTCGCCGTCAACATTCTCTATCAGGGCTGGAAGGTGATCTCGCATTCGGTCTCCGGGCTGATGGACCATGCGATCGAGCCGGAGGAGGAAGCGGCAATCAAGGCCGCGATCGCCGCGCACGCTCACGGCTCTCTCGGCGTCCATGACCTCAAGACGCGCAGCGCCGGGCAGGCAATCTTCGTCGACTTCCACCTGGTGGTTCCCGCCATCATGCCGGTTCGCGACGCCCACGATATCTGCGACCGCCTTGAGGATGCCATAAGAGCGGTGCAGCCCGGGGCAAAGATCGCGATCCATGTGGAGCCGGAGACGGAGAAGGCACATGGCGTGAAAGTGAAAGTCGAGGAGATATCGAAATGACGACAACCGACGTGTCTGGCCTGTCCCAGCTTGGGCAGAAGGTCGAACTTCCGGCCGGGCCGGAGGTCGCAGTTCTGGAACGGGTGCCAAGCGGCCACCAGGGGACAGAATTCGTGGTGCGCTTCACTGCCCCTGAATTCACCTCGCTGTGCCCGATGACCGGCCAGCCCGATTTCGCCCACATCGTCATCGACTACGTTCCGGACGGCTGGCTGGTCGAGTCGAAATCCCTCAAGCTCTACCTGCACTCCTTCCGTAATCACGGTGCCTTCCACGAGGATTGCACAATCGACATCGCCAAGCGGTTGGTCGGGTTGCTCGAGCCAAAATGGCTGCGGATCGGCGCCTACTGGTATCCGCGAGGGGGAATTCCCATCGACGTCTTCTGGCAGACCGGTGCCCCGCCCGAAGGCGTCTGGCTCCCTGACCAGGGCGTGCAGCCTTATCGTGGCCGCGGGTAAGGCCTGCTGAACGGAAAAGGGCGGCCCCTTGCGGCGCCGCCCTTTAAAATTCCTCACGGCTCGGCAAATCAGCCGAAGGCAAGCGCCAGACCGGCAAGCGCGGTCGCCCCGCCCAGAATGCGTGCGAAGATCTTTCCGCCGGATATCCGCGGGATGGCAAGGCCGAGCGCGACGCCGGCGATGTGAAGGAGCGCGGTCGCAACGACGAAGCCTATGCCGAACTGGATTGCGCCGGCGCTGCCGAGTTCACCGCCGTGCGCGAAGCCATGGAAGAGGGCGAAGACGCTGACGGCCGCCGCTGCAAGCGCGGTGTCGAGCCGGACAGCCATGGCCACCAGCAGTCCCAGCGCCACGACCGAGGCGAGGATCGCGGGCTCCACGAACGGAAGGTGCGCGCCCGCCAGGGCAAGCGCGAAGCCGATGGCCATGGTTCCGATGAAGGCGCAGGGAATGGCCCAGAGCGCACGCCCGCCGACCTGCGACGCCCAAAGCCCGACAGCGACCATCGCGAGGATGTGGTCGAGACCGAAAAGCGGGTGGGAGAACCCTGCCATCAGCGATCCGTGTTCTTCCGGATTGAGGTGCGCAAAAGCGGGAAGGGTGCTTGCGGCAAGAATGCCGAGCGAAAGAAGCGAGCGTCTGATCATGTGGTCCCCGTTGTCAGGCGTGCACGTGGGAGGCCGGCGCGCCGTCGTTTTCGTCAATGAGGATGGCATCTTAGGAGGAGCGTTCGGCGAATGTCCATACGCGAAATGCGTAGGTCCGAACCCTTGACGTCCACATCCCGGTGCCATGCCAGGGGCGCGCGTTTACCTTGTCCGGTTGACAGCGGGTCCGCCCCCTTTCGCGCTGCGCCCGATTTGTTGCATTGTCATTGCCAGTGAGTCGCACTATCTGACGGCGGCAAGACAATTCATTCTATCTGGCGGAGAGTTGCTGATGAGCGACGAGGAAGACAAGACAACCGAACTGCCTCTTGGCAAGGAAGCCGAGGCGAACCTTTTCAAGTCGCGCTCGATCTTCATCTATGGCGGCATTACCCAGGAACTGGCGCAGAAAGTGTGCTCCCAGCTCGTGGCGCTTTCGGCGGCGAGCGACGAGGACATCCGTATCTTCGTCAATTCTCCGGGCGGCCACGTCGAGTCCGGCGACAGCATTCACGACATGATCAAGTTCATCAAGCCCAAGGTCTGGATGATCGGAACGGGCTGGGTGGCTTCCGCAGGCGCGCTGATCTATGTGGCGGCTCCGAAGGAGCGCCGCCTTTGCCTGAAGAATACCCGCTTCCTGCTGCATCAACCGTCCGGCGGCACGCGTGGCATGGCTTCCGACATCGAGATCCAGGCACGCGAAATCCTCAAGATGAACGAGCGCCTGAACCGGATCTTCTCGGAAGCGACGGGACAGCCGATCGAAAAGATCGCGAAGGATACGGATCGCGACTACTGGCTTTCCGCCGAGGAAGCGAAGTCCTACGGCCTCGTCTCGCGCATCATCTCGTCGCAGGCCGATATCTGATATCTGCATGCGCCCTGATCGAAGCCCTTCCGCCCAACGGGCGGGAGGGCTTTTCCATGTCTGTCAGGCACGCCACTCGTATGCGCAATTCTTGTGCTTCTGCACCCGGTGCAACACCTGATTGCTCGTAAACGTGCCTTTCGCGCCGCTCCCCCTTGCTCTTCCGGCAGTTGGCCGCTATAAGCCCGCTCATGTTGAAGACAGGCGCACAGATCATCGAACAGATTTCCCGCGGCGGCATTGCCGCGCGTGAGCGTTCGCGCGCCGTCACCTCGCTTCTTCTTCTCGGCCTTACGCGCGGTTGCCGGGTCCGCTGAGGGGCGCCCGGCGGCCGAAAAGCCCGTCAGGCAATTGCTCCTCGCATCATCCAATCAGAAGATATCCGTAAGTGACCCCCGTGGTCGCCATTCGCCGTCGCCAAGCGATCTGCAATCCGCTATGACGCATTCGCGAATGCCGGGAAGACGAAGAGAGACGTTCATGATCGTGAAGACCTACAGCCCGAAGCAAGGCATGCGGAACGCCGGCGAGAAGTATCAGGCCTATCCGCAAATCAACATTCCCGACCGCACCTGGCCGAGCAAGGTGATCGACAAGGCGCCGGTCTGGTGTTCCGTCGACCTGCGCGACGGCAACCAGTCACTCGTCAATCCGATGGGCCACGACCGCAAGGCGCGCATGTTCCAGCTGTTGCTGGACATGGGCTTCAAGGAAATCGAGATCGGCTTCCCCTCGGCTTCCCAGACCGATTTCGATTTTGCCCGCTGGTGCGTGGAGGAGGGCAATGTCGCCGCCGACGTTTCCCTGCAGGTTCTGGTGCAGTGCCGTCCTGAGCTCATCACCCGGACCTTCGAGGCCCTGGAAGGCGCACACCGGCCGATTATCCACTTCTACAATTCCACGAGCGAGCTGCAGCGCCGTGTCGTGTTCGGCAAGGATGTCGCCGGCATCAAGCAGATTGCCACCGATGCCGCCAAGATGATCACCGACATGGCGGCAAAGGCGGGCGGCGGCTATCGCTTCGAATATTCGCCGGAAAGCTTTACCGGTACCGAACTCGAGGTAGCGCTGGAGATCTGCAACGAGGTCGTCGAGATCGTCAAGCCGACTGCCGACAACAAGCTGATCCTCAACCTGCCCTCGACAGTCGAGATGGCGACGCCCAACATCTACGCCGACCAGATCGAATGGATGTGCCGCAACATCGACAATCGCGAGAACGTCATCATCTCGCTCCATCCGCACAACGACCGGGGCACCGGCATCGCTGCGACGGAGCTGGCGTTGATGGCCGGAGCGGACCGCGTTGAAGGAACGCTGTTCGGCAATGGCGAGCGCACGGGCAACGTGGACGTGGTGACGCTGGCGCTCAACATGTACACGCAGGGCATCGATCCCGGTCTCGACTGCTCGGACATCGAGCGCATCAAGGAGGTCTATGAATACTCCAACGAGATGGTGATCCCGGAACGCCACCCGTACGTCGGGGAACTGGTCTATACGGCCTTCTCCGGTTCGCACCAGGACGCGATCAACAAGGGCATGAAGGCCATCAAGCAGGCCAACAAGCCGTTGTGGGAGGTTCCCTATCTGCCGATCGATCCGCAGGATGTGGGCCGCACCTATGAGGCGATCATTCGCATCAATTCGCAGTCCGGCAAGGGCGGGATCGCCTATATCCTCCAGCAGGACTACGGCATCAACCTGCCCCGCAACCTGCAGGTCGAGTTCCGGGAGGATATCCAGCGCATCACGGACGAGGAGGGCGTCGAGCTCCCTTCGAAGAGAATCCACGGGCGGTTCATCGAACGCTACGTCGAGCAGCCGGGCGCACGCTTGAAATTCGTGGATCATCACACCTACCCGGACACCGACCACAAGGGCGTTCGCATCGTTGCTGCCGAGATCACCGACCGGGGCGAGACGAAGCGCATCGAGGGGCGCGGAACCGGTCCGATCGACGGTTTCATCAACGCGCTCTCGATCTACATCGGCGTGCCGATTTCCGTTGCCGACTATTCGGAGCATTCGCTGCAGCACGGTTCGAACGCAGCCGCCATCGCCTATGTCGAGATGGAGCATCCGGGCGGCAAGCTCTTCGGTGCGGGCATCAACACCAACATCGTGACCGCCTCGCTGGAGGCGATCGTCTCTGCGGCAAACCGGGTGCTCGACGAAAAGGCGCGCTGAGCGCCTCACGCATCCATCGGCAGATATCTTGAAGGGGTGTCCGGATCTTCGTCCGGGCACCCCTTTCTGCGTTTGGCGGCATCCTCCTTCCTACCTCTCCTCCAACCATCTTGGTTCTGTCGCCGATCGCTGCAGCGAGGTTGCGGATGTGTGTCCGCTCGTAGCTCGCTCTTGACATTCTCCGACTCTTATGAAAAATTTTGCACACAATGAAAAAAATATCAGTCGGGTGGAAATTTCATGTTGGGGCTGGTGCGAGACGATGACTCGAGCATGGCGACACGGGCGGCCTGGCTGCACTATGCCGGCGGCCTGACGCAGGCCGAGGTCGCCAAGCGCCTGGGCCTGAGTTCCCTCAAGGCTCACAGGCTTATCACCAAGGCCAACCAGGAAGGTCTGGTGAAGGTTTACATCGATGGCGAAGTCGCCGAGTGCGTCGAACTCGAGCAGGCGCTGTCCAGGCAGTTCGACCTCGACTACTGCGAGGTAGTCCCCGATTTCGACGACGAAGACCTGCCGCTGAAAGCGCTCGGCATCTCCGGGGCGCAATTCCTGAAGCGCGAGATAGAGCGCAGTGACGACATGCTGATCGGCATGGGCCACGGCCGTACGCTCGCCGCCTGCGTCGAATACCTGCCGCGTGTCGTGACCAGCAACGTTCGCTTCGTTTCGTTGCTGGGCGGGCTCACCCGCAAGTTTTCCGCCAACCCCCACGACGTTATTCACCGGCTAGCCGAGCGCACTGGCGCGGAGGCCTATGTCATGCCGGTTCCATTCTTCGCCAATTCGGTCGAGGACCGCGACATCCTGTTCAACCAACGCGGCGTGCGGGAAATCTTCGATCTGGCGGCAGGCGCGAACCTGCTGATGGTCGGCATTGGTACCGCCGAGCCGGAGGCATCGCTGGTTGCGACCGGCATGATCGAGAAAGGCGAGATCGAGGACGTGAAGCGGGCAGGTGGTGTCGGCGAAATCCTTGGCCACTTCTTCGACCTGCAGGGTACGCCGATCGAGACGACGCTCTCGGACCGCACGTTCACGCTGTCCCGTGACCAGCTAAGCGAGCGGCGGATCGTGGCTGTGGCTGGCGGCAAGGTAAAGCTGAGGGCCTTACGGGCCGTACTCGCAAGCGGCTTGCTGAGCGGCCTCATAACGGACGAGGCGACCGCACAGGCACTTATGGCGGTGTCGCCATGAGGTGAGGAGAAATCAACGCCGGGCGAGAAGAGGGAGACTTCCGCCGGGCGGGGAGGGAATACCGGTCGGGGTAGGCCGGCGAAGCGCTTATTCAAGCAAGCACTACCCGCAATGGAGGAGAAGACTGATGCATGAGAAAGAGAAAGACCTCATCAGCGCATTCATGCGCGGACAGGTAGACCGCCGTGGCCTGTTGAAAGGGCTCGGCGCGCTGGGCATGACCGCCGCCTCGGCCGGCATGCTCTACAATATGATGTCGACGCAGGCGCTCGCCGCCGATTTCGACTGGAAGGCCCATTCCGGCAAGAAGCTGAAGCTTCTGCTCAACAAGCATCCCTATGCCGATGCGATGATCGCCAACCTTCAGACATTCAAGGACCTGACCGGCATCGAAGTCACCTATGACGTGTTCCCTGAAGACGTCTACTTCGACAAGGTGACAGCCGCTCTTTCTTCAAGCTCCACCGAGTACGACGCCTTCATGACCGGTGCCTACATGACCTGGACCTACGGTCCGGCCGGCTGGGTCACCGATCTCAAGGAATGGATCAACGATCCGGCAAAGACGAACCCGCAATATGCCTGGGACGATTTCCTGCCGGGCGTGAAGAACTCCTGCGCATGGAATGGCCAGCCCGGCGGCGCGCTCGGCTCGGACGATGCCAAGCAGTGGTGCATTCCGTGGGGCTTCGAACAGAACAACCTCACCTATAACCAGGCTATGTTCCAGAAGGCCGGCGTGTCGGTGCCGAAAAACCTCGATGAGCTCGTCGAAGTCTCGGCCAAGCTCACCAAGGATGTCGGCGGCGGTGTCTACGGCATCGGCGTGCGCGGTTCGCGCTCCTGGGCGACGATCCATCCGGGCTTCCTGTCGGGCTACGCCAACTTCAACCAGAAGGACCTCAACGTTTCCGAGGACGGCAAGCTCTCGGCTGCCATGGGGACGGCCGAATCCAAGGCCTTCCACGCCAAGTGGGTGCAGATGATCCAGGAAAGCGGCCCGAAGGACTGGTCGACCTATACCTGGTACCAGGTCGGTGCCGATCTCGGCGCCGGTGCTTCGGCGATGATCTTCGATGCCGATATCCTGGGCTACTTCATGAACGGCGGCGAGAACAAGATGAAGGGCCAACTCGCGTTCGCACCCTTCTCCGCCAATCCGGAAGCCACCGCACCGACGCCGAACATCTGGATCTGGTCGCTCGCCATGTCGTCCTTCTCGAAGGACAAGGACGCCACCTGGTACTTCATGCAGTGGGCTTCGGGCCTCGAGCACGCGATCTTCGGCGCGACGAAGATGGACTTCGTGAACCCGGTCCGCCAGTCGGTCTGGAAAGACCCGATGTTCACGGACCGTCTGAACAAGAGCTACCCGGGATACGTCGAGATGTTCAACGCATCGGCCCCGGGCGCAAGCATCAAGTTCACCGCGCAGCCGCTCTTCTTCGACGTGACGACGGAGTGGGCGGCGACCTTGCAGAAGATGGTGGCCAAGGAAGTGCCGGTCGACGAAGGCCTCGACATGCTGGTCGACAGCATCAATCGCCAGCTCCAGGAAGCCGGCCTCGGCTGATTGCCGCGATGCATCCGAGGGAGCTCGCCACTTAAGGCGGGCTCCCACCGAAAAACACAAGACCGTGCCCGCAATCGAACGAGGCTGCCTGACATTTCCGGCGGTTCGAGAACGCGCACCTGCGGCACCCAAATCATGAAGCGGACTTCACCATGGCTTCACCGGCAACCTATCAGAACAAGGCATCCGGATTTCGGATCAGCAGGCGGGCGCTGCCCTATGTGCTCAGCCTTCCCGCACTGCTCGTCTGCATCGGCATCCTCGTCCCGTTCTTCACGTCGGTCGTCTATTCATTCCAGCGCTATCGCCTGAGCCAGCCCTGGGCGCGCCAGTTCAACTGGGGCGAGAACTACATCAACTTCCTGACCGATCCCGGCTTCTGGAGCACGCTTCGGGTATCCCTGCTCTACGCAGGACTGACCGTCGTTCTCGAGCTCCTGCTCGGCCTCGGCATCGCGCTTCTCCTGCAGCGGCGCTCGACCGTGAACAATTTCATCTCGATCATGCTGCTTCTGCCGCTGATGATCGCGCCGGCGCTCGCCGCACTGATGTGGAAGCTGATGACCAATCCGGGTTTCGGCATCCTCAGCTATCTGGCGTCGCTTGTCGGTCTTCAGGACTTCCGCTGGGCCTCGTCTCCTGACACCGCGCTCCTCACCGTCGTGCTGGTCGACATCTGGGTCTACACGCCCTTCATCATGATCCTGCTTCTTGCCGGCCTGCGCTCGCTTCCGACGCAACCCTTCGAGGCTGCGGCGCTGGATGGGGTCCCACGCAGCTTCGTGTTCTTCCGGATCACGCTGCCGATGCTGACACCCTATATCCTGACGGCCACCCTGTTCCGGCTGCTCGATTCCATCCAGCAGTTCGACATCATCTACGCGATGACGCAGGGCGGACCGGGCGACACGCTGACGGTGTTCCAAGTCGAGGCCTACCTCAACTTCTTCCAGTCGACCAATGTCGGACGTTCGGCGGCGCTGCTGATCATCCTCTGGGCGATCACCTACACGCTCTCCAACATCTTCATCAAGAACTGGCTCCGGTTGCGCGAGCGCGCCCGCGGCGAGGCATGAGGAGAACACCATGGAATCCACTTCCCCCCTCGAGAAAACGCTTCGCGTGATCGCGCTGACGCTTGTCGTCATATTCTTCATGTTCCCGATCGTCTGGATCTTCCTGATGTCGTTCCAGACGAACGAGACGATCCTGACCATACCGCCGACGCTCACCTTCACGCCGACGCTGTCGAACTATGCGGCCCTCATCACCGGCAAGCTGACCACAGCCGCGGGCACGCTCGACATTGCGTTCATGGGAAATCTCTGGAACTCGATCTTCCTGTCGGTGACGTCGGTCGCGGTCGCCCTCGTGCTCGGCGTTCCCGCCGCCTATGCCTTCGCGCGCCACAAGTTCAAGGGCTCGGAAGACATCGCGTTCACGCTCCTGTCGTTCCGCTTCGCCCCGCCGCTCCTCGTTCTTCTGCCGCTCACCCAGTATTTCCAGTGGCTTGGCCTCGCCAACACTTACTTCGGACTGATCTGGGTCTACCAGCTGATCTGCCTGCCGCTCATCCTCTGGATCGTGCGCGGCTATTTCGAGGATATCTCGGCCGACGTCGAATATGCCTACCGCATCGCCGGACACTCCTGGTTCGCCACGTTCCGGAAGATCGCCCTGCCGCTTGCAGGGCCCGGCATCGCCGCCGCCGGCCTTCTCGCCTTCATCTTCGCCTGGAACAACTTCGTCTTCGCGCTGGTGCTGGCCTCGGCTGACAAGCAGCCCGTGACGGTGGGCGCGCTCGCCTTCATCACGTCCTCCGGCATCCAGTACGGCCAGATCGCGGCGGCGATCGTGCTGTCGGTCACGCCGACGCTCGCACTCGCACTCTACGCCCAGCGCTACCTCGTCGAAGGCCTGTCGCTCGGCGCAGTCAAAGGGTAACTCCATGACCACTCTGCAACTCGACAACATCGTCAAGCGCTACAAGAGCCAGACCGTCCTGGATCATCTTTCGCTCGACGTGAAGAACGGTGAGACGCTCGTGCTGTTCGGCCCCTCGGGCGCCGGGAAGTCGGTGCTGCTCCGCCTCGTCGCCGGCGTGATCGAGCCGGACGAAGGCAAGGTGCTGATCGGTGGCGAAGACATGACCGACGTCGACGCGGAACACCGTGGCATCGGCATGGCCTTCCAGAACTTCGCGCTGTTTCCCCACATGGACGCGTTCGACAACATCGCAAGCCCGCTGACGGCGGCGCATTCGACCACGGACGCGATCAAGGACGGCGTGGCGCGCGTCGCCAAGCTTTTGAAGATCGACCATGTGCTTTCGCACCACCCCAAGGCACTGTCGAACGGCCAGAAGCAACGCACGGCGCTTGCCCGCGCGCTCGTCGGTTCGCCGCCGCTGCTGCTTCTCGACGATCCCTTGCGCAACGTCGACGCCAAGCTCCGCTTCGAGATGAGGCTGGAGCTGCCACGCCTGCTGGCTGCACAGGGGGCGACCGTCGTCTACGTGACCCAGGACTACAAGGAGGCCATGGCGCTCGGCGACCGGATCGCCGTCATGGCCGAGGGGCGCATCCGGCAGATCGGGACGCCCCAGGAGATCTACAACACGCCCGCGGACATCGAGATCGCCCGCCTCTTCGGCGACCCGACCGTCAATCTCCTGGACGTGACGCCGAAGGCGGAGGCAGACGGTGTCTCCGTGCAGCTCTCCGACATCCGCATCCCGCTGCCGGGTATTCCCGCAACGGCAGCAGGAAAACCCGCAGTGCTCGGGCTTCGGCCGGAGATCCTGCGCTTCGTCGACGCAGCCACGCCGGGCGCGATACCGGTCACCGTCGAGGCGGAGACCCCGCTGAACGAAAAGACGGTCACGCTAGTCCTGACCGTACGCAAGCGTGAAATCCTGGTGTCGCGACCCGCCGGAACACCGGGACCGGTCTCCGGGCCGGCCCATGTCGCCGTCGACGGTTCGCACGCATTCCTCTTCGACAAGGAAACCGGCCTCCTCATCGGCCGCAAGGACACCAACAGAGGTGCCAAGGGAGAAGCAGCATGAGCGGCGCGGGATTGAAGATTAGCGGCGTCGACAAGTTCTACGGCCCGATCGATTTCGGGGTTCACGCCGTCAAGAAACTCAACATCGAGATCAACAAGGGCGAGATCGTCGCGCTGCTCGGCTCATCCGGTTGCGGCAAGACCTCCACCTTGCGCATGATCGCCGGTTTCGAGCCGGTGTCGCGCGGGACGATCACGCTCGCCGGTCGCGAGGTCCAGACATTCCCGCCGGTGAAGCGGAACGTCGCCATGGCTTTCGAGGGCTATTCGCTCTATCCGCCACTGACCGTGCGCGAGAACATCGCCTTCGCCCTCAAGGCTTCCCGGCTGCCGCAGAACGTCGTCGACCAGAAGGTTGCGCACATCGCCAAGCTTCTGGAGATCGAAGACATCATGGGCCGCTATCCAAGTTCCATCTCGGGCGGCCAGCAGCAGCGGGCATCGCTCGGCCGCGCTCTCATCCGTGATGCGGACCTGCATCTTCTGGACGAGCCGATGGGTCAGCTCGAGCCGCAGCTTCGCGCCGTGCTGCGGGGCCGCATCAAGCACTTCATCAAGGAGAACGGCCTCACGGCCATTCTCGTGACGCACGACCAGACGGAAGCGAACGCCCTGGCCGACCGGATCGCGGTCATGGAAGGCGGCGTTCTGCAGCAGTTCGACACGCCGCAGATGATCAAGGAACGTCCGGCCAATCTGTTCACCGGCACGTTCGTTGGCGAGCCACCAATGAATGTGTTCGAGGCGACGGTGGCGGGCAACGACAATGCCATCTCGTTCGGCCTCAACCAGGGTGTGCGGCTCGACTACCCCACCTCCGACTTTTCTCCTGCGGTTCGCGGAGAGCTTCTGCGCCGCAACAAGGTGGTGCTCGGGATCAGGCCATACTCCGTACGGCGGAAAGAGGGCGGTGTTCCCGCGAAGGTGGCGGTCAACCAATGGCTTGGCGACCAGACCCACATCGCGGCGGATTTCGCCGGCGGCTCGATGGTGCTCGTCGAGCACGACCGCACGACCCTGAAGGCCGGTGAAGACATCGGACTGTCGCTGGCGGCCGGAAGCCTTCACGTCTTCGACGGCGAAAGCGGCAGGGCCGTCAGCCATGGACAGGAGCTCGCCTGAGATGCGCGATATCCTGATCGGAATCGATGCAGGGACTTCCGTCATAAAGTCGGTGGCTTTCGACACTGCCGGCCGACAGATTGCGGCGGCGGCGGTTCCCAACAGCTACGAGACGATCGGGCGGACGGGTGCGGTCCAGGACCTCGACAGGACCTGGGCAGATGCTGCACGCACCCTTCGCGATTTGTCTCAGAAAGTGGAGAACCTCGCCTCCCGCGTGGTCGGCATTGCCGTGACGGGGCAGGGCGACGGCACCTGGCTTATCGACAAGCAAGGCCTGCCCGTGGGCAAGGGATGGCTCTGGCTCGACGCCCGGGCCGGCGACACCGTCGCGGAACTGCGGACCCGTCAGGGCGATGCGGAACGCTTCCGCCACACCGGCGCGGGGCTTGCAGCCTGCCAGCAGGGCTCGCAGCTTCGCTGGATGTGCGATCATGCACCGGAGTACCTCACCGGTGCGGCGACCGCCTTCCATTGCAAGGACTGGCTCTACTTCAACCTCACCGGCAAACGGGCGACCGATCCTTCCGAGGCGAATTTCACCTTCGGCAATTTCCGGGAGCGTACCTATTCCGATACGGTGATTGGTTTCCTCGGCCTCGAGAAGCAACGGTTCCTGCTGCCGGAGATTGTCGATGGTGCGACGACGCATCATCCCTTGAGCGAGGCCGCCGCAGACCTCACCGGCCTCATTGCCGGAACGCCCGTCGTGCTCGGCTATGTAGATGTCGTCTGCACGTCGCTCGGGGCAGGGATCTACGATCCGGGCACCGACACGGGCTGCTCGATCGTCGGTTCCACGGGCATGCACATGCGGCTGGCGAAGGGCGCGGACGACGTTCTGCTCAACGATGATCGCACAGGCTACACGATGTGCATGCCGATACCGGGCATCTACGCGCAGATGCAGTCGAACATGGCGGCGACGCTCAACATCGACTGGATACTCGCGGTGGCCGGCGGCTTGCTGAAGAGCATGGGGGTCGAGAAGTCCAAGTCGGACCTGCTCGTCCACATGGAGGACTGGCTGTCTGATGCCAAGGAGCGGCCGCCGATCTTTCACCCGTACATCAGCGAAGCAGGAGAACGCGGCCCGTTCGTCGACGCGTCCGCGCGGGCTTCCTTCATCGGCCTGAACATTTCTAGCGGCTTTCCGGACATGGTGCGGGCGGTCTTCGATGGGCTCGCGCTTGCTGCGCGGGATTGCTATCTCGCCATGGGGCCGCTGCCAGACCGCGTGCGGTTGACCGGAGGTGCGGCCCGCAGTGCTTCACTGCGCCGCATCCTTGGGGGCGCTCTCGGCGCCAGCGTCCAGACGAGTGAGCGCGAAGAGGCAGGAGCGGCCGGTGCCGCGATGATCGCCGCGGTCTCGCTCGGGCTTTACGGATCAATGGCCGAATGCGTGAAGCAATGGGTCACACCCTACCAGCGACCGGCGGAGCCAGCCGATGCGGGCCTCGTCAAGCATTTCGATACCGTCTTCCCCGCCTACAGGCAGTCGCGCGAGGCGCTGCAGCCCGTGTGGAGGACACTGCACAACGAACAGGACATCCTCCCATGACCAAGAAAATTGCCATTGCCGGCGACCGATTCATGCTCTCGGACGTGTTTCGCGAAAAGCTTGTCAAAGCAAGCGGCGACAGCCATGAGATCAGGCTGCTCGAACTACCCTGGCCGGACGTGCCGATGGAGCACGGTTACGCAGTTGAAGGCATGGACGGGCTCAAGGAATATCTCGGAACCGCCGACGAAATCGTTGATTTCATTGGCGATGCAGAGATCTTCATCACACAGCTCGCGCCGCTTTCGCGCACCATGTTCGAGCGGCTACCCCATTTGAAATTCGTAGCCGTGTCGCGCGGCGGGCCTGTCAATATCGACATGGCGGCGGCGCGCGAGGCCGGCGTTACGGTGGTCAACACGCCCGGCCGGAATTCGAGCGCGGTGGCCGAATTCACGATCGGTGCGATCCTTGCCGAAACGCGGCTGATCCGAACCGGTCACGAGTCGCTGCGCAAGGGCGAGTGGCGCGGCGAACTCTATCGGGCAGACGTGACCGGGCGGGAACTTTCCGAGCTGACCGTCGGCGTCATCGGCTACGGCAATATCGGCACGAAGGTGGTCCGCCTGCTGCGCGCTTTCGGCACCAAGGTGCTGGTTCACGATCCCTATGTGCAACTCTCGGCGGAGGACAGGAATGCGGGCGTCGAACACGTATCGTTGGACAACCTGCTAAGTCGCTCCGACGTCGTGACACTGCATCCGCGCGTGACCGAGGAAACGCGGAACATGATGAACGCGGAGGCCTTCGCCAAGATGAAGCCCGGCGCTCTCTTCGTGAACACCGCGCGCGGGCCGCTCTGCGACTACGACGCGCTCTACGATGCGCTCGTCAGCGGCCATCTCGGCGGGGCGATGCTGGAAACCTTCGCCGTCGAACCCGTTCCGGCCGAATGGCCGCTGCTGCAGTTGCCCAACGTCACGCTGACGCCCCACATCGCCGGCGCTTCCGTGCGCACTGTCACCTATGCCGCCGAAATGGCTGCGGAGGAGGTTCGTCGCTACATCGCCGGTTTGCCGCCGGTCAATCCGTGCTGAGGGCCGTGCAATGAACGAGATCGAAATTCGCCAATCCATCATCGACCACTGCCGGGGCATGAACGCCTCGGGCCTGAACCAGGGAACGTCGGGAAACATCAGCGTGCGTTTCGGCGACCGGATGCTGATCACGCCCTCCGCGATCCCCTACAAGGACATGGTGCCGGACATGATCGCCTCAATGCCGATCGAGGGGGAGTATGGCGAGTGGACCGGGCCGAAGAAGCCATCCGTGGAGTGGCCCTTCCATCTCGACATACTGCGCTCGCGTCCGGACGTCGGTGCCGTGGTGCACACCCATTCGACCTTCGCGACGATACTCTCGATCGCCCGCAAGCCGATCCCGGCCTGTCACTACATGATCGCGGCTTTCGGCGGCAGCGACGTAAGGGTCGGCGAGTATGCCCGTTACGGAACCCGGGAGCTCTCGGAGAACATTCTGAGGGCAATGGAAGGGCGCTCCGCCTGCCTGATGGCGAACCACGGGATGATCGCGACCGGTTCCACCCTTGAGAAGGCAATGTGGGCGGCCGTGGAGCTCGAGACGCTGGCGAAGCAGTACTACCACTCTCTGCTGATCGGCGGGCCGGTGATCCTGCCGGACGAGGAGATTGCGGGCGTACTCAAGGGTTTTGCGAGCTACGGGCTGCAGGACAAGACGAAAGAGGACGGCAAGGCCGCGTGAGGCCGCCGTCGGCAGATGACAGGAGTGAAAGACGTGAGTGCGCAAACCGGCATATATGACCTGCTCGTGATCGGCGGTGGCGTCAACGGAGCGGGAATCGCGCGGGACGCGGCAGGTCGGGGGCTCTCGGTTCTGCTCTGCGAGAAGGACGACCTGGCGCAGGGAACGAGTTCCCGCTCCGGAAAGTTGGTACATGGCGGGTTGCGCTATCTCGAATACTACGAGTTCCGGCTCGTGCGTGAAGCGCTGATCGAGCGCGAGGTGCTGCTCGAGGCCGCCCCCCACATCATATGGCCGATGCGTTTCGTTCTGCCTCACAATCCCGCCGACCGGCCGGCCTGGCTCGTTCGCCTCGGGCTCTTCCTCTACGACAATCTCGGTGGCCGCAAGCGCCTTCCAGGGACGCGCAGCCTGAACCTGAGGACCGCACCGGAAGGCGCGCCGATCAGGAAGGAATACGGCAAGGCCTTCGAATACTCCGACTGCTGGGTCGACGACTCGCGCCTCGTGCTGCTGAACGCCCTCGATGCTCACAGCCGCGGTGCGACGGTGATGACCCGCACCGCCTGCTCGCAGGTCCGGCGCGAGGGGGACCTGTGGCAGGTCGAACTGACGAACACCGTGACCGGAGAGAAGCGCGGCGTGACGGCCCGCTGTCTCGTCAATACCGCCGGCCCGTGGGTGAACGACGTGATCGGCAGGGTCGCCGGGCTCAATTCGACGCGCAGCGTACGGTTGGTCAAGGGAAGCCATATCATCGTGCCGAAATTCTGGGAGGGTCGGCAGGCCTATCTGGTGCAGAACCCCGACAAACGGGTGATCTTCATCAATCCCTACCAGAATGACCTCGCTCTCATCGGCACCACCGACATTCCCTATGAGGGCAGGCCCGAGGACGTGGGCGCCGACGCGAACGAGATCGCCTACCTCATCAAGTCGGTGAACCGCTACTTCAAGCAGCAACTCGCGGAGAGCGATATCATCCATTCCTTCTCCGGCGTGCGCCCGCTCTATGACGACAATGCCGAGAACCCCAGTGCCGTTACGCGCGACTACATCTTTGAAGTCGACGGCGGGGATGGCACGGCGCCGTTGCTTTCCGTGTTCGGCGGCAAGATCACGACCTTCAGGAAGCTCTCCGAGCATGCGCTGGAGAAGCTGAAGCCTTTCTTTCCCCGGATGGGAGCGGCCTGGACGTCGAAGGCCCACCTGCCGGGAGGCGACATCCGGGATGCGGATTTCGATCAGTTCCTCGGAGATTTGCGCGCCCGCTACCGCTGGCTGCCTGCCGACCTCGCCAAGCACTATGCGCGGCTCTACGGCACGCGCGCTTCCGAGCTTCTGGCGGGCGCCGCTTCAGTCGCGGACCTCGGCCGCAGTTTCGGGCCGCACTTCAAGGAGCGTGAGGCGCGCTTCCTCATCGAGACGGAATGGGCAGTGGAGCCCTCGGATGTTCTCGAACGACGCACCAAGCATGGGCTGCATATGAACGAGGCCGAGAAGACGGCCTTTGGGCAATGGTTCCGGGAGCAGGGAACGATGACCAAGAAGGCGTCCGCCTGATGTCGCGAGCCGCGCACATTGGGATCGTTTCTGCCAGCGTCACGGCCGGATGGGACCGTTGCCGCCGTATCGTCCCCCTCGGCGAGGGCACTCCGTTTCCGATGGAAGCAATTGCGGGTGCCCTTGCCATGGCGCGCTGCCTGCAGGAGGTGATCTCCCGCACCTCCTCGGCAGCGCGCCGCGAATGCCTCGGGAAGAAGCGTGCCGGAAGCCTCGGCCGGTCCGCGGGAGCAAGCCGTACCCTGACCATCTGTTCCGTCAGCGGAGCGCTCAAATGACAAGCGGCGAAAAGCTCGTCGTCGGCATAGACATAGGCACGTCGGGCGTGCGCGCCGTTGCAGTTACCGAGGCGCTTGAAGTGCGCGCTACTGGTTCGGCGAAACTTAGCGAGCATTCGGCGCTCCATCGGGATCCGGCGGGCTGGCGTGCGGCGATGGCTTCCGCGGTGGCGCGCATGCTCGATGGCGTCAAGTCTGGACGCATCGTTGCCATCGCGATCGACGGCACCTCCGGAACGATGCTTCCCGTCGACGGAGCGGGCAGGCCGCTCGCAACGCCGATGATGTACAACGATCCGGTTTCCGACGTGGCGGTGCTGGAGGCCGTGAAGCGCCACGCTCCGCGCGAAAGTGCTGCCCATGGTTCGACGTCAGGGCTGGCGAAGGCGATCGTGTTTCAGGGGATTGCCGGTGTATCGCGGATCATCCATCAGGCGGATTGGCTCGCCGGGCTGCTGACAGGCCGGTTTGGCGTGTCGGACGAAAATAACGCCCTGAAGACGGGGTACGACCCGGTCTCCCGACAGTGGCCCGAGTGGATTGCGGACACGGGGGCACGGATCGACCTGTTGCCGGAGGTGCTGGCTGCCGGAACGCCGTTTGGACAGGTAAGCGCAGCCGCGACCCTCGAGTTCGGTCTGCCCGAGGGGGCGCTGGTCGCAACAGGCACGACGGACGGTTGTGCCTCGTTCCTCGCGACGGGTGCCGATCGTCCGGGCGACGGGGTCTCGGCACTCGGCACGACCCTGACCGTGAAGATGCTCTCGGACCGTCCGCTCTTCGCACCGGAATACGGCCTCTACAGCCATCGCATCGGAGACCTGTGGCTCGCGGGCGGCGCCTCGAACAGCGGCGGTGCCGTCCTCGCTCAGCATTTCGACGTGGAAAGGATTGCCGCGCTTTCCGAGCATATCGATCCGGCGACCAATACGGGCCTCGACTACTATCCATTGCCCAGGCAGGGCGAGCGGTTTCCGATCAACGATCCTTGCTGCAGCCGCGGATGGTGCCGCGCCCGGCAAGCGATGCAGACTTCCTGAAGGCGATCTTCGAGGGGATCGCCGGCATCGAGGCGCTGGCCTACGCGAGGCTGGCAGAGCTCGGTGCGCCTGCGTTACTCTCTGTCAGAAGCGTCGGCGGAGGAGCGTCCAATCCAGCCTGGCGATCGATCCGCTCCCGCAGGCTGGGCGTTCCCTTTCTTCCGGTGCGATCGGAGGAAGCGGCGGCTGGAGCCGCCTATCTGGCGCTCCTGGGAGCGCGAAAGGCGGGTGTGCTGTGACTGGAGCAAACCCAATTGCAATTTCCGGCCTTGGCGAAATCGTCCACCGGTTCGACCATTTTCTCGTCGATCAGTTTGGCGTGCTGCGCAACGGAAGAGGACCCTATCCCGCGCGTCGGAGACCCTGCTCAGGCTGAGGCTCGCAAGGAAGCGGGTCATGATCCTTTCGAACTCGGGCAAGCGCTCCGCCGAAAACAGTGCGCGGATGGTCCAGGTCGGCTTCGACCGCACGAGCTGGGATCTGCTTCTGACCTCCGGTGAGATCGCGTGGAGGATCCTCGCGGAGGAGAAGAAAGGCGGCACGATGGACTATCGGCGTTGCCTGCTGATAAGCCGCGACGCCGACCTTTCCGCGATCGACGGTCTTGACCTGATACGCGTCGCAACGGGCGCCGAGGCCGATGTCGTGCTGATCTCGGCCAGCGAGGGCGACCGATATCCGCTTTCCTACTACGAGACGCTGCTTGCCCCGGCGGCGCGGCGCGGCGTGCCTTGTCTCTGCACCAATCCGGACAAGATCATGCTGACCAGAGGCGGAGAAGCCTTCGGTGCGGGCCGGATCGCGGAGCTTTACGAGGACCTCGGGGGTACGGTCCGCTGGATCGGCAAGCCTTTTCCCGACATCTACAGGGTCGCGCTCGATATTCTCGGCCATCCGCCCGGCGAGCGCGTCGCCTGCATTGGCGACAGCATCGAGCACGACGTCGTCGGCGCCCGCAATGCAGGGCTTGCCTCGATCCTCGTCACCACGGGGATCCTGGCGCGGGCGACGGATGACGATCGCAGAAGGCTTTATGCCGAACTCGGCGCCACACCCGATTTCATCATGCCGCAGTTCAACTGGTAAGCAAGGACAGCACCCATGGCGTTCACGCTCTCGCTGAACACGAACCCCCTCGTCAATCGCTTCGCCGAGGCGGACGATCTCATGGACACGATCGCGGACAAGATACGCATCGGCCACGTGCAGCTTACCCACGAGTTCGTCAATCCGGGCTGGCCGACAGCGACGATCGCAAGCCATGTCCGCCGGTTCAGAAAGGCCCTGTCGCGAACGGGTGTGAAGGTGACTTCGGGAATGACCGGGCCCTACGGTCGGCTGAACCACTTCGGTCACCCCGATTCAGACGTTCGCCGATATTATGTCGACTGGTTCAAGACCTTCGCCGATATCTCTGCGGAACTCGGCGCATCCGGCATGGGCACCCAGTTCGCCATCTTCACACAGAGGGACTACGACGAGCCCGAGCGCCGCGAAGAGCTGATCAAGATCGCCATAGACTGCTGGCATGAAGTCGCCGAGCACGGCAAGGCCGCGGGCCTGACCTATGTGTTCTGGGAACCGATGTCGGTCGGACGGGAATTCGGCCACACGATAGACGCCTGCCGCAGGCTGGACGAACGGCTTGCCGGCGCCGGGCTGCCGCTGCCGTTCCTCATGATGGTGGACATCGACCACGGAGACGTGACCTCGAGCAATCCGGCCGATGTCGACCCCTATGCCTGGGCGGAAGCATTCCCGTCGCGCTCACCCATCATCCATATCAAGCAGTCCTCGATGAACAAGGGCGGGCACTGGCCCTTCACCGCAACGCACAACAAGGACGGACGCATCACGCCGGACAAGCTGCTGGCCGCAGTGAGGAGGGGCGGGGGGACCGACAACGAGATCTGCCTGGAGCTTTCGTTCCGCGAGCGTGAGCCGACGGACCATCTCGTCGTCGAGATGATCCGGGAGTCCGTCGCATTCTGGGAAGATCACGTCGACACGGGCTTCAATCACAGAAAGGATTGAAGCGCCGCGCGGGCAGGAAAAGATCAGATCGTTGCAGCCACTCTCGCGGCAAGTGCCTCCAGGTCGGGATCGGCGGAAGGGCCGACGACCACGAAGGATCCGTTGCCTCTTTGCCAGGAGATGAGGCCGATATCGTCACGCATCGTGTCGATCATGTCGGTCTGCTCGTCCACCGGCTCGCTCTTGAGGAAACAGATTGCGAATACGTCCCCATCCTCACCCTTGTAGAGGAGCTGCCCCGTTGGTTTTCCACCCGTGACGAGAAGACGGGCTCCCTGGAAAGTAATGTTCTTGTCCGAAAGGTCGGGTACGTTGAACGTGACGCCGGTGGTCTTCGTCAGCCAGCTCACGATGTGATCCCGCTCGCTGGCCGGGACCTCAACAAGATGGGCGCTCTGACGGGAATAGATCCGATGATAGTCGGCGATCTCGTCGATCCAGGTGCGGCCGGACCCAAGTTGAGGTGGTTCCGAATCCTGGCGTTCGCCGATCACATAGCCGAGACCGCCACCGATGACGACGAGTGCAAGCGAGGCGAGAAGCGCCCTTGGCCAATAGCTTGTGGGACCCGTGTTCTTGTTGGCAGGTTCCGGAAGCGAGGCGGTGGTTGCCGAAGGACCATTGCCGAACGGCTCGCTCGGAGCCTGCTTGATGCCTCTGACCAGCCGCAGGGGAACCGGTTCGTTCAGGATATCGTTGAATGCCTTGGCGCCCAGATCGCTTCCCAGCTTCAGTCGGTCGAAGACCTTTCTGACGGTGTCGTCCTTGGCAATCATATCGTCGATTTCGTCTATTTCCGTTTCCGGAAGCTGCCCGTCCAGATAGGCCGAGAGGCGGACTTCCAACGGGAGACCCTGTGTACTTTCCAACGTCAGGCCCTCCTTTCCGTGTTTTCTGCGATCATGGCCGCAAGACGAATGCGCGCCGCCGATAGCCTGCTCATTACCGTGCCGATCGGAATTCCAAGGATTTCCGCGGCGTCACGGTAGCTGTGGCCCTCGACGTTCACCAGAAGGAAGACGCTCGAAAGTCCTTCCGGCATGGTCATGATCAATTTGTGCAATTGTTTGGCATAGACCGCCTTATCGGCCGATGCTTCGATGTGCAGGTCGTCCTGCTCGGATGCGTCGACGGTGCCTGATCCTGTGCGGACCTTGCGCTTCCTGATTTCGTCAACCCAAAGGTTACGGGTCATTGCATATACCCAGCTTTCCAGTCTTCCCTCCCCATTCCACAGATGATGCCGGGTAATCGCACGCTCGCACGCTTCCTGGACCAGATCGTCCGCGTCACTCGCGTTTCTCGTTAAAGTCATCGCAAAACGGCGCAGCTTCGGGAGCAAACTGACCAATTCTTGCCGGAACTCATTTGATTCTGCCGTTGGACGCATCGCATTTCCAAAGAAACGTTCGGGATCAAATTTTTATTCGCGCCGGGCTTGGGCCGCTTGTTCTGATATGAAACGTTTATCCGCTGGACCGCAAGCGGGGGCGTCAGAAGAAACACAGTTTCCCTGTGGTGCGATGCCGCTCCAGGCAATTCTGTCAATCTTCAGTACGTCCCGCGCTCCCCGTCGAGCGACTGCCACAGCGCGCGATAGGCCCAGGTGTTTTCCCCGCCGCGATCGCGGATCTCGACGAGTTGTACACGTGCACCCTGGATGTCGCCCTGATCGATCAGTGCCTGACCCATGTAGGAGCGGGCGAGAATGTAGTCGGGATCGATCTTCAAGGCCTTGTGGTAGTACTTCATCCCGAGCTGGACATTGCCGAGCTTGCGATAGGTGTAGCCATAGTAGTTGAGGATGCGGGGATCGTTCTGGTTTTCCGCGGCGCGGAGCGCGCGCAACGCGTTCTTGTACTGGCCGGCATAGGCGAATTCGCGGGCGGCTTCATAGAGAGTGTCGTCCGGGAGCCTCTCGGTCTTCTTGTCGGACTTGCCCTTCTTGGTGCGCTGGGCCTCGGGTGCCACGCACTGCTTCTTGTCCTTGCTCCAGATCTTGCCGTTGGTGCAGACCGTCGTGGTTTCGGTGCTGCCGGAAGAGCTCGAGGAGCCGCTGCTGGCCGCAGCCGCGAAGTGGGTGGGAACGAGGGTCATCGAGGCGGCAGCGCAGATGCGAATAAGTCTGTTGGCAGGGGTCGACATCTCGGATCCTTCCTTCTTTCCGTTCCTTCGGAACGCTTGAGGCAAGGAGACGCCGTGGAGGCTCGTTTTATTCGCTGTGATCGGTCTTGTTCACAAAGGCTTGCATCGCCCTCGCGAGTGCCGGTCTAGAGACGCGTGGTCTCGGCGAGCCCGAACGTCAGCCCGTCTGACGCGAGTTCGAAGCGCTCGCGCATCACGTTCCATTGTCCGGGACCGCCGGCAATCGAAAAGATGTTGTAGCCTGCCGGAGGTTTGTGCCCGCCTGGGCCTTGCGATGCGGAGGCGATGCCTATCACCGGCACGGGACCGACCTGGCCCTTCAGGGAATAAACCGTGTTGAGATGGGTGTGGCCGTGCAGCACGAGTTCCGCTCCGCCGGAGGAAATCGTCGCGGCGAAACGGCGGATGCCTATCATGCGCTTGTGGAAGGGTGTTGCGCCGTGGATCGGCGGGTGGTGGATGAGCACAACCCGATAGAGCCCGGCTTCGCCCGCCGCTCTCAGAAGGTTCACGGTTTCGCGCGCCTGGCGGCTGCCGAAATAGCCACTGGCGGCAAAAGGGGGCGTTGCCACCGCTGTCGAACAGCCAATAATCGCGACCTGGCCGCGCACTCTCAGATAGGGGAAGACGTGAAAGTCGTCGTGCCAAGCCTCAGGCCCGTGGTCCCCCTTCATGTAGGGGTACCAGGCCTCCGTGCTCTTGTCGTACGCGCCGGGCACGTAGGCGTCGTGATTGCCGGGAACCAGCGAGACATTCTCCGGTACACCAGCCTCAGGCAACCAGTCGGCGACCGCACTGATTTCCCGCGATGATGCGAGGTTTACGAGGTCTCCGGTAATGGCGAGATGATCCGGGTCGCGACCTTCCAGATCTTCCAGAAGCAGGTCGAGTGTATTGGCGAAAAGGTGGCGCCTGCGATTGCGATGCCAGTTGACGAAGCCCGTAATCCGTTTCGAGGCGAGTTCCAGAAAGGTCAAAGCTGGCAGAGGGCCAAGATGGATATCGGAAATATGGGCAAGTCTGAACATATCCTTCCTTAGATCATCGCAACGGCAAAGGAAACGGGCAGCATACCGGGCGTTGCGGGAAGCAGCCCCGCGCACCTTGTCCGGTGCTTGGCGTGGAAAAGGCCGAAACCGATCGATTTGGGCCTTGATTCTGCCGCAAGCTGTGGCCAAGTCGCTTGCATGAGCAGTGATTTAGAAAGTCTTCGTCCGCCGGAAATGCGCAGCGTGTGGGCACGCATGCTGACGCGGGCGATGCACGGCTATTTCGCCCTTGCCCGAGGGATGACGATCGGCGTGAGGGCCGCATGCTTCGACGCCGAGGGGCGGGTGTTTCTCGTTCGTCACAGCTATGTTCCCGGCTGGCACATGCCGGGCGGCGGTGTGGAGCGGTTCGAAACCGCCGAGCAGGCGCTGGTGAAGGAGATGCGGGAGGAGGGCAACCTTATGGTGGGGGCACCGCCGAGGCTGCTGCACATCTACTACAACCGGCGCACCAGCAAGCGCGACCACGTGCTGTTCTACCGCTGCGACGACGTGCGCCAGATAGAGCCGAAGATGCCGGACCGCGAGATCGTCGAAGCGGGCTTTTTCCCGCTCGACGCCCTGCCTGCCGGCGTAACCTCCGCGACGGTCCGGCGTCTCAAGGAGATTTCCGGCGAGACGCCGTTTTCCGAACTCTGGTAGGCCCGTTCAGGCGGCCTTCAGAAGCTCCCGCCCGTGCGCCCGCTCGAGAGCGAGCTCTGGACCATCAGGGACGATCCCGGTCGGATTGATCGTCAGATGGCTGCGATAGTAGTGCTCCTTGATGTGGCGCAGGTTGACCGTGTCGCTCACGCCCGGGACCTGGTAGAGCTCGCGCAGATAGCCCGAGAGATTGGGGTAGTCGGCAATGCGGCGGATGTTGCACTTGAAGTGGCCGACATAGACCGGATCGAAGCGCACGAGGGTCGTGAACAGTCTCCAGTCTGCTTCCGTGATGCGGTCACCGGTGAGGTAGCGCTTGCCGGCAAGGTGTTCCTCCAGCTCGTCGAGCGTTTCGAACAGGTGTCGTACGTTCGTGGAGTAGGCTTCCTGCGACGTCGCGAAACCCGCCTTGTAAACGCCGTTGTTGACCGTGTCGTAGATCCTGTCGTTGAGGGCGTCGATCTCGGCACGAAGAGGGGCTGGATAGAAGTCCTCGCGTGATCCGGTGATGTCGTCGAAGGCGGAATTGAACATCCGGATGATTTCGGCCGATTCATTGGAGACGATGCGGTGCTGCTTCTTGTCCCAGAGGACGGGCACCGTAACTCGGCCGGTATAGTCCGAGGTGTCGCGGACATAGATCTGCCAGAGAGCTTGCGATCCGTAGAGGTGGTCCACGGTGCCGCCGTCGACGCCCTTGAACTCCCATCCGCTTGCCAGCATCAGCGGATCAACGATCGAGACGGTAATGATGTTCTCGAGTTTCTTCAGCTTGCGGAAGATCAGCGTCCGGTGCGCCCAGGGGCAGGCGAGGGATACATAGAGGTGGTAGCGGTCTGCCTCGGCCTTGAACCCGCCTTCGCCCGTCGGTCCGGGGGCGCCGTCGGCCGTGATCCAGTTGCGAAACTGCGCGGCGGAGCGCTGGAAGTGGCCCTTCGTCGATTTCGTGTCATACCAGACGTCTTTCCAGACGCCCTCTACGAGCATGCCCATGATCATCTCCTTGCGGTGGGCGGAAAGAAAACCGCCGTCGAACTTGGCTGAATAGATAGATCAATCGCCGCCGGCGAATAGGCGCTTTTTTGAGAACAGTGCGTTTTGGGCTTTGACTGCGACGAAATTTCTGCTATCCGCGCTTCCCAGAAACGTGGCCACTTCGGTTGCGCCCTCTTAATTACGGTCTTGATTGATGTTCCTGCCAGGAAACCCGCGACGACGCTGATGCAACTGACGCCCTTCGGGCGCCATGCCATCCCTTTGTCTCGCAGTCAGGTTTCCCTCTACCATGAACATGCATAAGCACGACCTCGTCTATCTCACCGAAGACGCTACCCACGACGCCGCAATCGAAGTCATCAATGAAGAGGCCTTCGGTCCCGGCCGGCACGTCCGGGCGGCTGCGCGGATCCGCGAGCAGGGGCCGCACGACAGGCATCTTTCGTTCATTTGTGCCGACGACGGCGAGACGATCGCCTCGGTGCGCATGACGCCCGTGCTTGCCGGTTCGGTGAAGGGGCATCTGCTTGGACCGCTCGCCGTCCGTCCCTCGCACAAGAACAGGGGCATCGGGCGGGAGCTCGTGAGGATTGCCGTGGAAGCGGCGAAGAGGGGCGGTTCGGAGGGGGTGATACTCGTCGGCGATCCTCCGTACTATCGGCCCCTCGGCTTCGAGAAGGTCGCCTACAACGCCCTGACCTTTCCGGGGCCGGTCGATCCTGCCCGGGTTCTCGTGGTGCCGATTGCTGCTGACACGCACGAGCGGCTGAAAGGGATGATCGGCTGGCGGCCCTATGACGGCGTGCACTTTGCCGAAGAGCGGGCCTTCGCAATATCCTGACAACGGAGCGCGCCCGCGGATGCCCGCAGTGCCGGGCGATCCGCTTTGCGCCGGACGATTAACAAGTCCGCTTTGCGCTTTAGAAGTGCGTTCGACTGTGCGCGCTATCGCCCTTCGCGATACCACGTCGCCGACAGGGCGAGAAGCAGAAGGCCGATGCCGATGAACCCGGCAAAGAGCGGCATGCTGTCGATGCCCTTGAGCACCGTCTCGTCGGTCATTCTCAACGAGAGCCGCTGCGGATCCGACGCGCGCACGCTGCCGGAGACCGGCAGCACGGGCGGGATGGACAGATTGCCGTCCTCGTCCACGACACGGCGAACCAGGCCTTTGGTCTTGTCGGCAAGGGCAGCGAGCGTTTCGGTCGTCGAGATCGTCGCCTTGAACTCGGGCGCATCGACCGCGCCGACATGGACCAGCGCACTCAGGCCGTCGTTCTCGATCTCGTAGAGACCGGTCTCGGCCGTCTTGATCTCTGCACGATAGAGCCCCGGGCCGTCCTGTGTGAGCGTCACGGGTTCAGTCTTGCCGGAGGGCAGTTTCATGGTGGCCGGGCCCGGCGTGTCGCCAATGGTCTGACGCGTGATCTCCAGCGTCCGGCCGAAGGTGCGTGCCGTCAATGCCTCTTCTTCGAGTGCGGGTTCCTGCATCAGCCAGTGGGCGATGCGGCGATAGAGCGAGACATGCGGTCCGCCGCCTTCGAAACCACGCGCCCACAACCAGCCCTGATCGGAGAGCAGCATGGCGACGCGGCCCTTGCCGGCGCGATTGAGCACCAGCAACGGCGCGTGATCGGCGCCTTCCATGACCGTGTTGCCCTGTGGCGGCGCAACATCGACCGTCCGGAACCATCGGCCCCAGTGTGGCGGTTCGTCCATGGCCCCTTCAAGCCCGCGGGTCACCGGATGCTTGCGTCCCTGTTCGGAAAGGCGGGGATAGAATGCCTTCTCGTTCATCGTGCCGGTTGGGCTCGCGGGTAGAACCGCAGACAGCGGCGTCATGGCGATCGAGTCGTTGCCCGCATGCTCCGGTCCGGCCGCAATCAGCAGCGCTCCGCCGTTTTCGACATACTGCGCGATGTTGTCGTAGTAGAGGATCGGCAGCACGCCGCGGTGCTGGTAGCGGTCGAAGATGATCAGGTCGAATTCGTTGATCTTGTCGACGAAGAGCTCGCGCGTCGGGAAGGCGATCAGGGAGAGTTCGTTGATCGGCGTGCCGTCCTGCTTCTCCGGCGGTCGCAGAATGGTGAAATGCACGAGATCGATCGCGGTGTCGGACTTCAGGAGATTGCGCCAGGCTCGCTCGCCGGCATGGGGCTCACCGGACACCAGAAGAACGCGCAGGTTTTCTCTGATGCCGTCGATCAGGTGGACGGCGCGGTTGTTGGCCGTGGTGATCTCGCCCTCGACCGGCGCGACCTCGAACTCGAGAATGTTGTTGCCGCCACGCGGAACCGTGAAGCCGAACGGTTTTTCGAGGCCGGGCTCGGCGGTTTCCGAGGCCACTTCGTTGCCGTTCAGCCGGATGGTAACGCGAGCCGTGCCGCCCGGCCCCTTGCCGTCGTCCACCACGCGGAACCGCAGTTCCTGCGGCTCCCCGACGATGCCGAAGCGGGGGGCGCTGACGACTTCGATGCGCCGGTCGAACTCATCCGGTTTGCCGGTGATCAACCCATGCAGCGGGGCGTCGAAACCGGTGAAGGATCCGGCATCCGGAATGTCATGTATCTGGCCGTCGGTGATCATGATCGCGCCGCCGACCCGCGAAGGGGGACATCGGCAAGGGCCGCCGTAAGCGCATCGAAAAGGCGGGTGGACGGCGTGTCAGACGTACCGTCATCGGCCGCTTCGACGATGCGCGGCTCGATGCGTGGATAGCGGGCTAGGCGCTCCTTCAGGTCGGCGAGTGCCGCATCGGTCATGGCCGTGCGATCCGCGTTCTGCTGGCTCTGGCTGCGGTCCACGACCACCGCAACGACGGTCGAAAGGGCTTCCCGGTCCTCCTGGAGCAGAATGGGGTTTGCGAGCGCAGCAAGCAGCATGGCAAGCGCGACGGAACGCAAGAGCGTGCCCCGTAGGCCGCGCCAGAAACCGAGACCGGCAAGCAACACGGCGGCGAGTGCCATCAGCGCGATGGCCAGCCATGGAATGAGCGGGGCAAACTGGATGCTCATGTCACTGCCCCAGTCGCTCGAGAAGGGCGGGCACGTGCACCTGGTCCGCCTTGTAGTTGCCCGTCAGCATGTACATCATGATGTTGACGCCGGAGCGGAACGCGTGGTCGCGCTGCACCTCATCGGGCGGAACCGTCGGCAGCAGAGCCATTCCATTCTCGTCAATGGCCCAGGCACCGGCGAAATCGTTACCCGTGATCATGATGGGCGAAACTCCGTCGCCGGCGCGTGCCGGGCGCGAGGGATCTTCCTTGCGGTCGAGTTCCGCCTCGATCCAGAGGGGGCTGCCGGAATAGCGCCCCGGGAAGTTCGACAGCAGATAAAAGGACTTGGTCAGGACGTGGTCGGCCGGAACTGGCTCCAGGGGCGGAATGTCCAGATTGGCGAGGATGGCCTGGAGCCGCTGCGTGTTCGGGCTGGTGTCGCCATTCTCCCCGAGGGAGGCGAACTGGTCGCGCGTATCGAAGAGCACCGTGCCGCCATTGCGCATATAGGCGTCGATACGGCTGATCGCCGCGGCGGATGGCATGTCGGCGTTGGCGCTGACGGGCCAGTAGATGATGGGATAGACGGAAAGCTCGTCGCGCGCGATGTCGAGGCCTACGGGCGCACCGGGTTCGAGGGTCGTGCGGTAGGTCAGAAAGTCCGTCAGTCCGGCAAGGCCGCGTTCCGAAATGCCGTCCACATCTGGCTCCCCGGTCACCACATAGGCAAGATGGGTCGTGTCGAGGTGCGACATCAGGGTTTCGTCCCCGGGCTTGCTGTCGTCTGCACGGGCATCACCGGGATGAATGGCAAGGGCCGTGGCCGCGACGAACAGAAGTGCTCCGGCCACAGCGCCGCGAGATTTGGCACCACGGGTATTGGCGCCACGGACGGCGGCAAATGCGCCACCCATCAGGAGGACGACCGCGCAATCCACGAGCAACAGCGCCGCGGCAAGCGCGAAAAGAGACGGCTTCATCGACCATGCCGCCTTGCCGATCAGCGGCTGCCGGATCACCGATGACCCGGCGGAGACTTCGAGCGGCTGGATCCGGTAGCCCGGCGGAAAGAGATTGTGGGCCACATAGCCGTCCTCTGACCCATAGAGCCCGGGCGGGTTGTCAAAGGTGGCGGGCGCTGGAGACTTCCCGGCCTCGAGCGGCTTGGCCTCGCCGGTGTCCGCCGAAAGCGTGCCGACGGCGGTGAGCAGGCGGTAGGGCGGCAGGCCCTGCGCCTTCGCTTCCGCCTTGGCGTTCACGCCGCCGCCGTGGGAGAGCTGGACGCTGCGACGGAGCATCTCCACGAAGTCGCCTGAGAGGGGCAGGTTCGACCAGCCGGTCTCGGCGCTGACGTGGAAGAGAATGATGCGGCCGGCGCCGAGCGCGCTGGTGGTCACCAGCGGAGTGCCGTCTGCAAGGCTCGCCCAGGTCCGTTCCACAAGGTCCGGCGTCGGTTCCGCCAGCACCTGCCGCTTCACGAGGATGTCCTGCGGCTTCCGCATGCCGAAGAAGGGGCTCGTCGAGGGATAGTCCGCGAGTGGCTGGGGCTCGGACCAGGAGAGCGCTCCGCCGAGCGCGCGTTCACCCTTGCGAAGGATCACGGGGACAAGCGGGTCGTCGGCGGGGGCTGCGGCAAGGCGGGGGCCCGCGAAACGGATGAGCATTCCGCCCGCCTCGATCCATTTGCGAATGGGATCATAGGCGTTCTCCGGGAGCCTGCCGATATCGGCCATGATCAGGACGGACGGCTTCTGGGCGAGAAGTTCCGGGATCGCGACGGAAAGATCGGCGACGCCCGGCTCGATGAGGTCCGCATAGGGAGCGAGCGCCCGGTTGATGTAGTGCAGCGGCGATAGCAGCGGCTGGGCGATATCCGTTGTCTCGCCGCTGAGGAACGCGACGCGGCGCCGGCGAAAGCCGTCGTCGAGCAGATAGGATGCGCCGGCATTGGCGATGTTGTCGACGGTGACACGCGCGAAGTCGTTGCGAAGCTCGAAGGGGGCGGCGATGCCACCGGTTGCTACGGCATCGCCGGCTCCGAAGGCGACACTACCGGTGGCGATCGGCCGGCCCTTCGCATCGTGTGCGGTCAGCCCGAGCGTGCGCGCGTCGCCGGTCAGCAGACGGCTGACGGTCACCGAGAGAGCCTCCGCCTCATTGCTGGCGCCGGTAATGGCGACCGTGGGCAGGCCATCTCCCTCGATCAGGTGGAATTCTGCAGGCGAGAGCGACTGCAGATCCGCAACCGTCTTGTCGGTCTCGTCGCGGGCGATCCCGTCGGAGAGGAAGGCGATCGTGCCGGGAGCCGTGCCGTTCAGCGCGGTCGTCAGCGCCGCCGTGGCCTCCGGACGGACGGCGGGGAGGGGCCGGGGCGAGGCAGCGGCAAGACGCGTGCGTGCCGTCGCCGCGTCGGTTGGAACCGCATCGTTCTGCCGGTCGGCGGTAAATACGATCGAAACGGGGAGGTCGCGCGCGGCGGCATCATCGATGAGCGCCCCGGCCGTGTCCACGCGTCGCTGCCAGTCGGTGGCCGTCGCCCAGCTGTTATCGATCACCAGTGCGAGAGGCCCGCCGCCGGCGAGGGTATTGGTGCGGGGATTGAAGACGGGATCGGCAATGGCGAAGATGACGGCCGCCGCCATCAGCATACGCAGCAGCGTGAGCCACCAGGGGCTTTGCGCCGGTGTTTCCTCGCGCTTCATGATCGAGGCGAGGATGGCAAACGGCGGGAACGCCTCCTTGAGCGGCTTAGGCGGCGTCAGCCGCAACAACCACCAAATGGCAGGCAGGAGCACGAGCGCAGCAAGGGCCGCCGGGAAGGCGAAGGCAAAGCCCGTCATCGCAGTCTGCCCTCCGTCTTCATCGCGGGCATGCCCGAGAGGTACATATGGACGGAAACGAGCGCCTCGGAGGCGAGGTGATCTGTGCGGTGCGCGACGAAGCTCCAGCCAAGATGCCGGAGGTTGTCAGCAAGACCCGCCCGTCTGGCATTGTAGGCGCGGGTGTAGTCGTCCTTCAATGTCTCGGCGCGCCCGGCCGTCAACTTCATGCCCGTTTCCGGATCAGTGAATTCAGTACGGCCGGCATAGGGAAAAAGCTCTTCCGCCGGATCCGCAATCTCGACGACGTGACCCCTCAGCCCGCGTCGGGCGAGCGGCGACAGACGAGCCATCACCTCCTCGACCGGATCGAGGAAGTCGCCGATCAACACGATGTCGCTGTTGCCGCGGATCATGCCCGTGTCGGGAAGGCCGGCGGTGGTGTGGCGATGCATCAGTGCGGTGGCGAGCCTTTCCGCGGCGTTGCGGGCGGCGATCGGTTCCATCACGCCGGGGCAGCCTATCCTTTCGCCGGATCGTGCGAGAATTTCGGCGAGCGCCAGCATCAGGACCAGCGCCCGGCTTTCCTTGGAAACAGAACCATAGGTCGACTTGTACATCATGGAGGGCGACAGGTCGGCCCAGATCCAGACCGTGTGGGCAGCCTCCCACTCCCTGTCGCGCACATAGGTGTGGTCATCACGGGCCGAGCGGCGCCAATCGATGCGGGAAAGGCTTTCTCCGTCGACATAGGGGCGGAACTGCCAGAAGTTCTCGCCGATGCCGCGCTTGCGCCTGCCGTGCCAGCCGGCGATCACCGTGTTGGCGAGACGCTTGGCCTCCACCATGCAGTCAGGGATGAGGCTCGCGCGGGCCTGCGCTCGCGACAATGTCGCGCTCGCCGGGGTCGGTTCGACAATCTGCCCAATGGAAGCCATCGCGCCAGCCCCGCTCAGCCACCTGCCTGCTTGACCAGCGAAGCGATGACGTCGCGGACCGACATGCCCTCCGCACGTGCAGCGAAGGTCAGCGCCATGCGGTGCTGCAGCACCGGCTCGGCTAGGGCGAGCACGTCGTCGACCGACGGCGCAAGCCGCCCCTCATAGAGTGCGCGGGCACGGGCGCAGAGCATCATCGCCTGGCCGGCGCGCGGGCCCGGGCCCCAGGCGACATGCTTGTCGGTGGAACTGTTGCCATTGCCGGGGCGGGCGGAGCGCACGAGCGACAGGATCGCATCGAGCACGCGTTCACTGACCGGCATCTGGCGGATGAGCGTCTGGATCTGCTGCAGCCTTGCGGACGAAATCGCCTCGCTTGCCTGCGCCTCGGCGATGCCCGTGGTCTCGAGCAGGATCTGCCGCTCCGCGGCGAGCTCCGGATAATGAACGTCGACCTGCAGCAGGAAACGGTCGAGCTGCGCCTCCGGGAGCGGGTAGGTTCCTTCCTGCTCCAGGGGGTTCTGCGTTGCCAGAACGTGGAAGGGCTTGGGCAGGTCGTTGCGCTGGCCCGCGACGGTGACGTGGTACTCCTGCATCGCCTGGAGCAGCGCGGACTGGGTGCGCGGCGACGCACGGTTGATTTCGTCGGCCATGAGAAGCTGGGCGAAGATCGGGCCCGGCACGAAGCGGAAGGACCGCTTGCCGTTCTCGTCCTGGTCCATGACCTCGGAGCCCAGAATGTCTGACGGCATGAGGTCGGGGGTGAACTGGATGCGGCTGGAGGCAAGGCCGAGCACGGTGCCTAGCGTGGCAACGAGCTTCGTCTTGGCGAGCCCAGGTACGCCGACCAGAAGGGCATGGCCACCGGAAAGCATGGCAAGCATGGTCTGCTCGACGACGCTTTCCTGACCGAAGATGACCTTTCCGATTTCGACTTTGACCCTCGCTATGTCGGCCAGGGCGCTTTCCGCAGCGGCGACGATCGCCTTTTCATCAAGCCCAGTTTCCGGTGTTTTCGTAACGCCCATTAACGTCTCCATGACCGGTGCGATTGCGGGGCGAATCGCGTCGAGTGCGGTTCCACCCATCCGATATTGAGCTTATAAGCTCGCCTGCGGCTGACAAGCCGAAGGGAAATGACTATCTCGTGAAAGCAGACGCGCCTATCCCTTGTTTTGATTGAAATAGGGGCCAACCGGGACGGAACAATGGCAAAGGGTGAAATTCACGCGAGCGCTGACGCGGCCGGACTTGCCGCATTGATTTCGCGCGCGGCGGCCCAAACTGGCGGTGAAAGCCGCTCGCTGCCGCCGGTCGAGCGCTGGAATCCGCCGTTTTGCGGCGACATCGACATGGAAATACGAGCCGACGGTACGTGGTTCTACCTCGGAACCCCGATCGGCCGCGCGCCACTTGTGCGCCTCTTTTCGACCGTCCTTCGCAAGGACGAGGATGGAAAGACCTATCTCGTAACACCTGTGGAAAAAGTCGGCATCCGCGTCGTCGATGCCCCTTTCGTCGCCGTCGAGGTCGATGCGAGCGGCGAGGGCGAGGGGCAGACGCTCACCTTCCGGACCAATGTCGGCGATGTTGTCGAGGCCGGTGCGGAGCATCCGCTGCGTTTCGTCATCGCCGGCGAACACAAGGAGTTGAAGCCCTATATTTCCGTCCGCGGCCGCCTGGAGGCGCTGATTTCCAGAGCCGTCATGTATGAACTGGTGGCGCTCGGAGAAGTGACCGAGGTCGAGGGCGCGGCGATGTTTTCGGTGCGATCGGGAGGGGTGGTCTTTCCGATCATGCCTGCCGCGGAACTGGACGCACTTTCCCGATGAGTATGCCTTCTCCCTACAGCGCGGATGAGTTCCGGCGTCGTGCGCTGTTGCAGTCGGCGCATCTGGCGGATGGGTCCTGGCGCGATCACGGAGATTCCCTGTTGAATCCCGCCACCATTCCCCATCTCGAAGGCATGAAGCTGAAGGATGCCGCGGTTCTGGTGCCGGTCATCGACGACGGGGACGACGCCCGGGTGATCTTTACCCAGCGAACCTCGACGTTGCGCAAGCATTCCGGCCAGGTCGCCTTTCCGGGAGGCGCGATCGACGAGACCGATCCGGACCCGGAGACTGCCGCACTGCGCGAGGCGGAGGAGGAAATCAGCCTCGATCGCCGCTTTGTCGAACCGGTTGCGCGCCTGCCACACTACAAGGCGCTCTCCGGCTTTTCGATCACACCTGTCCTCGCGGTGGTGCAGCCCGGCTTCGAACTCGTGCCGAATCCCACCGAGGTCGATTTCGTCTTCGACGTGCCGCTCTCGTTCCTCATGGATCCGAGGAACCACGAGCAGGGAAGCGGCGTGTGGATGGGCGGGGAGCGGCACTACTACCGGATGCCCTATGACGGCCGCAACATCTGGGGCATCACCGCCGGGATCGTCCGAGTGATTTATGAAAGGCTTTACGCATGAACTCCGTCGCCCACGAACCGTGGTTTTCCGAAAAACCCCTGAAGCGGGTGATGGAACTGCTGAACACAGACGGCGGCGAGGGCCGCGTTGCCGGCGGTGCGGTCCGAAACAGTCTCATGGGACTGCCGGTCAGCGACATCGACATCGCCACGACGCTTGTTCCGACGGAGGTCGTCGCACGGGCGGAACGCGCGGGGATCAAGGCCGTGCCGACCGGCATCGACCATGGCACCGTCACGCTGGTCATCGATGGCAAGCCTTTCGAGGTGACGACGCTGCGTCGCGACGTCGCGACGGACGGCAGGCGCGCCGAGGTCGCTTTCGGCACGGATTGGCAGACCGATGCGGAGCGCCGCGACCTGACGATCAACGCGCTCTATGCCCGCCAGGACGGGACGATCATCGATCTGGTGGATGGCCTTGCAGACATAGAAACACGGACAGTGCGGTTCATCGGCGATGCATCGAAGCGTATCGCCGAGGACTATCTTCGCATCCTGCGCTTCTTCCGTTTCTTCGCCCACTACGGTGCGGGGCGTCCGGATGCAGAGGGGCTGAAGGCCTGCGCCCGGGCGAAGGAGAAGCTGGCAACGCTGTCTGCCGAGCGTGTGTGGTCCGAATTGCGCAAGCTTCTGGCAGCGCGCGATCCCGGGCGCGCTCTTCTGTGGATGCGCCAGTCCGGGGTCCTGACGCAGGTCTTGCCCGAGACGGAAAAATGGGGGATCGACGCCGTTCCTGCGCTGGTCGCGACGGAAGGAGCTTTCGACTGGGCTCCTGACCCGCTTCTGAGGCTCGCCGCGATCGTGCCGCCGGACCGGGAGCGGATCAAGCAGATGTCGGCCCGGCTCAAGATGTCGCGCAACGAGGAGAAATTCTTCGATCAATGGGCTGCTGCACCCGAGGTTCTGGCAAAGACGGCCGACCTCGTCTTCGACCGGATGCTCTACCGCCATGGACCGCAGGGCCTTGTTACCCGCCTTCGCCTTGCGCTGGCGCAGGCACGCGGCAAGGCCGAGGGCGATGCAGAGGCGCTTGCCTCCGCGGGAGCCTACCAGCGGCTGTTGAAGCGGGCGCAGCAATGGCAGAAGCCATCATTCCCGCTCAATGGGGCGGACGTGCTGGCGGCAGGTGCAACGCCCGGCCCGCAGGTCGGAGAATGGCTTGCAAAGCTCGAGGAACACTGGGTGGACGGCAATTTCAAAGAGGGCCGGGAAAGCCTACTCGCCCGGCTGCAGGAAATCCGCAACGCGCCTTGAGCACGAGGTGAGGCGGGCTTGTCAGGCGGCCTTCGTGTCGTCCACGATGCGCATCTTGATGTTATCGATCATGTTCTCACGAATGACCGTTTCGCCGTGAGCGCTGCGCATGTGTTCCACGACACGACGCACGACTTCGGCATCATTGTCGGCACGGGTGTGCCAGTTGCAGCCTGGAACGAGTGAACCGCATTCGAAAAGTCTCATGATTTTCCTCCTGTCGTATGTGCTCGGTACGTGGCTGGAGATCGTTATGACTTCGGCGACGGTGTTTGTGGGGCATTCTTCCCTCGGGAAACGTGCACTGCGCCGCCTTGCCGATGAACGGACGGGCGGCGCATAGGTTCCGGACGCTCCGTCTAACGGGACTCGCCGGCAGGCTTGGGATCGTCCTCAGGGACCGCCCATGCGTTGAAGCAGGCCGAAGTCTGGAACTGTTCGCTGGTGGTATGGCCGGATGGCTTCAGTTTCGATCCTTCATCCCGAATCTCGGGTGCCGGTGGCTGTGGCAGAGGGCGTTGAAGGATTTCGCCGGCGCCGGCTACATTCGGCGCTGCCGAGATGTGTGTCGCACTTGTCATGATAGCCTCCTCCCGATGGAATCATGCCATCGCAGTGTACCATGAAAGCGGTCGCGGTGCTGCGCGGATTGCCGGCCGATCATGCGGACGTGATCACGTTTGAACGACTGGCTCAGGGCCAGCGGACCACCGGTGGCAGGGACGAGAGAATCGATTCGACGTTTCCGCCGGTCTTCAGGCCGAAAATCGTGCCACGGTCGTAGAGAAGGTTGAACTCCACATAGCGACCGCGCCGCACGAGCTGTTCGTCTCGGTCCTCCTCGGTCCATCCATTGTTGAAGTTGCTCCGCACGATCTTCGGATAGACCAATGCGAAGGCCCTGCCGACGTCCTGCGTGAATGCGAAGTCGGCGTCCCATCCTCCCAGGTCGTCGGAGGAGTGCAGCCAGTCGTAGAAGATGCCGCCGGTCCCGCGCGGCTCGTTGCGGTGCTTCAGGAAGAAGTACTCGTCGCACCAGGCCTTGAACTTCGGGTGATCGGCCACCGCGTGGCGGTTGCAGGTGATCTCCATGGCGCGGTGAAAGAGGGCCGTGTCCGGATCGCTCATGACGCGGCGGCGATCCAGAACCGGGGTAAGGTCGGCGCCTCCGCCAAACCAGTGGCTGGTGGTCACCACCATGCGGGTGTTCATGTGCACGGTCGGAACGTTCGGATTGACCGGATGGGCGATGAGCGAGATGCCGGACGCCCAGAAGCGCGGATCCTCGGCGGCTCCCGGTATCTGGGAGCGGAACTCCTCGGAGAATTCGCCAAAGACGGTCGATGTGTGGATCCCGACCTTCTCGAAGACGCGTCCTTCCATCATGGACATCCGTCCGCCGCCGCCTTCACCTCCCTCCCGCTGCCAGTCCTTGGCGACGAAGCGTCCGGGTTCGCGGTCGCGGAGCGGTCCCGTCACCTCGTCTTCCAGCGCCTCGAATGCGGCGCACAGCCGGTCGCGCAGGTCCTCGAACCAGGCGCGCGCGCGCCCTTTCTTCTCCTCGATATCGACGGGGAGGCCTTTCGGCAGGTCGGGTCGTTCCATGGCGCTATCCTGGGGTATTGTCCTTTCGGCAACCGAATTGGCGCCGAATCGCATTTTCGCCACACTTCATAGTTTCGCGCCTTTTGGCAACCTTTGGAATGGCCTTCTTGCCGTGACGACACCAACGCCCGCGGGGCTGGCCAAAAGCTCCGAGGCATCCTATCTTCACGGTAGAGACCCAGGAGAATGAGTGCATGGCGCGTATTCCAGGTCCGCCCCTCGAGGGGCTTCGGCGACAGATACACCGGCGCAGACAGGAAAAGCCTGCGAGCGGCACCGGCCATTTCATCCGGGAAACCTTCCAGCTCGACCGCGCTGCGGCGCGCATCAAGGCGCGTGAATGGTTCGACACTTGGCCAAAAGCCGCCTACTGGACCGAGGTGGAAAGCTGGCGCCAGCTCGATGGAGACCAGATCGAGTTCACCATGCGCAGGCTGCCAAGCGCCGATTGATACAACCGAATTTCGGTTAGTGCGGCCACAGATCATTGACGCGCAGAGTACGTCCCCTTATCTTGCGGGCATCGAAAACAACAGAAAGGCGCCGTTGCAGTTCCCACGCACGGCTTGTCGCGCTTGCTAGAACTTGCAATTGCTGTCTTCCTCATTCTTCTGAATGGTGTTTTTGCACTTTCGGAACTTTCCATCGTTTCCTCCCGCAAGGCCCGCCTCAAGACACTGGCGGCTCAACATGTCGCTGGCGCATCGGCCGCGCTCCGCCTTGCCGAAAGCCCCGGGCGCTTTCTCTCCACGGTACAGATCGGCATCACGCTGGTCGGCGTTCTCGCCGGTGCCTTTTCCGGTGCCGCGCTCGGCGGCCGTCTGAGAGATATTCTGTTTGCTGAGGGCGTTCCCGACTGGCTCGCCGATCCGCTCGGCTACGGCATCGTCATCTCGCTGATTACCTATCTTTCGGTCGTCATCGGCGAACTGGTGCCCAAGCAGGTGGCGCTTCGTAATCCCGAGCGATTTGCCTGCCTCGTTGCCCCTCCGATGAACATCCTTTCCAAGATAGGTGCACCGGCCGTCTGGCTTCTCGATGCGTCCGCGCGGCTTATCTTCCGGGTCCTCGGCCAGGATCAGATGCCCGAGAGCGCCGTGACGGACGAGGAAATCAAGACGATCGTTGCCGAGGCGGAAGCTGCTGGCGTCATCGAAGGCGGTGAGAAGCTCATGATCGCCGGCGTCATGCGGTTCAGCGACCGGGCGGCGCGCGGCCTCATGACGCCCCGCAACGACGTCGACTGGATCGATCTGACCGACAGTCCCGAGGATATTCGCGCCCAGCTTTCCGAAAGCCCGCACTCCCGTCTGCCGGTAGCCGACGGCGGGCCGGAGACGATCGTCGGTATCGTGCAGAAGCGCGAATTGTTCCCGGCGCTTCTGACGGACCAGCCCATCGATATCCGCTCCTTCGTTCGCCACGCACCGATCGTGCCCGATTCGATGGATGCCATGCGGGTGCTCGAGTCGCTTCGCAATGCCGAGGTGCCGATGGTGCTCGTCCACGACGAGTACGGCCACTTCGAAGGCGTGGTGACGCCCGCGGACGTGCTTGAAGCCATTGCCGGCGTCTTCCGGTCCGATATCGAGGAAGGCGAAGACGACTACGCCGTTCAGCGAGAGGATGGTTCCTGGCTGATTTCCGGATCCATGCCGATCGACGAGATGGCCGAGCGGCTCGGTCTTCAACTTCCGCCGCGCCGCGCCTATCAGACCGCGGCGGGTCTGGTCATCGAGGCCCTTCAGCGGCTTCCGAGGGTCGGAGAGATCGCGGAGACCCAGGGCTGGCGCTTCGAGGTCGTCGACATGGACGGACGCCGTGTCGACAAGCTTTTGGCGAGCCGCCTGCAATAGGCCTTCGCCCTCAGGGCTCGAGCAGTCTCGGCCCGCACCTTCCCTTGAAAGCTCGTCCCAGGGGTTGCGCAGCGGACAGTCCTGCATCGAAAGACAGCCGCAGCCGATGCAGCCGGTCAGTTGGTCTCGGAGCGCGGTCAGGCGGGCGATGCGATCGTCCAGTTCACGGTGCCATCGTTCAGAAAGCTTGCGCCAGTCGTCGGCCGTCAACGGACGATCGTGCGGCAGGATCTTCAGCGCGTCCCCGATCTCGGCGAGCGGTATTCCGGTCTTCTGCGCCACCTTTATGACAGCCACCCTTCGCAGGACCGATCGCGGATAGCGCCGTTGATTGCCGCGGTTGCGATTGCTGCGAATGAGACCCTTCGCCTCGTAGAAATGGAGGGTCGAGACGGCGACGCCGCTGCGTTCCGCGACTTCACCTACGCTCAATTCGCGCGAAGGCCGCTCGTGATCGATTGCTGTCATGGTACTGTTGACCTCAACTAATGTTGAGGTTTTATAGCATGTGCTCCCGACAACGAGAACACGGAGCGACTACCCATGAACAAGACACTGAGGCTGGCCCTGATCTATGGAAGCGCGCGGGAAGGGCGCTTCTGCGACACCGTCGCGAATTGGGTTCTGTCGGAGCTTTCAGCCTTGAAGGGCCTCGAAATCGTCACGATCGATCCGGCGCAGCTTCAGTTCTCCGCCGCCGGTCCCGATCCCGCGTCGCAGGAGATCATCGCGGACCGCGTCGGCCGTGCCGACGCTTTCCTGGTCGTCACGCCGGAATACAACCACGGCTATCCGGCGCCATTGAAGGCGATCATCGATAGTGTGTCCAAGCAGTGGCAGGCAAAGCCGGTCGGCTTCGTGTCCTACGGTGGCATATCGGGGGGATTGCGTGCGGTGGAGCAGTTGCGACAGGTCTTCGCCGAACTTCACGCCGTCACGATACGCGACACCGTCAGCCTCGCCCACGCCTGGGCGCTTTTCGATTCCACCGGCAATCCCATGCGTCCGGGACAGTTAAACGGTCCTCTGTTCATCATGCTCGAACGGCTTCGCTGGTGGGCAGACACGTTGAGGGCCGCGCGGAAGGATTCCGTCTATGACGAACGCGCGGCCTGAAGCCAGGATGGTGCGTACGCACGCGCACCACTGTGAGAGGGGGAGGGCCGGTGATTCAGGCAAAGCCCGTCTGCCGCAAGGCTTCCCCCGCGATCATTGCGGCCGAAAGCGCGACGTTGATCGAGCGCTGACCTTCCACCATCGGAATGAGCACGCGGCCATCGGCGAGCGCGTGCACGTCATCAGGCACGCCGGCGCTTTCCCTGCCGAAGAGCAGGATGTCGTTCGGCCGGTAGGCGAAGTCGGTGTAGCGAACCGCCGCCTTGGTAGACGCCAGTACGAGCCGGCGTCCGCTCTCCGCCCGCCAGGCCTGGAAATGCGTCCAGCTGACATGGCGGGTAAGAGCGACGGTTGCGAGATAATCCATGCCGGCGCGCTTGAGGTTCCGATCGGAAAGGTCGAACCCTGCCGGTTCGATGACGTCCACGCCGATGCCGAGGCAGGCGGCGAACCGCAGCATGGTTCCGGTGTTGCCGGCGATGTCGGGCTGGTAAAGGGCAATGCGAAGGTCGGGCATGCATCCCCAATAGCGCAAGGCGGCATGCTTAAAAACAGAAAAGACCGGAGGAGTGTCGGAGACCTTGTCGCAACGGCTGTGCTGATCCGGCAACACGGGGCCGGGATTGCCCCCGTCAGACAAAAGACGCTGGAAAAATGCAGCCATTCAGAGTAACAGGTTCTCATCTGCAACGCGAGACGAGGGGAGGCTTCCGATGGACACACGGTATCGAATGCGCCTTCCTGCCTGGATCAGTTTCCGGCTCGCATAGGCGTTCGTACGCCCTTTCACCCAGTAACTTCCTCTTTCAGTTTTGCCGCGTGACATCCGCTTTCGATGCGCGGCACCCCCGCCGGGACCTTGCGACCTTCGCGCGTTCACGCAGCGCCCGTCGCGGCCCGGCTGACACATACGGAGATAGCCAATGTTCGGCTGGTTCGAGAGACAACTGAATCCCTATCCGGCGGAAGAGCCGACGCTGCCGCCGAAGGGACTGTTTGCCTACTGCTGGCACTACACAAAGCCTGCAGCGCCCTGGCTTGTCGCCATGGCCATCCTCACGGCGCTGATCGCCGTTGGCGAAGTGATGCTGTTCCGGTTCCTCGGCAATATCGTCGACTGGCTTTCTGCCGCAGACAAGACGACATTCCTGGCACAGGAGGGTACTCGCCTGTTCTGGATGGGGGCGATCGTGCTCGTCGGCCTGCCGCTGGTCGTGGCGCTCGATTCGGTGATCATGCATCAGGTCTTGCTCGGCAACTATCCGATGATCGCGCGCTGGCAGATGCACCGCTACCTCATCCGGCAAAGTATGACCTTCTTCGCGAACGAATTCGCGGGGCGGGTCGCGACGAAGGTGATGCAGACCTCTCTTGCCGTGCGCGACACCGTGATGAAGATTCTCGATGTCTTCGTCTACGTCGTCACCTATTTCGTGTCGATGATCGCGGTCGTCGCGACGGCGGACCTGCGTCTGGTGACGCCGCTGCTGGTCTGGATCGTCGTCTATGTTTCAATCGTCAGCTACTTCGTGCCGAAGCTGCGCAAGATATCCTCGGAACAGGCGGACGCGCGGTCGATGATGACCGGGCGGATCGTCGACAGCTACACCAACATCGCGACAGTGAAGCTGTTTTCGCATGCCGGCCGCGAGGAGAGCTACGCGCGGAGCGGCATGGACGAGTTTCTGGAGACCGTCCATCGCCAGATGCGCAAGGTCACTACATTCCATGTGCTCGTCTACCTCAACAATTGCGTGGCGCTCTTTGCAATATCGGCGCTGTCGATCTGGTTCTGGCTGAACGGCTCGATTTCCGTGGGTGCGATTGCAATTTCGATCGGGCTTGCCATGCGCATCAACGGCATGTCCCAGTGGATCATGTGGGAAGTGTCCGCGCTGTTCGAGAACATCGGCACCGTCTATGACGGCATGGGCATGCTGACCAAGGCGCATGACATCGTCGATGCTCCCGAAGCCGTTGCGCTTTCTGCCCGCAAGGGGGCGATCGCTTTCGAGCACGTGCGGTTCCACTACGGCAAGAACAAGGGCGTGATAGAGGACCTGTCGCTCTCGATCAGGGCGGGCGAGAAGATCGGCCTCGTTGGCCGCTCGGGCGCTGGCAAGACCACGATGATGAACGTGCTCCTGCGCTTCTACGATCTGGAGGCCGGCCGCATCACCATCGACGGCCAGGACATCGCCAAGGTGACGCAGGATAGCCTGCGCGCCAAGATCGGCGTCGTCACGCAGGACACTTCCCTGCTTCATCGCTCGATCCGCGACAACATCGCCTATGGCAAGCCGGACGCGACGGATGCGGAGATCATCGAGGCGGCGAAGCGCGCGAATGCCTGGGACTTCATCGAGAACCTCGTGGACCTGCAGGGTCGCAAGGGTCTCGACGCTCAGGTCGGAGAGCGCGGCGTGAAGCTCTCCGGCGGCCAGCGCCAGCGCGTTGCGATCGCCCGCGTCTTCCTCAAGGATGCGCCGATCCTCGTGCTGGACGAGGCGACCTCGGCACTCGACAGCGAGGTCGAGGCCGCGATCCAGGAGAACCTCTTCGCGCTGATGGAGGGCAAGACGGTGATCGCGATCGCCCACCGCCTGTCGACGCTGACGGAGATGGACCGGCTTGTCGTCCTGGAAAAGGGACACATCCACGAGACGGGCAGCCATGGCGAGCTCGTGGCGCGCGGTGGCATCTATGCCGACCTGTGGAACCGGCAGTCCGGAGGCTTCATCGCCGACGACGAGAAGTCCGAGGCGGCAGCGGAATGACGGATGCCGACGCCTTTCCGCCCCGGCGGGAAGGCTGAGCGAAAATGATAACGGCGCGCTTTCCTGCGGAAGCGCGCCGTTCTCATGTTCAGGGCCGGTTTGCGCGGCCTGCCGGTCAACGGGCCTCAGGTCGGCCGGTGACCCTTCAGGCCGTAGAAGGCGATATAGGCGTAGCACAACACCGGCATGAGGAAGGCGTGCTGAATGCCGACGGCATCCGCCAGTGCGCCCTGCACCACAGGCAGCAGCGCGCCGCCGACGATCGCCAGGCACAGGATGCCCGAGCCCTGGCTGGTAAATCGCCCGAGACCGTAGAGCGCCAGAGAGAAGATCGTCGGGAACATGATCGAGTTGAAGAGACCGATCGCCAGAACCGCCCACATGGCCACGTTGCCAGAGGTGAAGACCGTGACGAGAAGCAGCAGCATGGCCGCAACGGCATTGAAGGCGAGTGCCTTGCCGCCGTCGATGTAGCGCATCGCCGCAGAACCGATGAAGCGGCCGAGCATCGCGCCGCCCCAGAAGTAGGCGACGTAGTGGGCGGCGTCTGCTTCCGGCATGCCGGCGATACCGGGCTCGCCGAGGAAGTTCACTAGGAAGCTTCCGATGCTGACTTCGGCGCCGACGTAGAGGAAGATGCCAACGGCACCGAGGACCAGGTGGCGATGGCTCCAGGCAGAGCCGCTCTCGGTGATCGGCGCCACTTCATCATAGTCGGAAACCTGCGGCAGCTTCAGAATGGCAAACAGAGCTGCCAGCAGCAGGAATGCGGCTGCAAGGCCAAGATAGGGCGCCTTGACGGCCGCGGCTTCGGCGGCCTTCAGAGCGTCAGCCTGTGCCAGGCTTATGTCTGCGACGGCGGCCGCCGTCGCGCCGAGGATCAGCAAGGCGCCGAACATCGGTGCAAGCGTCGTGCCGAGCGCGTTGAATGCCTGGGTCATGGTCAGGCGGCTTGCGGCCGTGTCGGGCGGGCCGAGGACGGTGACATAGGGGTTGGCCGCAACCTGCAGCAGCGTGATGCCGCTCGCGAGCACGAAGAGTGCTCCCAGGAAAAGCGGGTAGGCGCGGTAGGTCGCGGCTGGCACGAAGAGGGAGCAGCCGATGGCCGCGATCACAAGCCCAAGAACGATGCCGCCCTTGTAGCTGATGCGGCGGACGATCGCTCCCGCCGGCAGTGACACCAGAAAATAGGCGCCGAAGAAGCAGAACTGTATCAGCATCGACTGGGTATAATTCAGCGAGAAGACGTTCTTCAGATGCGGCACGAGAATGTCGTTGAGGCAGGTGATGAAGCCCCACATGAAGAAGAGGGACGTCAAGGCGACCAGGGCAAAGCGATAGCTCGCAGTGGTGCCCGACCCGGCGGCAATGTCCGCCTTCGAGGAATTGTTCGGGAGTGCTACCAAGTTTACTGACCTTAGTGTGATGGCGCGTAATCGGGCTGCTGCCCTGGGAGAGGAATGCCGGACATAGGGGAGGACAAGTCCGGCGGCGCCAGGTTGAAGGCTCGCAGGAAACCGGCAGTGGATGGGAGGAAATCCTTCGCAGTTCCTTGCGACAGCGGCGCTCTATTCTAAAAACGACCTGATTTGCAAGGGCGATCGCCGGGTTTTTACTGACCTGCAAATCTGCTGGAAAGCTAAGTCCTTGCTTCGTAAGCGATTCTCATCAAATGGTCCCTCATCATTTTCTGTTTGTCGCATGGCATCGCCGAAGGTCGCCGCAGACCAACCTTTCCGAACTTTAATTTGCTGCCCTCCGGAATCAGCCTATATGTTCGAGCATGGCTCTGCGCGCGCTCTTTTCTTATTTCGAGAATTGGATCAGGCCGTTCGCGCGCCAGGATGACCTGCAGCCGCCACCCGGTCTTCTCGCCTTCATCTGGTTCTATGTCCGGCAGGCGAAAGCCCCTTTCGTTGCGATGCTCATACTCGGCGGCCTGACGGCAGCCATCGAGGCGGCCACGTTCTGGTTCGTCGGACGCCTTGTAGATATGCTCGCCACGGTGCAGCCATCGGAGGGCTGGTCGGGGTTGTTCGATGCACACGGCGGCGAGTTGCTGAGCATGCTCGTGCTGATCGGCTTCGTGCGTTTCGTCGTGACCTTCCTGATCGCGCTGGTCGACCAGCAGATCATCACGCCCGGCTTCTACAATCTCGTGCGATGGCAGTCCTATTCCCACGTGGCGCGCCAGTCGCTTTCCTTCTTCCAGAACGACTTCTCCGGACGGATCGTCACGAAGGTGTGGTCTGCGGGGCAGGCGACCGGCGACGTGATCACTTCGTTCATGGAGAGTATCTGGTTCGTCGGCATTTATGCGGCCTCCACGCTGGTCTTGATCGGCCGGCTCGATCTCGGCCTTGCGGCCATCGTTTGTACGTGGCTCGTCGTGTTCTCGCTCCTTGCCCGCTACTTCGTCCCGCGGATCCGCATGCATTCGAAGGCGTCGGCCGAGGCGGCGTCGATGCTGAACGGCCGCATGGTGGACGCCTATTCGAACATCCAGACGCTGAAGCTCTTCGGACGTGACGACGTCAACGACCGCTACATTCGTGACGGCTTCAATATCTTCCAGACCACGATCCTCGGGTTCACCCGGTTCCTGACGGGCGTGCGGGCCTCCATGGCACTCCTTTCCGGGATCATGATCGTCAGCATGGCGGTGCTGTGTGTCCACCTTTGGCTTGCGCAGGCGATCAGTTCCGGTGCCGTGGCCTTCACCATGGCGCTTGTGCTCCGGCTCAACTTCCTGCTCGCCCGCCTGATGACGCAACTGAACGGGATCATGCGCAATATCGGCACGATCCAGAATTCGGCCGAACTGATTTCGCAGCCCATCGGACTGGTCGACTGTGCCGATGCCAAGGCGCTGGTCATCGCGCGGCCGGAAATCCGTTTCGAAAACGTGCGCTTCCACTACGGCCGTGAGTCGGGCGTGATGGAGAACCTCAGCCTCGTCATTCGTCCGGGCGAGAAGGTCGGCATCGTCGGGCGCTCGGGAGCCGGCAAGTCGACGCTCGTCAATCTCCTGCTGCGCTTCTACGACCTCGAGGGCGGGCGGATCCTGGTCGACGGCCACGATATTTCCAAGGTCACGCAGGAATCGCTGCGGGCCAGCATCGGAATGGTGAGCCAGGACACCTCGCTGCTCCATCGCTCGATCCGCGACAACATCCTTTTCGGCAAGGCCGATGCCGGCGAGGCAGAGATGATCGAGGCCGCGCGCAAGGCGGAGGCCCTCGACTTCATCGAGAGGCTGGAGGACCAGCGCGGGCGGAAGGGATTCGACGCGCATGTCGGTGAAAGGGGCGTCAAGCTATCCGGCGGGCAACGCCAGCGGATCGCCATCGCCCGCGTGATGCTGAAGGACGCGCCCATCCTTGTGCTCGATGAAGCGACGTCCGCTCTCGATTCGGAGGTCGAGGCCGCGATCCAGTCGAACCTCGAACGTCTCATGCACGGCAAGACCGTACTTGCGATCGCGCACCGGCTTTCGACCATCGCCGCTCTCGACCGGCTCGTGGTCATGGACAGGGGGCGGATCGTGGAGGAGGGGACCCACAACGAACTCGTCGCGAGGAGGGGGCTTTATGCCGACCTCTGGGCGCGTCAATCGGGCGGGTTTCTCGGTCGCGATGAGGCTGCGGAGTAGGGTGATCGCGCGATCGGAATGCACGGTTGCGTTCCGTTTCGCTGATATCTTCAGTTCCCGGGTGATCGGGGTGTTGCCGAGCGGATTCAGGGTGTGCGGTTTTCCCGCGACATTGTGCCCACATCCCCTTGCCAAGACTGGACATAATTTGCGATCAAGCATAGAACGCGCCCGATTGGCGGGGAATCTGTGGCCGTATTGTGTCCAGATTTTGCCGGTTTCCAAGGGGGCGATGCGGTTTCCGCAGACTTTGCGTGAGAGGATGGTTTAGCCGTGAGCGAACACGAGACATCAAGCGAATCCCTGGGCGAGCCCACTCGCCGAGATTTCCTTTACCTGACCACGGGCATGGCCGGCGTCGTTGGCGCTGCTGCCGTCGCGTGGCCCTTCATCGACCAGATGCGTCCGGACGCCTCGACGCTGGCGCTCGCTTCGATCGAAGTTGATGTCTCCAGCCTCGAGCCAGGCATGTCCCTGACGGCCAAGTGGCGCGGCAAGCCGGTGTTCATCCGCAACCGTACCGACAAGGAAGTCGAGGAAGCCAAGGCTGTGCCGCTCGGCGAGCTCAAGGACCCGGTCGCGCGTAACGCCAATATTCCCGCCGACGCGGAAGCGACCGACCTCGACCGCTCTGCAGGCGAAGGCAAGGAAAACTGGATCGTCATGATCGGCTCCTGTACCCATCTCGGCTGTGTGCCGCTGGGCCAGGCCGGCGACTTCGGCGGATGGTTCTGTCCCTGTCATGGTTCTCACTACGATACCGCTGGCCGCATCCGCAAAGGCCCGGCGCCGCAGAACCTCGCCGTACCGACATTTTCGTTCGTTTCCGACACAGTCATCAAGATCGGTTGAGGGGAATACTGATAATGAGTGCTGATCATTCAACCTACCAACCGTCGACGGGAATTGAGAAGTGGGTCGATTCGCGGCTGCCGCTGCCGCGCATGATCCATGACAGCTTCGTCTCCTATCCGGTTCCGCGCAACCTGAACTACGCATACACCTTCGGCGCCATGCTGTCGGTCATGCTGATCGCGCAGATTCTGACCGGCGTCGTGCTCGCGATGCACTATGCCGCCGATACCGCCGTCGCCTTCAACTCGGTCGAGAAGATCATGCGCGACGTCAATCACGGCTGGCTGCTGCGCTACATGCACGCAAACGGCGCATCCTTCTTCTTCATCGCGGTGTACCTGCACATTGCCCGCGGCCTCTACTACGGATCCTACAAGGCGCCGCGCGAAATCCTCTGGATTCTCGGCTGCGTGATCTACCTCCTGATGATGGCGACGGGCTTCATGGGCTACGTTCTGCCCTGGGGTCAGATGTCCTTCTGGGGTGCGACCGTTATCACCGGCTTCTTCTCGGCATTCCCGCTCGTCGGCGAATGGGTCCAGCAGTTCCTGCTCGGTGGCTTCGCGGTTGACCAGCCGACGCTCAACCGCTTCTTCTCGCTGCACTATCTGCTGCCCTTCATGATCGCAGGCGTTGTGATCCTGCACATCTGGGCACTCCATGTCGTCGGCCAGACCAACCCGACCGGCGTCGAAGTGAAGTCGAAGACCGATACGGTCGCGTTCACGCCTTATGCGACGCTCAAGGACGCGTTCGGTGTTTCGGTCTTCCTGATCGCATTCGCCTGGTTCATCTTCTACATGCCGAACTATCTCGGCCACCCGGACAACTACATTCCGGCTGACCCGCTGAAGACGCCGGCCCACATCGTTCCGGAATGGTACTACCTGCCGTTCTACGCGATGCTGCGCGCAATCACCTTCAACATCGGCCCGATCGACTCCAAGCTCGGCGGCGTTCTGGTGATGTTCGGCGCGATCATCGTGCTGTTCTTCCTGCCCTGGCTCGATACGTCGAAGGTACGTTCGGCCGTCTACCGCCCGTGGTACAAGCTGTTCTTCTGGGTCTTCGTCGCCAATGCCATCATGCTCGGCTGGCTCGGCGCACAGCCCGCAGAAGGCATCTACGTCCTGATGTCGCAGCTCGGCACGCTCTACTACTTCGGTTTCTTCCTCGTCATCATGCCGGTTCTCGGCCTGATCGAAACCCCGAAGCGTATTCCGAATTCGATCACGGAAGCGGTTCTGGACCAGAAGAACGCAAAGCTGGCCAAGGCCTGATCGCGGCGCGACGAAAGGGAACTGAAAATCATGAAAAAGCTTGTTGCAAGCATTCTGTCGCTCGCTGTGGTCGCCGGTCTCGGACTTTCTTCCGCGGCAGCACAGGACGAACACGCCGCCGGCGCCGGGGCAGAGCACGCCACGCCGCACTACCCGATCCATCACCCGCGGGAACAGGACTGGTCCTTCGCCGGGCCGTTCGGCAAGTACGACAAGGGCCAACTGCAGCGCGGTCTGAAGGTGTACACCGAAGTCTGTTCCGCCTGCCACTCGATGAACCTTGTCGCCTTCCGCACGCTGGAAGGCCTTGGATACTCCGAAGCGCAGGTGAAGGCCTTCGCCGCGAACTACGAAGTACAGGACGGGCCGAACTCCGACGGTGAGATGTACAACCGCAAGGCTGTTCCGTCCGACCACTTCCCGTCGCCCTTCCCGAACAAGGAAGCAGCAGCGGCAGCCAACAATGGTGCGGCTCCGCCGGACTTCTCGCTGATCGCGAAGGCACGCGGCATCACCCGCGGCTTCCCGCAGTTCGTCATCGACATCTTCACGCAGTACCAGGAAGGCGGGCCGGACTACATCTACTCGCTCCTGACCGGGTATGAAGAGCCGCCGGCCGGAACCGAAGTGGCCGAGGGTACGCACTACAACCCGTACTTCGCGAATGCCGCGGCGCTAGCCATGGCAAAGCCGCTGTCCGACGACCAGGTGACTTACGACGACGGCACGCCGCAGACTGTCGACCAGTATGCGCACGACGTTTCCGCCTTCCTCATGTGGGCCGCCGAGCCTCATCTCGAAGCGCGCAAGCGCACCGGCTTCATGGTCATGGTCTTCCTGGTGATCTTCACCGGCCTGATCTACCTGACGAAGAAGTCGGTCTACGCCAACAAGGAACACTGATCGATCCACCGGTCAGACGAAAAGGCGGCCCCGGGCCGCCTTTTTTGTTTGAGTGTTCGGCTCTCTCCTGCAATAACCGGTTCAAATTTCCCGTCGACATTTCGGTATCAATCATGCCCAGCCTCCAGGAAGAACTCGTCGCCTCAATCCGCGCCATTCCGGATTATCCGAAGCCCGGCGTGATGTTTCGCGACATCACGACCCTTCTCGGCAACCCGCGGGCTTTCCGCCGTGCCGTCGACGAACTGGTTCATCCCTATTCGGGCACTGGTGTCGCGAAGGTCGCCGGGATCGAGGCCCGCGGGTTCATCCTCGGCGGGGCCATGGCTCATCAGCTTTCCACTGGCTTCGTGCCGATCCGCAAGAAGGGCAAACTGCCCTACGAGACCGTTCGGATCGCCTACAGCCTGGAATACGGCATCGACGAGATGGAGATGCACCGCGATGCGGTGGAGCCCGGAGAAAAGGTGATCCTGGTCGACGACCTGATCGCCACGGGCGGGACGGCGGAAGCCGCCACGAAGCTCCTGCGCCAGATGGGGGCGGATATCGTGGCCGCCTGCTTCGTCATCGACCTGCCCGAACTCGGTGGTCGGGCCAAGCTCGAGGCGCTCGGCGTCGAGGTGCGTACGCTGGTCGCCTTCGACGGTCACTGAGGAGCCGCACCTCGTTCCTATTCAAATTCGAGGACGGTGCTCGTGAAGCGGATCACCGGTTCGCCGTGTTGGTTCTCGCCGGCGCAGGAAAGCGTGTTGATCAGCCGTCCGGGGCGGCTTGCAAGCGCGCGGGAACCCGTGAGGGTCACCGAATAGGTGATCGTATCACCGGCGAAGACCGGCTTCAGCCAGCGCAGATCCAAAAAGCCCGGGGAGGGGCCGAGCTTTGGTGGTGTTACGCCTTGTGACGCCAGCCGCTGCTCCTCACGCGCCCAGAAGGCAGTGAAGCACTTCATCCACCCGGCACAGGTGTGCCATCCGGACGCGCAGAGGCCGCCGAAGAGCGAATCCCTGGCCGCCTCCGCATCGAGATGGAATGGCTGCGGATCGAATTGTCGGGCGTAACGGATGATCTCCTCGGAGTCGAAGCGGTGGGAGCCTAGGGATTGTATCTCTCCAACGGGATAGAGTTCAGCCATGCGCATCGGCGTCGCCTCCCACGTTGGCCACGCGGATCATGTTGGCATAGTCGCATATCGCGACTGTTTCGCCGCGCTGGTTGGAGAGTTCCGCCCTGAAGGTGGCAATCCCGATTTCCGGGCGTGAACGCGACCGGCGGGCCTCGAGAACCGTACAGTGACCGGTGAGCGTGTCGCCGGCAAGGACGGGACGTTTCCATTCCATCCTGTCGACGCCTGGCGAGCCCTCGGCGGCGGTCCTGTTGATGTAACTGTCGCAGAGCATGCGCATCATCATGGCGCTGGTGTGCCAGCCTGAGGCGGAAAGACCACCGAGTATGCTTGCCTTGCCGGCAGCCTCGTCGACGTGCATCGGCTGAGGATCGAATTCCCGGGCAAAGGCCACGATCTCCTCGGTAGTGACGTGGCGTGGCTGGAAGTCGAAGCGGCGTCCGGGCGGGAAATCCTCGAAGGTCAACTGGGGTTCTGTCATGCGGTTCCTCCCGGCAGATATGACGATGCCCGCGCTGGCGGACAGCACGGGCATCATTTCGATTTTGCCGTTCAAGGCAAGCCGTCTCTCAAGAAGGCTGCTTCAGGTATTGAAGCGGAAATGGATCACATCGCCGTCCTGGACGACATATTCCTTCCCTTCGTCACGACCCTTGCCGGCTTCCTTGGCGCCGACTTCACCCTTGTAGGCGATGTAGTCGTCATAGGAGATGGTGAAGGCGCGGATGAAGCCGCGTTCGAAGTCGGTGTGGATGACGCCGGCGGCCTGCGGGGCCTTCGTGCCGCGCACGATGGTCCAGGCACGCGTCTCCTTGGGGCCGACGGTGAAATAGGTGATGAGGTCGAGAAGGTGGTAGCCGGCGCGGATCAGACGGTCGAGACCCGCTTCCTCGAGGCCAAGCGCGGAGAGGAATTCTGCGGCTTCCTCTTCCGGAAGCTGGGCTACCTCGGACTCGATCGCAGCGGAGATGACAACGCATTCGGCGCCCTGTTCCTTGGCCATGGCGGCGACGGCTTCCGTATGGGTATTGCCAGTCGAGGCGTCGGCTTCGGCGACATTGCAGACATAGAGAACCGGATGTGAAGTCAGCAGGTTGAGACCCTTGAGAATGTCGATCTCTTCCGGCGCCAGCGTCTTCAGCAGGAGGCGGGCCGGCTTGCCCTCGTTCAAGAGCTTGATCACGGCTTCCATGACTGGCAGCTGCGCGATGGATTCCTTGTCCTTGCCGGTCGCGCGCTTGCGGGTCTGCTCGACGCGGCGGTCGAGGCTTTCGAGGTCGGCGAGCATCAGTTCGGTCTCGATCGTGTCCGCGTCTCCGACCGGATTGATGCGGCCCTCTACATGGGTGATGTCGTCATCTTCGAAGCAACGCAGAACATGCACCACAGCGTCAACTTCGCGGATGTTGGCGAGGAACTTGTTGCCGAGCCCTTCACCCTTCGAGGCACCGCGCACCAGACCGGCGATGTCCACGAAGGAAATGCGCGTCGGGATGATCTCCTTGGAGCCGGCTATGGCGGCGAGCTTCTGCATGCGCGGATCCGGCACTGCAACTTCACCGGTGTTCGGCTCGATCGTGCAGAACGGGTAGTTTGCCGCCTGTGCAGCCGCCGTCTTGGTCAGCGCGTTGAAGAGTGTGGACTTGCCGACATTCGGCAGTCCGACGATACCGCATTTGAAACCCATGGAACTGGTCCGTCCGTCCTAAGAAAACTTTGCCCTCGCTATGGGGGAAGGGCAGAGGATGGTCAAGTGTCGGACCAGCAAATGCGCAGGCTGCGAGGGTCTGTCTTGCTTTGAGGGCACGTCCTCGATGGGTTCCACGGACCAACACCGCGGGAATGAGGTCTTCGCAAAGTCTTTTTCCCTTGCTTGGCTTGAACCGTGGCCGCGTGCATCGCATTATAACCGTCTGTCGATGTGCCCTATGGCCCACTTCATCAGGAGAGGTACTCCGATGAGCGGAAGCGTCACCACCCCGAAGATCAAGACAGTCGTAGAACCCAAGCTCGATCGGCCGAAGCTCTACAAGGTCATTCTCATCAACGACGACTATACCCCGCGGGAATTCGTCGTGCTTGTGCTGAAGGCTGTTTTCCGGATGAGCGAGGAGACCGGTTATCGTGTGATGATGACCGCGCACAAACTTGGCTCCTGCGTTGTGGTGGTCTGCGCGAAGGACATAGCCGAGACGAAGGCGGAGGAAGCAACCGATCTGGCGAAGGATATCGGCTATCCGCTGCTGTTCACGACCGAGCCGGAGGAATAGGCGTACCACCCGTCGTTTTCGCCCTGCTTCGGTAGAGATACTCATCCGGTAGTCCCAGCCGCCGGCAGGCCTGCACTGGCGGGCTCGACGAGAGGACCACGCGATCGTTGAGCTTGGCCGCCATTTTCACGGCCGCCTTCTCCAGGGGAGAAAGGCTCCAGCTGTTCCCAAGGGCAAGACGCGCCCGGACCCAGCCGGGCAGCAGTTCGACTGCCGCCTTCAGCAGCATCCTCTGCAGCGGGCGGGCCGGCGAGGGCAGGGCGTCCACGTCCGACATGATGCGCAGGAACTCGCCGATGATTGGGGAGGAGACGAGCCGCGGCGCCATGCGTTCGAAGAGCGCGTCCATTTCCTTCATCGATGCGGGTGCGCCTACGGCACCGTAGAGCGCGGCAATCGGCCTGCCCTCGGCAAGGAGTTCATCCTTCTCGCGGTTGCTCAAGGGGCTGACATAGGTGTGGTAGGCCTGCATGAAGCCGAAGGTGGCGGTGGCTTGCACCCAGTCGAGAAGTTCCGGGTCATTGGCCTCGTAGGCCTCGCCCTCGGAGGTTCGGCCCCTTATCCGGGCATGCATTCGGACAACGTTCGCGATCATGGCCTCGGCGCTCCTGCGTCCGGCATAGACGGTAACCATCGCCGCAAGTCCGGTGCGCTGGAGCCGCCTGAGCGCGTCCGTGCGGAAGGTCGTGTGATGCCACACGCCATCTCTGACCTTCGGTTCCGCCATTTCGAGAAGAACGGCAGCGACGCCACCGATGAAGAGCGACACCTGGTTCTTGAAGATCCGCCACGAGATCGAGTCTGCAGGAACGAGCGCTTCCTCGCCATAAGGGCGGGAAAAGTCGATAGGCGTTCCGGCCTCCGCCAGGAACGAACTTACCAGCCCATCCAGCCGGTCGTGCAGCGGGCCGGGCAGCGGCAGGATGCGTGGCACATGCAACATGATCGAAACCCTTTCCTGGAAAATCCGGAAGAGGATCTGTTGGTTCCCGGGGCCTTGCCGGAACGGGCGCGTCGTGCATCGAGCAGCAGGCGCGCGAACGCTCTGTCGCCTTCAGTCTGCGCACAACCGCTTGCGAAAATCGATACCGATTTTCTGTGGTGCCGGAGGGATCGGGTCAGTCGCCCTTGCCGCCGAACATCTTCTTGAGCATCTCCGCCATTGGTCCCGTTGTCGGCAGCTTGGCGGGCTGTGCGTGGTTGCGGGCCTGATGGATGTGCGACTTCTGGACCGGCTTCTTTTCCTGTGCAGCGTCGTTGCCGGCGGTGGAACTGGTGGCGAGTGCCAGCTTGTTCATGAACTGGGAGTCTTCCCCACGCACCAGCATCTCGGCATTGAGAGCGATCTCGTCGAGCAGCGGCTCGAGCCAGGCGGCGTCCGCTTTCGCAAAGTCACCGAGCACGTGATTGTGCACGAGTTCCTTGGCGCCAGGATGGCCAATCCCCAGTCTGAGCCGGCGATAGTCCTTGCCGCAATGGGCGTCCAGGGACTTGATGCCGTTGTGGCCGCCATGCCCGCCACCGGTCTTGATGCGTGCCTTGCCTGCCGGCAGGTCGAGCTCGTCGTAGATCGCGATCAGCGATTCCGGGCCGAGCTTGTAGAAGCGCATCGCTTCGCCGACAGCATCGCCCGAAAGATTCATGAAGGTCTGCGGCTTGATCAGCAAAACCTTGTCGCCTGCCAGCTCGCCCTCGGAGATCTCTCCCTTGAACTTGCGCGACCAGGGCGAGAAGGGATGCTTGCGATGGATCGCGTCGACTGCCATGAAGCCGATATTGTGGCGGTTGCCCGCATATTTCTGGCCCGGATTGCCGAGGCCCGCGATAATCAGCATGAAGGGTTGTCCGTTCAGAGCGTGTCGCTGGATTTCGTTTCTAGCGTGTTCCCGACAGCGAAACGAGCCGGATGTCAACCCCCGCAGGCAGGGCCTATTCTTCGTTCGCGGCCGTTCGGGTGTTCGGCGGCAGGCCGTAGCTTGCGAAAATCCTGTCCTGTGTTCCCTCGACGATGAGATCATCGAGGGCAGCCTGCAGTTTCGTCACCACCTCGGGCGGGGTGCTCCTGTTGCAGGCAATTCCGTAGATCTGGCCGTCCATGAGCATGGCTTTTTCGACGGGTTTCCCGTCCTTCACCATCATCTGGAAGGTCTTTATGGATGTCGGCATCAGATCGATGCGGCCACTCACCAGCTTGCCGAGGGTGATCTCGATGTTGGCGGCGAGATCAATGTCGCGAAAGCCGTGTTCTGTCAGAATATCGACGGCAAAATCGCCGCGCTGGGAGCCAACGCGAAGCTTCCGGGCTTCCTCGACCGTCGACGCCGCGACCGGGGAGTCCTTGCGCTTAACCATCACCATCTCGTCCTTGAGAAGGGGCTCGACCCAGAGGAAGCTCGCATCGCGGTCCTTGCTGTGGCCAGTGGTGAAGACGCAATGGTCAGGCTGGGTCTGTGCCAGCGCGAAGGCTCGTGCCCATGGCATGATCTCGATGGAATAGTCGAGGCCCGCCCTCTTGGCGATCGTGTGCACCTGATCGACCGCGATGCCCTTGAGGGCGCCGCCTTCCGAGTAGTTGAAAGGCGCATACTCCTCGGTGACGAACTTGATTTCCGCGGCATGGACCGGCTGGGCGAAAGCGACCGCGAGGCCAAGGATCAGTGTCTTCATCTTCGTCCGCCCCACGTCCATTCTCCACGTCTCAAGAGTTCATCGCCAGCGGAGTGTCAGGCAGCTGGCCTGCGCCGAGCTTGTGGAGGTCATCCAGCAAGGCTCGGATCGGCTTCGGCTTGCAGAACAGGTAGCCCTGCCCGAAGTCGAGCCCCATGCCGCAGAGCATTTCCCGCTGCTCCTCGGTCTCTATTCCCTCGGCGACCACGGCGCAGCCCATCTGGTGGGAGATCGTGCGGATCCCCTCCACGAGCATCCGGCTCTTGCGGCGGACATCGGCGGCGTCACTCGTGAGGGACCGGACGAAGGACTGGTCGACCTTGACGATATCGACGGGAAAACGGTTCAGGTAGCTCAGTGAGGAGTAGCCGGTTCCGAAGTCGTCGAGAGCAATGCGGCAGCCGAGCGCGCTCAGGGCCTGGAGTACGCGGCGCACCACGGGGCTGTCGAGCATGAGGACGGCCTCGGTGATTTCGATCACGATGCGCGACGGGGTGATGCCGTTCTCTAGCAGGAGCGAGGCGAGGTGGTTGGGCAGAGGCGGTTCGAACTGGAGCGGTGAGAAGTTGATGGCCAGATAGCAGTCAGCAAGGCCCGGCACCCGCGAGATCGTCGCGAGGTTCGCGATCGCATCCGAAAGGATGGCCTCGCCGATTTTGGTGATCGAGCCGTTTTCCTCGGCGATGCCAATGATCTCGCCGGGAGGAAGGATACCCCTGACGGGGTGGCGGAGCCGCATGAGGGCCTCGAAGCCGGCGAGCTTGCCGTCCGAGAGGCTGACGATCGGCTGCAGATGGGCTTCGAACCAGCCTTCCCGCAGTCCCTGATCAATGCACAGCTCGGTCTCGTGCCGCTTGCGGGCGATGTCGAGCATGTCCTTGTCGAAAATCTGGGCTCCGTTCTTGCCGCTGCGCTTTCGCGCATACATCGCCATGTCGGATTTTTGCAGCAGGTCGACCGACGACGAGGCGTGGTCGGGATAGACCGCGATGCCTATGCTCGCGCTGATGCTGAGTTCGCTGCCGTTGACGGTCATCGGCTGACGGAAGCTCGCCGCGAGCCGGTCGCAGACGTCGACGGCGACCTGCCGCGCATCCGAGGCGCAAAGCAGGATCGCGAACTCGTCGCCGCCCAGCCGTGCGATCATGTCGTTCGCGCGCAGCTGCTTGCGCAGGCGTGCCGCCACTTCCCGAAGGACCTCGTCACCCGCCGCGTGGCCGAGATTGTCGTTGATCCACTTGAAACGATCGAGATCCACGAAGAGGCAGGCAAGCTGCAGATCCGATTGGATCGCCGTGTCGAACATCTCGTCGAGCGTCGCCTCGAAGCCCTGACGGTTCAGGAGGCCCGTGAGGTGGTCGGTGATCGCCTGGCGGTGGTTGCGGATTTCCGCTTCCTTGAGATCGCTGACATCCGTCATGACCGACAGTGACAATGCCTGACGATCGTTTGAGGCCTTGAGCGCCGTTTCGAGGATGAGCACATCCATCAGCGTACCGTCCGCGCGGTGGAAGCGGGCGGTGACCTCGCAGATGCCGCCCTCTTCCTGACTGTCCTGGCGGCGATTGAGGTACTCTTCCCGGGACGCTTCGTCGACGAAGTCGGTGAATTCGCGGCCGATGACCTGGTCGCGGCAATAGCCGGTCGCCACGAGCCAGTAGTCGCTGACGGCCGTGAGCCGGTTGCCGTTGTCGATCGAGAACAGCATTGCCGGGGTCAGATTGTAGATGTCCGTGGCCCGGACGTGCGCGAGCCTCAACTCTGCCTCGTCGCGTTCCAGCCTGCTCTGCATGTCGTTGAAGTTGCGTGCAAGGCTGCCCATCTCGTCGTTCGACGTCCAGTCGACCTGGTGTCGGGAGCCGAGCCGGCGCGTCGCCTCGATGGCGGCGGTCAGGCGCATGAGGGGCCGGATCATCGTGATGCGGTTGGCGATGATGGCTGCCGTGAAGAGCGTGCCGACGGCGAAGAAGAAGATGGCGAAGATCGCCATTTCGTCCTTGCTGAAACGGGAAAACAGGCCGTCCCTAGCGATCCAGATCTCGGCCGTTCCCACTTTCCTGATGCCGTCCGTCGCGCGATACAGGATATCGGCGGTCACGCGGGACTGGGTGCCCGAGGGATCAGGCGCTGTCAGGGGGTACTGGACGTCGAGAAGGTTGGAGGTGTCGCGAACGCGGACAAACCGGATCCGGTCGTCGCCTGCGAGCGAGGTGGCGATCTGGCTCACGCTGTCGCGATCGAAATCCCAGAGCGGTTTGCCAAGCGCCTGCACGTTGGCATGGAGCAGCACCTCGGTGTTCTGAAGGCGCTCTCGGGCGACCCGATCGGAAGAGAGGATAAGGAAGAGCGCAAAAAGGGGCGCCACGAATACCAGCAAGGCACCGCTGACGATCGCAATGAACCGGCTTTCAACCGAGTGCATTCTCATCGCACGGGGCCCCTCTCTTCCCTCTGTTTCGCGTTTGCCGGCTTTGTCGTTTTTCAGCCTTGTTCGCTTAGAGAGAATTTCATCAAATTCTTAAATGTTGTTGAAATCCCCATGTAAAACTTGCCAGGTTCCCGACACCGGGCACGAAAAAACCCGCCTCCGGTGCCGGAGGCGGGTTTCTGACTTTCTCAAGTCCGCGAGGATTACTCTGCGGTGGTCTCGGCTTCTTCGCTGACGCCGCCGGCCGGAGCCACGATCGTTGCGATGGTGAAGTCGCGGTCAGCGATGACCGGCGATACACCCGAGGGAAGCGTGATGTGCGAGATGTGAATGCCTTCGCCGATCTTGAGGCCGGTAAGGTCCGCAGTCAGGAACTCCGGAATGTCGTTGGCCGGGCAGTAGACTTCGACTTCGTGACGAACGATGTTGAGAACGCCGCCGACCTTGATGCCCGGGGACTTTTCTTCGTTGACGAAGTGAACCGGAACTTCAACCGTGACGCGGGTGTTGCCCGAAACGCGCAGGAAATCGACGTGCATCGTGAAGTCGCGAACCGGATCGAGCTGGTAGTCCTTCGGCAGGACGCTGATCTTTTCGCCATTGACGTCGATCGTTGCAACGGTGGTCATGAAACCGCCGGCGTGGATCTTCTGCGTCACTTCCTTGGTCGAAAGCGCGATGGAAATAGGGGCCTGCTTGTCACCGTAGATGACAGCCGGGATAAGACCGTTGCGACGGAGTTCACGGGAGGACCCCTTACCAACCCGTTCGCGCGTCTCGGCCTTGAGCTCGTAAGTAGCGTGGCTCATGGTATAGACCTTTCAAGTGTTACTGGAGAGTTTCATGCGGACAGCGATGCTGGCCGTTCGAAACTTGAGGATTTTTGTGAAGCCTCATCCGCGTTGCCTCCAAGGGTGTCTACGCGGACGGGGTCGCATAGCCCAGAACGGCCGGAAATGCAAGCCGGAGCATCCATGGCCCTCGCGCGCCGGCGTTGACAGACAGATCCGGTCCGTTTGAAACTGTCGGCCGTTCAAGGATCGGAGAGTTTGATGCGCGTTCCCCGCCTGTCTGTCGCGGCATTGGCCATATTGATCGGTTTCGGTCAAGCCTCGGGCGCGCAGGTGAGCCCGTCCGGCGCGGAGGAGATCCAGCGCAACCTGACGCGGTTCATTCCGGCCGACCTCGTCAAGGCGGGGCTTTTCACCGTACAGGCCGCGGCGAGCGTCTACGAGCTGCGGTTCGATCCCGCGCCGCTTCTTGCCCGGACGGATGCTGAAAAGGTCACACTCAGCGGCGTGAAGCCGATGGTCGGTTATTTGAAGCCGCTCGACAGCGGCCTCTATGAGTTTCGTACCGACCAAAACCTCGACATCAAGGGACACGTGGCGGCCGGAGCCGATTCCGTCTCCTTCAGCTACCTGATCGATACGCTGAAGATGGAGGGCATTTTCGATCCCGCCATCAGCTACTTCCAGTCGGCCAACTGGAGCGCCCGCGGCGCGCGCCTGACGAGCAGGACGGACAAGCAGGTGGTCGAGGCTGAGTTCGGCGAAATCGCCATGAACCTTGCCTCCGTGAAGGCCTCGCCCGATACGCTCGACATCACCACGAGCGGCGTGTTCAAGGCGTTCTCCGAGAACATCACGGATCCGCAGACGGGCCGGGTCCAGATCGCGGCGGACACCGTCAACATCGACGTGTCCCTCGAGGGCGCCCGACACCGGGCGTTTCGCGATCTCGTCTATTTCCTTCTCGGGAACATGAGCAAGGATGCCCTCGGACCCTCCGAGGCCGATAGCCTCAAGGAAATCCTGCGGGCGAGCCTTCCGGGGTTCGACAATCTTCTCGAGACGATAACCGCCAACAATGTCAACGTGGAGACGCCGCAAGGAGACTTCGGCGCCCGCAAGATCGCCTATACGCTCGACATGAACGGGATCTCGAAATCGACGCGCTTCGGTTTCGGGGTCAGCGTGGAGGAACCACGTCCGCCGGAGACCTTGCCCGCAAACTTCCTGCCCGCCGTACCGCGCACTGCCGACGTCAAGCTGGCGATCACCGATCTGGATCTCGAGGGAGCCGCCCGCTACCTGCTCGACAATGCGGATTTCACCGTCGGGAAGCCGCTCAGCGACGAACAGAACAAGGCCCTCGGCAACATCATCCTGCCCGATGGCAGCATGACGGTGGAGCTCGAGAACGTATCCGCGCTCTCGGATATCTACGATGTCACCCTGACCGGCAGGATTAAAATCTATCCGGAGCAGCAGGGACGGCAGAATGTGGACGTGACGATCGTCGCGCGGGATTTCGACAAGACCGTCGGTTTCCTGCAGGCGAATACGGCGACGGTTCCGCAATTCGGCCAGGCGGCCTTCATGCTGCTGATGATCAAGGGCATCGCCAAGGACCAGGGCGACGGCAGCCAGCGATGGGACGTCGTTGTTGGAGAGGACGGCAAAGTGCTCGTCAACGGCAACCCACTGCCGTTCTGAGGCATTCTCCGGGAAATGGGCCCCTTGGAGCCCGTGGTTAAGAACCCGCCCGGGGCTCTGGCTGTTTTCCGTGCGACTTTGCCTTGCGGGCCCTGACCTTGCCGGTCAACCCCATCATAAGGCCGCCGGCAAGTAGCCCCCAGAAAGCGCCTGACACGCCGCCGAAGGTCACGCCGGACGCCGTGATCAGGAAGGTGAGTGCCGCAGCCTCGCGCGTTTCTGCATCCCTGAATGCATTTACCGCTGATGTGGCGAAGGCGCTGATCAGGGCGAGGCCCGCCACGGCCTGGATCAGTACTGGCGGCGCCAGGCTCACAAAGGCCGTCACGGCCCCGGCCAGCAGGCCGAAGATCACGTAGAAGATGCCGGCGTTGATAGCGGACCAGTAACGTCGCTTCGGGTCGGAATGTGCGTCTTCCCCGGCGCACATCGCGGCTGTAATCGCTGCGAGATTGACTGCATGGCCGCCGAAGGGGGCGCTGGCCAGCGAGAACAGGCCGGTGACCGCGAAGAGCGGTCGGGGGTTCGGATCGTAGTGGTTGACCTTCAGCACCGCGATGCCCGGAATGTTCTGGGAAGCCATGGTCACGATGAACAACGGCAGCGCGATGCTGACCAATCCGGGGAGGTTGAACACGGGCGCGACGAACACGAGTTCTGGAACCAGGTCGCCGGCAACCTTGTCCAGCGCCCCGTCCGGAATGTCGATCCCGAAGGCGAGGACGAGAACGAAGGCCGCGAGCGCCGCCGGAACGGCATAGAGCCGGTTCAAGCTGCCCACGACGACCCAGGCCGCCACGATCGGCAGGCCGAGGAGGGGATTGAAGGCGATTGCCTTGACGGGTGCGAAGCAGAGGCCGATGAGGACCCCCGACAGCATGGCATTGGCGAGCGTGGCCGGGATCGCCGCGACCATGCGCCCGAGCGGCTTCCAGAGGCCGGCGACGACGATCAGGGCCGCGCAGACGATGAAGCCGCCGACGGCCGCGTTGAAGCCGCCTTCCACCGCTCCGGAACTTGCGAGCAATGCCGCGCCGGGCGTCGACCAGGCGATCGATACGGGCATGCGCGTCGCAAGGCTCAAGCCGATCGCACAAATGCCCATCGAAATCGACAGCGCCATCAGGCCCGAGGCGGCCTGGACTTCGGTCGCGCCGGCGCCCGTCAGGCCGTGAAGCACGACGGCAAAGGAACTTGCGAAGCCGACGAAGGCGGTAAGCAGTCCCATGAAGAGTGACTGGGCGGAGAAATCGCGAAGCATGACGGCTGGCAACTGTGTGGCGGTTGGACTTCTGGTCAACGCCGTAGCAGTCCGGTGCGGGCATGGGAATTGCAAAAGCGAGGTAACCGAGCGAATTCGGGCGTTGATCGCAATATTCAACAAAATGGTTGACTAATTGGCGTCAAAGTTTATATTCAATAATATGGTTGAATATAGCTCCCCAAGTCTCGACAAGGTCTTTCATGCTCTGTCCGACCCGACCCGTCGGGCGATGCTGGAGGCCCTGACGAAGGGGAAAGGAAGGTCGGCGAACTGGCCGAACCTTTCGAGATATCGCTTGCAGCCGTCTCCAAGCACATCCAGGTGCTGGAGGGCGCCGGACTGGTGCGGCGGGAGGTGAGGGGGCGCATTCACATCTGTCGCCTCGACGCCGGTCCCATGCATGCGGGAATGGAGTGGATGCGCCACTACGAACGCTTCTGGAACGAGCGGCTGGATGCACTCGAGGCCCTGCTTGCCACCGAGGAGGCACCGAAGGCCGGAAAGGAGTAACTATGATTGCCCCTATCTCCATGGCGGAAGGCGACTACGGGATCGTTACCGCGGTCGACACCCTTCGCATCGAACGGCTCCTGCCTGGGCCGATCGAGCGTATCTGGGCCTATGTTACGGAACCGGACAAGCGCCGTCAGTGGATGGCTGCGGGTGCGATCGAACTCTTTGACGGCGGTGCGGTCGAGCACATCGCCGACAACTCGAAACTCACGGCGAAATGGGACCGCCCGCCGCCGAAATACGCCCGGCATGCCGGGAAAACACGGTCTCGCGGTCGCGTTACGGCCTGCGATCCTCCGTTCGTCATCGCCTATACCTGGAACGAGGAAACAGAAACGCCGTCCGAGGTCCGTTTCGAGCTTGCGCCGGAGGGTGACAGGGTACGCCTGACGCTGACGCACAGCCGGATTGCCTCACGCGATACGATGTTGAGTTTCGCGGCTGGCTGGCACACCCATCTCGATATCCTGCGCGACGCGCTCGAAGGGCGCGCCTACGAGGTCTTCTGGCCCAAGCATACCCGTCTGGAGGCGGAGTACGGCAGACGTATTCCGGCCTGAGCCAGAAATCCTGCATTCATCGCCGACATCGAAACCGTCCAGTCACGGAGGCTAGCATGCTGCTCGCAAACAAGGTCGCTATCATCCACGGTGCCGCCGGCGCCATCGGAGCCGCAACCGCCCAGGCATTTGCTCGTGAGGGCGCCGAACTCCACCTCGCCGGAAGGACGGGCGAGAAGGTGGAGGCGCTCGCGGCCGCCATCCGCGCCGACGGAGGCCGGGCAAGGGGCGCGCGCGTCGATGCACTCGACGAGAGGGAGGTCGAGCGACACGCGGAGGCCGTCGTGGAAAGGGCAGGCAGGATCGACATCGTCTTCAACGCTGTTGCCGTAGAGTTTGTCCAGGGCAAGTTGCTCACCGATCTCACTCCCATGGAATTCGAGGCGCCGATCACCGGCTGGACCAGGACCCAGTTCCTCACTGCACGCGCGGCGGCACGCCACATGCAAAGACAGGGATCCGGAACGATCCTGACCCTTTCCGCCTCGCCGGCACGGCTTGCGATCGCGATGACCAGCGGTTTCGGCGTCGCCTGTGCCGCCGTCGAAGCTCTGACACGCACGCTTGCGGCGGAACTCGGCCCGTCGGGCGTGCGCGCCGTCTGCCTGCGTCCGCACCGGATCGGCGAGACGATCGGCGACGATCCGGACCTGCCGATGAGCATGGCCGAATTTTGCGGCTTCCTTTCGGAGATGACGCTTCTGAAAAGATTGCCGACCCTCGATGACGTCGCCAACGTCGCGGCTTTTCTTGCCTCCGACCACGCACGATCCATGACGGGCGCGGTGGCCAACCTTACGGCCGGAATGAGCGTCGACTGACAATGTTCACGGCCGTGTGACTTTGGTGAGGGTGGACCCGCGCAACCAATCATGCCTATATTTCGCCCGCGGAAGTCGTGGCTTCCGCTTCGACCGTCTCTGGAAGGAGACGCAGGCAAGGCAGGTTGGGAGGAAGAGTTGGCTGTCGGTTTGGATCACTCCGACCATGTCCATGAGATCGTTCGCAGAACGTCGGCGGCAGCAAGTTCGCCGGTTGCGGCGTCCTGGCGGCGCTGCATGACGCTCCACGGACTTTCGCCCGACGAGGCGCGAACGCCGACAAGGCTCTCCGAGCGAGAGTTTCGCGACGCACGCGAACGGTCCAACGTCCTCATAGAAGAATCCTCCGCCGAGATTGACCGGCTGTTTTCCACTGTCGGCCGTGCGGGCTGCTGCCTGCTGCTCACCGACGAGAAGGGCATTGCCCTCGAGCGGCGGGGTGCCGCAGGCGATGATCTCGATTTCCGCGGTGTCGGTCTCTGGTCCGGCACGGTGTGGAGCGAGGCGAGCGTGGGGACCAACGGCATCGGTACTGCGATCGCCGACGAGCGCTCCGTCGTCATTTCCCGCGACCAGCATTTCCTGAGCCGCAATACCGGACTTTCCTGCGCAACCGCCCCGATCCGCGACCATACCGGCAAGCTTGCGGCCGCCCTCGATATTTCCACCTGCCGCGACGACGCGAACGAAATGACCATGTTGCTTCTGTCGCAGGCCGTCCGGGATGCGGCAGCGCGCATAGAGGCCGGCCTGTTCCGGCGTGCCTTTTCCGTCTCGCGCATCCTTCTGGTACCCGTGGAAGGGCGAACGGCGCCGGCGTTGCTCGCAGTCGATCGCGACGATCTCGTCATTGGTGCCACGCGCGCCGCCCGGCAGGTTCTCGGGCTGGACGATCGGAAGATCGCCACTGGTGTTCCTGCCTCTGATCTGCTTCGCGAGCCCGGCCCGGAAGAAGGCGCGGACCTCGATGCGGCCGAGCGCGCCGCACTTCGCCGGGTGCTGAGCCGTGCGGGCGGCAACGTCTCGCATGCAGCGGAGGCATTGGGCATCAGCCGCGCCACGCTCTATCGCAAGATGAAGAAGCTGTCGCTCAACTGACCGCGGATCGCGTTGTTGTTGCAACGCAGCACAGCCGTGCATCCACTCCTGTCTCAAAACTGAAACAGTCGGCCCGCTCTTCGGCGCGCCGCCCCTGTCGCCCGAATGCGGAAGCATGCACCTTGGCTTCGACGGCTTGAGGAAGCCATCGTTCCGAGGGAGGATTGACATGCTGCATCAGAAGATCGTGGAGAATCCATACAAGGCAAAGTACGGCAATTTCATCGGAGGCGAATGGCGCGAGCCGGTTGGTGGACGCTATTTCGAGAACACGACGCCGATCACAGGCGGCGTTCTTTGCCAGATCGCTCGTTCGGACGCGGCCGACATCGAACTTGCACTCGATGCCGCGCACGCCGCCAAGGAGAAGTGGGGCCGTACATCTGCGACCGAACGCTCCAACATCCTCATGAAGGTGGCTCAGCGGATGGAGGACAACCTCGAACTGCTGGCCAAAGCCGAAACCTGGGACAACGGCAAGCCCTTGCGCGAGACGATGGCCGCCGACATCCCGCTCGCAATCGATCACTTCCGCTACTTCGCCGCCTGCGTGCGCTCGCAGGAAGGCTCCATCGGCGAGATCGACCACGACACGATTGCCTATCATTTCCACGAGCCGCTCGGCGTCGTCGGCCAGATTATTCCCTGGAACTTCCCGATCCTGATGGCGGCCTGGAAGCTTGCCCCCGCGCTTGCCGCCGGTAACTGCGTGGTGCTCAAGCCGGCCGAGCAGACGCCGGCCTCGATCCTGGTCTTTGCCGAACTCGTCGGCGATCTCCTGCCCGCCGGGGTTCTCAACATCGTCAATGGCTTCGGTCTGGAGGCAGGCAAGCCGCTCGCTTCCAACCCGCGCATCGCCAAGATTGCCTTTACCGGCGAGACGACCACCGGCCGGCTCATCATGCAATATGCCAGCCAGAACCTCATCCCCGTCACGCTGGAGCTGGGAGGCAAGTCCCCCAACATCTTCTTCGCCGATGTGATGAACGAGGACGACGACTACTTCGATAAGGCGCTCGAGGGGTTTGCCATGTTCGCGCTCAACCAGGGCGAGGTTTGCACCTGCCCGAGCCGGGCGCTGGTGCATGAGAGCATCTACGACCGCTTCATGGAGCGAGCGATCAAGCGCGTCGAGGCCATCCGCCAGGGCAACCCGCTCGACACGGCGACAATGATCGGTGCGCAGGCCTCTTCCGAGCAGCTCGAAAAGATCCTCTCCTACATCGATATCGGTCGGCAGGAGGGCGCGGAGGTGCTCACGGGCGGTGGACGCAACACGCTCGAAGGCGATCTCGCCGGCGGGTTCTACGTCAAGCCCACCGTCTTCCGCGGGCACAACAAGATGCGGATCTTCCAGGAAGAGATCTTCGGGCCGGTGGTTTCTGTCACCACCTTCAAGGATGACGCCGAAGCCCTCGAGATCGCAAACGACACGCTCTACGGCCTCGGCGCAGGCGTGTGGAGCCGCGATGCCAACCGGTGCTACCACTTCGGCCGCAACATCCAGGCCGGCCGGGTGTGGACCAACTGCTACCATGCCTATCCTGCCCATGCGGCTTTCGGCGGCTACAAGCAGTCCGGCATCGGGCGCGAAACGCACAAGATGATGCTCGACCACTACCAGCAAACCAAGAATATGCTGGTGAGCTACAGTCCCAAGGCGCTCGGATTTTTCTGAGTGACCGCCAGGCCTCTCCGTCCCCCGCCAGTCAGGGACGGGAGGTCGGTTTAAGGTGGCAAGAGGCAACACTCCCCCAGTTCATGCCTCTTCCCCTTGCTCCTCTCCCTCATGACCGGGGAGAGGAGCCCGACCCCGCAGGAAGGGTTTACCCATGCGAGACCAACCGCCCGAGGAGCCGCGCGTCCTGGCAACAGATGCTGCGCTTCAACTCATTCGCGAAATCCAGGCCGATCATCCCGATATCCTGTTCCACCAGTCGGGCGGATGCTGCGACGGCTCGTCGCCCATGTGCTATCCGGCTGACGACTACATTGTCGGCGACCGGGACGTGAAACTGGGCGAGATTGGCGGCGTGCCCGTCTATATTAGCGCCAGCCAGTTTGAAGTGTGGAAGCACACCCAGCTCATCATCGACGTCGTTCCGGGGCGGGGCGGGATGTTCTCACTCGACAACGGCCGGGAGCGGCGCTTTCTCACGCGTTCCCGGATGTTCTCTGGTGGCGAGGCTTGCGCCATACCCCTCGGTGGACGTTGAATTCTCGGGCGAAGGCGCTGGCCGCTTGCTTTTGAATTGCTTCAATCGGTGGGCAGAAGCGACGGAAACTCGCGGAACAGCGCGTCCCGCGCGCGACCGCCGGCGCTGCCCTCTGTTCTCTTCTCTTCCTGGGTCAGTCGCGCGAAGACATAGGTCCGGTCATCCTTGACCGCCCATCCGATGTACCAGCCCCAGGGATGGTTATAGTCGAAGCTGTAATCGGCGTTGCGGGGATAGGCCATTCCTGTCTTGCCCTGGACGAACCAGCCGTTTTCCAGCTTTTTCCCTTCCACCACCTTCATCGTCTCATCGACCGCGTGATCCCTGACCGGAAGTTGCCGGTTCACGAGCCTGCGCAGGAACGCGACCTGTTCTAGAGGGGAGATCTTCAGCGATGAGGCGATCCATGCTCGCTCCAGTCCATTGTTCTTGCCGGGGTCGCCGGAGAAGTCGGCGTTGCCGTAGCCGAACTGGCGGGCGTACTCATGCAACTTGTCCTCTCCCAGGAAGGCGGCGATCTGTTGGGAGAACCAGACAACCGAGTACTTCAGCCAACGAACGGCGTCGGTCGGCTGTCTCCAGTTTTCGCCACCCCATTCGGCATAGCCCTTCTTGAAGGGCAGGGTAGGATTGTGGGCATCCTTCAGGAAGCCGGAGTCATATCCCATGACGCTCAAGGGGATCTTGAAGGTTGAGGCCGGAGTGTAGCGCCCCTCGCAATTGCCCTGTTTGAAGACGACGTCACCTGTTGCGGCATCGGCAATGACCGTACAAATTGTTTTGGCTTGAGACACGGAAGCCGCAAGTCCGACAAGCATAACTCCAAGCGAAATGGCACGTATCATCGCCTATTGTTCCCTTTTCAATGATGTTTCGGGAACTGGGTAGCAATCGTTTGACGCGCTCGCAAACGACCATTACTCAATGTAGCTATTAGAAAAAATAGGTCATTGCCATGGTTCGGCCTCATCTTCCGCTGAATGCGTTCCGAGCCTTCGAGGCGTCCGCCCGTCACCTGAGCTTCACGCGCGCAGCCATCGAACTGAACGTGACGCAGGCCGCTGTCAGTCACCAGGTCAAGGCCCTGGAGGAACAGCTTGCCGTCACGCTGTTTCGGCGGTTGCCCCGCGGCCTGATGATCACGACGGAAGGCGAGAGCCTGCTGCCGGTCCTGCGCGACAGCTTCGACCGCATGGCCGATGCGGTGGAACGGTTTCGCGGTGGCCATGTCCGGGAGATCCTGTCGGTCGGCGCAGTGGGCACCTTCGCGGTCGGATGGTTGCTGCCGCGTCTGTCGGCATTCAGGCAGCGCTACCCCTTCATCGACCTGCGACTGTCGACGAACAACAATCGTGTCGACCTTGCGGCGGAAGGGCTCGATCTCGCGATCCGGTTCGGAAACGGTGCGTGGCACGCGACGGAGTCCACGAGGCTGTTCGACGCCCCGCTTTCCGTCCTTTGCAGGCCCGACATGGCGGAGGAGCTAAATCAGCCGTCCGATCTGATCGGCAAGACGCTGCTGCGCTCCTACCGGCCTGACGAATGGAAGAGATGGTTTCAGGCGGCCGGAGTGCAGGATCTCGGGCCGATGCGCGACAGTATCGTGTTCGACACGTCGCTCGCCATGATGGAGGCGATCTTGCAGGGTGTCGGCGTCGGACTGGCACCGCCGTTGATGTTCGAGCGCAGTCTGTTATCCGGAGCGATCGTGCAGCCGTTCCAGACAAACGTCTCGTTGGGAAGCTACTGGCTCACGCGCCTGCAGTCGCGCCCTGTCACACCCGCCATGACGGCATTCGCGGGGTGGCTCGAGACGGAGATCGAAAAGTCCGCTCACTGATCCTTCGTCTCGAGATTCTCCCGCAATCGGAGAGGCTCGATACCGCCCCTCCGGCGCCGGCCCGGTTGATCGCCTCGCAAGGCAGCTTGGGCTGTAGGCCGAGGAACGGCCTACCGGCTGCACTCTCCAAGGTACACGACGCGGAACCCGCTTGCGTCCGCCTCGCAGCGGTTCGCGAACGTGCGGCTGTTGCGACCGCGCTGCGCGCAGACCGGTGCATATTCCCTCGTGCACATCCTTTCGGGCCGGGGCTCGCGGCGGCATTCGCCGCGGTTTACGACATCGAAGCCCTGGCTGCGTGCCTCGCAGGCGTTGGAGAACGTCTGGCGCTGGCGTCCGCGCTCAGCGCAAACGGGCGCATATTCGCGCGTGCAGGCCCTTTCGGGCCGGGGCCGCGGCTCTGGGCGGCATTCGCCACGGCCGACGATGCCGAAGCCACTGGCACGGGCCTGGCACGCATTGGAGAAGGTCTGCAACCGGCCACCCCTCTCGCCGCAAACCGGCGCATACTCCATGGTGCAGATGGGCTCCGGCCGGGGCCGGACAGGGTAGGGCCGGGGCTGCTCGACGTCGACGGTGCATGCGGCCAGGAGCGGGATGGCAAGGAATGCAGCCAGGCTGAGGAGCAGTCGGCGCGAAAGGGGCGTGCCAGAGCCGCGATCCCATTTCAGGGCCGAAACTCGCGCCACTATGTTCCTGATTTTCCGCATGCCAGCCTCCCGTCGATTCAATCTTGGCGGGGACCATAACCTATGCGCCGGGAACGAGGAATCCCTTGTGGCGGAGAAATCGAGACTGGGTCAGGCTGTTGTCGACCACGTCGACCGACCGCCGGATGTGGAGCCGTTTCCAGGTCCCACAGGGGGAGGGCTGCGCGAGCCGACGACGCTATCAGTCGAAGAGGCTCGAAACCGACTCTTCGGCGCTGGTCCGGTTGATCGCCTCGCCAAGCAGGTTGGCGGTGGTGATGACGCGGATGTTGTGGGCAGACTGGACGGCGGTGGTGGGCTGGATGGAGTCGGTGATGACCAGCTCCTTCAGCTTTGAAGACGTGACGCGGGCAACCGCGCCACCGGAAAGCACGCCGTGGGTAATATATGCCGTCACGCTGGTCGCGCCGTTCTTCAGAAGCGCCTCGGCGGCATTGCAGAGCGTGCCGCCCGAGTCGACGATATCGTCGATAAGCAGGCAATCCTTGCCGGAGACGTCACCGATGACGTTCATCACCTCGGACTCGCCCGGGCGATCGCGGCGCTTGTCGACGATCGCGAGCAGACAGTCGAGCCGCTTGGCGAGCGCACGCGCACGGACCACGCCGCCGACGTCCGGCGACACGACCATGACGTTCTTCAGATCGTAGTTTTCCTTCACGTCTCGCGCCAGGATCGGAACGGCGTAGAGGTTGTCGGTCGGAATGTCGAAGAAGCCCTGGATCTGGCCGGCGTGCAGGTCGAGCGTCAGGACGCGGTCTGCACCGGCTTCGGTGATCAGGTTGGCGACGAGCTTGGCCGAGATCGGGGTGCGCGGGCCGGGCTTGCGGTCCTGGCGGGCATAGCCGAAATAGGGGATCACTGCGGTGATGCGGCGGGCCGAGGAGCGCCGCATGGCATCGATCATGATCAGCAGTTCCATCAGGTGGTCGTTCGTGGGGAACGATGTCGACTGGACTACGAAAACGTCCTCGCCGCGCACATTCTCCTGGATTTCTACGAAGATCTCCTGGTCCGCGAAGCGCCGGACGCTAGCTCGACCCAGGGGCACATTGAGATAATTGCAGATCGATTCGGCCAGCAGCCTGTTCGAGTTGCCCGCGAAAACCTTCATCTATGGTCCGCCTGTGGAATACGTGATGGGCGCCTTTTACCGCCGTCGCCCGTGAATGCAAGGCCTTTGCGGCAGTGCAAAAGCGTTTCTTTGTTTTTCGCTGTGATTATCCGGGTGCCTGTCGCCGCCATTCGAGGTATTCCCGGATCGTTTCGGCCGCAATGTTTTCCATCACTTCAGGCGGGACGGCCGCCCACGGATCGGTCGCCGTCCTCGCGATCGTGTCCTGTCCCTGAATTCTGTGGAGACGGGCCCCGGAACCGTCCAGAACGTCCCAGACGTAGACGACGGTCGTGCCGCCGTTGTCGTTCATGGCCGAGAAGTAACCCTTCAGGATGAACTTGCTCGACGTGTCGGATGCGCTCTTGATCGTCAGCCCGCTGGCGCGCGCCTGGGCACCGAGGCGTTTGGAAAGCGGCGTCACTGCGTTCACGGGAGCGCCGATGATCGGCAGGAAGCGGATTGTATCGCCTTCGGAGGACGAACTGGCGGCGGCAACCTGCTCCTGCTTCTGCTCCTGCCGGGCAGCGCGTGTCGGTGCCTCCGCTTCCGTTTCGACGCGGCGTTCCACGGTTTCGTTCGCGAGGGGCTCGCTTCCGTTACGCGCCAGCGCCGCAGCCTGACCTTCGAGGGTTCCAGCCGTGTCACGGCCGCCGGAGGGAGAGGAGAGAGCCGTCGTGGTCGAGGTGTCGCCGTATTCTTGGCTGTGCGTGCGGACGGTTCGCTGCTGCGCCATTCCGACCGGCTGCTCGTTCCGGCCGACGGCATCGAGGTCGTTCTGGGTCACGGGCGGCGACTGGAAGCCGCCGGGGATGTCCACCTGCGGGGTGAGGGCATCGGTGCTGCTGCAGCCCGTCACCGCGACCAGGAGTCCGATCAGTGCCAGCCGGGTCTTCAGCTCGTGCATCCTTGTCCGTCCTGTTCCGGAATCGCTCGCGATTCCGTTCCCCGGACGAATTTATGGTGCCCGCCGGCGGGGGCTGTCAACCGCGGGGACCCGTTTGCCACCCGTGGATCAGGAACTGATGAAGTCAAGACCGTAGCGCGAAAGCGCCTTCGGCGTATCCGTCGTCGTCAGGTAGGTCTGGCCGAGGGTCATCGCCGTTCCCGTGTCCGAATCCATGATGATCATGTGGACGAACAGAGACATGTCCGGCTCGATTTCCTGTGGATTGCCGATATGGAACATCTGGTGCTCCATCCACGAGGGGGAGAAGCGGGCGCCGAGAGAATAGCCGCAGGCGTTCAACCGGTGGCGGGCAAGGCCGCGTTCGTCCATCATCTTCGCGTGAACATCGAAAACGGTCCCGAATGTGTTGCCGGGACGCAGGACCATCTCGATCGCCTGGATGGTATCGCGGCAGGCGCTGTAAAGCTCGCGGTGGCGGTCCGTCGGTTCGCCGATCACCACCGTGCGCATCATGGCGGCATGGTAGTGGGCGCTGACGCCGGCCCATTCGAGCGTGAGCTGGTCCTCGGCGTCCAGCTTCCGGCGCCCCGACTTGTAGCGGCACAGAAGGGCATCCGCGCCCGAACCGATGATGAACTCGTTTGCCGGATAGTCGCCGCCGCCGGCGAGGATGGCACCCTGCATGGCGGCGAGGATTTCTGCCTCGTCCGCACCCGGCCTGATCAGCGGCCGCGCGGCATCCAGCGCGTCGTCGGCAAGGCTCGCGGCCTTTTCCACGTAGACGATCTCTGCCGGGCTCTTGATCAGCCTCAGACGGCTGACCAACATCGAGGCATCACTGACCTGGCAGAAGCTCTGCATCTGATTGTCGAGGAGGCGGGCGACGCGTCCGGTCATGCCGTGCGTATCGTATTCGATGCCGATGCGGGCGCCGAGCAGATCGAGTTCGCTGAGCAGGTTCTTGAGGTCCACCGTCGGGTCGGCATTCACCCGATCCACCCAGACCTCGATGTTGGCAATCGTTGAGGTGTGGCGGGCCTGGCGCAGGTCGGCGGAGCGCGTCAGAAGCACCATGTCGCCGTCCGACTTGACCACAAGCGTCTGGAAGAAGCAGTAGCCGAAGGTGTCGTAGCCCGTCAGCCAGTACATGCTTTCCTGCGCGAAGAGCAGCACCGCGTCGAGTTTTTCCTCGCGCATGCGGGCGGTCAGGCGCTGTAGCCTGTTGGCGTATTCTTCCGTCTCGAAATGAAGCGCCATCGCGTCCCTCCCTGATTACTTTTGTATCATTATCGCTGAAATCTGACGACCGTAGTCCGGTTCCTGCCGATGGGTCGTACGCCGATACGAGAAGAAACGGTCCTCGTCCGGATAGGTGCAGAGATCGAGATTTTCTGCTGTGACGCCGGCGTCGGTCAGGCGTTCGATCGTAAGGGCCGGCAGGTCGAACATCGCATGTCCCTCGCGCGTTGAGCGACCGAAGAACTTCTCGTAGCCCGGTTGGGTTCCGATGAAGCGCTCCACGAACTCGGGACCGACCTCGTAGTGCCGCCGGCTGATCGAGGGACCGAGCGCGGCGGCGATCCGTTCGCGCCGGGCGCCGAGCGTTTCCATTGCGCGGATGGTGTTTTCCAGAACGCCGGTCAGGGCTCCCTTCCAGCCGGCATGGGCCGCACCGACGACCCCGGCCTCGGCGTCCACGAAAAGCACAGGTCCGCAATCGGCGCTGAGCACGCCGAGGACAATTCCGGGCGTCGAGGTCACCAGGGCATCGGCTTCAGGGCGACGACCGTCGTACGGCCCTTCGATGATGTGGACCGTG